>DASZZI010000062.1:0-292639 GCA_035544995.1 Candidatus Acidiferrum sp.
TTCCTTCATCCGCTGGAAGAGCGACAGATTAAATGAAATTCCTACGAATGTTGGAGCTTTGCGCAGTTCACGGATCAATTCGGCATGGGACGGGTAGTGGAGAACGGTGGCCGGCGCATCGAGGTTGGCCGCGATGTAATCTAGGCCAAAGGTGTAGCTGGTTGACCGCGGGCTAAAAATCCCCTGGGCCCGTGTGATTTGCCCGTGCAGAACTTCATAGCCTACGCTGGTAGCATCCCCGTGGGCGGCGCCGATGGGCCGGCAGACGCTCGTCAGCAGGACCTTCACGCCGCCGAGTGACCGTTTGCGATTTGCGTTAGACTGCACTGGCCCTCTTTCTAAGGCAAAGGACCGATTCGGAATCCGAAGCAGACCCCAACTAATCCCCCTCTCCAAATCAGCGCGAGCCGATGACCTGCCCCCTTTATCCGTTCACGGGATAATACGACAAGTTTGCTCAACTCCCGTCTCCCGCAGCCGCCAATGAGCGAGGCGATTCCGCCGACGAGATAGGCCTTTGTTGTGCCTCGGCGGGGGTGATCGGTCTTTTCCCCGGTGCCAAGCGATGTGCTGTTGATGGATGTTTGCCATAGAGAAAATGTATTTCCAACCCGTAAGCTTATATAACACGTTGCCGGATTTACGTCTGTGACCTACATCATCATCTCGTGTGACTTCGTCACAGACTTTGGGGTGACAAACGCACTACAGTGTGATTGCAATACCGACGCTAACGGTCATGGGCGATTCACAAGAAGCCTCAGCCGGGATTTCCATTATTGACTTCCCGGCCGACCGGTAATGTACATCTGACCGCCTCCGCATACAATGCTCTAGCACAGTTTCGGTGCAGGGCGTCTCCAGCGACCGGAAGGGGGCCGGTTCTACCCCTCCCGAGAACCCTAGGGCCGAAACTCCCGCTTCTCGGGATCGAGCCCTGCGACACTTTTCCTTCCCCTGCCTCTCTCGTCGCTGAAATCTGATCCGGTCTGCGGCTTGCCTACCCCGCTGGAAATGGTAGCGCCGCGATATTGCACAGCATGGCTCCAAACAGCCGCCGCGTCAGATGGCTCTCGGCCAAGAGCAGCCAATAATAACGAGCATGCTTCACCAGCCGACCGCCCGTCTTCACCAGCCGCTGCTGCAGGCTGGTCAACGACCAACCGTGGATCCTTCCGGGCAGCACCAGCCGCCGCCACAGGTTGCCCAGGTTATACGCCAGGACGCTCAGCCACAACCGCGCTTCGTTGGACCGGAACCGATGGCAGCTCAGTCGCTCGGCGTCGTTTACGTCTTCATAGCCGACTATCCGACTGTAGACTGACTGGCGCAACAGGTCCGCCAGCGGGAGCTGCGTGTTCTTCCCTCTCCGTGAGTCGGTCAGGTGCTGGCCGATGAGTTCGCCGAAGCCCAAACGTTCGTCCAACTCACGAACCAGAATCAGGCCACCATCGGAGGTGACGCGGGAACCTTGGAAATCGATCTTGAGACAGGCATTAAAAGAGAGCTGAAAGGGCTGATTCTGTTTCTCACCAGTAGGGTATTAACCTCCGGGGCGTTTGCATCGCGTTCAGACCCGCATAAATATTGATGACGGCAACGACCCAAAGATTCAGAGATAGAGTTCAAAATGGAAATGTGGGTTGAAAGCGTGACCCCGCACTGGCCGGGGTCAACCGAGAATTCGCACTTCGGCCTGCGACGCATGCGCAGGCGAGATTTGAGAGGCCAAGGACGGTGAGTTTCGGCGGGCTACCCTCCCGCCGGAGCTGCCATTTGGCCGGGCCGCCAGTATACGAAGCTGCTCCTTCCGCCGCAAGCCGTCACACTTTCTGGTGGAAGAAATGGTTTCGCGAGCGAAGACGCCCTCGCGAAAGCGAGGTGCGGCAGAACAAAATTGAAATGGATTATTGCAAGCGGAACTGAAGCGTGACCGTCAGGTGCATGGGCACGGGTTTGCCGTCGAGAGTGGCCGGCTTGTACCTCCACTGATGCAACGCGTCCATCGCCGGTTGATGGAGCAGCGTCGGTCCTGAAATCACTTTCATTGAAGTGACGCGGCCGTTCGCATCGATCAGCGCGTCGATCCTGACATCGCCGGAAACATGCTGCGTCCTGGCGAGCGACGAATAGACCGGCGGAACGGAGGAAATCATCTTTGCCGGGTTGACATCTCCACCCACCGCAAGCGGCGCGGCCGGCGCCGTTGGTTGTTTCACGCTTCCCGCTAGGAGTTCCCCGCCCAAGGAATCGCTGCCCGGCGTAATCTGATCCCCATTCAATGCAAGACCAGGCTCCGCGGCTCCACTCTCTTGCGAGCGCGCACTGCGATTGACCTTCGGCGACGCTAGGTGGACCTCGCCCAAGGCGGGCTTCTTCGGCTCGGGCTGCTGCAGCACCAAGGGCTGCTGCTGGACCGGCACTGGTTGTACATATTTCTGTGTCACGGGGATGTTCGTAGTCACCGCAGGCGCCGGCGTCGGTCCGTCATGCGGCGTCGCGATTTGTGAGTTCACCGCAGGAGAAGAAACCACCGTTTGTGGCGGCACTGCCGCAAGATTGTTCACTGGAGTCGTTTGAGGAACCACGGCCGGTTGAGGCCGCAGCACTTTCGGGGTGACTGCTGCTGCAGGCACGCTCGCCGATGTAACGGAGTTTTTTACGGAACCAGCCTGCGGCAGCAAGTACCAAGCGCCGCCACCGGCCAGCAGGATCAAGCCGGCAGCAACCGCGCCGATCAATACGCCTTTATTCGAGCCGCGTGAAACTTTTCCCTCGCTGCCCTTCTTTTCGTCCCAGAGCAGGTCGCTCCCAAATGATGGGACTTTCACTTCGGGGACACTCTCAACTTCCGCAATGGCTACTGTCCCCACTTCGGGTTCGGAAATTTCCAACTTCTCTGCCGTGCGCCTGGCCTTTTCCCTCTCGAGGAGTTCCTGCGTGGATGAAGGAGCGACGGTGTTGCGCGCCAGGGGTTCCAGCCAAGCGGGAATCTTCATACTTTCTTCATCGCGCGACGGCAGCGGCGCCGGCGGAACATTTTTCACCACTGGTGCCTGCTTGACCGGGGGGGTGGTCTGCCCAAGTTCGAAAATCTTGGAACTCACACCCGCTACCGGTTTTTTGTCCGCGGGAGGATCGGCAGGCTGTTCTGGCGGGGTCTTCGGAGCGGGCGCGCCGGAGAACTGCATCGAGGATAATTGTTCCTGCAGCCGCGCCGTTTCCAGCCTCAACGATTCCGTCGAACCGGTCACGGGCTCTGGATTTTTCGGCGCTAGTGGTTGCGTTTGGATACTTGGTGGCTCCGCGGCGGTGGGCTTCGCGTAGAACCTTTGCGGCAAAGTTGAGAGGAGCGCAGGTGGTGTCACGGGAATGGGGATCACCGGAGATTCGGGCCTAGCGACAAGCGGTGTTGCCGGCACGGGCGCTTCAAGCCGCTTAACACTCACTTCGACTGGCTTGCGTTCCGCTGGCTTTACTTCGGCAACTTGCGGTTCGACAGGCTTCGACATCACAGGCCGTGCTTTCACCGCTTCCGAAGTGACGCTAGCCACGGGCATTGCGACCTTCGGCGCGGGTGAGGGCGGCGGAAGGGGAGAAACCGTTGCTCCAGGCGCCGGCCCGATCCGGTCGTTTGGAAAACGCATACCCCAGAAGCCAACCACCGGTTCGGTGAATTCCAATTCCACGTAGCCGCTCACGCTGCGGTAGCTCTTCGATTTGACGACCTGGCAGACCACTTCTTTTTTTGTTTTTTCGTTGGTGACGAAAAGCAGTTGCCCCGGCGCCACCGTCGATGCCAGACGGATGACCGCGCCATGCGAAAATACCAACACTGTTTTCGTGGTCTCGGAGAAGGGCTCACGCTTCTCGCTGCCTCCCACGGTGCGGGCGCCGTTCACCGTCACGGACACTTCGAGCGCCACCGGCTGCGGCCTGCTGGGCGAGGCGTCGGGAAGGGTGGACGTTGCGCGAGGATTCGCTGTAACAGTTCCCGGTGTTGCTGCGATTACATCAGAATCTTTGACAATTGGAGGCATGAGGCGTTCGCTCACAAAACAGAATTTCAGGTCAGGCCCTATACGATCGGCAAGGCCTCCCCCGGCTCCTCTATATGTTCTGCTTGATGCGAACTGGGCAGCCATAGTACGCGCGTACTACGATGGAAACACCTGTCCTTCGGGGCAGGCGGCGAGCTACTTGAGCGGCGGCAGCGGACCTTTGAATTGCTCGTCGATTTCGACCTGATAGCCGGTGACGAGCTTGTTGGTTTCGTTGGCCATGCCGATGACGGCTTGGAGTTCCTGGAACATGGCGTCGGTCATGCCTTTGTTGCGCGCGGAAGCGGTGTGCGAGGCGATGCAGTAGTGGCAGTTGTTGGTGACGCTGACGGCGACGTAGAGCAATTCTTTGGTGAGCGGATCGAGCGCGCCGGGCGCCATGATCTGTTTGATGCTTTCCCAGGTGCGCTTGAGCGTGACAGGATCGCGCGCAATGGCTTTCCAGAAATTATTGATCCAGTCGACTTTGCGCGTGGCCATGATGTCGTCATAGACGGCGCGAACTTCCCGGCTCGCGTCGCGGTATTCAATCAATCCGAGGGTCGCCATGGTACGCTCCACTTTTAGGTGAGCAGATTGCCGCACCCGAAATTAGCAGGAAGGGGCGCTTGACGCCAGCGTGGAAGAATTGGAACGGCAACGATTTTTCTTTGAAGACGCCAGGAGTTGGCGTAAGGTACGCATGTGCAGAATTGCCTTATTAAATCGATATAATAGGCGACTCCGGAAGGGCCGAAAAGTCATGCCGATCCGGATGGCCCGCCGGTGACGACCACGGTGAGCGCGAAGAGCGGCCAGGCGTTCACGCTGCCGAAGGCGTCGGTGACGGTGATCCGAGGTCGAGTCGAGTGACCGGCGACTTGTGGTAACGACAAAACCTTCACCGCGTGGCCTGTTCTGCTTTATTCTTTGTTGCGCATGGATCAGGCGAATATTCTTATCATTGGCGGGGGCGTTGTCGGCTGCGCTATCGCCCGCGCCGTTTCCGAGCGCTGGCAGGATGTTTTTCTCGTCGAGCAATTTCCCAAGCTCGGCATGGCCACCAGCACGCGCAATAGCGGGGTAATCCACTCCGGGATCTACTACCCGAAAAACTCTCTGAAGGCGCGCCAGTGCATCGAAGGCAACCGCCTCACGTACGAATTCTGCGTCAAGCACAACGTCCCGCATCGGCACACCGGAAAGCTCGTGGTCGCCGCTGATGCCCACGAAGAAGGGGAACTTCTCGCTCTGAAGAAGCGCGGGGAAGACAATGGAGTCGAGGGCCTGCGCATCATCGGTCCTGTCGAGATTCACGCCCGCGAACCATATATCAAAGGCGTCGCCGCCCTCGAGGTCCCCTCCACGGGTATCGTCTCCGCCGAAGAACTCGTTCACGCCCACGCTCGCATCGCAACAAATCAGGGAGCGAATATTGTTACGCGCGCGAAGGTAGTTTCGTTGGAGCCTTCTCGCGAAACCATTCGCGTGGGCCTCCGCATCGGCGACGAAGAAGATTCGCAGAGCGAAACCATCGAGGCGAAATGCGTTATCAACGCTGCGGGGCTCTTTGCCGATGAAGTTGCCGCACTCCTCGGGAATCATTCGTGGCGCATCTATCCCGTTCGCGGCGAATACTGCGAAATCCGCGGCCCGCAATCCTTGCTGATCAAGAATCTTGTTTATCCGCTGCCGCACACGGATGGCCTCAGCCTGGGCGTTCATTTCACGAAGACGCTTTGGGGAACCGTTCTCGTCGGCCCGACCGCAACTTATGTCGAAGGAAAAGATAATTACGAAAAAAATCGCCTGCCGATTTCGGAATTTGCCCGCAGCGCAAAAACACTACTGCCCGAAATCGAGGAGCGCGATTTGCAGCTTGGGTATTCCGGCCTGCGGCCGAAGCTGGTTCCGCCCGGTGGAAAAGGCATCGCTGATTTCGTGATCACCCGCGACCCCGCCGTGCCGCAGGCCATTCACCTCGTTGGCATCGAGTCGCCCGGGCTCACCGCCGCGCCTTCAATCGCAGAGCACGTCGCAGGTCTCGCCAGCGAAATACTCGGTTAGGGAGATACAACTACTACGTTGACTAAGGCTTACTCAAGATGACGCGAAGGAATCTCTTCTTTCCCACTCTCACGGTATAGGCGCAAGGTAGGTTCAAATCCATTCTGGCGGACGGATCTTTGACTGTCATGCCATCGACTTCAAAACCACCCTGTTTAATAATTCGTTCCGCTTCTGACGCAGATGACACTTGTCCTAACGCGACAAGAATTTTTGCCCACTTAGACAGCTCAACTGCGGAAACTTCTCGATGGGCGGTTGTAGTGGCAATGCTGCCTTCTGTTTCGTAAATATGAAACTCGCTCGGTGAAACCCGCAATAATTTGAACTCTTTCACCTCTTCGGGGGCTTGGCGGTCGCGGAAGACGCGTTGAAATTCTTCCCCCGCCTTGGCTGCTGCTTCTCCGCCGTGGAAGCCAGCGATCACTTCTTGCGCGAGGCGCATCTTCACGTCCATTGGATGCATCTTGCCGCTCGACACTTCCTTCTTTATGGCCGCGATTTCGTCCGGCTTCCGGTCCGTCACCAGCTCGTAATAGGACCACATCAGATTGTCGGGGATCGACATCATCTTGCCGAACATTTCGACGGGAGCTTCGGTGATGCCGACATAATTCCCGAAGCTCTTCGACATTTTGCGCTGGCCATCGAGACCGACGAGAATCGGCATGGTCATGCAAACTTGCGATTCCTGGCCGTATTCGCGCTGAATTTCACGGCCCATTAACAAATTGAATTTTTGCTCCGTTGCGCCGAGCTCCACGTCCGCTTCGAGCACAACGGAATCGTAGGCCATGAGAAGAGGATAGAGCAGCTCGTGCATCGAGATAGGCAGCTGTTCCGTCAGGCGCTTGTGAAAATCTTCGCGCTCGAGCATGCGCGCCACGCGATATTTGGCGCAGAGCCGGACGATGTCGTAGCTGGTGAGCTTGTCGAGCCATTCGCTGTTGCGGCGAACCTCGGTTTTTTCGCGATCGAGAATCTTGAAAACCTGGTCGAGATAGGTTTTTGCGTTGGCGTTGACCTGTTCGCGGGAGAGGGGCGGGCGAGTTTCGGACTGGCCGGTGGGATCGCCGACCATCGCCGTGAAATCACCAATCAGGAAAACGGCCGTGTGGCCCATATCCTGGAAATGTTTCAGTTTGCGGATGACGACCGTGTGTCCGAGGTGAATATCCGGCGCGGTCGGATCGAGGCCGAGCTTCGCGCGCAGAGGTTTTCCGGTCTTCAGCGAGCGTTCCAGCTTGGCCTTCAGTTCCTCTTCGCGGATGATTTCCGCGACGCCCTTTTTGAGGTAGGCGAGCTGTTCGGCTACGGGCTTGAATTGGGCGGTGCTCATCTTCTGTCTCTAGGCATGCGATGTGCGCACGTAATTGTCTTGGTTGCCAAAGTTTGCGCTGAGATCCTTCGCATCCCGACAAGAGTCGGGACGCTCAGGATGACACGTTTTCCTATGTTTGGCGGCCTTGTGTTTGAAGAACGCGGCGGCCTGCGATTTTGTATTTTCCTTCGAGCACGATGCGCACGGCTTCCGAATAGATGCGGTGCTCTTCGCGCAAAATGCGCTCGGAAAGCGTCGCTTCCGTGTCCTCATCCTTCACCGGCACGACGGCTTGCAACACGATGGGGCCCGCATCCAGATTCTCATCCACAAAATGCACCGTGCAGCCGGCAAACTTCACACCATATTCGAGCGCCTGCCGCTGCGATTCCAGCCCGGGAAAAGAGGGCAGCAGCGACGGATGAATATTCAAGATGCGCTGCGGAAATGCCGCCACAAAGTAAGGCGACAGCAGCCGCATGTAGCCCGCGAGACAGACCAGGTCGACTTGAAACTCTTTCAAGACGGCAACGACCTGGCGGTCATAGGCTTCGCGCTCTAAACCCTTTGACGGAATGATGCGCGTCGCGATTTTGCGTTCTTTCGCCCGGTCAATCCCAGGCACTCCCTCACGGTTGCTGACGACAATCGCGATCTCGGCGTTGGGAATCCGCCCGGATGTAACGCTATCGGCCAGCGCCTCAAAATTCGATCCGCGCCCGCTTAAGAGCACGCCAATACGCTTGTTCATAAACGGAAAACGTTAGCACAACCTCATGCAACGGCAAAATTCACAGTCTTGAATGCCTGCGAAGGAATTTCATCGCAACGGCTCGCAGCTCGCGCTAAGATGCTGGACTCGCGGTCGCCAATCCACTTAAGGGAGCGCTATTCGTGGTCAATCTCAAGCACCCGCTGTGCGCAGTGATTCTCACGTCGCTCATTCTGGCCGGTGCGGCAAACCCGGCTTCTGCGCAACGCAGCGTTTCGCGCGACCCAGCCGAACCGCTGCAGGGCAAGCCCCAGCCGAAGCTTCAGCCACGGCCCGCTGGGGCCGTCGCGCGCCAGTCCGTAGACGAAAAATCCATGCGCATCCTGATCGGAAAACTCGTGGCATGCGGGACGCGCCTCACGCTTTCTTCGTGGACGGATCCGAAGCGCGGCGCCGGCTGTGGACGGGATTACATTGCGGCGCGTTTCCAGGAGATCGCGAAAGATTCCGGGGGCAAGCTGCAGGTGGTGGTGGACAAGTTTGAATCCACCTCGGCGCGCACCTCAGAAAAACCGATTCCGCTCGAAAACGTCTACGCCATCCTTCCCGGAACCGACCCGAGACTTTCGAAAACTCTTTTCATCGTCTCTGGCCATTACGATTCACGGCCCTCCAACGTCATGGACCCGGAGGCTGACGCTCCGGGAGCTGACGACGATGCTTCCGGAACGGCGGTGAGCGTGGAATCGGCGCGCTTGCTGAGTAAAGCGGGTGCGAACGGCCGGGGAGCCTATCGCGCCACGATACTTTTTGCCGCGGTCTCCGGCGAGGAGCAAGGTCTGCTCGGAAGCACGCATCTGCTCGAATGGGCCAAGCAGCAGGGTTACACGATCGGCGGGATGCTGGACGATGACATCGTGGGCGCCGATTCCGCTCCGGGTGCTCCGCATCGCGTGCGGCTCTTTTCCGGCAACGGCGAATTGGACGATGCCGATTCGCCTTCGCGGGAGCTGGCGCGGGCGGTCGAAGAGATCGATGGCCGCGCGGCCATTCGCATGGTTTTCCGCATTGACCGTTACGGGCGCGGCGGCGATCACTACCCTTTCTACAAAGCCGGGCTGCCCGCCGTGCGCTTCACGGAACCGCTCGAGAATTACGAGCACCAACATCAGACACCGCGCACGGAAAACGGAATCGAATATGGAGATTTTGAAAAGTATCTGAATTTCACGTTTATGGGTGATGTGGCTCGCGACAACGCGGAAGCGCTGCGCCAGCTGGCGCTGGCTCCGGCTCCACCGATGAATGCGAGACTCACCGGAGCAGTCACGCCCGACGCCAAGGTTTCCTGGTCGGCGGAGGAAGATCCCGAGCGCGCTGGATTTGAAATTTTGTGGCGCGAGACGAGCGATCCTCGCTGGCAGGTTTATGATTTTTCGACTTCGGCGGGGGAAACAGTTTTGAAGGGCGTTTCCACCGACAATCACTTTTTTGCCGTTCGCGCGGTCGGGAAGAATGGCGCTCGCTCGATCGCGGTTCCCACGGAGATGGAACGGCGTCCGCCACCTCTGCCGTCAGGCACCAAACAGTAGGAGGAATCTGTTGGTGCGTAAGGCCGCGCCGCCGTTGGCGCGGACTCTAGTAAGAGTTCATTCCGCCCTGCGGTTGGCCCTACCCGCAGGCTGATACTTACTTTGCTATTTCGGACAGAAGCATCAAACGAATTGGAGTACAACGATGAAACGGTACCTGCTGCCAATCGTTTTCGTAATGTTGAGCGTCACCGCACTTGCAGAAGACTGCTCACAAGATGAGTTTGCCTCGTTTCACGATGTCAAAGTTGCTGTTTCCAGACTCTTGTCTTTCCCTGGATACACGGGTTGGGACGAAAAGACTCTGAACAGATCCGGTGATTTGGCCGCCATCGCAATCATGAGGAGCGTAACCATCCAAGAAATGGACTCGCCTGTGAAAGCAAGGCAAATTCTCTTGATTTTGCACATGGCGTTTGCGGCCCCGCAACTCATTGCTGATTCCAGCAACAGGACGCCAACAGCGACAATGCTCTTGCTTGACGAGTTGGAGCGCACGAATTTCGGCCAGCAACCGAACGTAATTAACAACTCGCGATTTGAAATCCAACACAATACAAGCACCGGGCGGCCTCTGAAATTTGTAACGCTGGAAGGGAGCCCCGTGGTCGATCAGGAATACACACAGTGGGTGGCTAGCGTGCTCGCTTGGACGGCCGACATTAAGCCGGGAATGACTCGGAAGGATTTGCTCAACGTCTTCACGATGGAGGGCGGACTCTCCACCCGGACGCAGCGTACATACGTCTTGAAGCAGTGCCCCATCATCAAAGTTGACGTGGAGTTCTTGGCCACCGTGAATAAACAAGACCAATTCGCTGAAATGCCGGAAGACAAAATAATCAAAATCTCAAAGCCGTACTTAGACTACAGTCACATGGACTAGAACCGAGTTACTTCCACCCCGCGCGGCTGCTCCGTTATGTTGTCACCCGCTGACAGATGTCGATAAATCTCCTTAGCCCAAGGAGGCGTTTGACGGCCCAGTTACTGGATTCGTTCTAATGCTGGGGCGCGGCGACCGGCTGGGCAAACGTGATGAAGTGGCCGCCGGGCTCCTGGACGCCGAATTCTTTCATGCCGTAAAAGGCAGTACGGATGGGCATGACGATTTTAACGTCTTTCATGGCCGCCAGCACGGCGTCGAAGTTGTCCACCTCGATATAAAGATAGGTGGGACCTTTTCTGGCCTCCGCAGCCATTGAGGGCGGCGCGTCTTTTTCCACGCTGGCGTAAGTCTGGTACATCACTTCGGCCGTGCCCTTCTGAAAGGTCACAAATCCAATTTTGTTGCCATCGGGGACCTCGATGGTTTTCGTGAAGCCAAGCCGATCGACCCAGAAGGGCACGATCGGCTCAATCTCCTTCACGAGCAGGACGGGGGTGATTCTCTTGACGTTCATAGGCTTTTTTTCCTCCGTTCGAAGTGTGCTGGCAGAAAGCAAACCGAGAAGCAGGGTAAAACCAGAAAGAACGATGGAAAGGATTCGCATGTTTGTTATTCTCCTTGCCTTTGCCAGTAGTCTCAATTAGACTAGTAAAGATAGAGAAGCAAATGATCCAAGTCAAGGAGATTTTTTATGCCGCAGAAACCCCGGCGTCTCAAGGATCTGATCTCCATCGGCCCCGCCATGCTGCGCGACTTCGAGCTTCTGGGTATTCGCAGCTTGGCGCAACTGGCGCAGCAGAATCCGCAAAAGCTGTATGAAAAACTTGGCCGCGTGGCGCGCCAGCATCAAGACATCTGCGTTCTGGACGTGTTTCGCTCGGCCGTGGCCCAGGCGCGCAATCCACGGCTCCCTGCGGAGCAATGCCAGTGGTGGTATTGGAGCCGCAAGAGGAAGGCCGGTGACAGAAGAGGAAGGACAACGCCGAGACGCAGAGAACACTAAGGAACTTGGAGAGAGCGAGGAGAACGATGCGCGGCGCTAAGCGGCTACAACCGACGACGCCGGATCTGGTGCTGCTCAGCCTGCTAGCCGAGCGGCCGATGCATGGTTATCAGGCGAACCTGGAGCTCGAGCGGCGCGAAGTGCGCGACTGGGCGGGGATTTCGCGGCCGCAGGTGTACTACTCGCTGGAAAAGCTCGCCCGCGCAGGGCTTATCCGTGCAGCTGAAAGTGCGGAGCCCGCCGCGGGACCCGACCGCAGCGTTTTCGAGACGACGGCGAAGGGCCGCCGCGCTCTGGCGGACGCTCTCGAACGTGAAGAGTGGACCACGCAACGGGAGCGGCCGCCGTTTCTGACATGGATTGCACTTTCGTGGCAGGCGCGGCCAGGGGTTTTTCAAAGGCAAATCCGAGCAAGGCGAACATTCATGGAGCAAGAGCTGGAGCGCGAAGAGGCGACGCTGAAAGCGGTGATCGAGGAAGTTGGGCACAAGCATCACGAGGCGGTGTGGATGATCGGCCTGCTGATCGAGCAGTTCAAGGTGGAATTGCGGTGGCTGAGCAGGCTGGAGCGTGAAATGAAAAAGCGCACATCTGCGCGGCACCCAAGTTATGTTTCCAGCGAACGGTAAGCCCCGCCTCAGAAGGCGGCCGCTACAAAGAGCCGGCCTGAAGGCCGGCCCCTACATTGAGGAGAGATTTTCTGCAACAGCCGTTGGCGGTTGCAGAGAGGCAGAGATCCTCGCTCCGTAAACCCGTCCGGAGCGCAAAAACTGCGCTTCGGTCGGAATGACGGGTCCGGGGTGTGCTTTCATTAACTGCTAGAGATTGAGTGCGCCGGAATAGCATACGCGGGCTTTGCCGGAGTCGGCGCGCTCGATGCGGCCGATGAGGAAGAATTTCTCGCGCCGGCGCTTCAGGTCAGCCTCGACGGATTTCACGAACTTTGGCGGCACGACGAGGATCATTCCGACGCCCAAATTGAACGTCTGCAGCAGCTCATCGGCTTCGATCTTTCCGATTTTGGCAAGGAATTTGAAAATCAGCGGCACCGGCCAAGACGCCAGATCGATCTTCGCCTTTATGCCCGAGGGCAGCACTCGCGGCAAATTCCCCGGAATTCCACCGCCGGTGATGTGCGCCAGCGCGGAAACCCAACCGCGGGCGACGATATTTTTCAGCGCGGGCGCGTAGCACAAATGCGGCTTCAGCAGCTCCGCGCCAATTTTGTTGCCAACTTCCGCAACATACATCTCCGGCTTGAGCTTCGCCACATCGAAGACGAGTTTTCGCGCCAACGAATATCCGTTGGTGTGGAGTCCCGCCGACGGTAATGCAATCAGCGTATCGCCGGGTTTTACGGCTTTTCCGGTGAGCAGTTTGTTGCGCTCGACCACGCCCACGATAAAGCCCGCCACGTCATATTCGCCGGGCGGATAAAACCCCGGCATCTCCGCGGTCTCTCCGCCGATCAGGGCGCAGCCTGCTTTGCGGCAAGCGCGGCTCATGCCTTCCACGAGCTGTTCCACCACTTGCGGCTCGAGCTTTCCCATCGCCAAATAATCCAGAAAAAAGAGCGGCTCCGCACCGTGCACCAAAATGTCATTCACGCAGTGATTGACAAGGTCGCCACCAACCGTCGAGTGCACGCCCATGGCCATCGCGATCTTCAACTTCGTTCCCACGCCATCGGCGCTCGATACCAGCACGGGCTCTTTCCATTTTTTCTTGTCCAGAGCGAAAAGCGCGCCGAAGCTTCCGATTCCTCCGAGTACCCCGCGTGTAAATGTCCGGCTGGCATGGTGCCGGATTCTCTGTTTCGCGTCGTCCGCGACCGCGATGTTCACTCCAGCGTCGGCGTATTTCATGGGAGACCTGTTTGTTTTCATTTCCCGTACGGGCGCAGGTAGCCGCCCGTCGTTCGATTGCGGACGAATTATGATTGCCGCCGCGGCGGGTCGCGGCGTTCACTACAAAATGCGGTCGCCCTAGGGAATAAAGCTAAAACAACCGGAACAATCTTCTCCACCGGATGGTGCCCGGGTGCACCAGTGCGTTGGCATACGCAAGAAACCGCTCGCGAATCTGCCCGCTGTCCCAAGCGCTCGGAGACGCATCGAGAGACATGTAAATCATTACGGGCGTGCCGATGAGGTTCTTGCGCGGCATGCAGCCCCAAAACCGGCTGTCGTAGGAATTCCCGCGATTGTCGCCCATCGCAAAAAAGCAATTTTCGGGAACGTGGTAGGGGAATTTCACATCGGAATATCCTGCCGGAGCTTGTCCAGGAGGGGCCGGTTCACTGGGGCCAGTGGTGTAAGTTTCCGTGAGTTTCTGGCCGTTAATCCAAACCGCGCCATCATGAATGTCAATGGTGTCTCCCGGCAAGCCGATGACGCGCTTCACGTAGTCGGGAAGGGTAGGATTGTAGGGCGGCTTGAAGATCACAATTTGCTGGCGCTTGGGATTTCGCCAAAGCGGCACATGCCAGCCGGTGAACGGCACGCCCGCGTCGTATCCGATGCGGCTCATGATCAGATGATCACCGATCAGGAGCGTGTTCTCCATCGAGCCGGAGGGAATCACGCGGGCCTGGCCGATCGTGCCGTTGATCAGCAAAAACACCAGCGCCACCCAGAACCACGCGATGATCTCGCTCTGAATGCGCTGGCGCATCGGCAGGTTCGAGTCCTTCTCTTTTCCTTTTTTCCTTGCGTCAGCCTTCATGTTCCACCGTTACGGGCCGATCCGATGTCACTGTGTCAACGGCCTTGCCATTCCTTCCATCGCCGGCTTTGCCGTTCGCGCCGCCCTCGCGCACCTCGAGCTGCACCAAGTCGGTCGGATACACGCCCGTGTAGCAGGACGTGCAGAACTTGCCTTCGGTGTCGCTCACGGCCTGCTTCATTCCGGCCATGGAGAGGTAGCCCAGCGAATCGGCGCCGAGGAATTTACAAATATCTTCCGGCGTATTCGAGGAGGCGATCAATTCTTCCTTCGTCGGCGTGTCCACACCGTAGTAGCACGGCGAAATGGTCGGCGGGCAGCTGATGCGCACGTGCACTTCCTTGGCGCCCGCTTCGCGCACCATGCGCACGATTTTGCGGCTGGTCGTGCCACGCACGATCGAATCATCCACAAGGACGATGCGCTTGCCTTCGATCAACCCACGGATTGGATTCAGCTTCAGCTTGACGCCGAAGTTGCGAATCGCTTGCGACGGCTCAATGAACGTGCGGCCGATGTAGTGATTGCGAATCAAGCCCATGCGGAACGGGATTTTGGATTCGAGCGCGTAACCCACCGCGGCGGGGACGCCTGAATCCGGCACCGGCACGACGAGGTCCGCGTTCGCCGGATGCTCCTTCGCGAGCAAGCGGCCGAGCATCTCGCGGCTTTCATACACAGAACGGCCGAAAATGATGCTGTCCGGCCGGGAAAAATAGACATGCTCAAAGATACACTGCTGATGCTGTTTTTCCGGCGCGAAGCGGATGGACTCGACGCCCGACCGCGAAATGCGCACCATCTCGCCGGGCTCGATCTCGCGCACGTACTGCGCGTTCAGCAAGTCGAACGCGCACGTTTCCGAGGCGACCAGCCAGGTATCGGCGCCGCCATTTGTCGCCGGCAGCTTTCCTAGTACGAGCGGGCGGAAGCCACGCGGGTCGCGCGCTGCGTACAATTCATCCGTCGTGAGGACCAGCAGCGAATACGCGCCCTCCACCTGGTTCAGAGCATCGCCCAGCGCGCCGGAGAGATTGCGCGCCTGCGAACGCGCAATCAAATGCACGATTACTTCCGTGTCGCTGTTGGTTTGAAAAATCGAGCCACGGTGCTCGAGCTTCCTGCGCCATTCCGCGGCATTCGTCAGATTGCCATTGTGGCCCAGCGCGACCTTGCCCTTGTTGCAGTCGATCATGATCGGTTGCGCGTTCAGCAGCGCTTTGTCGCCCGCCGTCGAATAGCGCGTGTGGCCGATCGCAAGGTTGCCGGGCAATTTCGCCAGCACCCAAGGCTTGAAGATTTCTTCGACCTCACCCATGGCGCGATGGAGATACAGTTCCGTACCGTCGCTCGAGACAATTCCCGCTGACTCTTGCCCGCGATGTTGCAGAGCGTACAAGCCGAGATAGGCGAGGTTCGATGCCTCCGGGTGGCCGAAGACGCCGAATACACCACACTCGTCGTGAAAATGATCGTCAGCGAAGGCGAGATTTGACTTCATAGCACCTTGAGCGTGCGCTCGAGCGAATAGGCCCACGTGTCGCGCAGAGTTTCGACAGAGCTATCGATCACCGCGCGGCCCTCATGTTCGATGTGGAAAGCACCGTCGTGAGTGACCTTGCCGATCTCGTGCGCCCCTACAGCGTATTGTCTCGCAGTATCGAGAACGCGGGCAAGCGAAGTTGGCCGAACAGACACAACCGCGCGGGCGCCGCGTTCACCGAACACGGCGGCCTCCACCGGTCCTTCTTCATCGAGTATCACGTGTGCGCCAAGAACGGGCACGGCATGCCGCGCCCCTACGGGAGCGAAACATGACTCCGCCAGCGTGACCGCAATGCCGCCGTCGCTAATGTCGTGGGCGGATTGGATCGCGCCTTCGGCAGCGAGAGCGACGAGACAGTCTTGCAGGCGCTTTTCGGCGGCGAGGTCGATTGCGGGAGGCTCGCCTGAGACGATGCCGCCGATAGTTTTGGAGTATTCGGAGGAGGAAAATTCTTGTGCGAGATGGGCGGAGAAACCTTGCCGTGATTCCTCGACTGCGTCCCGGCCAACACTGCCGGGACTCCGCTCGGAAAGACGGATTGGAGTGGAGAGGCCGTCGAGGAGGACGATGACGTCACCCTCATCGCGAAACGCTATTTTCAAAACATGAGACGCGTCTTCGATCACGCCGAGCATCCCAATCACCGGCGTCGGGTAGATCGACTTGCCGAGAGTCTCGTTGTAAAAACTTACGTTTCCGCCCGTGATGGGAGTGCGCAATTCGTTGCACGCCACGGTGAGCCCGTCGATTACCTCGCTGAACTGCCACATCACTTCCGGCTTCTCGGGGCTGCCGAAGTTCAGACAATTTGTGGCTGCAATCGGCCGGGCCCCGCTGCACGCGACGTTGCGGGCCGCTTCCGCCACCGCGTGCATTGCGCCCAGGCGCGGGTTCAACCGGCACCAGCGGCCGTTGCCGTCCGTGGCCAGCGCCAGCGCCCGCTTCGTGCCTTTGATGCGCATTACCGCGGCGTCGCTCGCGCCCGGCACAGCCAGGGTGTTCGTCCGCACCATGGTGTCGTACTGCTCGGTAATCCAACGCTTCGAAGCAATCGCTGGTGATGCGAGCAACTTCACGAAATTCTGCGTGAGATTCGTGCCCTCCGCCGCAAACGCAAACCAATCCGCTGCTGTCTCTTTTTTCAGCGGAGGCTGCGCGATCGGCCTTTGGTAGACCGGCCCTTCTTCCGCCAGTGGATGCGCAGGAATTTCTGCAACGACCTTGCCGTGGTCCTTCACACGCAAAAGTCCCCCGGCGGTCACTTCGCCGACGACCACCGCGTCCAATCCCCACTTCTTGAAAACGTCGAGCACTTCGCGCTCGCGGCCTTTTTCTGCCACGAGAAGCATGCGCTCCTGCGATTCGCTGAGCATGATTTCGTACGGCGTCATACCGGTTTCGCGCTGCGGCACTTTTGCGAGGTCGATCTCGATTCCCGTCCCGCCGCGCGAAGCCATCTCTGTTGTGGAGCACGTCAGCCCCGCGGCGCCCATGTCCTGAATCGCAACGATCGCGCCTGTCTGCATCGCTTCGAGGCAGGCTTCAAGCAGAAGCTTTTCCACGAATGGGTCGCCGACCTGCACATTCGGCCTCTTCTGGTGCGACTCTTCGGTGAACTCCGCCGATGCCAGCAGTGAAGCGCCGTGAATGCCGTCGCGTCCTGTCTTCGCGCCCACGTAAATCACCGGATTGCCCGTGCCGCGTGCCTTCGCGAAAAACAAATCCTCTTTTTTCGCAATCCCCAGAGCAAGCGCGTTTACCAGCGGGTTTTGCGAGTAGCAGGGTTCGAAGCACACTTCGCCGCCCACCGTTGGCACGCCAAAACAATTTCCGTAGTGCGCAATACCGCGAATCACGCCGTCGAGAATGCGGCGGTTGGCAGGGGCGGCGGCAGTATCGGGTGTAGTGTTGCCGAGGTGGGGCGCAACATGTTGCGCCCCTACAACGGAAGGTGGGATCGGACCGAAACGGAGGGAATCGAGGACAGCGATGGGCCGCGCGCCCATGGTGAAAATATCGCGCAGGATTCCGCCCACGCCTGTCGCCGCGCCCTGGAACGGTTCCACAAAACTCGGATGATTGTGCGATTCGATCTTGAAGGCCGCGACGAGACCGTCGCCGATGTCCACAACGCCGGCGTTTTCGCCAGGGCCCTGCACGACGAGCCTCCCGCGTGTTGGCAGGCGCTTCAGGTGCACTTTGCTCGATTTGTAGGAGCAGTGCTCGCTCCACATCACGCTGAAGATGCCGAGCTCCGTGATGTTCGGCTCGCGCCCGAGAATTTGCTTTACGCGCGCGTATTCGTCGGCGGTGAGGCCGTGTTGGGAGGCAATTTCAGCAGTTACCTTGATTTCTGTACTCGCCGTTGCCATTTCCGCCGCCTAAACTCGCAGGGGCAGCATGCTGCGACCCTACACAGACGCAAACCGCCGCCAAGATGGCGGCGCTACCATTCGTGCTGTAGCCTTTGCCGTGCTGACCAAGGCTTCGACCATGGACCGGAAAATGATCAGGCCGTCGGCGGAATCGAGAACCAATTGCACAGCGCGTTCGGGATGCGGCATCAACCCTGCGACGTTTCGCTCGCGGTTGCAGATTCCGGCGATGTTGGCCATTGAGCCGTTCGGGTTTCCAGTAGCGTCATTTTTTCCGTCCGGCGTGGTGTAGCAGAAAATTACCTGGCGATTTTTCTCAAGCTCGGCAAGCGTCGCTTCGTCGCAAGTGTAGTTCCCATCGGAGTGCGCGATGGGAATCTTGAGGATTTGCCCCTTCGCCGCCGCGTTTGTGAACGGCGTATCTGTCTGTTCGACGCGGATGTGCACGTGGCGGCAGATGAACCGCAGCCCGCTGTTGCGCATCATCGCGCCGGGGAGCAGCCCCGCTTCCAGCAGTATCTGAAAACCGTTGCAGATGCCCAGCACCATTCCGCCGCTCCTGGCGAATTTCGCGACGGACTTCATCACCGGGGAAAAGCGCGCGATCGCGCCCGTGCGCAGATAATCGCCAAACGCGAATCCGCCGGGCAAGATGATGGCGTCGCAATTGGCCAGATTTTCCGATTGATGCCAGATGAATTCGACCGGCTTCTGCAGGACATTCCCGAGGGCGTAAAACGCGTCGTGGTCGCAATTGGACCCAGGGAAAACGACAACTCCAAATTTCATGCGGTGTCGACTCCGTGGAGCATTTCGGGAATTTGTATTTTAGCACACGCGGCGAAGTGCCGCTCATGTAGAGGCAAGATATCTCTCGGCCTTCAACGCCGCCGCACCTTCTTCGCTGCGCGCCGCGGCTTTGACTTTTTCCTGGAACGAGCTGTCTTCTTCGGCTTCTCCGCTGCCGCCAGGTCGCGACGCTTCTTGGCGGCCCAGCCGGGCTTGTTGGCCTGCCGTCCGCGCGCGATGCCCAATGCATCCGGCGGCACATTTTCCGTGATCGTCGAGCCTGCGGCGACGTAGGCACCGTCGCCGATGCGCAGCGGGGCGACCAGCGTGGAATCACTGCCGATGAACACGCGATTGCCGATTGTCGTGGGGTACTTGTGAAACCCATCGTAATTGCACGTGATGGTGCCCGCGCCGATATTCGTCTTCGCGCCGATCTTCGCGTCGCCCAGGTAAGTCAGGTGCATGGCCTTGGTGCCTTCGCCGACCGTACTCTTTTTTAATTCCACGAAATTCCCGATGTGCGCACCGGCCTTCAAGTGATTCTCCGGCCGCAGCCGCGCGAAGGGCCCGATGATCACGCGGTCGTCCAAGCGGCTTTGTGCCACCACGCAGTGCGGCTCGACCGTTACGTCATCGCCGAGGATTGCGTCGCTCAGCACACTCCCGGTGCGAATCGTGCATCGTGCACCAATCTTCGTCTTTCCGAGCAACTGCACGCACGGCTCGATCACCGTGTCCTCGCCCGCCGTCACGTCCGGATCGACCAACACCGTCTCCGGCAACTGAATCGTCACTCCGTCGCTCAGCAGTGCCGCGCGCTTCCATTCGCGGAAGGTGCGATCAACTTCGGCCAAGTCGGCGCGTGTGTTACACCCGAGGGCTTCCTGCGCGTCCCCAGCTACCTGCGCCAATACGGTCTCACCTTTCCCAGCCATCACGGCAATTGCATCCGTCAAGTAAAGTTCACGGTGCTTGTTGTTCGGTTTCACCTGCGCCAGCGCAGGCCACAACCGTTCCAGCGTGAAGCAATAGATGCTAGAGTTGATCTCGTTGAGTTCGCGCTGTTCCTCGGTGAGCTGCGATTCTTCGACAATCGCAGAGACGTTCGCCCCCGACTTGCGCACGATCCTGCCGTACCCACTCGGGTCCGCCAGCACTGCGGTAAGAATTGTCGCCGCCGCGTTTCCCGCACGGTGCGCCGCGATCAGCGCTTTCAGCGTTTCCGTCCGTACCAGCGGCGCATCTCCAGGCAAAACAACGGCAAGCTTTGCGTTGCCAAGCGCCCGCCGCGCCGCCTGTATGGCGTGGCCTGTTCCATGCTGCGGCTGCTGCAACACAATTTCCACGCCCAACGGCTCGACCACAGGCGCTACCTGTTCCGCCTGATGCCCGACCACAACGACCGTCTTCTTCGCCTTCAGCGGCGCGCACGCGCGCAAGACGTGTTCGACAAGCGTGCGCCCGCCAGCACGGTGCAGCACTTTGGCGAGGCTCGATTTCAGCCGCGTGCCCTTCCCCGCGGCAAGAATCACGATAGCGAGATCGTTAGCCAGCATAGGTTCCTGCCCATTCTGCGGGAGGCTCGCAGATTTCGCAATCTAGCTATTTCTTTGACTCGCTGAATGACCAACCTGGAAGTTAATCCGCGGCGGGGGCAGACAACAGTGTGGCGAAGGGCGCGCGTTCCTCGGTGTGGGAAGTTACTTCCGTCGTGATGGTCCAGAGGGACGGGTCGGTCAGCAGCCGGCTGACAAGCTGGGTATGCAGGGCGTGGCCAGCCTTGTGCGCCTCGACGCGCGCCAGCAGTGGCAATCCCGCCAGCGCCAAGTCGCCGATTAGATCGAGCGCCTTATGCCGGCCAAATTCGTCCGGAAACCGCAAAGGACCGTTCATCACGCCGTCTTTGGTCAGCACGATGGCGTTTTCGAGCGATCCACCGCGGATCAGGCCCATTTCACGCAGCGGCTCGATGTCGCGTTCGAAACAGAACGTTCGCGCCCTCGCAAGCAAGTGGCGGAATGTCTCCGGGCCGACCACCAGTTCCACTTCCTGCTGGCCGACTAGAGGGTGCGGAAAATCCACATAGCAACATACGCGAAATTCGTCCGCCGGATAAATCCCAATACGTCTGTCGCCTTCCACCACTTCCAGCGGCTTCAACACTTTCAAATAGCGCCGCTTTCTACGCAGCTTGCGAACACCCACATGCTCGAGCATTTGCATGAACGGCTCGGCCGAGCCATCCAGGATCGGGACTTCGATCGAGTCAATATCGATGTAGATGTTGTCGATCCCGCAGGAATAGATTGCCGCCAGCAGGTGTTCCGTAGTTGAAAGTAGCACACCCTGCTTCATCAAGCTGGTCGCGTAGCTTACGCGCGCGACGTTGTGCCCCTGCGCCTCAATGGGGAAATTATCCAGGTCGTTGCGGCGAAAAACGATCCCAGTATCGGCCGGCGCAGGCAGCAATCGCACATGTCCGAACACACCGGTGTGCAGGCCCACCCCTTCCGTCCGGGCTTCTCTTGCGATGGTCGTTTGGAACATTGTACTTGGCCAGACGTAGCATTTTGTCGGCCAGTTCATTTCCACTTTTCTCTAATATTTTCAACTACTTACAAACACAAGGAATCACCTGTTGGACGCCAGTGTGGTTATTGTGCAACAACTCGCCGATTGCTTGTGTCTCTTTCCCATTTCAGCACTATATCGTACCTTATCCTCCCGAAGCTTCCCTTCTCTTTCCTCCCGCGTCCCATCTATTGGCAATGATATAATTGTTTTTTGAAGTTCGAGGATAGGTGGGGCATGAATCGAGCAGTGCGTCTCGTTATTTTCTCCGCATCCGTAGCCATCTTTTGCTACGCCGGACTCGGCCATGTCCTTGGCCGCACGCCTGATGACAAGTCCTACAAATCGATGCTGGTCTACAGCGAAGTTCTGCAGAAGATCCAGCAGGACTATGTCGACGAGCCGAACATGCATCTCGTCACGGCGGGGTCGCTCCGTGGCTTGCTCGAATCTCTGGACGCCGAATCCAGTTACCTTACGCCTCGTGAATATACAGAGTACAAACAGAAGCTCCAGAATGTCGGCACAGGCGAAACCGGGCTTACGATCAGCAAGCGCTTCGGCTACGTCATCGCGATTTCCGTCCTGCCGGGAAGCCCAGCAGAAAAAGCCGGCATTCACAGCGGCGACATTTTCGAATCCATCGGGGGCTTCACGACGCGCGATATGTCGGTGGGCCAGGCCCTGAATCTTCTCACGGGACAGCCTGGAAGCGGAGTCAAGGTGTCCGTCATCCGCCGGGGTAAGGCGCAGCCCGAAGAAGTGGATCTGGTCCGCCAAAAACTCGCACCCGCTAAGATCAACAGCGAGAAGGCCGATCCAGACGTACTTGTTCTTCGTTTGCCCTCGCTCGATCCCGGCCGGGCCGAAGATGTCCGCAACCGCCTCCTCGACGCCGAAAAGCAGGGCCTTCGCAAAGTTATATTGGATGTTCGCGAGTGCGGTCGAGGTCCCGTCTCCGAAGCCATTTCCGTGGCGCGGCTCTTTGTTTCTTCCGGAACACTGGCGACATTGCGCGGCCAAACGGTCTCCACTCAGGTTTTCTCCGCTGATCCAAGCAAGGTAATGTGGAAGAATCCTGTATCGGTGTTGACGGATGGCACGACCTCGGGCGCCGCGGAAGTGCTGGCATCGGCAATCGTCGCGAATCACCGCGGGGATGTCGTTGGCGAACGCACCTTCGGCTTGGCTTCCGAACAAAAATTGATCACGATGGATGATGGAGCGGCTTTGATCCTCACGGTCGCCAACTATTACAACCCCGGCGGCAAGTCGATCCTTGAGGAAGGTGTCATTCCCACCGAAGTTGTGCACGCGGCAGCAGCCGACGAAGGCGACACGGGCGATGAATACGCTACCGCCCCGGAGACACAAAAGGAGCCCTCTGCCGGGCCGCGCCCGCTTTCTCCGGAAGATCCAATCTTCCGCAAGGCACTCGAACTCTTGAAGACGCCCGCAAAGAAAGCGGCTTAGTAATTGGTGAACAGCCGGGCGCGATCCACTTCCCAAACCAGCAGTCGATTTCATCCCTGCAAGAAGAATCCAGACAAATTTCGTTCTGCGCGTTTGCTAACGCGAATCGCGTTCCTTCTAGCATTCGCTATGTCTCTTGCTGGTTGCGAGAAACCGCCGGAGCGCCTGCGGGCTACGGAGATCCATGCGATCACACGTGAACTCGCTGCGGCGGCAGGCAAAGCGGCGCCTCCCGGCTCGGACATTCGAAACCAATTTCTTGCGTCCGACGAAGCTCCAGAAAGAACAGATCAGCTCGACATCACCTTTCCTCCGGTGGAGCCGTCAACACCCGAACGCGCGGCGGTTGTGCGTTTGCTCCAATCACTCGCCGTTGTCGCAACTCGCCATGGCCTTACTCAGGATGCTCTGTCCGAAAGCCGCGAAGGGATTCTTTTCAATTATCGCCACGCGGGCCTTGCAACTCAGTCGATTCACATTCATGCAGGGCCATCCACCGCAATACACGGCACCTCGCCCTCGTCCCAAACCCCCGGCGCAAAGCTAGCGATCATTCTTGACGACCTGGGAAACGATCGCGGAGCCGCCGAACTGATCTTTGCCTTGCCTTATCCGCTGACAATTTCCGTGCTGCCGAATCATCCGCATTCCGTCGAAATCGCGGAAGAAGCCCATCGTCATGGCTACCAAGTCCTGCTCCATCTCCCCATGCAATCCGTCGGCAACGAGAAGCCGGAAGCGCAGGAATTGCGTCCGGGCATGTCTGAGAGTGACGTGAATCTGGTCGTCAATCAAATGCTTCAGGCTGTTCCCTTTGTGGTGGGCGTGAACAATCACCAGGGTTCGCAGGCCACCTCCGACCCTGCGCTCATGTCCGAGTTAATGCCCGTTTTGCGTGACCGCCAGCTCTTCTACATCGACAGCCGTACAACCGCCACGACCGTCGCTTATTTCACCGCTCGCGAGGGCGGGGTGCGTTCCGCGTTTCGAAACGTCCCGTTTCTCGACGATCTCGCGAACGTAGCTGCCGTCCGCAAGCAGCTCGAGCTGGCGCTGCGCGGCGCCCGCGATAAAGGGGAAGCCGTGGCCATCGGCCACCCACACCCCGCCACACTACAGGCTTTGAGCGAGGTCCTGCCCCGCGCTGCGGCGCAAGGCGTGCACCTCGTCTTCGCCTCGGACCTCGTCCACTGAAAGTTATGCCTTGTCGGCCGCCTGGTTTGTTGTCGCCTTCGCGGGAAATAGTCTGTGGAAAACATAGAAGAAAACTGCCAGAACGAGGAAATCGAGAACACTGGCTTCCGGGCCGGCAGTGCCACCCGTCAGCCAAACGGGGCCCCGTAACGTCGCGTTCGAAAGGTGGCCGGGAAAGATCATGCCGCTGTCCGGAACGGAATAGAGAAATGTCTCGGCAAAATCAAAACTCGCGTGCATTCCCACTGCGAACCATAAACTTCCGGTTCGCCGCAACGTCAGGCACCAGAAGAGCCCACTCACGACAACGCCGGCGATCCCGAGCCAGCTCTCACCCTGATTTGTAGAGTGCATCACGCCAAAAATTATGGAAAGCACGATGGCGGTGGGCCAAAAACCCACGCCTTGTCCCATTGTGAACTGCCCATAGCCGCGAAACGCAAATTCCTCGTAAAATCCGACCACCAAGAAGAATGCTCCCCAGAAAATCGCCCATCGCCAGAGATCACTTCCATGAATCGCCAGCTCGCCAAACCGGTAACCTCCCAGCGCTGCAACCGTTCCCAATACCGTGCTGATTTCGACCAGTCCGAACGACGCCCCCAGCCAAAACATTTTCCCGAAAGCCGCGCGGCCCGGCAGCCCGTATTCTCCAAACGCTCGCCCCTCGAACCGGGACATCAGCAACGCCGCAAAGAAAGCGCTCATCAGATCAATGCTTTCTCCAAGCATCATGCGATTTGGCAGTGAGGAGTACGGTCCACTCGGAAGGATCAGCCGCGCAACCCATTGCAATGCATAGCTGATCCCTTCATCCAGCGCCAGATAGAGACACAACCGCAGAAAAACGGAGGGGAGGGATGGACCCCGGAAAAGACTGGCGGTCGACGGAGCTTCGAGAATTGCCTCGCTCCCTCGTGCTTCTTCCAATCCTGGCCTCGCTGGTTCGATCATCGCTGCCGCACTTTATCACGGCAGCAAAGCATCTTCAGCCAGGACTCTTCTCATGGTCTTCTGTTGAAACCGGCGGCTGTGCTTACGCGCGGATGGTTCGGGTCCTCACCGGAGTTACGGCGTGACCTTAGTTTCCGCAGCTCCCACAATGCGGCGGTTCTTCTTCTCCTGGACGAAGACTACTGCCCGCAAGTTATCTCGCTTCCAGCCCCGATCAAAGGAAACCTTTACCTCACCGCTAAACGATGTTTCAGGGTCCCTCGCATTCGCTACGCCGAGCTTCCGCAACGTCCGCACGACTGCGGCATGATGTAAATCCTCGCCCGCATTTTCCCCGCGCGTCACCACGGAATGCAGTCCGCTCTCCGTGATGGCGAGCCATACTTCGGACGTATCGTCCGCGTTCTCACCCACAAGTTTTCCCACGCGTACGGCGAATCGTACGTTGTCATCGCTGGATTTTGCAGGGGCCACACTGACTTCCGTCTTCGCTTTCCCGGCCAACTCCTCGATTACGCGCTTGGCCTCAGCTTCTCGGCTGCCGACGAATTCCGTCCGCCCGTCCATCACCATCTGCGGCGTATAGACGCTTCCGTTGCCCAATTCCACGGCATAACTCTCCTGCCGCTCCGTCCATTGCCGCGACGAGAAGGGATCCCTCCACCCCAACTGATCCCAGTAATCCACGTGCTCTTCCAATGAAATGATCTTCTCGTTCTCGGGCCACTGCCTGGCGGCCATTCTTATGAGCAAAGCATCGGCCGGCGGACAACTTGAACACCCTTCCGAAGTAAACAACTCCACAACCACGGGACTTGCACTCGGAGAGGATTTTGGCCGCGCCTCGGCAATCTCCCCGGTGTGACGCAAGATTGCTCCCATTGCGACGATCGAGATAGCCAGCAACGCGGACGCTGTCAGCAAATGCCTCATCCAACTCACCTCCTAAGAGAACATTCGATGCTTTGACCAGAAGGACGGTCTCTGATTTTGTTCTGCTGAATTCGATTGGCTCGCCATAACCACCATGCTATAGTTAACCGGTTATCGAACGGTACCCTAAGAGTTTGTATTTGTCTTAGTGGAGGCTCTCACGGCACCTGTTAAGCTCAACTTACCTCTTTTCGGTGGCCGTCTTGCCATCGATTTCGCCAACTCCACTACCCTCTCTGACACCCACGATTGGGAGGACTTCATCCGGTTCCTCGAAGCATCCCGCGTCGTCTCTCCAGAACGAAGTGCTCACCTCCTCATCCTTCCCCAGAGTGATCCGCAGGCTGCCGACACCCTGTTCTCCCGCGCAGTGCGCCTTCGCGAAGCACTTCGCGAGATTTTCGGCGCCGTGGTTCGAAAGGAAAAAGTTGCCCGCGAATGGGTTGAACCGGTGAACGAAATTCTTCGCATTACCGAAGGGCACGACGAACTCGTTTGGGATATCGGGCAGTGGCGACTGGAATTCATCGCCCGGGAAGGCGGCCTCGAGTGGCTGCTCGCCGCGATCGCCCGGTCTGCCGCGGAAATTCTTGTCGAGGGGCCGGCCGCTCGCCTCCGGCTCTGTGCCAATCCTGCCTGCGGTCTTTTCTTTTCCGACATGTCGCGCACACGGCGTCGCCGCTGGTGCTCGATGGCTCTCTGCGGCAATCGCCACAAGGTCGCAGCTTTCGCTCGCCGGCATTCTTCGCGGCGCCGCGAAGCTTGATACAACGGCCGGAGCGCTTTTCACCCATCTATTTGACATATTTTGGCGGCTCGCCCTTGGACCACGGGTCATAGGTGTGGGCAAACACCAGGCGGTCTGCCACCGGCGGGTGGCTATACAGCCAGAAAGTGATAAATTCCGGCGGATTCGGATCCGAAAGATCCACTTCGCCCATCACCTGAAACGCGTGTGCCGCGACCTCCGGTGAATCCGGCACAATGCCGTGGATCACTTCCAGGCCGTAGACGTCCGCGGCGTGCTCCTGCATCCGGCTGAACCCGTTGATCAGCGGCGATGCCGCGAAGATCACCACTTGCAGCAGCAACAGGAACAACGCGAACGACGCCCAATCCTCGGGCCCGTAGATTTTCCAATCCCTGGCCCAGCGGTCGAGCGCCCAGTGCATTCCACGGAATCCCGCATAGAACGTTACAAGCAGAAGCGCAGCAAAAAAGATAAAACCGTCGCGGATGTGTCCCAGCTTGTAGTGACCCGCTTCATGCCCGAATATGAAAAGCGTCTCTGGGGTTGTCGTCTTCTGAATGGTCGTGTCCCATACCACGACTCGTTTCGAAGCGCCGAATCCCGTCACATAGGCATTGATCTGGTTGGTTTTTGCGCTCGCCTGCATCAGGAACATTCGTTCCCGCGGGATTTGCAGCCCGGCTCGCTGCACCACTTTCTCGATTTCCGTGACCAATTCAGGATGTTTTGCCTCGAGTGGCTCGAATTTATTGAACAGCGGATCAATGAACCACGGGCTGATGAAAACGATTACGAATATGATGGGCAGTGACGCGAACCAGAAATAGAGCCACCATCGCCGCGGACTGCGGCGCATTACCGCGTAAAGGATCAGCACCAGGATGACTGCAAACGCGGTCCCCAGCAGCTCGCCTTTGGCCCAATCCCACATCCACGAACCCCACCGCTGCACGGATTGTTCGTAACGCAGCGAGAGGGAATGTCCGTACAACCGCAGCGGCAGATCCAGCGCATCCAGCGTCAGCACGAGCACCGGGATGTACACCAATCCTTGCAGAAACCGGCTGCCGCTAAGGTTCTCGGCGAAGTCCCGGAACTTCGCGGCCACGCCCAGCTTCAAGACCAGAATCATGACCAGGACGTCGAAAAAAAACATTACGAAGTACAACGTGTATCCGGCGCGGGAATAGGCGATCGCCTTTTCGTAGCGATCCTGCGAAAGCGTGTATTTTTCGGTTTCTGTCTGCTGGGGAGTTGCCGGAGCAGCCAGCGGCGTTTCATCCCTCTGATCAAGAACACGTTCCGCCCGCGGAGTTGCCGGGGGCGTCCCTTTTGCCGGCGGCGTTTGCGCGAATCCATTTGCACAAGCCGCGGCACACAAAAATATGCACAAATTCAACGTGAAACGTTGAATCCTGGCACACCGCTCCATACGCCCTCCTCGCACTCGCCTTCGAGGATTGCCGATGCGGCCCCTGATTCTCTCGCCTGCGCCGCGCAGTATGCAGCACCTTGTTTCCTGGTGCAACAACTCTTGCTGTGTCTTCTGTCGGGTCCGAACAAAGATTTCCTTTGCGGCCGAAAAGGGCTTCAACGCCCATCGCCTGCGATGGGGTTGCGCGCAGCGCCTTTTTCCGCCATTGCCTCATTCGCCGCGCAAATCCGTAATGGAATTGCCAGCAGGTTCCCACAGGGCGTATTCTGCCATTTGACCCAGCCGATCCTTACGTGAGGAATACCTCCATGCTGCACCGGATCTTATGGCGCGTTGGCCTGCCGGCCGCTTTGACGGCTGCACTGTTTTCCTTTCCTCCCTCCGGGCAATCGCAGGAACAGCAAACTCCCTCGGTCGCGGAAGCCGCTCGCCGCGCCCGCGAGCAGAAGAAAAAATCGGAAAAGCCCGCCCGCGTCATTAGCGACGACACTTTGAAACCCGCGCCCACGGCAACTGCGGCTCCATCGGCCCCCGACGCTGCACCGGCTCGATCGCCCGAACTGGCGCCACAATCGCAAGCGGCAACCGCGCCTGCCGCGCCGCCCGCGGCAGCAGCCCCGGCTGCTCCAGCAACTCCCGCCGCTGAGGCGACGCCGAACGAGAAAAAAGAGGCCGCAGCCAACGCGGCCGAAGCAGCGAGGATGAAAACCCAGCTCGAAGAATTAGAAAAGGAGCTTGACCTTCTCCGGCGCGAACTCCCGCTCGAGCGAGACAATTATTATTCGAAACCCGACTACGGGCGCGATACCGCGGGCAAATCCAAACTCGACGAGCTGCAGCAGCAGCTCACGGACAAGCAGCAAGGCGTAGATGCATTGAAGACCCGCCTCGCCGCCTTGCTGGAGCAGCTGGCACACGAGCAGCCCGCTTCCCCTGAGAACAACCAAAAGCCGGCCACACCGCCTCAGCCGTAACTCATCCAACCGAGGCCTCCCCCTCCGCGTTGTGGCCGATGCCGCCCCTGCCATCACCACGCCAGTTGAACCTCAGGGCTCCGGATTTTTCATTGGTAGCACAGCAAATATTTTCTAGAGTGTCTTCTGCTCCAGCAGCTTTTGCAGGGGCACGTCCCCAAATCGTTCTTTCGCGTCCGTGAGCGGCATTTCACGGTATTCCATCTTCGCTTCATCGTTGACGTGGCGATAAACGTACAAAACATTTTTCGGTCCAGAAGGCTTCCGAATCTCTCCGGGAAAGGCCCGCTGCTCATAAGAGATAACGCACGCGAGCGCTTCTTCGCCAGCCACCGTCGCGACTTCACCTGTCAATGAGCTATCGAACCAGTCCGGATCGCAAGGATCATCAAACCTATTGCACCAATCCTCATCGGCCCGGAAAAACTCCTTCAAGTGGGCGATGAGTGCGAGCCGGATCGCCTGGTATGACTTTCGGGGAACTAGGGTGAAGTCGGGGTTTTATTTGGGCTCCAGCACCAACGGCAACCCATTCTTCGGATTCCCGATGATGACGATCTTCGCATTCGCGCTTACTGCCAGCTTCTCCGTCGCCTCGATCCCCTTCCATTCCAGCAACTGCGGGCTGATCCCCGTCGCCACGATCTTCTGAAAATCCGCGATTCCCTGCGCTTCGATCCGCTTCCGCTCCGCCTCCTGCTTCTCTTTCTGGAGGATGAAGCTCATACGCAGCGCATCCTGCTCCGCCTGTTGCTTGGCTTCGATGGAGCCCTTCAGCATCGCCGGCAACTGCACATCTCGCAGCAGCACGTTTTCCACGATTACGCCGCGAGGGGCGAGTTGCTTCGTCAACTCGTCTTGAATCTGTTGCTGCACCAGTTCCCGGGCATTGGTGTACAGCGCGTTGGCCGTGTGTGCGGAAGTCGATGCGCGAATCGCCGCCCGCAATGTTGGCTCTACGATCTTATCCGCGTAGTCTGCGCCTACCGTCTGGTACACCTGCGCGGCCATCGTCTTGTCCAAACGGAATAGCAGCGAAGTGTCCAGCGCCAGGATCAATCCCTCGTTCGACGGCACGTTCGCGCTTTCTTTCACCGATTGTGTCTGAATCGAGAGCTTCTGCACCGCCTTCAGCGGATTGATCAGGTGAATTCCCTCCGGCAGACTTTCTCCCGTGACTCTCCCGAACAGCGTCAGCACGCCCACATTCCCCGTCGGGATCGACGTGACACTCGCCATGAACAGGAAGAAAATCACGATCGCCGCCGCAATCCATAGAATCTTCACACCTGCGCCTCGCAAGCTTGGCATCGCCGACATCCCTCCTTCCCCTAAATCAAAACCACCTCTCGTCGTATTCGCCATTTTCCCCTCCGTTCCCGCGGGTCGCAAATCCACAGTTCACCGATTTCCGCTCCCGCAACCATACCACAAGATATTGTATATATTTCTCTTGACACCACAGGCTTCTCGCTGCAAAATCCGCGCCAACACATTCGCTTACCCTGAACGTTTTCCGCCCCAGGGGCTTTGGCCAGCAAGGGGAGCTTCGTGCGAGCCGCGTGGCACACGCAAAGCGCACTGGCCGCAAGGAGTCACACATGCAGTACATGCCCGGCTCCACCGTGCAGTGCATTAATCCGAATTGTGAGGCGCGCGGCCACTGGATCCGCGCCGACGTGGTCCGCAGCGAGCTCTGTCCCTCGTGCGGCGATGCCCTGCGGCACGTGCCTCCGCCGCTCGCTCCGCGCTTCCGCATGCGTCCGCGGCCCCTCGTCGGCCATCGGCCGCCCCTCCGCCCGCGCTAGAGTCTCGCGCCGCACGAGTACGTCATTCCGGCCGAAGGGAGGAATCTCTCTTCCGTTTTTCCAGTCTGTTCCTGCTGTGCTCTTGGAAACAAAAAAAGGCCGGAGGCAAGCGCCCCCGGCCTTCTTGTTTCCATCGGAATACAGATCCTAGCTCTCGACGAGGCCCTTCTCGACCATCTCCTCATCACTAAGCCACAGATCGGGGATATTGGCTGAGCCGAGCCGAAGAATATCTTCCAGCGCTCCGCGGACTTCCTTTAGCCTGAAGTCCACGCCGATGCGTTCCAGCAACTCAATCAAGGCCGACGCGCCTTCCGCCGGCACCGGCTTCGGAAGCGCCCCTTCCCGGTCAAGGCGATGGTAGGTGACAACGTAGAGGGCGCGGGGTCCTGCGCCGTGCCGGACGATGCGCAGAAACCCGTGTGTCTTAGGCTTTACCGGAGCGAGCTTTGGGGCCAGTGCTGAACCGGAAGGGGATCCGCTCATCGTGTGGTTGGTCTCTCCTCTTTTCCCGGGCTCAACTACAGCCGCTCGTGCTCCCGCAATTCTCACACTTGTAGCACCCCCCGTTCGGCACCATCAGCATGCCGCATTCGGAGCAGGCCGGCGCACCTTCATGCGCGTCACGAGGTCTTGAAGCTGCAGCCTCCATTGGAAGGGGGTCAATCCCCGGCTGGGACATCGGCGGGAGCACCGAAGCTGGAGCGCCCCCCACAGCATGCTCCCCTGACGCCCCGCCATTGAGTTTCAAGTAGTCCGACGAGATAAACCTTCCGCCAAGCCACCGCGCGATGTAATCCAGCACTGAGGAAACAAAGCGGATATTCGGGTTCGCGGTGATGCCCGACGGCTCAAATCGCGTGTTCAGCAGTTTGTCTACGAACACCTTTAGCGGCACGCCGTACTGCAATCCGAGCGACACGGTTAGCGCCAGCCCGTCCATCACGCCCGAAAGCGTCGAGCCTTCCTTTGACATCTTGATGAAGATTTCACCCGGGCGCCCGTCTTCGTACATCCCCACGGTGATGTAGCCCTCGTGGCCACCCACGCTGAATTTGTGCGTCACCGACGCGCGCTCCACCGGCATTTTCTCCCGCTGCTGTCGCGCAAAGAGCTCGCGCTGCAGCGGCTCAGTCGGCGGGGCGGCTTCCGTGTTCTTCTCATCCTTCTTCTGGCCCGCCGCCGACAGCGGCTGCGAGCGCTTCGAATTGTCGCGGTAAATCGCCACGGCCTTCAGCCCCAGCTTCCACGCTTCGATATACGCCTGCATGATATCTTCGAGCGTCGATTCCTCGGGCATGTTGATGGTCTTCGAGATCGCGCCCGAGAGGAACGGCTGCGCCGCCGCCATCATTTTCACGTGACCCGTCCACGAAATCGACCGCCCGCCGCCTGCCGGTGCCAGCGAACAATCGAACACCGCCAGGTGCTCCGGCTTCAGGTACGGTGCGCCCTCGATCGTTCCCTGCTTGTCGATGTGCGAAACGATTTCGCTGGTCTGCTCCGGCGTGTAGCCCAGCTTCATCAGCGCTTGCGGAACCGTGTTGTTCACGATCTTAATCAAACCCCCGCCTACCAGCTTCTTGTGCTTCACCAGCGCCAGGTCCGGCTCGATTCCCGTCGTGTCGCAGTCCATCATGAAGCCGATCGTGCCCGTCGGGGCCAGCACCGTCACCTGCGAATTCTTGTAACCGTGCTTCTCGCCTTGCGCCAGCGCCGTGTCCCACGACTCCTGCGCCGCCAGAAAGAGTCCAGTCTGCACATGGTCCGGTTTGATCCCCCGCATGGCGTCGCGGTGCATCCGGATGACGTCCAGCATCGGCTCGCGGTTCACTTCGTATCCCGGGAACGGCCCCATGCGCTCCGCGATCCGTGCGGACTGCGCGTAGGCTTCGCCGCACATCAGCGCCGTGATCGCTTCCGCCACGTCGCGCCCTTCGTCCGAGTCATACGGCAGCGCCATCGACATCAGCAGCGCGCCCAGGTTAGCGTAGCCCAGTCCCAGCGGGCGGAAGTTGTGCGAATTTTCCGCGATCTTGGTCGTCGGATAGCTCGCGTTGTCCACGAGAATCTCCTGCGCCGTGATCGTTACACCCACCCCGTGCTTGAACGCTTCTACGTCAAACTGCCCGCTGGCGTTCACGTACCTCATCAGATTCAGCGACGCCAGGTTGCACGCCGTGTCGTCCAGGAACATGTATTCGGAGCAGGGGTTGGACGCATTGATGCGCCCGGTGGTCTTGCAGGTGTGCCAGCGGTTGATGGTCGAGTCGTACTGCATGCCCGGATCACCGCAGTGCCATGTCGAATCCGCGATCTTGTTCAGCAGGTCCCGCGCCCGCAGTTTTACCGCCGGCTGCCCGTCGGTCACGTTGCGCGTCCACCAGTCGCGATCCTCTTCAATCGCGCGCATGAAGTCGTCCGTCACGCGCACCGAGTGGTTCGCATTTTGGAAGAAAATCGAGCTGTACGCGTTGCCGTCGATTCCCGAGTCATAGCCTTGCTCGATCAAAACGTGCGCCTTGCGCTCTTCCTTCCTCTTGCATTCGATGAACTCCACGATGTCCGGGTGATCAATATTCAAGATGACCATCTTCGCCGCGCGCCGTGTCTTCCCGCCGCTCTTGATCACGCCCGCGAACGCATCAAACCCTTTCATGAAGCTCACCGGGCCCGACGCAATTCCTCCGCCCGAAAGCGTTTCTTTGCTCCCGCGCAGCGTCGAAAAATTCGTTCCCGTGCCTGAGCCCCACTTGAACAGCATTCCCTCGGTCTTCGTCAGGCCCATGATCGATTCCATGGTGTCCTGCACCGAGTTGATGAAGCACGCCGAGCACTGCGGCTTCGGCTGCACGCCAACGTTGAACCACACCGGCGAATTGAAGCTCATCTTTTGCTCGACCAGCAGGTGCGTCAGCTCGTCGCGAAACGCGTCGCGCGATTCATTCGAATCGAAGTAACCCCCCGCTTCGCCCCAACGCACAATCGTATTTACGACACGGCCGATCAGTTGCCGCACCGATCCTTCGCGCTCGCTCGTTCCCGGCTTGCCGTGAAAATATTTGCTGGTGACAATGTTCGTGGCGGTCTGCGACCAGCTCTTCGGCACCTCGACGTCTTCCTGGCGGAAAATCGTCACGCCCTTCTCATTTCCAATCAGCGCCGTACGTTTCTCCCATTCTACGGCGTCAAACGGCGCCACCTTTCCATCGGTGAAAAACCGCTCGAACTTCAGGCCTTTGCCCGCGCCTGTTGGCGTCTTCTCGGTGCTCGTATCCGTCACCGGTGATTTCCCGCGCAATGCATGCCTCACCGTTGCCATCCCGTTCCTCCGCGCCACCGGGCTCCCTCTTGCGCGGGGAACCCTATTATTTTACTCCTCTGCACCAGGCAGAGGTGCTGCGCTTCACCACAACGCCAGTGCAACTCGATTCCTTGGGTCCGTGAAGGCTCTGGGCGAGAAAGGTCACTCCTTCGCGGGCCACTCAAAAAGGCTGCAAAACGCAAATGCTCTGCCATTGGCCGGTGGATCAGCACTCAGCCTCACAGCAGTGTCCCGCGCCTCACTTGCTGGCGCGGAGCAAATACCTCGCTCTCGTTTTTTCGCTTAATTCCCGGACCGGTTTCGCGGATGCAATGCAGACTACCCTACAACCCCGACTGGGTCCGCCTGGCGCTTCCGCGTCCCTCGAATCTGGACTCGCAGTATCAACGCATGCAAATTTCCTGTCAAGAGAAAAACGCTAAATGTCGTTGACATTTACGCGTCACGTCTATTTGTAGTGGTCATGTTTCCGCCAACCCCATCTCTCTCTTGTACTTCCGTCCAATTTTTTCATTCTGGGAGTAAAATATTGCATCTAACTATCTATGCGTCACTCGTTCCCTTTCGGTGCGTTTCTTCTCTACATGGTGATTTTTCTTTTCCCGGTGATCGCACCTTCTACAACTCTCGCGCAATCCTCCGCCGCTTTAGCGAACGTTCCCGCTACTCGTAGCGCTCTCGCGCAAAAAATCGCACTCGCCGGAGTTCCTAATGCGGGCAAAATAAACGACTTCCTCCTTCGCGGCGCGCAACCTTCTAACCAGGGTCTCGCCGAACTCAAGAAGCTCGGTGTCACCACCGTCGTCAATCTTCGCGGCTGGAGCTACGAAGTCGAGTCCGAGCGCAAGCAAGCCGAATCTCTCGGTCTCCGCTACGTCAACATTCCGGTCAGTGGCTGGTCGCCGCCGACCAACGAACAGGTCGCTCAATTCCTTGCTCTCGTGCGCAACTCGCCCGGCCAGAAGATTTTTGTCCATTGTAAATACGGTGAAGACCGCAGCGGCGTCATGATGGCCGCCTATCGCATCGCCGAAGACAATTGGACAGTCGAACAAGCCATCCAGGAAATGGACTTCTTCGGTTTCCACTATCACTGGCATCCCGCGATGGTATACTTCGTGCGCAAATTCCCCGTAAATTTCGCTTCCGATCCCGTTTTCACTGCTCTGCGGAACGCTGCTGTGAAGGAGTGAGCTAGCGGCGAGTCGCCGGCGTCTAACGGTCCAGTTGCCCGGTTGCTTCGTTATGATCTTTCCCGGGTTTCCTCGTGCATCTCATAAACCATTCATTTATAAACCTTTATCTTTATATTGCCCTTTGCGGCGTCCTAGTACCGATGGATGTCCCGACGGGACCCTTGTTTCATTTCTTCGTTCACTTCCCCCCGCTACTCTTATCCCCAGCCGGGATGTTATTGGCTGAGGGAAGGTCACCGTGGAAGTTGGCCGCTACAAAATTCTCGATACGATCGGCACTGGCGCCACCAGCCGCGTCGCGCGCGCTTTCGATCCCATGATCGGCCGCGTCGTGGCCATCAAACTTTTTCCTCCGGAAATCGCAAAGGGTGAAGCTCGCGCGCGATTTCTTCAAGAAGCTCGCGTTGTCGGGCAGATCTCTCACCCTTCCATCATCACGCTTCACGACATGGGCATCGATGAAGGCTCCTCCACCCCGTATCTTGTGATGGAATTCATCGAAGGGCAGCCCCTCGATAAGATCCTCGGCAAGGGCAGCATTCCTTTTCCGCGAGCATGTGCTTGGATCGCCGAAGTCGCCACGGCGCTGGCCGTCGCTCACCGCAAAGGCGTCATCCACGGGGATGTCAAGCCCGCCAACGTTCTCATCACGGAAGATGGCCGCGTGAAGCTCACCGACTTTGGCATGGCGCGCCTCGCCAGCCGTGATTCCGCCGACACTCCGCTCCTCGGCACGCCTGCCTACTGGTGCCCCGAGCAGATTCTCGGTAAGGCTCAGGACGCGCGCTCCGATCTCTTTTCTCTCGGCGTTGTTTTGTATGAAATGGTCACCGGCCAGCGGCCGTTCGACGCCGACTCGCTGCAAGGCATTTGCGGCCGCGTTCTATCTTCAACGCCGCTGCCGCCTTCGCATTTCAACGCGTCTCTGCCGGCTGCCCTCAACCAGGTTGTCACCGCTTGCCTGGCGAAGGATCCTGCAGCGCGCTACGCATCCGCCGACGCCCTGGCCGCAGATCTCTATCCGATCGCACGCGCCAAAACCGTTACCCCGGTTGCTCCGCAGCCCGTTACTCTTCGTAATCGGGCTACCCGCCTCCTCCGCTCCGCGTAGCCACGCACACCAATTTCGATTGCGCCTGGTTCTCCGCGCATCCAGTGTCACTTTTTCGAGGGAAATTAGTCGTTAGAACTTGAGGAACTACTCGTACCGCAGGGCTTCCACCGGATCCAACTTCGCCGCTTTCATCGCCGGCCACACGCCAAAGAACAGACCGACTCCGATGCTCACGATGAGTCCGGCGGCAATCGCCCACGCGGGCACGCTTCCCGGCCAGTCCAGTGTTACGCGCACCAGCAGAACCAGTCCGTTCACCAGTATCACTGCAACCATGCCGCCCGCGCCCGTTAGCGCCATCGCTTCCAGCAAGAATTGCCAAGTGATGTCACCGCGCCGCGCGCCGATGGCCTTGCGCACTCCAATCTCGCGCGTCCGCTCCGTGACGCTCACCAACATGATATTCATCACGCCCACGCCGCCGATCAGCAGCCCTACCGAGCTCAGCACGATCGCCGCGAGCGCCACCATCCCCACAATGTTGTGGAACTCCTGCACCTGCATCTCTGCCGTCTCGATCGAAAAACTATCTTTCGCGTTGTAGGCAACATTACGCCGCCGCCGCAGCACTTCCCTGGCCTGGTCCACGGCCTGGTCCAGCAGGTTCGGATAGGCCTGCATGCGGAAGTTGTTCTCGTATGCACCGGGATAAATCTTGTGGAAGGTGCTGTACGGAATCAGCACGCGCCGGTCGTCGTTCCCCATGCCGAATCCGCCTTTCGGCTTTTCCACCACGCCGATCACCAGAAAGTCCGAGCCATCGATCATCACGTCTTTTCCGACCGCCGAGCCTTCCGGAAACAGCACCGGCGCCACATTTTCTCCCAGCATCACGACCTTCTCGCGGTGCAGGTCATCACCCTCGCTGATGAATCGCCCCGAAAGTGTCGCCGCGTTGGCATAGACCTGCCCGAAATTCGGCTGCACGCCGCGAAAGTCGATGGCCGTAACTTCTCCAGCTTTCGTCCGTACCGTGTGCGGCTTCTCCCACCACATGAGAAATACCGTGACATTCTTCACCGCGGGGCAGCCCTCTTGCAGTGCCTTGGCATCCTCGAGGGTCAGCGGCTTCCGCAGCCGCTCCTCCAATGGCCGGTTGTCGCCGTGGGGCCCTTGGTCCCACCGCGAGATGAACGCCGTATCCGCGCCGTACTGCTTGATGTTTTCTTGAATTTGCTGATCAAATCCCGTAATCAGCGCGGCCACCAGCATGATCACGCTCACGCCCAGCACCACGCCGAACATGGTCAACGCGCTGCGCATCTTGTGCGCCCGCAGCGTATCAATCGCCTGCTTCAGGTTCTCGTGGTGTGCCTGCGCCATAACTCTGTTTCAGCCTTCTGCCCGGAGGGCTTCGATGGGATCGAGCTTTGCCGCGCGCGTCGCCGGATAAATCCCAAAGAACAAACCAACGCCGGTGGAAAGCGCGAGCGCAATAATCACCGCGCTGAGTGGCGTCCGCACCGGAATGGGCGTTACTGCCCGCACAATCGCAACCGCGATGTAGGCGAGACCTAGCCCAATCATTCCTCCGGCGGCCGCCAGCACCGCCGACTCCGTCATGAATTGCAGAACGATGTGTTTTCTCCGCGCGCCCAGTGACCGGCGCAGACCGATTTCTCTCGTGCGCTCCGTCACGCTGGCCAGCATGATGTTCATAATCACGATGCCCCCCACCACCAGGAACACCGATGTTATTCCAACGATTGCGCCCTCCAGGTTTCCCGTGATCTCTTTCCACAAGCTCATGATCGAGTCCGACCCAAACACCGCGAAGTTATCCTGCGCACTCCAAGGCACGTGCCGCAATGCGCGCAGCAGCATCCGCGCTTCGTCCTCCGATGCGTCCATCATTTCCGTATTTTGCGCCTGCACGAAAATCGTCAGCCAGTCTCTCTGCCTGTGCCACTCCTTGTAGTACGTGGACAGCGGAATCAGCATGTAATTGTCCTGCGACTGCCCAAACGCGCTGCCAATCGCTTCCGCCACTCCCACCACTTCATAGCTGTGCGTCCCTGCGCGGATGGTTTTCCCGATCGGGTCAACGTCGGCGAAGAACTTCTTCGCCACGTCCGCCCCGATGAAGCAGACCGGAGCGCGATGTAGATCATCCGCTTCGGTCAGATAACGTCCCGCAACGATGTTGATGCTGCGCAGGTCCGAGTAGTTCGCCGTCACGCCTGTCACGTCCGTGTTTTCCAGCAGCACATTTCCGGAGCGCACATCGATGTTCTGGTCATCGGTGGCCGCGACGTGGCTTGCGGTCTTCATGTTGTCCCGGAGCCAGTGGTATTCATCCATGGTAATCAGCGGCCGCTTTTGCGCCTTCACCCAGTCGTCCTGGCTGGTGATGATTCCGAAGCGGTCGACCAGGTAGACGTTGGCGCCCAGATTGGCCACCCGCTCGGCCACATAAAAATTCAGCCCTGCCACCACGCTCATTACCGCAACGAGGGTGGTAACGGCTAGAATCACGCCCAGGAGCGTCAGAAAACTACGAAGCTTGTGCGCGCGCAGCGAATCGAGCGCCAGCCGCAGCGTCTCCAGCATCGTCACCATCGCCGCGCGCAGCCCTCGCACACTTGTCAGCAAACGCCCCGGTGCTTCGGCCACGCTCGGAACCCTGCTCAATCCTTCTATCGGAACGACGCCCAAACACCCCTCCGCTTTCCTTCATTCTTTAAGACGGCAAACCCCGCCCCTTAGTTCCTCACTAGATAGAGACGTTCGGCATACTACTTTGTTTTCACCCTTTTCGGGTGTAGCCTTACGCCCTGTGTCTATTCTACCCGGTTTATGCTGACCTCCGTGGAACTTAGGATTCCATCCCGGCAACCCCACAAAATACAGGAGATCTCCTCGATGCGACGAATGTCTATTGGTTGTCTATCACTTGCCACGCTTTCCCTGGGCTTTTGCCCCGTAACCGGGGCCCAGACCCGGGACAAGCCTGCCGGTCAGGCCCCTTCTACAGCCGTGGCCGCCCCGACTTCGGGCGCCCGCGCCGAGTTCCTCGCGGAAGTCACCTTTTATGAGCAAAGATATACTCGCTTGGCCCAGGCCATGCCCGCCGAGAAGTACACTTGGCGCCCCGCCGAGGGGGTTCGTTCTGTGGGGGAGGTCTACGCCCACATGGTAGCCGCTAACTATGGCATCGCTCGAGCGTTGGGCACGCCACCCCCCGCCGACGTCGATCTCAAGGCCATCATGGCTAGCGCGGGCGACAAAACGAAGACCGTTCAAGCATTGAAGGATTCCTTCGCCCACTTCCGCCAGGCTGTTCTTTCCCTCAGCGATGCGGACCTCGACAAGCCGCTCAAGATGTTTGGTCAACAAACTACATACCGCGGCGCCTTCATCCTGATCACCGGACACACGGGCGAACACCTCGGCCAGTCCATCGCCTACGCGCGCATGAACGGAATCGTGCCGCCCTGGACCGAAGAGCAGCAACAACAGCAGAAGCCCGCCGCCAAGCCCTAACATTACTTTTGCCTGTCCTGCTGAAGGCGGGAGAGCTTTCCCCTCTCCCGCGTTACTCCCATGCAACAGTCGCGCGCATCGCAGAATCCAACCGGGAGCACATTTGTGTATCTTTGGTGTTGACGGAGACTATGCGCGCGCGCACTTCATCTTTGCTCGTAATTATTCTTCTCTGTTGTTCCGCTTACGTTGCCGCCCAGGATCTCTCTCAAGTCCCGCCGCAACTCACCGAAGCGGAAAAACGCGCTTTTCTTGACCACGTCATCGCCAGTCAAAAAAATGACGAACAGGCCCTGGACGTCTACGAGCGCATCGAGCGCGTCGAGGTGCGCAAGAATCCGAACGATCCTCAGCCTCACGAGATAAGAATCTCCCGCGTTGTTCCCGCCGGAACCGGCATCGACCACATCCCTCTCGGCCCCGATGCCAAGCCCGCCGACGCCGCTTCCTATCGCGCCGAGCTCGAAAAACTCGAACGCGCCCTCGTCTGGGCCTCCTCCACCGGCCGCGCCCAGCGCGATGCCTACGAAAAAGCCGCCAAAAAGCAGAAAGAGCGCAGCGACATCCTGGACTCCACGCGCACCGGCTTCCTCTTTACTTTCGTCGCGCGCGAGCTTCGTGCCGACCGTGGCCTCACCAAATACCGCTTGGAGCCGAATCCCCTCTTCAAACCTACTTCCCGCGCCACCTCCATCTTCGCCAAGGTCCGCGGCTTCGCCTGGATCGATGAAGATGCCGGCCAGATAGCCCGCGTAGAAGTCGAAGTCATCGAAGACATCAGCTTCGGTCTCTTCCTCGGCAAGATCTACAAGGGCAGCCGCTTTATGCAAGAGCGCCACGAAGTCACGCCGGGCACTTGGCTCGCTTCCTTCCTCCAATACGACTTCGACGGCCGAAAATTCTTCCTCCCGATTTCTGTCCACGAGCGCACTTTTTATTCGAACTACCGCCGCATTGGACCCCCAAAAGAAGCCCTCACCGTCATCCGTGCCGAATTGGGCAAGCCCGACCCCGCCACGGCTGACCCCTGATTCTCCACTGCGTATACTTGTACTATCGATCGACCTTGGAAAAAGTAAGAATCGGAAGGTTTCATGATTCGCTCGCTGATTCTTGCAAGTGTCCTTATTTTCTTCTCTGTCTTCACCTGCGCCGCGCAATCTACTGGATCAGGTGCGCCGTCCGAATCCGATCCCTCCAAGCCCGCGGCGCAATCTCAGCCACCGGCCCCTGCCGCGTCGCAAGCGCCTGCCCCGACGGCAAACACCGCTGCCGCCAAAGACCACGCCAGCGACAAAGACCAAACGAAAAAGAAACCGAAGAAAGTCTGGACCAACGATGAAATTTCCACCGTTCGCGGAAAAATTTCTGTCGTCGGCAATCTCTCACAATCCAGCTCTTACTCGGATTCTCGCCAGTGGAATACCGCCTCGGACTCCGGCAACGGCGGCAACACAGAGCGCGAAAAGGTAATCGCCAACTATCGCGAACAACTTCGTCAGCTCCGCGAACAGCAGAATGACATTGACAAGAAAATCTCCGCATTCCGCAATTTCAAAGCCGACAATTCCTCGCCCTCCGGGGGGATCAACATGCGCACCCGCTACTCCATGACTACCGCCGAAGATGAGATCAAACAGCTCGAGGGCAAAAAGAAACAAATCCAGACCAGGATCGACGCCATCGAAGACGAAGCTCGCAAAAACCGCATCGAACCCGGCGAACTCCGTTAAATATCATCCAGTCGCCTGTCTTTGGCCGTCGTGCACGCATGCTAGCCCGCTAGATTTTCCCCCCCAGCGAACTTCCCGCGCGGTCTGCTATGGCGACCAAATCGCTGCGACTGTTCTCTTGTACGGGGGTGCTCCCCTTGCCACCTACCAGTAACGCCCAGAACTAGTTGAATCGGTTGGGGTTGCCCGCGCGTAAGGGGTCGGCTGGCCCCCCGTACCATTGTCCGTGTTGACGCCGCCACGTAGTTTGTGCCGAAGACAGAGGATCCCTCCCAGGGAACGGGCGAGAGGCACAAGGCATGGGCGATCACCAAGAATACGCTTACGCAAGGAACAAACCGGAGAGCCTGCGCCCTCTTCCCCGTTACCTCTCGGCTCTCGTTATTCTCGCCACCGTCTCCGCCGCCGCCGGCTTTCAAGTCGCACGCCTCAGAAGCGCTTGGTGGAAGTGGGAGCGTGTGGCTCCTGTGCAAGCCGCGTCCATTTCCGGCTCACCAGGCAGGACTTCCGAGGCCAGGAAAACGGAGTATGAGGGGCTCAGCCGCCTCTCTCCCCAGCAGCAGGCGGAGCACTTGCTCGATCGTGCCCTCCATCACCACGAAGAATCTCTTGACCTGATCCCTCAATATGTGGACGGCTGGCGTGGTCGCCTGCAAGAAACAGACCATCTCTTCGACTTGGTTCTTTCGGCGCTGAACTCCGACGATCTGAGCGTTCGGACCGCTGCGGTCGAAATCGATCTTGCCGCCAACAATCTCAGCAAGTCCCCGCAGAGCGTCGCGCGCCTCTTGCAACAAATTCGGAATGATCCCGCGAATCGTCCGTTGGCTTTGTGGAGACTCGGTGCGCTGGGGAATCGAGGCGTTGAACGCCAAGCCGTGCTTGCCAATCTGCTCACCTATGTGCGCGACCGAAATGAAAAAACGCGCTACTGGGCCGTCGAAGGACTGGCAATGCTGGGCACCGATGATGCTATCGATCCGCTACTCGATCGATTCGCGCACGACGTTTCTCCCCGCGTCCGCGAGCGTGCCGCTTCGAGCCTCGCCAAGTCCGGAATGCTCACCAAGGATCAGCGTCTCGCCGCCGTTCCCGATCTGCTCAATTTCTTGGACGACGATTCGCTCGACTCCGAAACGCGCGGCTGGGTGTACGCGGCGCTGCGTGTTATCACCGGCGCTTCGCTGGGCAACGATGCTAATGCCTGGCGGAATTGGTGGGCGCATCACGACAGCGCTCAAAAGCGTTCCTCGCACCCGGCCGGAATCCTGCTTGCTTAGTATTGATCCTTCTCTCTAAATGTCATTCCCGGTAGGTGACTCAGTGGGGGCGCTGAAAAACCTGCGGCTCCGCTGGCCGCCAACTCCGGGGAATGACCACTCAGCGAATCGGCTCATAGGCGCTGACGTGCAAGGGCATCAGCAGCTCGACGGCAATCCCCCGGCGTCCGTCGGCGAGCTCGTCAATGCGCACCACCCGGCCCACGAATTCCTGGTTCAGTGTGCCGGGTACGGTGGAAAAGGGAAAGGTGACAAACAGCCGCATGTCCTTGTGATATTCGCTGCGCCGGGCCGCGAAATAGATTCCGCTGCGCGATGCGTTCAGCGTGCGCGCCACGTCATCGAAATTGTCCTGGATCGGCAGCGAAGGCCGCACGCGGATTGTCTGCGCGATCTTGGTGCGGACCATTTTCCGCTGCTCGCCATGCTCGGCATTCGCCATCGCACCCGCCCGCCGCTCTCCAGGCCCCGTTACCCGCTAGTCCCTTGCTCTGGATTACCCATATTCTCGATTGCACTGCGTGAAAACATAGGCCTGCCGAGCCTCGGCGTCAAGGAATCAATATCCCAGACAGCCTCCCCGCCGCGCGCTCTCTCGGCCTCATTGAAATGCGCGCCATCCCCCTACCCTCGCTCAAATCCTCGGCCTCCGCCTCCCCTCGGCCAAGTCTGCTCCCCTCTTGTAGCGGCGGTGGAATTTATCCTGACTGTCCCGGCAGATGTTGCGGGGACCCGATCGGGAGCCCGGCTCTTCTCCGACCCTCCACTTTGTAGCGCCGTGGCTCCAACCCGCCATCTTCGCGAGCTACACTCAATCCTTCCTTGCCATGCCCAAACCCGAGGCCTTTTCGCGCGTTTTGATCGACCAGGAGCTCCGAGAGAGCGGCTGGGATCTCCTCGACGAACGTCGGGTGCCCTTTGAACTGGACGGTCATAGCGGGCGAGCCGATTACGTTCTCTCCGGAGAACGCGGACCTCTTTGTGTATTGGAAGCAAAAAGGCCAGACCTTGACCCCTACGAGGCCAAAGAACAAGCCCGCGGATACGCGGAAAATCTGCGCGCCCCTTTTGTAATTCTCTCCAACGGGCAAGACCACTGGTTTTGGAATTACGAACGGGCCGACCAGCGGGACGCCTTCCCTCTTCCTCCAGCCTCGCAGCCCCCAGCGAAGATGCGTTCGGCCAAGCACTCGCCAGTCAGCTTTCAGAGTGGTGAGTGCTTGGCTGAATGAATCTGAGTAGCCTTGTAGCGACAGCACTCTCCTCTCGCTCCCTGCCTAGTCTCGCTCGGCACCCTGCTCAAGTTTCTTCGATACTTCAGTCTTCCACTCACTCATTAGAACAAGGTCGCACTCGACAGTCTCTCCAGCGCGTCCCACAAGCTCCAATCTTCCCGCTCTCACTCCATCTTCAGCGCGGTAATGCTTCGAGGCGATTTCCAGTAATTTTCTCTTATACCGGGTGTCGAGGTTCCCCTCCAACTGGTCGCCCTTCGTCTCCCACACTCTTATCAAATCAGTTTTGCCCTGACGCTCATGGGCGAAGATGAAATCCGGGTATACCTTGTGCTTTTTCCATCCCTGAACCCAGTAACCGCCCGCCTTCGCCACATTCCGATGCCACCACCGCAAAGCCTTCAACTCATCGAGGTAGCAGGCAAAATCCGCTTCATCGCTGTTATAGTCATCCCTATAAACCGGCGTGAACATACTTTTTTCGATTGGCCCGCCGCTGTTTCGAGGAAGCTGCGGCGCGTTCGCCAAGCGATCACTTTCGATCTCCTTCGGCATCTGCCACAGAGACCGGTCTGCCCGAAGCCGAAATTGAATGCGCCCCTCGTTCACGTCGCCAATAAACTGATCCTCAGCGAGCGCGTCGCGCTGCTGAATGAGCCACTTTCGTAACTCCTCCAAGATGTAACCCGACGTCCCTCCGAGCTTAATCTCATCAAAGCCTCGTTGACTAAGCGCCTTCAGCAGGTCGCCAATCATGGCGCGGGCAACCCAGGCATTCGGAACAATATCCACGATCATCCGGGTGGCATAGACCGCATCAAATAATGCGGATTCTTGAACGCTCTGCACCTTGCTCTGCTCCAGGAACTCCCGCCCCGGCTCCGGCACGAGCGACAACCTCACCATCTGACTGCGCTCTGCCTCCACTTCTGTCGCCAGCTTCTCCGCCAGGCTCTTTAGGTTTAGTTCCAGCCAATCCACACGGCTCAGCACATCGCGTTCGTAGTCCAGAGGTCTCGCCTCGCCGTCATCAACCCAATTCACCAGCGGCAAATAGATATCCAGCGTTTTGAACTTCTCTCGCCGCGGCAGTTTCCTCTTTCCCGCCTCCTTCTTCGCGTTCGGGTCCGTCTCACGTATTTGCCCGGCCACATCCGCCATCCCGTCCTGCTCGAGACCCTCCTTAATTGCGTCGATCACATCCTTTGTCTTCGCGTGATGGCAAAACACGTAACATTCGTTCAGCAGCGGATCTCCTGTGTAGAGGGCGCCCGGCTGTCGCAGGATGCGGCCCACCAATTGCGTCATCGCTTTCAGATTCCGATTCGCAGCCAGCGTGCACAGCACATAGGCAAACGGGCAATCCCATCCTTCTTGCAGCGCCTGCTTCGTGATAATCACCCGCACCGGGCAGGTCTCACTAAGAAGGTCGATGTTTTCCGGCTGATTCAGTTCGTTCTTCTCTGCCGTTTTTATTGCAATCTCGCTCTGGTCTATTCCCAAGCTCAGCAGGAACTCCCTCACTGCCTCCGAATGAATGTATTGGCTCTCACGCTGATCCTTGCCCGTGCGCTCCACCTGAACCAGCAAAATGGGGCGGACATATCTAGCTGTATTCGCCCTCAGCTTTTCGGCGTGCGACTGCAAGACCTTCAAATGCTCCAGGCTCTCCGACAGGCAATCCCTCCAGTCATCCCCAGCCTTCACCTTCACATTGATCGGCAGCTTGATCATTTCCTCGCGCTGCAATTCCACACCCCGGACGTCCGCCAGCCAGTTGGCGTACTTTGGCGGAGTGTCCTTCGCGCGGTCCTGTGGCGTCGCCGAAAGCTCCAGCACGAAGGAAGGATTGAAATCGTAGAGCGTCGCCATCGCGCTCGCCGTGTAGGCCCTGTGCCCCTCGTCCATTACCACCACTGGGCGCAACACACGCAGCACGTTGCCTAGGCTGTCGTGAACGACCGCCCCCATGTTGTCCCGATTGCCGTAACAACTAAGGTTTTTGACCTGCCCCAGCAGCTTGAAATGGGCAAGAACATCGTCCGACGGCGGAAAAAACCCATGCACGCTTCCGCGGTCGCGGAAAAGACGGAGTGTTTCTTTTGTCTCGCGATTTGCTGCCTGCAGCATGAGCAGCATCACGCACAGATGACTCTCAACATCGAGCTTGTTCAGCGGATCCGTTTTCTCCAGGAATTTCACCCGGCCGGCCGCCGCGCGGTCCAGAATTTGCCGGTACGGGTGCTCACGGTTGCTCAGGTGCTTCTTAGTCTGCGCATAGATCGCTTCATTCGGAACGATCCAGAGAACAAATCCATAGTTCCTTCGCAGATAGCGGCCCATGACCCGGGAGACCGCACTGGCGGCTAGGATCGTCTTCCCGCCGCCTGTGGGAACCTTCAGACAGATGTCCGGTACTTCCTCGCCTAACCCATCCTTCCGCGCACTATACGGAATCCCAGCGCGAAAGGGCGGCAACCGGTTCTGCTCTTTCATCCGTTCCCACGCCCGCGCGGGAAAGTCTGGAACCGGCAGGATCAAGTCCGGGTCTGTTACGGCCTCATTTGCCTTTCGAACCTTTTCTGCTTTGGCCTGTTGAGTGAGCAGTTCGTCGAGGTAAACGTCCAGCGTATCCAGAACGCTCTGCTGGTATTCCTTCAGCTCCATCAATCCTTCTCCACGCGATAGAGCGCAAAGGGCAGCGGCGCGTACTCCACGCCTAATGGCAAGAGCGTCTTGTTGGGAACATATTTGGCGGGCGCAAACACCAGATGCTTTTTTCCGCTCTTGGCGTGAGCAGGATCGCGGGCGACCTTCTCCGCCAATTCCAGAGTCAGTGCCGCCTTGCTGGACTTCAGGAATTCCAGATCAGCCTCGTAAACAAGCCAGACGTGATACGCGGCACTCTCGCCGACGTACCAGTTGCCTTTGCGGATTTTGTTCGTCGGCAAAGCCTCGCCTGTCGCCGTATGAAAAAGCCATGCACCGACGGCCTCGTAATCCGGCAGCGACTTGCCCGTGAGGAGCTTGTCCAGGTCAATCGGCTCACCGAGAGTGCAGTACGTAAACTCTCCACCCAGTCCCTCCGTCTTTTTCGTGACCTTACTTCTCCCCCGTCACGATCAATTCTCCGTCTTTAACCTCTTTCTTGATTCCGTCAAACCGATGTCCTTCCAGGTTCTCGACGGCCTCAACCTCCTTCATCAGTTTTTCGGAGTTCTTCAGCGTGCTGTACGTCACCGATTCCCGAAGAAGCTCCTCCCTTTGCGTTCCCTCAAATTTGTACCCTTTAATGACACGCCGCACTCGCTCCGCAGTGAGCTTGTCCGCATAGTCTTCGCACTCGACAAGAATAAATTGCCGACCTCCCCCATCACTCTTGTTTGCAGCCAGCACAGCATGGCCGGTGGTCCCCGACCCCGCGAATGAATCGAGGATAACTGAAGTTGGCGTCGATGCCTGTTCAACGATGAAACGAATCAGCGAGGAGGGCTTTGGAAAATCAAATTCTCGGCGTCCAAAAATCTCATCGATTTCGCTAGAACCCTCGCCCGTGCTAACAAAATCCAAGACGGAAGTAACATTCTTTGTGTTACGTCGGAGCTCCCTCAAGAAGAGCTTCTGTCTGGGCCTACCCGACGGCTCTGTCGGCCACAGGACGCGCTTTTCCTTGATTTTGGCATCCATGACCTCTTTTTCGAAACGCCACCCACGCTCAGGTGGAGGGTAACTTCTCTTCGACCCGGGGTCCCTAATGGAATAGTGAAGATTTGGTCTCTGTTCAGCCGAAGCCAAGCCAGTCATATCAGCGCTCCGCCATGGGCCTCGCGGGTCCCCGTCGGGATTGGAAAATTTGCTTTCATCGATCCCAACTCCAGCCAATCGAAACCCTTCCCCCTTCGCGTATGACAAAACATATTCGTGGTCCGTGCTTATTCCAGACAGAGCGCGCGTGTCTTCACTTTTCCTGGACTTCCACACGAGCTCAGCGATGAAATTCTCCTCCCCAAACACCTCATCCAGAATGCAACGGGCATGATGTACCTCATTGTCGTCGAGTGTCATCCAGAAGCTGCCCTCATCGGACAACAATTCTTGCAGCAGCTTCAGACGCGGATACATCATGGAGCACCACTTGTCATGGCGAAGCATATCCTCGCTATTCACGGGATTGCTAGATAGCCACTCCTTCATCATGGGGCTGTTCACATTGTCGTTATAGTTCCAGCCTTCGTTGCCTGTGTTATATGGCGGGTCAATGAAGATGCAATCGACCTTGCCCGCATACAGCGGCAGCAGAGCCTTTAGAGCATGCAAATTATCGCCATGAATAATCAGGTTGCCGTTGAGAGACGGTTTTCCAATGGATTTCTTCGCATCTATTTCCAGCGGACGATACGGGACCGTCAGGTGGTGGTTATAAACAAATTCTTTGCCTTTGAAGAGCAGCTCCGGCATTCTCTCCACTCCACTACAATCCACTCCGCGTCTGGCCCCGGCTTCCTGCAGCCCGGCGCTTGTCCCATTACTTGGATAGTTCTTCGCCGTGCATCTTACCACGCACGCAAGAACCGGTTCCGAATCCCCACGGTTGGCCTGCGGGAAAGAAGTCCGCGAACTGGAAGTTGAGCAAGCCGCCCGTTCAAACAGCCGCGCTCTATCCCCTTCTCCATCAGCCACTTCCAATTAATCTCTTGACAAGTGCAGTAGCTATATGGTAATATTCCACATGAATTACGAGCCACAGCCCGGCCGATCCCACCGCGACGACTGCCCCCACGCATCGGCCTTTAGCTCCTCTACTGCATTCAACTCCTTTACTTTCAATCGCTTCCGCACTCTTTTCGCTGACGGCGCTCAAACAACCCATTTCTTTTCAATTGCTTCCGCACTCTTTCTATCGCTACGGGGGTGTACCCCCCTCTCTATTTCCCACTCTTCCGCCGAGCGTGCGCTCCGCGAGCGCACAAAGAACGCACGAATTGCGCACTTTTGCGCAACAAGCCCTTTACTTGCCACACTTGCGTTTTTCATGGGGGGGAGGGGGGTAGTATGGTCTTTCTAGCCAGAAGTCTTTCACATCTTATCGCATTCCCCTGTCTCGGCCCCGGCACCCGCCCGAGGCTTCTCGCCGACCATGTTGCCGGAAGGCGACGAATTGGCCGTTTTACTGGACCCGCGCCGAGGTCAGTCGCCGCAAGCACACTCAGGCAGGACGCTCAGTGGCAGGAACTTCTCGATCTGGGGCCGTCTCGCGCGCATGGATGCCGGCCTGCCCGCTACACTCTGCCGCTTGTTCCGCCGCAGGATGAAGCGCAATTCTTCGTGCAGCCTACGATGTGCCCGGAAAAGCCGCAGCCGCACTGCTACCGTGGAAATTCCCAGCCGCTCGGCAACCTCTTGCGTCGTGTACTGCAAAATGTCGCGCAGCAGGCAGACCTGCCGGAGATCGGGAGCAAGCTGCGTGATGGCGCGGGCCAGCAGAGAGCGCATCTCGCGCCTCGCGTAACGTTCCTCGGGATTTTCCTCACCCGCGGGGATCCGCTCGGCAAAGTTTTCGCCGGGCTCATGGCCGTCTTTCTCCAGGGAAACGAGCTTGGAGTCGCGCCGCTGGCGAAGCAAGTCGATCGATGCATTTGTCGTGATCCGCGACACCCAGGCGTGCAGGTCGTCTTGCGCATCGTCCGAATTGCCGGCGAATTGCTCGAGCCGCGTGAAGGCCTTCAGCATGGCCTCTTGACGCGCGTCTTCCGCATCCGCTGGATTTCCCGTCAGCCGCAGTGCGCGCCGGTAAAGCCCCGGCGCATAAGGCAGGACAAGCTCTGCGAACGCAGCTCCGTCACCGCAGCGCGCCTCGGTGAGCAGGCCTGAGCGTTCGGCGGCTTCACGGCGCGCCTTCGCCACGCTCATTACCCTGGCTTCAAGACATAGTGTTGTGCAGCTCATTTCGGGAAGGAGGGTGGCATGCCGAGCGCCACCTCCAGATGGACTGTAAGCTGCTGAAAATATTATCGTTATCTACGGTCACATTTTCGGGACTGGCCAGGGAGGTGACCGCTTTCGGGACGCGTCGTTGCGTATCCGGTCATTTCCAGACAGCCCATTCGCTCGATTTTCAGCCGCAACGCTGCTTCACTCAAATACTCCCGGGCAACTCCGCTCTTCCGCGATTCATCTGAGAATCGAAGGCAGAGATTTCTTTTCATCCGAGTCCAGCCCGGCGATTCTTGTGAATTCACACTTATTCGATTTGTTAGAGGAAAACGAATGGACCGCGAACAATTGCCGGCGACAAAGGAAATTGTTCCCGGCTTCGCTACTTGGAGTATGATTCCCCAACAGAAAGCTTGCTCTCAGGAAACCATCCACAGGCTGCGGGAGGTCGCTCATGGCTACGCCAAGGCCGATGCAGGGCAATGATGTCGCTCGAGTTGCAGCTCTCCAGAAATACGATATCCTCGACACGGAACCGGAGAAAGCATTCGATGACCTCGCTCTCCTGGCCTCTTACGTTTGCAAGACGCCGATTGCCCTGATCTCTCTTGTTGATGAAGATCGCCAGTGGTTTAAATCGAAAGTCGGCGTCTCCGTGTCCGAGACTCCTCGTGATATCGCGTTTTGTTCCCTGGCAATTCTGCAGTCGGATGTTTTTGTTGTGCCGGATACCTTGCAGGATGAGAGATTCCGGAATAATCCTCTTGTTGTCTCAGATCCGCGGATACGATTCTATGCGGGAGCGCCTCTGATATCAGAAGAAGGTTACGCACTGGGGACATTGTGCGTGCTCGATCGAACACCGCGTGAATTTACGACCGAGCAGCGGGAAGCGCTGAAGGCCCTCAGCCGCCTCGTGCTGGCCCAACTGGAGTTCCGGCGAAATTTGATTCTGCTGAAGGAAGCCTTGAACGACCGCACGAAGGAAGAGCACGAGCGGGAGCGAGAGCTCAAGAAACTACAAGAGACACTCGTTAAAGTCCTGCAACTGCACATCTGAACCGAGCCGGGCCGATTACCAGCCTAGAGAATATGGCGCTTGCCAATAATTTTCTGCTCCACTACTGCCTGCATCACCGCGTGTGAAGTCCCAATCCACGCCGTCCCGAGTAGAACGGTTCGCTCCAGGCGACCCGCTGCCGCCCGCCGGCGCAAATCTATCAGCCATCCTAAGCGCGCTTGATTTTTGGGATGATTTGCGTGCGCAATCTTTCGCACCTCTTAGCGGCTCAGTGAACCCGCTCTCGGGTCAGCCCGGGTAGGTGGGCTTCCTTTCCTTGCGCCCTTTCTGAAAATACGCGCACTCCGCCGTCAGCGGACACTGCTCGCACAGCGGCCACGATCTTTTGCACAACTCCTGCCCGTGCCGCTTCAGCAACAGATACGCCCGCTGGCGCACTTCGAACGATTCCGGTAACTGCGCGCCAATGGCCTCCTGTACCGAGCGGTAGCTCGCCGCGTAATTTTTCATCTCTACGCCAAAACCCAGCCGCAGCGGCACGTCAATGCAGTTCGACGGCACCGCCGCCACTGGAGCCGTCTTCGTGAAGAGCAGGATCTTGTCCGCGCCGGGATCTCCGATCACGGGGAATTTCTTCAAAATCTTTCTCGCTTCGAGTAGCGGCCTTTTCATTGCCGCACTCAAATCGCCGCCGAACTCCTTCTTCACCATCCGCGCAATCTCCTTCAGCCGTTCCGCGCACAACTCCGGGAGCATCACGCTCAACCGCATCACCTTTGCCAGCTTGCGCTTCGGCGCGGCCAGAATCTCCTCCGGCTTGAGTCCAATTTCTCTTTTTAAAACTTCGAATCCTCTCGTGCACTTCGCATCCGACGCCGGATACCCGCAGTTCGTCCACACGATCATTTCGTAGGCATCCAGAGGCCACGGCGCCTCTAATTTGCCGTATTGCTCTTCCAGACGGTCCAAGACAAGAGCGAGTTTCCGTTCGGGTTTTCCCACGGCATTTTCACCGCAATCGGGGGGAGTTTATCACGCGGCCTGCGCAGGCGACCTGCTGATGGAACTTGCTAGAGGAGGAGAAGGGTTTGCGACAAACGCCAGGTCAATACGTAAGTGACCAGCCCACCACGGTCAGCGTCAACACCAGCAAGAGCATCCCGAGGCTGACCACACTGAGCATCTTGCCATGCCCAAGAAGGTAGTCGCGCGATTCGGATTCAATGCAGACCAGCACGGCAACCAGTACGACCACTCCCCAAGCCAGCATCGCCGGCACGCCGGGGTGTCTGCCAATCATCGAAAGAAATTGGCCAGGCGGCTGACCGGCGGGGATCCACCAGGGAAGGACAGGCGCGATTGACGCCGCCAAAGCGAAAGTGAGCAGCTTGCGAGTGAACCAGCCCCTGATCTTCGGCCGGGCTTCTTTCCACACCATATAGTCCCAGACCAGAAAAGCGATCGTGAGCGGCACCCAGCCGTACAAGGCGGCCTTCAAATCGAACCACAACCACGCACGAAACAAGAACCGCGAGTGATTGCTGTACGCCAGGCGCGGCAAGAGATACACGCCGATCAGAGAATTGGAGGCTACCGCCACCATCAGCGTCACCAGGCCCACCAGCTGGAACCAGTAGCGCGTGGGAACAGACTTGCAGCGGGTACACACCGACTGCTTCGGCAAGAAATTCAATCCGCAGCGATCGCAGAACACGTTTGCTCTCCCGGGCGGGCAGGGATTCGCGCCCTGTGCTCGCCCCAAGATTACCGCCCTAGAACCTCCAAATACTACTGGTCTGAAGTGCAGCGAAAGGGCAGGCAGTGTTCTTCTTTGTACACAGCTGCTTTTCCTTATCGTTATGGCGGTCGCGAGTAATCTTCCGCGGACTTATCATTCTTGAAGAAAGAGGGCGGGCGCCTGGAAAACGAGCTCCGCCCGCCCCGTCACGACTAATCTTGTTCCTTGCTCGAACTTACGCGCCTGCTTCCTTCAGGTCGTCGTGCGCTTGTTTCACTGCATTTTTCGCTTCGGCCTTGGCATTAGCTTCCGGCTTTAGCGCGCGGATCGCGCTGTCCAGACTCATCGCCTTGGTGCCCGCGGTGCCCTTGCACCCGGACATGTCTGCGCTCGTCTGCACGCCTGTCAAATCGGATTTCAAGCAGTTGAACTCCACCCCAAGATTGTGGCTTACATGCAAGGCGGCAACACACCCGTCCAGGTTCTTGAAGGTGTCGCATGCGCTCTTCAGGTCCGTGTTCGCGGGCAGCAGACCTTGCGCCTGGAACTTGGCGGTTAATTTTTTGTCTCGATCGCTCCTGGCGTCGAGCTGGTCGCTCGCCGGCTTCGGGCTTTTCTTCACCCACTTGATAGGATTCAGCGAGTGCGATGAGTGGGAACTCTGCGATGGCCCCGATCCGGCGGCTACCGATGCACCCACACCCTGGGGGCCCTGGGCGGTGGTTCGCCCTGCACCAAAGGAAATACCGATTGTAGCGACTGCAACAACCATAAACAGTTTTTTCATTTTTGCCTCTTCGCTAACCGCTCAGCACTGACCCGTGCCTTGACCGCTTCGCGGCCGCATGAGAACTAGTAGGCCATGAGTGCCGCCGCGCATCGATAGATGAGGGGACGGTACTACTCCAATGCGTTACGCTGTCCTTCTGGCCAGGGTTTGGTGGTGCCTGCGCAGAGCGGTCTCATCCATGGGCGTGCCGCGGCGAGCGAAGCACGTTCTTTGCTCACCGGCTACTTTTTCGGAGTCGCTGGCTGCCGCCAACTTGCCTTGCCTTTTTGCCCACACGGTTCTCACCCTCCCGCTGACACGCCTTTCCATTCGTGCTAAATGTCAGTTCAGTGGTTCGTAAAACTTTCTAGCTGTGCAGAATGCACTCTCAGGCTATCTACAACGGGGAAAGGGAAAACAGTGACATACACCATGCGCTACGCCCCTCGGTCCCTCTCTGCGGTACTTGTTGTCCTGCTATTGGCTGCCGCCACGGTCTAGTCCGCTTCGCCGCAGGAGAAGCGTGCTCCTCAAACGGCCGGCGTCGACGATACCAAGATGGGGCCCTAACGCGCGCTGGCCCAGATGATCTTCTCCGCGTCTCAAAAGGGTGACGCCGCTACGGCTGCTCAGCTTGCCCGCGTCCTCGAGAGGGTGTGGGACAAAGCCGAAGACTACGGCGGCGATACCGCGCTTGCGAAAACCGATCACAAATTGTTCGACGAGATCGATAAAGCGATGGATCAATTCGTCACGCCGTTGGTGGAATACAAGACAAAACCCCCAGACGCAGCCAAGGTCAAAGCGGCTTACAACACGTACGTCGAAAAACTAAGACTGGCGGATTAAGAACCGGCGCCCGGCACAATCTAGGGGAATCAGTTCACGACCGAAAGCGTAAAACGACCCCGTAGAGACTCAAGCCCAGCCCGCTGAAGAAAACCAAGGGCGAAAGGTATGCGGTCACCATAGGACTAATGGAAAAAGGAAGATTCATTTTGCTGTATCCGCCAGCGAAGTAATAAATAACGGCAGCCAGCAGCATGTAGAGCAACCCGCGGCGGATCTCGCGCCGTCCGTCGGCACCCGATCGGCGCGGCACGGGAACTTCTGGAATCGCCTCGCGGCAAAAAGGGCATTGCCTCAAGTGCGCGCGCACGGGCTTCCCGCAGTGCACGCACTGTCGTATAGCCTCGGCATGGCCTGGAGAAGAATTCATGCGGGCTCCGGTACCCCTCCTTCCTAGCCTAGGATTAAGCCAAATCTCCCGTCAAGCTGGACTCAGCCGGAGAGTAACTACCACGCGCCTCAGAAACAGTTCTTGCATGGTCATCTGCTTGGGGACATCCCCGCACTTTGTGGCTCTCCTACTTGCGGTTTTCACTCCTCGCGGCGATTCTGTCGCAGAAGCAAAAGCGGCGGCCTGAGATTCTCCGTCAGCTCGTTTCGCTAACTCCCCCGCAAATGACTGAGCCACTTCTCAAGCATCTGTTCCTGGGGCGTTTCCATATCGTGAAAGGCGACGCCCATCCCCATGTTGGGCTGCGAATAGATAACACGGCCCGCGGTGCCAAAGGTCTGCTTGTTGTGGAGGATCTGGATCTTCACCGCGGTGCCGAACGGCAATGGATTCAGCATGTCCAAATAGCATCCGTAGCGGCTAAGCTCACTCGTGCGAGTGGTCATTCGCGTTTGTGTCTCAGCCTCCAGGATCTCGGCAGAGGCGTAAAACGGATAGCGGGGGCACCGGCGAACCTGTGAACCCATAGAGCATAGCCTCCTCAATGAACACAACAAAGGGCAGTTAGTGCGATTGTACCCGCGATCTGTCGTCGCGGTCGATCCTGCTTAGCCGGATACTATCCATAAGTACCCAGTGTCTCCGCGCAGGCCATTTCCTTCGAATCATGGATTCCAAAGGAGATCTCTTTTCTTCCATTCGTCTTCCTGTAAGATGACCTCCATTCACCTTGCAAAGTTCTTCGAGGACAATGCCTTGCATCGCCGCAAACTATTGAAGAACGCCGTGCTCGCCGGTGCCGGAACCGCTGCCGCTTCCGCCGGCGTCAATTTCCTTGCTCCCACGGTCTTGCCCGAGGAGATGGTCTTCGACAGCAACCGCAGCTATTGGGCCAAAACTTCGGCGCCGGTAAATCCTTCACTGAACTCCGCCATCGAAGCCGATGTCGCCGTCATCGGCGGCGGCTTCACCGGGCTCTCGGCAGCCTACTACCTCCGCAAAAATTCGCCGCGGAAGCGAGTTGTCCTGCTTGAGGCCAAAGCGTGCGGCAACGGCGCATCCGGCCGCAACGGTGCGATGGTTCTCACGCAAACCGCCGACCGCTACATGCAGTGGAGTGATGACCCCGCGCTCGACAAGAAAATCTACGAGTATACTGTCGCGAATATCGGCGCGATGCGCGCGATCGCCTCGGCGGGCGGAATCGATTGCGAATTGGAAACGAAAGGCGCTTTGCAGGTCTGCAACACGCCGGAGAACGCCGCGGCTGCAAAATCGTACGCGGAGAAGGCGCGCGGCATCGGCATTCCAATCGAATTCTGGGACAAGGAGCAAACCGCCGCTGCGTTAGGCACCAGCGTCTACCAAGGCGCGTTCTTCGACCCGAATGCTGGACAGATGCACCCCATGAAGTGGGTACACGCACTGAAGGCCTCCGCCGAATTCGTCGCCGCGGAAATCTATGAGAATACTCCCGTCATCCGCTTCGAAGAAGGACCCGTTCACCGCATCGAAACTTCAAGCGGCCACACGGTGAAGGCAAAATCTCTCGTTCTCGCGACCAATGCTTTTTCTTCAAAGCTTGGGTATTTGCGCCGCGCCGTTTCGCCCATCCACGATTACGTCGGCATCACCGCGCCAATTCCTGAATCGCTGCTGACGGAAATCGCATGGAAGAGCCGGCTGCCCTTCAACGATTGCCGCACGGAAACCTATTACCTCGGCATCACGCCGGACAACCGCATCCACATCGGCGGCGGGCCGGTGAACTATTCCTTCAACAACGGCGTGCGCGACCGCGCCGATCAGCAGCGCGCCTACGAGATACTGCAGCGCGAACTCGTGCGCATCTTTCCAGAGCTGGCTGGCGTGAATTTTGAAACAACCTGGGGCGGCGTCGTGGATATGTCCGTCGATGAAAGCCCCGCGGTCGGGCAGATGGGGAAACACCGCAACATTTTTTACGCCATCGGCTTCTCTGGCCACGGCGTGAATCTCACTTCTCTTTTCGGCCGGATCATCGCCGATCTAGAAGCCGGACGCGCCGATCAATGGTCCTGGCTTCCTTACTTGAACCGCATGCCGCCCTACATCGCCAATGAGCCGTTTCGCTGGCTTGGCATTCAAGCCTCGCTGCGCTATTACCGCCTGACCGATCCGAAAAATCCGTAGCGACCTCGGCCCAAAAAGAAATAAGAAAAAAACAAAAGAAGAGGCGCGATCTTCTGCGCCCCTTCTTTTCCTCAGGGGGAGAAACTGTTTGCTTCGCAGCGTTAGTTCGCAGCCGCGGCGGAAACTTCCTTCTCGATGGGCGCGCCGATTAAGTTGCCCCATTCGGTCCACGAGCCGTCGTAGTTCCGCACATCCTTGATGCCGAGGAGATACTTCAGCACAAACCAGGTGTGCGAGCTGCGCTCACCGATCCGGCAGTAGGCAATGACCTCTCTGTCGCCGGTGATGCCTTTCGAGCCGTAGAGCTGCTTGAGCGCGTCGACGGACTTGAACGTGCCGTCTTCGTTGACGGCCTGCGACCAGGGAATATTCGCAGCCCCGGGAATGTGGCCCGCGCGCTGCGCCGTCTCCGTCATGCCCGGGGGCGCGATGATCTTCCCCGTGAATTCATCGACGGAGCGCACATCGACGAGGTGGGCGGGGGATTTTTTCTCCAGGGCGGCGAAAACATCGTCGCGCTTGGCGCGAATGGCGGTGTTCGGCGACATCACCTTGTACGTTGTCGTGGCGACCACGGGCCTTTCCGTGGTGAGCGGACGCTTTTCTTCCAGCCACTTCTTGCGTCCGCCGTTCATGAGGAGAACGTTTTCGTGGCCGTAGTATTTCAGTTGCCAGAAGGCCCAAGCGGCGAACCAGTTGTTGTTGTCGCCGTAGAGAACGATGGTGGTGTCGGGCGAGATGCCGGCCTTGCCGAGGAGCGCTTCGAAAGCGTGCGGCTGCGCGAGGTCGCGGCGAATGGCGTCCTGCAATTCCGTTTGCCAGTTCCAGGAAATCGCGCCGTCCACGTGTCCCTGATCGTAGCCGGTCGTGTCGACGTCAACTTCAACGACGCGGAGGCCGCGATCCTTGGCGTGCGCGGCAACCCATTCGGTGGTTACGAGAACTTCCGGGTGAGCATAGTCAGACATAGTGTTTCCCTTTCTCGAGAAGTGGTCTGAGAAGGGTAGCGCAGAGTACGGGAGAAATCACCCTCTTTTTTATAGGGATTCAAAGAAAACCCAATCCGGGCCGGCAATGTCACTTTAGTGCTTTGTTTACAAAGAATTATGGCGTCTTAGCCAGCGGGCTGGAGCCTGCCCTCGAGCATCTCCCATTCAATGCGGACGAGCCAATCGAAATGCATGCCTTCCGTTTTGAGCCAGGCCTCGAGAGCCTCGCGAGTCTCGGCGTGGAATTCGACAAACATCTTGCCTTCCACCATGTTGACGAAGACGCGTTCGGCGTGAGCGCTGCCTCCGGACTGCATGCGGCGCGCGAGAGTCTCGGCGCCCTGGCGCGTGAGGCAAGCGAGCGTGTGCTGCGTAAGGTAGCGTGGCATCGGCACTCCTGAATGAGTTTCGGAGTCTGAGTATTCCACAGAAGGTGAGCGCGATGCACGAACACGGAACGCAGAAAAATATTTTGCTCAACCGGAGTAATTTTAGAAGAACAAATACAACGCGCGCGGCGTAGCAAGTCGACGCGTGGTTTTCCGAGCTTCTTGTTTTGCCTGTACGAATAGGCAGGTTCCGGCTGCGGCACAATTCATTTTTCGCAATCGAATAGGCTCCTGTACAGGTCTACACTGACTTCGAGCAAGTCAGGAGATGGAGCCTATGAGACGCGCAGTAATTCTGATTGCGGTGTTCCTGATAGCGCTGGTGGCGGCGCGCGGGGTCGTGGCAGCGCCGCAGAGCAAGGGATCAGCGACGTTGAGCGGCGTGGTGATCGGCCCGGATGACAAGCCGGTGGCGCACGCGAGCGTAAGCTACCAGTCGTCGGGAGGAAACGCGCCGCACGCGGTCTATACGGATGCCAGGGGCCGGTTTACGATTACCAAGCTGAAGTCGGACAATTACGATTTGCGGGCATCATCAAAAGGCATTTTTTCGGAATGGCTAAAGAACATTATGGTGCGCAAGGGGCATACTGAGTACATCACACTGCAACTGATCTACGCGAGAGAAATGCCGAAGGCCTCCAAGACGAGCAAGCCGAAGCAGTAGTTCTTCACCACGACAGGTAACTAAGACGAGGAGGGATCCCTCGCTGCGCCCGGGATGACGCTGCTGAGGCATGCTTGCCGCGACCAGCAAGCCGAGTGAAGACGGCTTACTGCGTGGAAACTTCTGCGCTACCGAGCGAAGGTCTGACTTCTTGAATTTTAAGGCGGAGATGGGACTAATAGTACGAACCCAGCCAAGAAGAGGTAAATACACGAAAGGTGTCTCCTGTAAGATAATGAAAAATAAGATGTTAGATAAAGCGGAGAGCCAACCACGGTGGCTCTGCTGTAAGTGTCAGCAGAGCGTACCAAGACCAGCGTACCCCGTTTGCTGGCTCGGGTGGCCCATTGAGGGCGGCATGACGGCCTAATAACCTCCTAAGAACGGGTTGGGGGCCGCGCGGGGACAGCGGCTCCGCAAGGGGCCGTGTGCGAGCTACCCAACCCGCCAGTTTTTCCCTCTCCCCTCCACTCCTAGCGCGTCGAGGAACTCCTCGGCGCGCGACGTCGAGAAATCCAAAGAACAATTCATGTGACAATTCCAGAGAGAGCTGGCACGCCGCATGCATCCGAAGATGCAGGTACGAAGATGCGATTCCGTCTGTGTCACGAAGAATCAGCCACTTGGAACGGTGAGCCTCCGCGGCGTCATGACTGGTAGATGCGACAAATGAACAAATTAGCGGACAGGCTGACGCGAGGAACGCCGCTCCTGCTGGCGCTCCTGGCGGGGCAAGCCATGGCGATGTGCGCTGCTTCGGCCGGTGAGCCGGCGGCGGTGAAGCTGAAGCAGGTAACGGACGCAGCGTTCGAACACTCTGTGCAGTTGACGGAAGCGCGCAACGCGGAAGAGCTGAAACGCGGGAGCGGCTTGTTGTGGATTGAAGCGTTGCCGGAAAACGAGCGCGCAGCGGCGTTTGCCCAACTGAAACGCGGCGAAGTGAAAATGAGAATGCTGGAGACACAGGAGAACGGCGAGGCGATCCGGTGTCCGGGAGGAATGATTCATCATTGGGTGGGCCTGATTTTTGTTCCCGGGGCGAAGCTTGAAGACGTGCTGGGAATTCTGGAGGATTACGACCGGCATTCGGTCTATTACGCTCCTGACGTCGAGCGGTCAAGAATTGAATCGAGGGATGGGGATCACTTTCGAGTGTTTCTGCGATTCCGGCGTCACAAGGTGATCACGGTGGTTCTGAATACGGAGCATGATGTACAGTATTATCGGGATGCTCCGGAGCGAGCGCATAGCCGGAGCTCCGCGGTGCGGATCGCGGAAGTGGAAAACTCAGCAAAGAGCGATGAGCGGGAAAAAACGCCGGGAGACGACGGCGGTTTCCTCTGGCGGATGGAGACGTGGTGGCGGATGGAAGAACGCGACGGCGGCGTGTATGCGCAGAGCGAAGTCGCGTCGCTGACCCGCAATATTCCGACGGGACTGGGCTGGATGATTGGGCCGTTTGTGACGAGAATTCCGAAAGAATCATTGTCGTTTACTCTCGAGGCCACGCGCAAGGCAGTCCTCCGACGGCACGCGGAGGGACATGGCAACTGACCTCGTCACTCGAAGGAACGAAGTTGCGCGCCAAGGCGCTCAGCTCAGAATGTACGTTCAGAATCGTGACATGGGTGCGCTGGCGCGTCCCATAGAGACGCCATGAAGCAAAATTCTCGACTTCTGCCTCGGCGAACGTCAGGAGTTTGCCATCGCGCTCAAGAGCAGAAAATGCGTCACGCAGGGCCGGCGGATAGTCCGGCGACTTGACCACCCAGCGCACATCTTGTTCACGCAATAGCGATAACAATTGATCGGGATTACTGTACCGGCGCGGGTCCATGAGCCAGGAGGTGGCCGGATTCGCGTTCAGAAAGGGCAAGCGCAGGTAGTAGAGGTGCCGGAAGAAGACAACGGTCTTCCCGGATTGCCCGGCTAATGCGCGGTTAACAAAGGTGGCGATGTTGTAGTCCGGCGCCATTCGCTCGAGAAACTGTTCGCACGGTTCGCTACCGAGGGTCACGGGCAGGAAATCCTTCGCGTACTGCACGAGAGAAAGCGTGCCAAACAGCAAGAAAAGCGCGATGACGGCGCCACACATGCGGCGAACGAGGGCAGCTTTCTCCCGCGTCGCCAGCGCGGCGCCGCTGAAGACTAGAGCTAGCGCAAGCGGATAGACAGGCAGCAGATAGCGGCCCATCTCCGAAGTGAGCCAATTGAAAAGAAAGCACCCGCCCCAAACGAACACGGCCGCCCGCACGAGGGGATCGTCTCGCCGCAGAGTGAAGAGAAGAGGAGCAAAGGAAAGAACAAGGGGGCCAAAGTAGTGACCCACGCCATACTCATTGCCTTTGAGAACGACCAAGAATGGGTAGGCGAGAGCGGCGAGCCAGGATCCTCCGCCCCGAGAGATGTGCGTTTCCGCGAGGACAGCCCCGAGTGCATAGAAGTTGACTCGGTCGGGAGCGAGCCAGCGGGTAAGGAATGGGAAAAAAGGATCGCCCGCAAACCAAAAGTTGCGGAGCAAAGGATAGATACCAGCCGCGAGGGACGATGCGGTGAAGATAATGGCATTGCGCAAGCCGGGGGCTTCGACCAGCAACCAGACGAGGAGAGTGGCGGGAACGGTCCAGCCGGTGTATTTCACACCAGCAGCAGCGCCCGCGAAAAATCCTGCCAGGGCAACCCATCGACTCGATTGAGGAGCGATCCCGCGCCGCGCCGCAAGCACGGCGAGCGTCGTGTAGAAGGCCATCCAGATGTCCGGCGCGCCGGAGACCGACATCTGCCAGAAGACCAGCGGGGTGAGGGTGAAGGTCAAAGTGGCAAGAAGAGCCCAATCGCACGGCATGAGCTGCCGCGCAAGGCACCATATCGCCGCCGCTGTCAATACGCCGCCGAGCCACAGCAGGCAGAGGCCGATCGTCTCACTCCCTAGCGTAAGCGCCGCGAGGATAAAGAGATGCGCCTGCCCCGTAAAGAAACTCGATGAGAGCGAAACATCAGGATGGTAAGGACGACCCATCTGGAGCAGGGGAATCGTGAAGTGGTAGTGCAGAGCGTCGGAACCGGTGAGCGGCGCAAGAGCCATGAGAAAGTCGACGCTGAGGAAAATTCCAATGGCGAAGGCCGCGGCCCTTCGCGCTGGGGTCTTCAACAACTGCAACGTGGAGTGGAAACCATTCCTTAGTAAATGCCAAACGGCAGTGAACTTCCTCCAGCCGACGAGCGCCAGGACCAGGAGCGTGAAGTAGATCGAAAAGCGAGTAAGCCATCCGCCGAGGCTAAGGAAAAAGAACCCGACTTGCAGGAGCGAAAGGGCAATACCTGCAGAGAAGAGCAGAGATTCGAGCCGATTCTGAGTCGAGAAACGAAAAAGGGCGAAAAGCTGGAGTCCCGCAGCAACGCAGAGCCCCAGGAAAGCGACGATCCCGAGGAAAAACAGCAAAGCGGTCAGAAATGACATGCACGTAGAAAGGCAGCCAGCTTGGCCTTTGCCAGTTCCTCAAATTGAGCGTAATAGAAAATGTTGATTAGAATCAGCCAAACGGCAAACAACACATCAAGAAACCACGATGTTCGAGACGCCCGCATGCGACGCACCGCCTTGCTTGTGCCGCTGAGGCTAGCACGCGCTCAATGTGAGGCGCAAATAGCAGACTCGGACGGCACTATTTCGTGTTGACGCCCGGCGACGGACGACTGAGACCGCTTTTGGAGCGCCACGCGCAAGGCAGTCTACCAGCGGCAGGCTTGCACTGACGCATCTTTCAAACAGCAGCAGGACGGTATTTCTTTTCGGCCAACCTCTTCAGGAAGTCCCGCGTCCCCTCGGCGTGCTTCTCCCAGGTGAAGTCCTGCGCCGCTCTTGCCGCGTTTTCACCGATTCTCCGGCGTAGCTCTCCATCCTTGTGGAGTTGCCGCAGGAGTTCCGCGAGCGCCCGCGAATCCGCGGGATCGCGCAGGACGAACCCGTCTTGGCCGTCTTTGATGAGTTCGGAAACGCCGGCAAATGCAGACGTGACGACCGGCAGGCCGCAGGCCATTGCTTCCAGCACCGGCAAGGCGAAGGAATCCTCCCGCGTCGGGCTCACATAGGCGTCCGCCGCAGCGTACAGGGACCGGACATCGGCGCGCGGCCCGGCTAAGTGCAGTTGATCGCCCACGCCGATACGCGCTGCAAATTGCTCGAAGGGCGCCGCATCCCCGGCCCCGGCAACGAGAATCCGAAGTGGCAAATCCCGGCACAGCGCAACCGCCTTCAGCAGGACCGGAAGACCTTTGACTCGCCAGTCGTTTCCAATCAACAGGAGGATAAAGTCGTCCTCGGAAAACTTCCAGTCCGCGCGGGATGCAGCCCGGCGCGAGAGCCGCACCGCGAGAGAGTACTGCCGCAGGTCCACTCCATCGGGAATTACGCGCACGTCGTTTCTTCCGAATTGCGTTTCGAGGAACGCCGCGGTGCGGCGCGAGACGGCGGCAAGAGCGACTTTGCGGTCGGCATAGATCCGTTTCTCAAGCGCGACGAGAAACCAGTAATACATCCGGCGATGCATCCGTCGCAAATGCCCCGGCGAAAGTTCCGATTCATCTCGTCCCTCCGTCCGGGAAAGCTCGGCCAGGCGGTGGAAGTTCACATGAACGATCGTCGCGTCCGGACGGAGACAGTTGATCCCCGGAGAGAATGTGAGATCGAATCGCAGACCCCGTACGCGGCTGTCCCACCAGCGCCAGAGGCCGTTTAGCGCCAACCACCCACAGAATTGCACGAGATGCGGACCCGGCAGCCGCGGAATTCTCCGCCAACAAATGTTCCCGCATCCCGAGGCTGCTTCTTGCCCTTCCTCTGCCAGCGGCAAATCCTCAACATTTTGCGCATAAAGAAAAATTTCCCATCCCGGCTCTCCCCGGAGACGCCCGAGAACTTCCGCTAGGGCACGCTCGGTGCCATGCTGGCGGTCGACGAAGGGCGAAACAACGGCGAGGCGCAAGTTAGCGAATCCAGCGACGCCGAGGCATCGCGGCCCCGCCGGCGATCGTATTCTGCGCCGAAATCTCCAGCGTTGGGAGACGAAAGAGGATGCCGACCAATAGCCAGAGGTACGCGTTCAGAACGAAATTCTGGTAGGGCTGGAGTCCGTTGAAAGTGAAAGGGAATAGAAGCAGAAACGCAAACCAGAAGATGACGAAACCGATCGGGAACCAGGGCGAACCCTTCAGCCTGCGGACAATTCTCCAGCAGGCGAACACGACCGCAAAGCTCATGATCAGCCACAAGGCAAGGCCGACGATGCCCATTTCAATCACTATGGAGCCGTAGCCACTCTCGACACCGATGTTCATAGGGGGCACATGCATAATGCGGCTAACGTACTGCACGCCAAGCGAGGCGGTACCAATGCCAAAGCCGTAAGGCCATCGGTCATAAGTGAACGCCATTAGAAAATTCTGCAACGGGTAGTCGCGCACACGGTAGACAAGTTCGCTGTGAGGGCTATCCAGGCTAAGTGTTTCGGAGTAGAAAGCGACGCGGGAGAGGAGCGCTTCCGGGTAAGCCAAAAACACGATGATAATCGCGAGTCCGCCGACAAGCAGGCTGCGCTGAATCGAACGCATGACGCGGAGCGCCTCGCCCTGACGCCTAGGCGCGCCCCAGAGGAACGCAGCGGCGCAAACCAGGGCGCTGCCGGCGGTCCACAGAACAGCGCCGCGTGATCCGCTTAGAATTACGCCCGCTGAAATTACGGCCAGGATAAGCGAGGCCAGCAGGCGCCCGCGGCGGCTCCGCAGTAAGAGATACCCGCCGACGCCAAAGGCGATCAGCCATGCCAGGATCATGTACGAAGCGAAGCGCCCATCACTTACAAAGACCGACGTAGGGCGATAAATGATGACGCCGGATATGGGCGCCACTCTATAAAGCTGGCTCAATTCACGGATGTCCTCGGCGGGATGTTCCGGGTTTAGAAACGTATGACCAAGGATAGCCTGCGCGCTCCCCAGGCCCGCAATGAGAACGGCGAGGAAAAGGTTAATCGAAAAGAATCGCCGCAAGTCGCCTTCGGTCTCGAACAGGGCATAACCAACGAAGATCAGAGGCACGTAATAGAAATAAAGCTTTAAGCCGAGAACACCGTATAGCAAGCTCGAGGAAGCGGGATTGAACACCTGTATCACCCCGAACCACACAAACAGAAGGAGCGGGATGAGAAACGGCGGACGAAAGATTTGGATTTCCTTCCTGCGTGAGGCGGCAAAGAAGGAAAGATAGACCACCGTGACTAGAAAATCTTTGCCGAAGTAAATCGCCATGTTATTGCCGAGATATTTCCGGGCCAGGTCTTCGAACAGGAGCCAGGCGAGAAAAAAGTAGAGTCCGTTACGCCAATTATTGAGCATGGCGACAACGAGGACCAGTACCGCAAAGCCCAGGCCGACTAAGAAGAGATTTCCTGTCTGGCCGGCGACAATGTACTCGGAGATTTTCCAAGCGGCAAAAAGCACGAAGAGAACTAATGCAAAAGCTAAGAGCGGGCTGCGGCGGGAGTGACCCGGAAATGTTTGGGTCCCAAGCCTCATTCCGCGGCCTCAAGTAGGCCGATGTCTTTGACCGGGAAGACATCACAGCCGGTATGGAGAACATGCTTAATCATTGGTTCGGAGCCGCGCTGGGCTTGACGAATGACATTTGGGCCGCACAGAAAATCGCCAAGCGTTTTCGACAGCGAATTCTCGCGAATCTTGGATTGTGCCCGATTCCGGCCGAGGCTCCTTCCCTTGCGGTATCGTGCCCACTCCTCTGCAGACTCGCGATTGTTCATCATACGCCGAGGGACAAAGATGTGAACAGCGCCTCGGCGGTGGTGGATGTCTGGAGTTTCAACATCAGCCGTTCCTCTCGCGGAGCATTCCGCGATACACCCTCGCATGCTCCTCAATCATTCGGCCCTGCAGAAAGAGACGCAGTGCGCGTTCGCGGGCTTTCAGACCGAAGAAATCGATGAGTGCGGGACTTTGCAGCACCTCTCTCATGCGATCCACGAGAGCGTCGGCGCTGCCCGGAGAAAATTTGAGACCAGCATCGCCGACGACCTCGCCAAGCCCGCCAATCTCGGAAACGATCACCAATCTGCCGCGCATCATCTGCTCGATGGCGGCGAGTCCCGCTGTTTCCTCGCAAATGGAAGGCATTACCACCACCCGGACATCGCGAACCGCATTCGTCAACGCCGCACCGGTGAGAAAGCCGGAAATGTGAACGTAGCTCTCCAGATGTTGCCCACGGATCATTGCTTCGAGATTCGGCCGCTCGGCTCCATCTCCGATTATTCGAACCTCAAACTGGCGTCCTTCGCTTATTAATTTTTGGGCTGCTTGAAGCAGGATGGGAATCCCCTTTTCTTGGACGAGTCGGCCGACGTAGGCGAAGCAAATTCTCCCGGTGATAGAGGAAAGCGGTTGCGAGGCATGCGTGTTTGATAGCGGATCGCCGATGCCATAGTAAATGATCGAAGAGCGAGGCAGTGCAAGACGTAGAAGGACATGCTGGCTGACGGCAAGATTGGACGCCACGCGCCGGGCGAGCGCGTGACGCGGGAACATGAGAAGCAAATTTGCGCAGCTCCGCGGCCAGGAAGTTTCCTTCGCGTTGCAACGCAGGCACTCCGCATATCGTCCCGCCTGGAAGTGCCCAGGACAGATGGACAGGTCCGGCTGATGCATTAGCATTCCGTTCGAACAGATCGCTTGATAGCCGTGATGTTCGACGACGACGGGCTTGCGCGCGAGCTTGGCGAGAAAAAGCGGCGCAAGTGCCGGGCCGGCGATGTGGATGACATCGGATTTGCGGATCAGATGCCAGAGCCGCAGAAGATTGGGCTGGCGGATGACGCGAAACGGGAGCGCGCAATCGTCAGAATCACCGGCAGGCGTTGCGGTGACGACGGCGAGATCGAATTCGGGTTCGCCCTTCGATGTGCGGAGCTCGGCAAGGCCGCGGGTGAGCGAGAGAACGCTCGTTTCAACACCACCGATGCTCGGCGCGAAGAAGTGTGAGTACAAAAGGAGCTTCACTTGGAAAGCTTCTGCGGAACACTACTCGGGGATTCCGCGGCGTCGCGCTGCGAGGTGGGCTGGACTGAGGACTGGGCGGGACGGTCTTCGATTCGCGAAACGGCGCGGGCCACGGCAGCAACCGTTGCTTCGATGTTCTCGCGAGGTGACCAAGATTCCATGCGCGCGCGCGCGGCGCGCCCTATGACGGAGAGTTTTGTGGGGCCCGCAATCGCTTGCCGGAGAAGTGCGGCAAGCGCGTCCAGGTCGCCGCAGGGATAGATGAATCCGGTGCGTCCATGAGCAATCAGATCGCGGGCCGCGCCGACATGGTCGCTGGCAGCAACGGGGCATCCGCAAAGCATGGCCTCGTTGACGACAACAGCGAACGGCTCGTATTCCGATGGAAGAACCAGGAGATCGGCAGATTTGTAGACGGCGGGAAGCTGCGACTGATTCACAAAGCCAAGGAAACGAACGCGAGAAGAAATGCCCGAGGCGGAGGCTTGCGTCTCAAGCACGGAGCGCAACGGGCCTTCCCCGGCGAAAATGAGGAACGCGTTGGGGACATCTACTTTGGCAAAGGCCTGAAGAAGATCGAGCGGACGCTTCCAGGGTTGCAGCTTGGCGCAAAACAGAATGACAGTGTCGTTGGCCGACGCGCCCCACGAAGTGCGCACGGCATCGCGATCGACACGGGCGGATTCGGCGAGCCACCAATCGTTGTCGACGACGTAGGGCGTGAGGGTGACGCGGCCATCGGGGATGCCGAGGGAACGTATGAGATCGAGGCCCCCTGAGGATGGAACGATGACCTGATCAGCGATGCGGAAGAGAAACGGCCAGAAGAGGCGCTTGACTCGGCGCTTCCACATTCTGCCCTCGCGCGGTGTGAGTGTATTCGTGTCCGTGCCGAAAAGAAATGCGGTGCGGGAAAACTTCGCAGCGAAACAAGCGATCCAGAACGAGGCGCGGACGTAGCCGACGTAGCAGAGGACGGCGTCGAAATGTCCCTCACGGATCATTTCCCATAGACCGGAATTGCGAAGGCCGAAGAAGGAATCCGCGCCGGAGCCACTGTTGGGGACGAGCGTCCAGGGGTAGCCATCGAGAAGGGGGATGTCCCATTTCACGGTGGCGCCAAATTCTGGGTCGTGCGCAGCTTCGGCGCCGCGGAGAGTACAGTAGGCAACGTGAAGATCGAGGTCAGCGCGCGCGGCCATGCGGCGGAAAAGAGGGGCTTGATATTGTGCCGGGTGCGTAGCGATGGCCAGGACGCGGTAGCGGGATTCAGGCATGGCGTGACGCTGTGACTTTCGGGCGATTTACCGCGGATATGTGGGATTTTCTCGAGCGCAAGGAGATGCCCCGGAGGGGAGTATACCCGGTTTCGCGGGGAGACTGGCTGTGCTAAACTGCGAAGGTTCCGCAGGGGTTTGCGGATCACCGTAGGTCTCCGCACTGGTGTAGCTTTTCTCAGCGACCGCTCTGCGGCGCAAAATTTCACCCAATGTGGACCCCGACTCGGTCGGGGTCACGCAAGATGAAGAGGAACCGTCATGTCTGGGCATTCAAAATGGGCCACCATTAAGCATAAGAAGGCGGCCACTGACGCGAAGCGCGGCCGCATATTTACAAGGTTGATCCGGGAAATCACGATTGCCGCGAGAATCGGAGGCGGCGACGCGAACTCGAACCCACGGCTGCGCACGGCAATTCTGACGGCGAAAAACGAAAACATGCCGAACGACAACATCGAGCGCGCGTTGCTGCGCGGCACAGGGCAGCTCGAGGGCGAACAGTACGAAGAAGCGACGTTCGAAGGATACGGCCCGGGCGGCGTGGGAATGCTGATCCAGGTGGTGACCACGAACCGCAACCGAATCGTGGGAGATTTCCGCCACTTGATGAGCAAGAACGGTGGGAACCTGGCCGAAGCGGGCGCGGTGGGATGGATGTTCCACCGCAAGGGCGAGATCGTGGTGGCCAAAGAGCAGTCCAGCGAAGACAAGTTGTTGGACATCGTGCTGGAGGCCGGCGCGGAAGACATGAAAGACGATGGCTCGGGCTGGTACATAGTGACGCCGCCGGAAGCGTTTGAAACGGTGAAAGAGGCGCTGACAAAAGCGGGGATTACGCCCGCGTCAACCGAGATCGGGATGGTGCCGCAAAATTACGTCAAGCTGACGGGGCCGCAAGCAACGCAAATGGTTCGGCTAGTCGAAGCCCTGGAAGAGCATGACGACGTGCAACACGTGTATGCGAACTTTGATATCGACGAGTCGGAGATTCAGGCGGCGGTCGGCGCGAACTGAACTGGTTTTGTAGTTTCACGGCCATCCTCGGGAACCTGGATGGCCGTTTTTCTTTTGCGATGGATGAATGTCACAAACTTGTGGCGGGAGAAAAGGGATGGCCGTAGACTGATGGCCATGCGCGGCGGGAAGGAAAAGAACGGCTGGATGCGGGTGCTGGGAGTGGACCCAGCGGCGGCCGGGCCGACGGGATACGGGATCGTGGAGAGCGACGGACGGCGTTGCCGGATGCTGCATTACGGTGCATTGCGCGTCACCGCAAAGCGGCAGAAAGAGTGCGCGGGTGCGGCGCTACAGGATGTCCACACGCTGCTCTGCGGTCTGCTCGAGAAATTCATGCCGGACGCGATGGCCGTGGAAAGTGTGTTCACGGCCTTAAACATGCGAACGGCGCTCCGGCTGGCGGAAGTCCGCGGAGTGGTGCTGCTGGCGGCGGCCCAGCATGGCGTGGAGGTGCACAGCTATGCGCCGCGCGAAGTGAAGGCATTCATTGCTGGACACGGGCAAGCGGACAAGCGACAGGTGCAATTGATGGTTCGGGCGCTGCTGTCCATGACGGAAACGCCGGAGCCCGCGGATGCGGCGGACGCCCTGGCAGTGGCATTGTGCCATTTGCAGATGGAACAGGCGCGGCGCCGGTTTGCGCTGCCTGAGGCCAGGGCGCTCGGAAAACCTCGCGGCGCGCGCGTGGCATTGGCAGCGGTCAGCGGCGCGACGCGAAACGCATTCTCGCGCATCCTATCGACGCGATGAAGAAAACTTTCGTCCGCTACGTTCTCCCTGTTCTGTGGGGCTGCCTCCTTCTAGACGCGGGGCTCGCGGGAGCCGTCCATAGCGCGCCGCCTGCAACAACGCCCGGTAGATTACTTTCCGCAGCTTCGAGTGCGATTCTCTCGGCTGTGCCGATTGGCGCGAGGATTACGTACCGTCGCGTCTTTCAGTCGAGTACACCCGAATTTATCGAAATCGTGGTGCACGAGGATTCCGATGCGGCGACGTATGAAATCCGCCAGCTTAATGACGATCCTGGCGCGTCGGCCTTTGAGGTAAGCGCGGCGCTGCGCGTGAAGATGTTCGAGCTAGCGGGGCGATTGAACCATTTCCGTGGGCAGGACCTTGACGTGCACCGGAAAATCGCGAATCTCGGGGAAAAAACTTTTCGCTGGGAGCAAGGCTCGGAAGCCCATGAGACAAATTTCAATTACACGCTGAATTCGACTGCCAACCAGTTGTTGCAGATCTTCGAAGGACTCGCGCGCCAGCAGGAACACCTCATGCTCATCGCGCGGCGGATGAAATACGACCGGCTGGGGATCAACGACGCGCTGCTGCAGTTCGAAACGGACTTCAACCACAGCCTGCTCCCCGAGCCCAAGCGCGCGCTGCCGGTGCTGGACCAGATTGCGAGCGATTCCCGGTTTGTAGAAATTGCGCGGCAGAGGGCGAGGGCCCTCGCGGAGCGGATTCGGCACCAAAGTTAAATCCTGGGCCGCCTCCCGCCTGTGCTTTCAGCCCTGTTTTGCCCCGAGCCCCCTCCACCTTGTTGACCTGCGCCGCGCACTTTGGTAAGTGGCAGCCGCTGCGGACAAGGGCGCCTCGCTCATATCAGTGCTCAGCGACTTCTAAATCTACCAAATTATGTATCGCAATTCTAAAACGCGGAGCTAAATGCGTCTGCCGTTGAGCTACACGCATCTAAGTTATAGATTCTATTTATGTTATTTATGTTCCAGCTTGGCCGATTTATTGCACAAAGAGATGTGCCTTAGCGCTGTTTGGCGAATTGTGGAGCCGTCATTGTGGGGCAATTTGCTGCTTTTTGCGAACCGCGTGAGTTCCGCATGCGGGGGCGTTCCGTTCGGCGTGCCTCGCGGAAGTTAGGGCGAATCAACAAGATTTTAATCCTCAAGTGCACTTCAAGAATGGAGGAGTGATGCCTCGTATTTGCAGAATGCCATACTTGCTCGCGTTCGCCACCACCTTCGTAATCCTATTTGGTATTGCCCCGATGGAAGTGCCGGCCGCTCATGCTCAAGTTTCGATTTCGAGCGGCAGTATTCAAGGCACGATTCTCGACCCGAACGGTGGTGTTGTAAACACCGCCAAAGTATCCATAACGTCCAAAGAAACAGGGCAGGTCACTACGCCGGAAGTCACCGGAACGGGTGACTTCAACTCTGGTGCTCTTCACCCTGGTACTTACACCGTCCGGATCGAAGCAGCAGGTTTCAAGACCATCGAGCGGACATTGACGGTGCAGGTCGGCGTCGTGAGCTCCGGCAGCGTGAACCTGGAAATCGGCTCAAGTTCCACGGTCATCACAGTGGAGGCAAGCGGAGTCCAGCTGAACACCGAACAGGCCACAGTACAGGGTGTCATGACCACCGATCAGATTGAGCAATTGCCCATCGGAGGCAGGAACTTCCTCGATCTGGCACAACTTGAACCGGGTGTACAGATTCAAGACGGTGGTAACTTTGACCCAACCAAGAACGGATTCTCTTCGATCTCCTTCGGCGGACGATTCGGCCGCACGGCCCGCATCGAAGTGGATGGTGTCGACATCAGCGACGAGACCGTCGGGACAACTACGCAAAACGTCCCTGCGAGCGCAATTCAGGAATTCCAGGTTGGCCAGTCATCACTGGATCTTTCTACGGAGTTGACCTCATCCGGTTCAGTGAACGTTGTGACGCACAGCGGCTCAAATGATCTTCACGGCGAAGGCTTTTTCTATGGCCGCGATGACGGTTATGCAGCGCGCATCGCACAAAGTGGACCATCGGTGTTTACAAGGCATCAGTATGGCGCCAACTTGGGCGGTGCCGTGATCAAGAACAAACTTTTCTTTTTCGGCGATTTCGAGCGAGGAATGCAGAATCTCAGCTCCCCAGTCACTCAGCCTGCTCCCTTCTCGTCAATAAACGGAACTTTCAATTCGCCATTCCGTGAATGGGAGTTTCTGGGACGCTTGGACTGGCAAATCTCTCCAAATTACCGTGCCTTCTATCGCTATACCTACGAACAAAATCGCAGCACGAAAGGATTCGTCCCGAATACCTTCGATCCCTTCTTGAATACAGACAATACCCCTTCTCATGTCGGCGGCCTGGATTTCACGACGGGAAGCTTTACGCACAGCATCCGCGCTGGTTACATGAAATTCCGCAACGGAATCGGCGACGCCGTACTGGGTTCCAGTATCTTTAACCCTGGCGGCAAGCTCGCCATTGCCATCGGAGCTGATCCCTTCTGTCTTACAGCTGGGCTGGATCCCTTCTGCTCCGGTGCAAATTTTCTGGCTCCGCAAAAGACGTTTCAGAGCAACAAGCAGTTAAAATACGACGGTTCTAAGACCCTGCACTCGCACATCGTGCGGTACGGAGTTGGCGTAAACCGGATTAATGGCGGCGGCTTTGCCGCCTTCATCGCGAGTGCGCCAATTGCTGGATCAGGCGGAGGCGCATCGAAACTAATTGGCAACCTTCAAGGGGGAGCCTCTAACCCCTTGAATTATGCTGTCGACACGCTGGTCCTCGGAAACGGTCAGGGATTTGCCACCGAGAACCCTGGTTTCGGATTTAAAGCGGGGAGGCAAGCGGACACCCGCTTTCAGTGGTATGTGGGAGACAGTTGGAAGATCAAACCCAATTTCACCCTGACGTATGGTCTGCACTATGCTCGTGATACAGGCCGTGCGGATTCAGACTTGCCTGCGATCCCAGTGCTGAACCAGTTTGGTCCCGGGCTCGGCAATCGCGTGAACCAGCCAAACAAGAACTTTGGACCCCAGGTTGGTATCGCGTGGAGTCCCGACAAAAGCCGCAAGACGGTAATTCGAGCTGGCGGTGGCCTCTATTATGAGAACTCAGTTTGGAATAACGTGCTGTTCGACCGCCCCGTCCGTCTGCAAAAGGGCCTCTTCTTGGGCCTGGCCTTCGTCTGCCCATCCGGTTCACTGACTTTACCAGGTGGTACTAAAGTAACGCAAATAAACGGTCGTGCGATTTCGCAGGATTGCAGCTCATTCATCGGCGACCCCAACGTCGTCACAGATGCAGTTGCTCTTCAACAGCAATACCAGCAGGCGACGGTTACGGCCGGAGCGCAATCCAACGGCAGCTTCATCGGAAACACGATGGCTGCTGGTCAGAACTCGACAGGCAACATCCTGATCGCTCCCGGCTATCGCACACCGCGCTCGTATCAGATGAATGTCGGCATGCAGCGGGAACTCAAGCCGGGTACGACCCTCTCCGTGGACTATCTGCGGAACATCGGACTGCGCTTCCTGCTGGCCTACGACGTGAACCATGTCGGAGACGCACGATACCTGGATACGACGGCTGCGACCAACGCGATCAATACAACCGATTCGGGCTTAGGGTGTACAACTGGCACGATGTCGCAACAGATCGATTGCGCAATCGGGAAAGGTGCAACGATCGCTAGCTACCAAGGCAACGGCCTCAACTCTGGAAATGCATTTTCCGGTGGTTTCCCATGCAGCCCTGCCTGTGCGTTCCCCGGCATCCATGCCAACTTGGGTCAGAACCAGATGCTCTTCCCTATCGGACGGTCTGTTTACAACGGGCTGGACATCAAGTTGACTTCGAATGTGAAGAGCCCCATCACCGGGATCAAGCGATTGAACTACCAGGTCGCGTATTCCCTCTCCCGGTTTGCTTCTTCCGCACAAGACCAAGACTTCATCAACTATGCGATCGACTTTAGAAATACCACCAAATATAACGGGCCAAACGGCCTGGACAGGAAACATCAGCTGTCCGCAGGAGCGGTGCTCGACTTACCGCTAGCCACGCGCATCAGCTTCGTCACGCACTGGTACAGCGCACTTCCAAGATCCGTGCTCCTCCCGGGCGGCAGCATCTTTACGTCTGACCTGACGGGAGACGGTACGGGTGCGGGGAATACGTTAGGCTCGCAAGGATCTCTTCTGCCGGGCACGAACATCGGCTCCTTCGGGCGGGACTTCGGCGTGAGCGGATTGACTAATCTCATTGCAACCTATAACAACACTATCGCGGGGAAGACCCTTACGCCTGCGGGGACCGCGCTTGTGAATGCAGGGCTGTTCTCTCAAGCGCAGCTGTTGACGCTGGGTGCAACGCCGCAGCCGATTGCCGCTCCGCCTAATGGAGAGGTCGGACTCGATCATTTCTTCACCTTCGATGTGCGCCTTGGCTGGGTCCTCCATGCTAACAAGGCGATTCACGCCTTGCCGGAGAGAGTAACGATTGAGCCGCAGATCCAGTTCTATAATCTGTTCAACCGGCAGAACTTCGATTCGCCCAGCCAGCCGTTGAGCGGTGTCCTGAGCGGAGGTGTGGGAACACTCAATGGCACGACCCGATTCAATCAGGCGGGTTGCGCCACAGACACCACTAAATGCACGGGCCGCACAAATCTGACTTCGCTGGGGTCGGGAGTGTTTGGGCTCGGTGCACCCCGCCAGATGGAGTGGGGAATTAAGGTGAGCTTCTAAACGACGACTTCAAACCAACCGGAACGGCGGGGAGCGAAGAGGCTCTTCGCCGTTTTTCTTTGCCCTGACTCACTCGCCTTTTCACATAGGTTTAAGATTTCGTCTTTACAGAACTTCTCCGCTTGGAGGATTTCATGCGAATCGTGATTTTGGTCTTGTTGGCAGCAGCGGTTTGCGCGATCCCGGCAACAGGGTGGGAACAGGCCCACCCGAGTCCTCCGGGCTTGCGAGAAGCGGAAAAACAAAGAAACAACCCCCTGGAGCCACCGGTAGAGATGAAGCGAAAGCCGCCCGAGCCCGCACAGCTGAAACAAGAAGCCGATGAATTGGCGCGGCTGTCTTCCGGAATCCCTGCTGACGTCGGACTGGTTGTGCAGGGACAACTCCCGAAGGATCTAGCGGAGAAGCTGAAGCGCATTGAGAAGCTGGCGAAGCACCTGCGAACTGAAATCTCTCCCTGACGAGTCCGGCTGGCAGCTCACATCCACCCGATCGCCCGAACACATTCAAGGGCTATGCGTCTTTGAAGAATCAGAAGGACTTCTCTCGGAGGATCGAATTTGCGCGCCACAAGTGCGTGTCTCACTTTTCATCTGTGACCAAGGTAAAATGCTGGCATCGAACGAGCAGGAGCGATGCGATGGGCTTTGCAGCGTTTGCCGGGCACAAATATCTGAACCTCGAAACCTTCAAGAAGAGCGGAGAGGGCGTGAAGACTCCGGTGTGGTTTGCGGCGGACCCGTCCGCGAGTCTCGATTCGAGCGAAGCGAAACTGTACGTGTACACGATCGGAGCTTCCGGCAAAGTGAAACGCATCCGGAACAATGGCCGCGTGAGAATCGCGCCCTGCAACGCGCGCGGCGGATTGCGGGGCGAATGGGTGAACGCGCGAGCCGAGATCGTGACCGGCGCCGAAGCGGAGCACGGGATGCGGCTGCTGAATAAGAAGTACTTCCCGTGGAAACAGTTGCTGGATTTCTTCGCGATGTTCCGGCGGCGCGAACGCACAGTGTTCGTGGTCCGGCCGGCGTGAAAACGGAAGTGGCCCTCGGCTCCGTAAAACCATCCGGGGCGCAAAGAACGAGCTTTGCTCCCCTCGAGGAAAGCGCTTCCCCCGCACGGATCGCTCGGGACACGCGGGGTAAACGAGTGGCGAGTGCAGCGGGGAGAGGGATCGTCACCGAGACGCAGAACACACGGAGAGAGGCGATGGCGAAAAATAGGGTGCGGCGTCTGGCCAGATAGACTCATCCTACTCCCCCTCCCCCCTGTTTTTGCGCAAGTGTGACAAGCAAAGGAGTTATTGCGCAAAAGTGCGCATTTCTTGCGCTTGCGCGCAGCGCGAGAGTGGAAAATAAAATGGAGGGAGGGGGGTACACCCCCCATGAAAATGGATGGTTGTCAAAGCAAAGGAGTTGCGGGAGGAGCATTTTGTAAACGGTTGAAGAGAAATGGGATGGACGAAGGGAAATAGAAGATTGGCCAGGACGGATAGAGGCCTGTAGCAGGAGAGTTTGGGATTGGCGGGGCCCCGAGAGGCTCCCGACGGGGCCGGGACAGGCCGGGGTAAACTGGAGGCTGCGTATCACGACCCAGGATAGCACGGAAATAGTATCCTGTAAAATACTATTATTATGTAGTACTCGTTCGAACGATTCAGGAGACTGGAAATTGGAGGCTAGTGACTGGAAGCGACAGAGGGAGAAAGGTTTACGGCGACGCTCGGCAGAAAAAAGTGGGTAAAACGTTCGAATGGTTCTGCAGACTGGAAACTAAAGGAGGGCGACTGGAAAGAGAAGAAAAGAAAGAGTTAAGGGAGAGACGCCGAGGGCCTAGAAAGGTGTTGATCGTTCGAATGAACACACTCGAAAAAGCGGCGACTCGAACACCGGGGAAAAGACCCCACCCTTCGCTCTTATCGAGGGGCACCCAGCGGGAGGAGCGATGGGGCAAAAGTCCTACCTGGAGGAGGGACAGGGTGAGAGTGATAGACTTCCCGTTGTGAGCATTGCGGAGTAATTTTGGGGGTGAACCCGCCAACAGGAGCGGGCCTTCGACACACTATGCGATACCTGGTGCGAGCGCGAGTGAAAGATGGTTGCCAGCGAGGGCTGCGCAAAGCGATCGAGCGCGGCACGCTGGGCGAAGGCTCGGTCGCCGGGGACGAATACCTGCGCAACATGAACGAGGCGAGGGTTTGCCCCGACGAGACGGTGCGCTGGGTCGAAGTCTGTTACTGCCCCACGCCGCTCCTGGAAGAGCGTCCCTACTGGGAGGAGTACTTCGACCTGGTTAAGGTACAGGACGCTCACGACCGCCGCAAATGCCTTGACCAGAACGGCTCCGAGCCTTGGGCCTGCGGGGATTGCGACTGCACCGCGCAGCTCGAAGAAAAGCTGAAGAATACAGGGGAGCAATTCCTCGAACTCCTGCACAGTCCCTTCAACGATTCCACCCCATAGGGCAAGGAAGGCCCTAACCGACATCACCGGGGTAAACTCCAAGCGCGGAAGGGATTACGGGACTCCATCTCTGCGAATGATGCGGAATCTCCCTGAGGGGCCAGGAATTTGCATGCTGGCTCCTCAGACTTTGCGCTAGAATAACCGAACGAGAACGAAGATGCCATCCGACTGGTGACAATGCCCTGCCGTGGAGAGCGTACCCGGAAAGGTCAGCGGCGCCTGGCTTTTTCGAGGTACGCGGATACCGGTATCCGCGGTGTTCGAAAACCTTGAGGATGGACTGACCATCGAAGAAATCGTGCAAATGTTTGATAGCCTGAAGCAAGAACAAGTGAAAGCCGTTCTCGACTTCGCCGCGCAGTGCCTCGCGGCACCCGTCCAGCCGCGATAATGCTGATCCTGTTTGACCAGGGGACTCCGGTAGGGATCCGGCATGCATTGACCCAGCACCCCGTGGAAACCGCAAGAGAACCAAGAGAACAAGGATGGAGCACGCTCCTCAACGGTGAGCTACTTCGGGCGGCAGAAGAAACGGGATTCGATGTCCTGCTGATAACCGATACAAACCTTCCGCTCCAACAAAATCTCGAGGGCAGGAAGCTGGCCATCGTGGTTCTGAGCAAGAACAGGTGGAAGCTGATCCGTGCCGCCCTTCCGCAGATCGCCGCCGCGGTCGAATCCGCTAAACCCGGGACTTGCTCCGTGGTTCGGATCTCAGGTTCCTAACCGCGCGCGGGGCGGAGGCGAAAGCTGAGGGCGCGGCGGGCGATGGAGAAGAGGTCCTCGCCGCCCGGGGCGACTTGCGCCGAAACCAAAGAGGAAGAGAGATTTCTCCCTGCACAGGCCGACCCTTCGCTAGGCGAAGAGGGGATGACAGAGCGAAGAGAGATTTCTCCCCGCACAATACGCGGGGAGAGGAAGCGGTCTCACATTCGTTCGGCCCCGTAGAAGCATCCGGGATGCAAACCGCGCAAATGACGGGCGAGGGAGAGGCCACAGGAGCGAATGGGGAAGAAAGAGTCGGCTTGCTCCGTTCGGCCCCGTTAAATCATTCGAGGTGCAAGAGACGCATCCCGTAAGTGCGTCTCCGGTGGCGGAAGTCCACGGGACTTTACCGGAGTCCAAAATGCGGACCGAGACGCCCCGACAGGGGTCGGGGTAAACGCCAGCGCGAATGACGCGGGTGGCCTACGGATCGACGGGCTTACGGTTCGCGCGGCGTGATCGCTCAGTTTCCTGGGAACGATGGGCTCAACCGGGCGTCATTCCGAGCCCCGGCAGGGGCCGGGGTAAACTCCGCGAGGAATCTCTCTTCTACAGATTTCGGCTCAGATTGGGCGGGGGTGTTGCGGGCGGAAGCGGTGAGTTGTATATTTGCGGTTGTTCCGAAGGGCCCAGCCAAGATCCCAGTCAAAGCCAATGGAGGATAAGCGATGAAGAAGCCGCTGTGGTTTGCACTGCTCGTGTCGTTGTCGATGCCCGGTCTGGCGATGGCGCAGAGTGCCTTCGATGGCACTTGGAAAGTGGATCTGAAGACGGCCCAATTTCCCCAAAAGCCCGACGTTTACCTGCTGCAAGACGGGATGTACCACTGCAAGACTTGCGTTCCCCCGATTGACATCAAAGCCGATGGCCAAGACCAGAAAGTCGCAGGCCACCCGTACTACGACACGATGAGCATCAAGGTGGTGGACGATCATACGATTGAGGGCACCAACAAGAAAAATGGGAAGACGGTCGCAACCGCAAAAATGCGGGTCTCGCCCGACGGAAACACGTTGATGTTTGAGTTTACCGACAGCAGCGCCACCAACGCCGATCCTGTAACCGGCAAGGGGGAAGAGACGCGAGTGGCCAAGGGTCCGGCGGGATCCCATGCGATTTCGGGCTCCTGGCGAACCGCGAAGATGGAGAATATGTCGGATAACGGACTCACGATCACCTACAAGGTTGAAGGCAATAGCTTGAATATGAGCACTCCGACCGGACAATCCTATACAGCGAAACTGGATGGGACGGAGGCACCGTACAAAGGTGATCCAGGTACTAGCAGCGTCTCGGTGAAACGCCTGGACAAGAACACCATCGAAGAAACCGATAAACGCGATGGGAAAGTGATCAGCATCGCGCGTATAACGGTCGCTGCTGACGGTAAGACCATGACTGTCGCCGTCGATGACAAGCTCCAGGGAACCACGAGCAAGTTTGTGGCAGCGAAACAGTAGGACACTCTTGCACTTGCCGAGTGCGCTTGCCTTTCTGGAAAAAGGCGTGGGAAGTTTCTCTCCTTGAATGGCTGCGGGTTTACATCATCGGCGTGCGCCCACGCCCCTTGGCCCGCATCTATCGTGATGTTCAAGGCGGCGCTGGGTACGACGCCCGCTCGATATTCCCGACAGACTAAGAATCCATCCGAAGAGTAGAAAATTGCTGTGTGGTATAAGACAGCGCCCGCCTCCCCGACGCCGGTCGGGACAAGCGCCAGGCGGCCGCTACAACTCTTGAGAGCGCAGTAGTTAACGGGCGATAAGAGCCGATGGGGACTCAGAGGCCAAGACCCGCAAGGATTCGAGGTAGGGAGGGCGGGCGACGCCGCGTTCGGTGAAGATGGCGGCGATGTAGCGCGCGGGGGTAACGTCGAAGGCGGGATGCGCGGCGTGGACGTCGGGAGCGATACGCACGCCCTGAAGATGCGTGACTTCGGCGGCGGAACGCTCCTCGATGGGAATGCAGTCGCCATCGGGAATCGAGAGATCGAGCGTGGAGATCGGCGCGGCAATGTAGAACGGGACGTTGTTTTCCTTGGCGAGGACGGCGATCTGATAGGTGCCGATCTTGTTCGCGGTGTCGCCGTTGGCGGCGATGCGGTCGGCGCCGGTGACGACGGCGCCAACTTTTCCACTCTTCAGGAAGTGACCCACCATATTGTCGGTGATGAGCGTGAGCGGGATGCCGCCTTTGTGAAGTTCCCAGGCGGTGAGGCGCGCGCCCTGGAGATAGGGGCGCGTCTCCGGTACAAGGACGTGCAGCTTTTTCCCCTGCTCGATGGCGACGCGGATCACGCCGAGCGCCGTGCCGATGCCGCCGGTAGCAAGCGCGCCGGCGTTGCACTGGGTCATGACCTGGCCTTCGCGAGGCATGAACTCCGCGCCGAAACGGCCGATGGCTTCGTCGGTGGCTTTCTTCTCGAGATGAATCTGCCGGGCTTCGGCGACCATTCCCTGCCGGATTTTATCCATGTCTGAAGATTGCGCGGTGAGTTCGGAGAAGCGGCGCTTCATGCGCGCGAGCGCCCAAAAGAGATCGACGGCGGTGGGGCGAGTCTTCGCGAGCGTGCCGCAGATTTCAGAGAATTCGGAACGCAGCTCGTCCACGGACTTTGCCGAAGAGTGCAGGACACCGAGGGCGGCGCCCATGGCGGCAGCGACGCCGATGGCCGGCGCGCCGCGAATGACCATTTCACGGATGGCGGCGGCGACTTCGCGGTAGTTGGTGTAGGTGTAGTGGACTTCCTCGGCGGGAAGACGGCGCTGGTCGAGGATGAGGACGCCGCGGTCGGTCCATTCGATGGGTTGCGCTACGTACATGCGATCCCATTGTAGCCAAGGCGGAAGCAGAAGACGAATCCATCAGGGGTGGGGAGGAAACTGCGTAAAACCCTTGCTTGCGATGATCGAAGAGAGGGCGATCATGGAATTGTAGCCGAGGTGAAGTAGATAACTGGCGAGGACCGTGCCGGTGCGGGCGCGCGCAAAGGTGAAGATCACGCCAACAAGAATGAGGAGAGAGACGAAACCCCAAGTCCAGCCGAGCTGCGGGGCGTGCAAGAGGCCGAAGAGGACGCCGGTAAGAAGGATTCCCGGGAGGATGCCAAAAGTTTTTGCGAAGAGCGGGTAGAGATAACCACGAAAAACGGTTTCTTCGACGAGAGGGGCGACAAGGACCGCCATGGCCAACAGGAGCATCGCGCTATTTCTGTTCTTGAAAAGCTCCTCGATGGGCACATTTTTTGTGGTGTGAATTCGGGTGCTGGCATAGGCCACGAAAATGGCCAAGCCAGAGCCAGAGAAGAAAAGGGCCCAGGGGCTGACTTTGGGAGAGGATTGGCCGGCGTTAAGCTTCTTCCAACCGAGGGAACGCCAGAAGGGCAGATCGCGCAAGACTGCCAGCGTGACGTAGAGGAACAGAAACATGAGCGCGAACCAGAGAAGATTTGTGCCGATGAGGAGCTGCGGTTTGGATTCGAAGAGTTGCATGATCTGCTTTTGCGAAAGATGGCGCTGGGCGGAAAAATAGAACATGAAACCGAGTTGAACAGTCAGAAGGCTGGCGAATCCAAAAAAGAGAAACACCACGAGATGAGGCCAGGACCAGGAGATGCGCAGGTCTTCAGGCAGGCTGGGCTGCGGACGGTAAGCGCCGCCTGGAGTTGCGGCCGCGTAGGTAATGGGATCGCCGGCAAGCGGGGCGGCGGGCTCCGCGGCGGACGGCTGGTCCGCCGGCGGCTGCGGATCCGGTGGGCGATAGGAATTGTCGTCGGAGAAGGTCATCATTTTTTCACGCGTGCAGCATTTGTCCTAGCCGCCCGCGGCCAGCCGGAAGCGAGTGCGGCAGCCACCAGAGGCAAAAGCAATTCGTGATGGCCGGTGACGGCGTAACCGCGCGATTGCTGCGGGCCATTGGGCCGCTGCGGAGCTGTCGGGCGCTTCACCACATTCTGCAACGGCCGGTAGTGCTGGATAAAGTCGAAGTTCGCGGTAGTAATCGGGCGCAACGGCACGCCGAGATTGCGGACAACAGAAACGGCTTTCAAGAACACTTCGGGGAGGAGCACGGCGGAGCCCCAGTTGAGATAGACGCCGCCGGGATGCATCTGCCGGACGAGGGCGCAGAAGAGGCGGAAATCGTAGTGCGTGGCGGAGCCGAGGGCCGCGCCGTCAACGGCGGGATGCATATGGGGAATGTCGGTGCCGATGGCGAGGTGAACTGTGACCGGGACGCGGTGTTTGTAGGCGGCGACGAGAACGCTGAAATCAGAAAACTTTGTGTTGAGGATACCGCTGGTGAGGAACTGGCCGGCCGCTTCCCCGTAACCCATGCGGATGCGCTGGGCCAGTTTGGCGATATCGTTGAGGTATTTGCCGGTTTCCTCCGCCATGCCAAACTGGCCGGCGCGGAGGCCGGCTTCGACGTCTTCGGAAGTGTTGCCGATCAGAGCGATTTCGAAATCGTGGATGAGGGCGGCGCCGTTCATGGCGATTCCGGAGATGAAGCCGCGTTTGATGAGGTCGATCAGGATGGGACCGAGACCCACTTTGATCACGTGGCCGCCGATGCCCCAGAGGATGGCTGCGCGCCGCTTGCGGGCACGATGGATGGCAGCCAGAAGATGGCGAAGGTCTTCCGCCGCGAGGATGTTGGGGAGTGAATCGAGAAATTGAGCAAGTGAGGGATTTTTCGCCGGGGGCTTGGCGAAGCCGCGAATGCTGACTTTGCTCTTCCGAGAAGAGAGTGGGTAGGTCTGAATAGCGCCGAGTGTGAGGGGCTGGATTGGATAGATGCTCATCGGAGAAGATTCACTTTAAGGGTAAGCATGAAGGCAAGCAAGGAGAAGAAAATACCCGCGGTCTGACCCTTCGACTTCGCTCAGGGCAATAGGCCGCGGGTGCCGCGCCAGAGGTTTCCACGGCTGGATTCATTTGCCGTTAGGACCGTGCCCGTTGGATTGGCCATTGTTTTGGCCGGTGAGGCTGAGGACGCGCGCCAGCACCTGGCCGGTGTAGGACCTTTTGGTGCGGGCGATGAGTTCGGGCGGGCCCTGGGCGACGATGCGGCCACCAGCTTCGCCGCCTTCAGGGCCGAGATCGATGATCCAGTCGGCTTGTTTGATGACGTCGAGGTGGTGCTCGATGATGAGCACGGTGTTGCCGAGATCGACGAGGCGCTGGAGCACGTCGAGGAGTTTGCGGACGTCGTCGAAGTGAAGGCCGGTGGTGGGCTCGTCGAGGATGTAGAGTGTGCGGCCGGTCTGGCGCTTGGAAAGCTCGCGGGCCAGCTTGATGCGCTGGGCTTCGCCGCCGGAGAGGGTGGTAGCGGACTGGCCGAGCTGAACGTAACCGAGGCCGACTTCGACGAGCGTGGAGAGCTTCTGCTGAATTTGCGGGATGTTTTCGAGAAGCTTGAGCGCGTCGGACGAGGGCAAATTGAGAATGTCGCTGATGGTGTGGCCTTTGTAGCGCACGGCGAGCGTCTCGGAATTGTAGCGGCGGCCACGGCAGACTTCGCACAGGACGTAAACATCGGGGAGGAAATTCATCTCGATGCGGCGGAGGCCGTCGCCCTGGCAAGCCTCGCAGCGGCCGCCTTTGACGTTGAAGCTGAAGCGTCCGGGGCGGTAGCCGCGTTCGCGCGATTCGGGAAGCATGGCAAAAAGCTCACGGATGGGCGCGAAGACTCCGGTATAGGTAGCAGGATTCGAACGCGGCGTGCGGCCGATGGGCGCTTGATCGATTTCAATGACTTTGTCGATGTGCTCCGCGCCACGAATTTCACGGTGCGCGCCGGGGGTCTCCATCGAGCGATAGAGCTTCTGCGCAAGAGCGCGATAGAGAATGTCGTTGACGAGCGTGGACTTGCCGGAGCCAGAGACGCCGGTGATGACGGTGAGGAGACCGAGTGGCAGCGTAATATCGACGTCCTTAAGATTGTTGGCGGAGGCGCCGAGGATCTGAATCGCTTTGCCATTGGGGCTGCGGCGTTTTTCCGGAACGGCAATGCGCGCGGCGCCGCTGAGATAGCGCCCGGTGAGGGATTCGGGGCAGGCGGCGATTTGCTCGGGCTTGCCCTGCGCGACAAGGTAGCCGCCGGCATTGCCCGCGCCAGGGCCGAGATCGACAACAAAATCGGCGCGACGAATGGTGTCTTCGTCGTGCTCGACGACGAGGACGGTGTTACCCAAGTTGCGAAGCTGTTCGAGGGAACCGAGGAGGCGCCCATTGTCACGCGCGTGCAGGCCGATAGAAGGTTCGTCCAGAACGTAGAGAACGCCGCGCAGGCGCGAGCCGATCTGTGTGGCAAGGCGAATGCGCTGGGCTTCGCCGCCGGAAAGGGTGGCGGCGGAGCGGTCCAGGCTAAGGTAGCCGAGGCCCACGGCGAGAAGAAAATCGAGGCGCTCGGAGACCTCTTCGAGCGGACGGGTGGCGATTTCCGACTGGCGCGGGGTGAGGCGCGCGAGGATCTTGCCGACGGCGGAGCGCGCGGCACTAAGCGATAGTGCAGTGAAATCGGCGATGGACCACCCGGCGAGTTTAACGGCGAGCGATTCAGGGCGCAGACGCTTGCCGTGGCAGGCGCTGCAGAGCGTGGCGGACATGTATTGGGTCATCCACTCGCGGTAGGTATCGGAGCTGGACTCAGCGAAATTTCGCTCGAGAAATTTTAGAATGCCCTGGAAGCGGAAACCCTTTTCGGCGCGCGGTTTTTTGCCGGAAGCCTCGGGAGGGTCGGCTGCGCGGCGTCCGTTCGAAGGCGGGTAACCGTATAAGAGCAGGTTCTGGGTGCGCGCGGGAAATTTCTCGAAGGGCGCATCGAGAACGAAGCCATGGGCGTAAGCGGCAAGCTCGAGAGTGCGCTTGAGGTACGTCGAGCCGGAGCCCGGACCGAGACCGCCATCAAAGAGCGGGCGCGTCCAATCCACGAGGACTTTGGCGGGATCGAAGTCGTATTTCGAGCCGAGACCATTGCAATCAGGGCAAGCGCCATAAGGCGAATTGAAACTGAAGGAGCGCGGCTCGAGCTGCGGAACGGAAATTCCGCAATCGGGGCAAGCGAGTTTCTCCGAAAAAACGTGTTCCTTACCGCCGACAATGGCGACGGTGACAAGGCCCTGAGCGAGTTTCAGTGCGGTAGCGATGGATTGCTCGAGCCGCGCGGCAATGCCTTGCTTGACGAGCAAGCGATCCACGACGATTTCGATGGTGTGGTTCTTGCGTTTGTCGAGGCTCGGTGGATTGTCCAGCGGAAAGAGTTCTCCATTGATGCGTACGCGGACGTAGCCATCCTGGGCGAGCTTTTCGAGCTCTTTGCGATAGGCGCCCTTTCGTCCGCGCACAATGGGCGCGAGGATCATGATGCGATCGTCGGGCCGGCACAAGTCGCCATTGAGGATGGCCTGAACGATCTGCTCGCTGGACTGGCGCGTGATGGGCTTGCCGCAATGGGGGCAATGCGGGATGCCGACGGAACTGTAAATGACGCGAAGGTAATCGTAAATTTCCGTGATGGTGCCGACCGTGGAACGCGGCGACCGCGTGGTAGTTTTTTGTTCGATGGCAATGGAGGGCGAGAGACCCTCGATAACGTCGACTTCGGGACGCTCCATCTGGTCGAGGAACTGGCGGGCATAGGCCGAAAGCGATTCGACGTAGCGGCGCTGGCCCTCGGCGTAAATGGTGTCAAAGGCGAGGGATGACTTGCCGGAGCCGGAGAGGCCGGTGATAACCGTAAGGGAGTTTCGAGGGATTTCGACGCTGATGTTCTTGAGGTTGTGCTGGCGCGCGCCCCGGATTACCAGTTTGGTCAGGCCCATGAGACGAAAGCGCTCCCTCCACAGGAGCCCCGGCACCCAGTGGGTACACTGAGGCCAAGATAACTCTTCACGATAGCAGGAGGGAAAGAAAAGGGTCAAGAAGACTCAAAAAAAACCAGTCGGGTCAGTTTGGTCGCTTGAGGCGTGGTGAAGGAGGGACCTCTACGCGACGGAACACTTCACTCTGGTCGATCAATACGCCGCTTCTGAACGGTTCCGGGAACATTGAGAGAAATGATTGTGCCATCCCCGCCGCTGCGTTGACCGCCCACCGGGCTACATTTGAATCGCTAGCCTCGTTCAACAGATCCGTCACCATATTTATGCCAGGAAGCGTGATGAGCCCACGAGCTTGCAATTGCGCGAGGATACCTTTGGCGTCGAGCCCAACCTCATGCTCCGCAACTCTCACGAGAGTCGTCGGCCGTAGGTGCATAATTGCATTCCGTAGGTTCATCAAAAGAGAGAAGTCCTGATATGGCTGTTCTCCCCTTGGATAGGACCGACCGGTCAGCACTATGCTTGAGATGATGAATTTCAAGCCGACGGAAACTCGCGATTCCTCTGCTTCAGAGATGGCGTCAACGAAAGCTTGAAGAAGTTTATCACCTCCTCCTTCTTGGAGTTCGATTTCGGCAAGGTCCGTAACCTCATTAATGAGGGCCTCAAGCGACGCAGCGGCGAACACCACTCCTGTGAGGCCAAGAGCCAGTCCTTGCCGCGGGCCGGATGGCTGTTCAACAAAAGCTGCGTCTCTAGCTACCTCGAAAAGTCGGGGCGCATTAATGACTACGCCAACTTTCTGCCCCAAAGTTTTTCTCGGCATCATCATTTCTCCTAAGCCAAGGTCACGGCTGACGAGTGTAGTTGGTCGAAGAAACATTCTCGGCAGTCGGCCCGAAGATCATAATATAACGATGGGGGTGCAAGGCATGTCCGTCTTATACCTCGTACTTGGCTCCGCGGCTGTCGGAGCTCTTGTCTCAAGCCTAGTCAACGCAGTCGTGATGATACGCATCAAGAAGATGGAAACTGAACTCCACTACCTGGAGCTGGCACTTAAAGTGGCCGAAATGAAGCACCAACAAGTGCTTGCTGCAAAAGACTGGGCAATTAAAGAGGGTACGCCAAGGGACGTTTCCTTTTTTGATCCCCTATACAGTCTGATTGAGTACGTCAGGGGCATCGAGGAATTCCGAAAGACCGGCAAGTGGGCAAAGGGAGAGTCGGTGGTCGAAAATTGGAAGCAAAAACGAAACCAAGGTCAATAGGTAGCGACCTGAAGCTACAGTCGGAGATGTCTGCTGCTAATGCAGGCCGGCGTAGGTTTGGCGGAGGAGGAATTGGCCGGTGCCGGGGCGGTCGATCAATTTGCCGGAATCAATTTTCCGCGCGGAGTTGACTTGCCTGAAAACGCGGCCTGGTGTAAAGCGCTCGAGGGATGGGAGCCCTCAGGAACCTGATCGGTGAAACCATCTCACACTACCGCCCTGAGTTCCGCAGTGCCGGTCGCGCCCTTGAGATCGTAGTGTAGTCATCTAAATGCTTCTACAGCTTGCATGGGTTTCGCAGCCAGCAACGGAGGGTTCCGACGAGGGACATCGGTATGGAGGGTTCGCCGGACGGGTAATTTTTCACGGGGGGTGGAGCGTTTTTACGCGGATTAGGGTGGGCACTCTATTGAAAATAAATGACTTAGCAGTGGAGAAGGTCTTGCAGTTGTCCAGATGTGGGGGAGGCGAGCCGAGGATCCCTTTAGGGGATTGAGGGCTGGGCCGGTTCGTTTCTCCCCCCTAGACTTTCGCCCAGGTGACCCGGACGACTCTCCGGCTCATCACTAAGCTTCCCAAAAAATCCACACCAAGTTTGTCCGTACACGGCGGAGGTGTTTTCAAGCGACAGGTGACTCCGAATGGAGAATGGATCGTGCCAGCGAAGGATGGCGTCTCGCTGGCGGTTAGTGGGCGTCCCAGGCGCGGGTACCGTAGTCGCCGAGGGTCATGAAGAGCATGATGGCCAGCCAAAAAACGCTGGCGATGATTATGAGCTGGGTACGCTTCGTGCTGTAGTACGCGTGCATGAAGAAGAGCACAACCAGAATGGCTTTGCTGGTGGCGATGGCGAGAGCAATGACGATGTTCCAGGGGCCAAAGTCCCTCACCGCGGCTTCGACAGTAAGAAAGGTACCCAGCAACAGGGCGAACAGGATGACCGCATAAAGTTTTGGCGAAACGATGTGTTCGGACACGAGCGCCTCTCTTTGGTTCGTCAGCCTGGATGCCGGTTAATCAGATACAGTAAAGCGAAGAGGTAAATCCACACAATATCGACAAAGTGCCAGTACAAGCCGACCAGCTCCACGGGCGTATTGTATTCGGCTGCGAAACGCCCCTTGAACGACTGCTGGATGAGCCAGATCAGGAGCCCGGCACCGACGATCATGTGGAGGGCGTGCAGGCCCGTCATCCCGAAGTAAAGTGAAAAATAGAGCTGCGAATGCGAATTGAGGTCCGGATCCACTGCAAAACCCTCATCCAGTTCCTTCTTCTCGGCCGCAAGTTCCTTCAGGTCATCGCCGGGCGCAGGATGGCTGACGCGGTAGGTGATATCGAATGAGTGGCCCGGGACCAGGTGATGGTCAAACTTTTGGTTGTATTCGACGTACTTGATGCCGAGGAAGACGCAACCTAGAATCAGCGTCAAACCCAAAAACAGCGGAAGCAGCTTTTTCCGACTGGTCTGAGCCGACCAGACAGACATGGCCATGGTGAAGCTGCTGGCGATAAGAACGACGGTATTGGCCGTACCGAGCGTCAGATCCAGCATGTTCCCGCCGACGCCGAACGCTGGGAAGTAGTAGTGGCGGTTGACGGTGTAGGTCAGGAAGAGACCGCCAAAGAACAAAATTTCCGTGGACAGGAAGATCCACATGCCGAGGGTAGCAGAGTCCTTCTGCTGCTCCATGGTCTGAAAATGTCCGTACAGTTCTCCCGTGCGATGCACTCGGTACTCCTCTTTTCATCCAGTTCGCGGCGCGCGAGCAGCCGCGACACGGGCGGGGCAAGCCCCGCGCCTACAGACTAAATCAAAACGCTAATCGTCTCCGTGCGCCGGCGCATGTGACGGCGCGAGGGGTGCTGCAAGGCCAAGATCAGGCCGGTTGTTATAGTCGTACGGCTCCCAATCCACTTCCGGTGTGACGTGGAAATTGTCCGCTGGCGGCGGCGAATCGGTGCGCCACTCGAGGCCCGTGGCAGGCCATGGATTGGGGCCCGCAACCTTGCCATAGCGCATCGACCAAGTCAGATAAATCATCGGCAGCAAGTAACCCAAAGCCAGTATCGAGGCCCCGGCCGTTGACATCACGTTGAGCACCTGGAACTCCGGCGGGTAGTTGTGGTAGCGACGCGGCATTCCCAGATAGCCAAGAATGAATTGCGGGAAAAACGTAAGGTTGAACCCGACGAAGAGAACCACCGCAGCCATGCGCGCCAGAAATTCCGGGTAGAGCTTGCCGGTGATTTTCGGCCACCAGAAGTGCAGACCTCCGACGTATCCCATGACGGCACCGCCGACCATGATGTAGTGGAAGTGCGCGATGACGAAGTAGGTGTCGTGGATGTGGATATCGAGGCCCAGGCAGGCGAGGAACAAACCAGTGAGTCCGCCGATCAGGAACAGCCCGATGAAACCAAGGGCGTAGAGCATCGGCGTGTCGTACGAGATGGAGCCTTTGTATAGCGTCGACGCCCAGTTAAAGACCTTGATGGCCGAAGGAATCGCTACTAGGTAGCTCAGGAGCGAAAATGCCAACGCGGAGTAGGTGGACTGTCCCGTCAGGAACATGTGATGCGCCCAGACGAGGAATCCGATGACGGCGATGGCGATACTCGATCCGGCGATAAACGAGTAGCCGAAGATGGGCTTGCGCGCGAAAGTCGGAATAATTTCGCTGACGACGCCCATGGCGGGGAGAATCATGATGTAAACAGCGGGATGCGAGTAAAACCAGAACAAATGCTGGAAGAGGATGGGGTCGCCGCCGAGTGCAGGATTGAAGAAGCCGAGGTGAAACATACGCTCCAGGCCGACGAGAAGGAGCGTGATGGCGATGACCGGAGTCCCCAGGATGAAAATGATGCTGGTGGCGTACTGCGCCCAGATAAAGAGCGGGAGGCGGAACCAGGTCATCCCCGGCGCACGCATGGTGTGAATGGTGACGACAAAATTCAGCCCCGTAAGAATGGAGGAGAAACCGTTGATGAAGATGCCGATGACCGCGGGTGTGACCGCGGAATTCGAATACACGCTGCTGAGCGGCGTGTAGAAGGTCCAGCCTGTGTCCAAACCGCCGGTCGAGAAGGAGTAAAGGACGAAGCAGCCGCCGGTGATGTAAATATACCAGCTCAAGAGGTTGATCCTGGGAAAAGCCACGTCCTTCGCCCCAATCATCATGGGAACGAGAAAATTCCCCAGCACCGCCGGAATCGACGGAATCAAAAAGAAAAAAATCATGGCCACGCCGTGCATGGTAAAGAGCTTGTTGTAGTTCTCCGGCGAGACCAAGTAGCCGTTCGGCGTGAGCAGGTGAATGCGGATCATGGTGGCAAAGATGCCGCCGACGAAGAAGAAGAAGGTGACCGAGGCGAGATAGAGCAGCGCGATGCGCTTGTGGTCGGTGGTCAGCAGCCAGGAGCGAATGCCATAGCTTGCGTTCAGATAGTGTTCGCGCGGCATGGCGTGTACCGGCGCAGTGGATGTAGGGCTCATGACTTATTTCTTCTCCGTGGCCGGCGCGACTCCGGCGCCCTTCGCGGGAACCGGCTGTGACTGCAGGGACTTGATATAAGCAGTGAGAGCCAAAATCTGCTCTTCCGTCAATTGTCCCTGGAAAGCGGGCATCAGCGGCTGATACCCGGCCACAATCTTTGCACTCGGCTGCAAAATCGATTCGCGGATATAAGCGTCGTCCGCGGTGACCGTGGATCCGCCGGCTAGAAGAACTTTGGCGCCATAAAGGCCGTTGAGCGACGGGGCGCGGCCTAGACCGCTGCCGAGGTGGCATGTGCTGCAGGCCTTCTCGACAAAGAGTTTTTCGCCCAGGACGATGGGATCGGCCTCGGCGCCCGAAGAGCCGGAAAGCCACGCGGCGTAATCCGAGGGCTCCATGACGGTGACCCAGCCACCCATCCGGGCGTGGTTGGTGCCGCAATACTGCGCACAAAAGAAATGGTAGCGGCCCACCTTGGTGGGACGGAACCACATGGTGTTGTAACGGCCGGGGACAACGTCCATTTTCACGCGGAAAGCGGGGACGAAGAAGTCGTGAATCACGTCCTCGCTCGCCAGGATGAGCTTGACGTCGCGGCCGACCGGGACGTGCAGCTCGTTGATTTCCCGGAAGCCGGTGGGCTGCTGCGCTTTCCACATCCACTGTTTGGCGACGATGTAAATGTCGAGGGTGTCCTGGGGAGGGTGGCGGTATTCGACGTAGACCACCGCACCCCAGCCAAACATGGTCATCGCCAGAATAAACGGAATGACGATCCAGGTGACCTCCAAGCGCATGTTGCCGTGGATAGGGACGCCCACCTCGTTCACCTGTTTGCGGCGGTATTTGAAGAAGAAATAAATGATTGCCGAGGTGATGGCGACGGTGAAGAAGAGGGACACAAGGCTCAGAAACACCATCAACGAGTCCACGCTGCTGGCGAAGTTGGACGCCTGCTCCGGATACAGCGGCAATTGAGACTGCACGGCTTAGTGTGCTCCTTGAAACTTGGTGCGCGCCGCGTTCGAGTCGCGCCGGCGGAAAATCAAAATGCCCACGATCAGGCATAAGACGGTCAGGATCCCGCCAAGGCGGATGATCGCAAGAATCGAGGCACTATAGCGGGCGGATGCCGGGTCGTACTGATAGCAAAAAAGCAATGCGCGATCGATGGGCGTGCCGATTTTTCCCGCCGAGGCGTCCACGAGGCCCAGGCGCACGTCACGCGAGGGATACTCCACGCCGTAAAAATAGCGCGAAATCCTGCCGTCGGGAGTGAGCAACATGATGCCGCTGGCATGCGCGAAGAGATTGGCCTTCTCGTCGAAGGAATACCGGAAATTGGCGCTCTTGGTCAGCGCATCAATGGACTCTTTCGAACCCGTGAGGAAGTGCCAGCCCGGGGCCGTTTCCGGGCGGCGGAAATGGGACATCGCAGATTCTTTTTTCTGAGCGGCCATGTCCGGAGATTCGCGCGGATCAAAACTTACGAACACGACTTCGTAATCGCGGCCCGGATTGAAGGAAAGCATGCGTAGCGTGCCGACGACGCCCTGTTCCACCTGATTGCAAAGCATGGGACAGCCGTAATAGACGAGCGCCAGGACGACCGGCTTCTGCCTGAAATAATCGCGGAGTTGGACACTGCGACCGGCCTCGTCACGAAAGGCGAGGTCCAGCGGCAACTGCGCGTTAAGTTGGGGCTCGAAGCCCACGTTTTGCAGCACCGGGGGCAGGCTCTTTGCTGCCGGACCTACATTGTCGGGGATGGTCTGGGCGTTGGCTGCGGTTGAGAGCAACAGAAGCGCAGCGATTCCGGAGATGGAACGAAGGCAGTTCATCCGCTTACCTTTTCTTTTCCGCCGGCGGGGCAGCCACAACCGGCAATCCTTTCTCGGCGATGATCTTCATGGCGTCCTTCACGGGAATCTGAGCGATACCCGCCTTTTCATCGATCCAGCCGAGCTTCTCATTGGCTTCCGTATCTTCCTTCAGCTTGTTGCGCCGGTCCTGTTGCGCGTCGGTTTCATGACCCAAGATGCCCTGGAGGCGCGGCTCGGGAGGCATCGTCGGCGCAATCCCCTGGTGAACGGGAGCCGGAGGCGTGTCCGACTGCGCGGCGAAGTTGGTGGTGTAGCGAAGGATATAGACACAGATCGCGAAGGTGGCGATTACCGTGATCGCCAAATACAAGAGGTAGGTGAGGATGGACTTCGTCTGAACGTCGCTCGATTCGAAAGAGACGTCGTCGTGCCTGGGCAATTGCCCAGCCGCGTGGCCGGTTTTGTGAATCTCAGTGCTCATGATGCGCAATGGCCTCCGCGAGTTTCGGGTCGCCGAGCGGGAGAAGCGGGTGCTGCTTCAGATGGAATGCGAAAAAGAATAGCCACAAGCCGCCGACGGCTAGCGGGGCGGCGAGGTCCAGCCAATTCGGCAAGGCGTTGGCGGTAAATTCCGGGCGAGTCAGCCAGAAAAGATCGACGAAGCGCATCACGATGAGCCAGATGGCAACCTTGGGCAAGAGTCGAGCGTTGCGCTTCACGTCCCGCGAGAGGAGCAAAAAGAACGGCACGAAGAAGTGAAAAACAAGAACAATCACGGCGACGGCGCCCCAGCCCCCGTATAGACGGCTGCGATAAAAAGTAATCTCTTCGGGCTGGTTGCCGGACCAAATGATCAAAAGCTGCGAGAAACCAAAATAAGCCCACAACATCACGAAGGCGAGGAGGAGTTTGCCGAGGTCGTGCAGGTGGCGCTCCTGGATAAGTCCGGCCATCGGTTCGGTCTTCGAAAGAAGGACGACGACGGCGATCATCAGCGACATCGAGGAGATGAGCTGCCCGATGACGAACAGAAAACCATAGATGGTCGACGCCCAGTGCGGAGAAAGCGACATCACCCAATCGATCGCGGCAAAGGTCATGACAAAAACATAGAGAATGATTCCCGGCCCCGCCAGCATCTTGATGTTGCGGCGCAACGCGCGGTCTTCCTGGTTTGCATCCTGCTTCCTGGACCAGTAGTTGAAAATCATCATCAGTCCCAGCCAGATGCCGAAATAGAGGACCGCTCGGACGAGGAAAGCGTTTGTGGTGAGGTAGCTCTGCTGGAGTGGCGACAGCGCACCTTCACCCGATTTCGGCGCCTCCAGCCATCCCCGATAGAGATACTTCATCCCGATACCGATCGGAATAAAAAGGATGGCGACGAGAGGCAGTGAACGCGTGGCGGATTCCAGCGGGCGGCGAATTATGATGCCCCAATGGCCGCCAGTAAGATGCTGCAGCATCAAGAGGCCAAGCGAGCCCAATGACAGGCCGAGAACAAACATAAACGCGACGAGATAGGAGTGAAAGAATTGATCGGGCGTCCTGGCCCAGCCAATGGCGCAGAGCACCAGTCCGACCAGGGCGACCCCGAGCGCGCGGTGCTGAAGGCGGCCCACGCTTTCCGGCGCCCTATAATCCTGCGCGGTCATTTCGCGGAGCCTCCGGCACTGAGTTTTTCCCGTACATCACTCGGAAGATCGGCGACATGCGCGTTGCGGCTGAGCTGCAAGGCGCGCACGTAGGCGATGATGGCCCAGCGGTCACGCGGCGGAACTTGTGCGGCGTAGCCGAACATGGCGCCGAAACCGTTGGTGACGACGTCGTAGATGTAGCCGTTGGGCTCCTGACGGAGACGGTCCTGATGAAAGCTGGGTGGATGTTTCATGCCGCGCATGCTAACCAGGCCGTTGCCGTCACCCTGCAGCCCGTGGCAGGGGGTGCAGAAAATTTTGTAGCGTTCTTCGCCGCGCTCTAGCATCTGCAAATTAAGAGGCAGCGGAAAACTGTTCGAATCCTTTGGGACGAAGAGGGCGTCATCGGCGAGGGAGCCGCGTGCGACAGTGTTTTCGATCAGCGGGCGCTCCGAGCGTCCGTCGGTGAAAAATTCGCTCGGCGCAAGCGGCCGAGCTTTGGGCTGGTGGGCCATGTCCTGCTTCAACTGGCACCCAGCGAGCAATGCAGAGCACGCGGCCGCGCACACGAGGAGAAGGAAGCGCGAGGCGTTAGTCATCCTGCACCTCGTTGACGTACACAGCATTAAGGCTCTGCAGAAAACGCGCCGAATCGGTCAAACTGAATTGGGGATCGCGCGCCTGGATGCAGAGAAAAAAGCGGTCGCTGGAAGCATGAGTGAAACGCTTCACATTGAAAACGGGATGATGGGGTTGCGGCAATCTGTTCAACGCAAGCATGCCAAGCACTGCGGAGAGCGAAGCGCCGAGAATGGTGAGCTCGAACGTAACGGGAATGAATGCCGGCCAGCTATTGAGCGGGCGGCCGCCGATATTCAGGGGATAGGTGATTGCGGCGGCCCAATACTGCAGGCCGAAGCCACCAAGACCGCCGGATAAGCCCCCCAGCAGCGTTATGAGCGGCACCCAGGACCTGTGCAAGCGAAGGGCTTCGGAAAGGCCTTCCACTGGATAGGGCGCATAGGCGTCGACATGGCGATAGCCAGCCTCGCGCGTCTTCTTCGCCGCCTGGATGAGCTGCTCCCCGGTCTCGAACTCACCCATCACCCCGTATATGTGTGAGTGATGCTCCATTATTCGTTTTCCTCAGACGTCTCTGCCACCAGTTCGCGCATTTCCGTGATGGAAATCGCCGGGAGGACGCGGACAAACAGGAAAATCAAGGTGACGAACATTCCTATGGTACCGATGAGCGTGGCCCAATCCCAGAACGTGGGGGAGTAGCGGCCCCATGCGGAAGGCACGAAGTCACGCGTCAAGCTGATGACGACAATGACGAAACGCTCGAGCCACATGCCGATATTCACAACGATCGACATGACAAAGAGAACCGCCACGTTGTGGCGCATCTTATAGAACCAGAGCAGCTGCGGCGTCAGTATGTTGCAAAAAATCAGCGCGTAGTAAAACGGAGCATAAGGTCCGTGGAGGCGCTGCTGCACCAGGAAAACGTCAAACTTGTTTCCGCTGTACAGCGCCATGAAAATTTCGAAAACGTAACCATAGGCAACGATCAGCCCGGTGGCCAGCATAACCTTGGCCATGTTGTCCAGGTGGCGCATGGTAATGAAGTCTTCGAGGGCATAAGCCTTGCGCAACGGAATCGCGATCGTCAAAACCATGGCAAAGCCGGAATAGATGGCGCCGGCCACGAAATACGGCGGGAAGATCGTAGTGTGCCAGCCGGGAACTATGGCAATCGCAAAGTCGAAGCTCACGACGGTGTGCACGGAGAGAACGAGCGGCGTCGCGAGTCCCGCAAGAAGCAGGTAGGCCGATTGATAGTTGTGCCAGTGATGAGCCGAGCCGCGCCAGCCCATGGCGAGCATACCGTAGATGATCTGCTTGGGCTTAGTCTTGGCGCGGTCACGCAGCGTCGCGAGGTCGGGAATCAAGCCGACAAACCAGAAGAGCAACGATACCGTGCCATAGGTCGAGACCGCAAAGACGTCCCAGATGAGCGGGCTGCGGAACTGCGGCCAGAGGCCCATGGTGCTGGGATAGGGGAACATGTAAAACGCCATCCATGGGCGGCCGGTATGGATCAGTGGAAAAATGCCCGCGCAAGCGACGGCGAAAAGCGTCATCGCTTCGGCGAAACGGTTGATCGACGTCCGCCACTGCTGATTCAAGAGGAACAGAATGGCGGAGATCAGCGTGCCTGCGTGGCCGATGCCGATCCACCAGACGAAATTGACGATCGCAAATCCCCAGCCGATGGGGACGTTGATCCCCCAGATTCCCGTGCCCTTAATGATGAGCCATCCGATGGCGATCGTCATCATCCCCATAAGGGAGAAGGCAATCCCGAAGCCTGCAAACCAGCCGAGGGAAGTCGGACGCGTCAGCACGATCGCGCTGATCTTGTCCGTTACAGAGGTGTAGGAATAGCCTGGCGCAAGCACCGGCGTCAGGCGGCGAATTTCAGGAGAGTCAAGTGGCGGTTGCCCGGCGCTCATGCCTTCTCCAGTTCGGGATTTGGATTGCGCACGGCGGCCAGATAAGTGGTCCGCGGACGAGCGTTCAATTCGCCAAGAATCGAGTAATTGCGCTGCTGAGCCTTCCGTTTGGACACGCGGCTATTGGGGTCGTTGGCGTTGCCGAACACGATGGCCTCGGCAGGACAGGCCGCTTCGCAAGCCGTGACGATTTCGCCGTCGCGAATCGGGCGATTCTGCTTTTCCGCCTCGATGCGCCCGGCGCTGATGCGCTGCACGCAATAGGTGCACTTTTCCATCACGCCGCGGCTGCGGACGGTGACTTCCGGGTTGCGCATCAATTTGAAAACAGGCGTCTCCCAATCCTGGAAGCGCAGGAAATTGAAGCGGCGCACTTTGTACGGGCAGTTGTTCGAACAGTAGCGCGTGCCGATGCAGCGGTTGTACACCATCTCGTTGAGGCCTTCGGCGCTGTGAACCGTGGCGCCGACGGGACAAACCAGCTCGCAAGGGGCGTTTTCGCACTGCTGGCACGGGACCGGCTGGAAAAAAGTCTCCGGATTGTCGAGCGATTCGCTGTAGCTCGAAGGATCGTTGGTGGCGGATTCGGCTTTGTAGTAGCGGTCGATGCGGATCCAGTGCATTTCGCGGCCGCGCATCACCTGGTCCTTGCCGACAACGGGAATGTTGTTCTCGGATTGGCAGGCGACGACGCAGGCATTGCAGCCGTTGCACTTGTTGAGATCGATCGACATTGCCCATTTATTGCTGGCGGACGGAAACTCCTTTTCTCCCTTGTAGAGTGAAAGTTCTTTCGGCGGCTCTGCGACGCCTTCGTGAGGAAACGCCGGATTCTTGCGGTATTCCTCGAGCGTCGCCGTGCTGAGAATCTGCCGGCCTTCCATGTTGAAGTGATATTGCGTGCACGCAAGAGGATATTCGTCGCCGGTTTTCTTGATCGCATCGGATGCAGCTGTGGCGCTCCAGAGCGCGTCCGAGGTGCGGACAGCGTACGCGTCGAAGCCCTTGTTCGTCCCCGTGTAGCCGGCTTTTTTGCGGCCATAGCCCAGCGGAAGCACGACGACATTTTCCGCCTGGCCCGGCACGATCCAGGCCGCTGCCGTGACCTTGCTCTTCGAAATCGAAATGTCAATCACGTTCGAAATAATCTGGCCGTGCTCGCCGCCGCGCGAAGCGACGCTGTGCGTTAGCGCTAATTTCTCAGCCGTCTTTGGACTTACGTACGCGGCGTTGTCCCAGGTGAGCTTGGTGACAGGCTTAGGTAATTCCTGGAGCCAGCCGTTGTTGGCGAAGCGGCCGTCATGAATGCAGGGGTCCGGCCGGAAGAGGAACTCAATTTCATCGGCCGGCGCCGCCTTCACGGGTGGCAGGCTGGCGGGAGTAAATTTCAGCACGGTAGTAATGGGAGCGAAAGCCGTGTTCGCAACAACGCCATCGTTCAGCGTCTTGCGCCAGAACTTTTCGAAATCGGCGCCGGCAGCGGCAGCCTTCAAGCGGTCGCGGACGGCGTCGTAGGCGCTGACTCCGGGCTTATCAGTGAACGCCGCAAGCACTTCAAAGGCGGAATGCGTGTGATAGAGCGGAGCAATGAGCGGCTGAATGACGCTGACCGTGCCGTCGAAGGCCCGCGCGTCGCCCCAAGTTTCGAGGTAATGGGATTCGGCAACGTGCCAGTGGCAGTATTCCGAAGTTTCCTCAAAATGAGGACTCACGTGAATCGCGGTGCCGACTTTTTTCAGTTTTGCGGTGAAATCCCAATCGTGCGGCGCATCGTAAACGGGATTTACGCCGAGAATCAGCAGCGTATCCACCTTGCCCGCTTGCATATCCGCGCAAAGTTCGCGCAACGATTCGAGATGATTCGTGGGGTTCGCTTCGACCGGTTCGGTGTAATAAAGCGTCGTGCCGACATTGCCGAGGGCCGCGTTGATGACATGAGCCAGTGCGTGCACTTCTGCGGGCTGCTGTTCGCCGGCGACGACGAGCGTATTGCGGGGATATTTCTGCAAGTCCTTGACAACCGCGTCTAGCCACTTTTCCACGCCGGGTGACAACGTCGCAGAGCCGCCGAGTCCGAGTTTTCCCGCCAGCGCGCGTGCAAAGAGCGCCACATCCGAAGCTCGCAGCGGCAAGCGATGATCCGCGGACGCACCGGTGACGGACGGCGTGGGCTCGACGACGTACAGCCGATTCATCTCGCCGCCCAGGCGATCGGCTTCGACAAATTGATCGAGCTTGCGGCGGCGATAAAACTCTTTCATATAGCGAATGTGCCCCGGTCCGCTGGCCAGGAAATCGGAATCGAGCGAAAGGATGACCTCGGCCTTCTCCGAACGATAAACCGTGTTGGCGTAGCGGCCGAAGGCAAGCTTGGCGCCCTCGCGCGCCCCGTCGCTGCCGGCAGGTTCCCATTGATGCCACTTCGCTTGCGGGTAGAGTGTTAGCAGCGATTGAATCTGCGCGGCCAGCGTGGGCGAAGCAATGGTGCCCGTCAGGATGCGGAAGCCCGCGCCATTGGCCCCTTTGATGGCGGCCGCAAGCGATTGGGCGCTGTCAAGGAAAGCGGACCAGGGGCGGATTTCGCCGAGATACGTGACCGTTTGTGCGCGGTCCGGGTCATAAAGATTCAGGATGGAGGCCTGCGCAAAAACGTCAGTGGCGCCGAGGCTTGAGGGATGATCGGGATTGCCTTCGATTTTCGTGGGGCGTCCTTCGTGGCTTTCGACCAGCAACCCAATGGCGTCGGCGCCAAACGGCATGGCCGTGGCGTAGAACTGCGGCTTGCCGAGAACCATGCCTTCCGGCTGCTTGACGTAGGGAACGATGTGCTCTTCCGGAGTGCGGCCGCAGCCGGAGATTCCCGCCAACGCGAGCGACGCGGCCATAAGCTTCAGGAAGTCGCGGCGGTCTACGGACTCGTCCCACTCGGAAGCTTGACGGGGGAATTCGCGGTGCAGCAGCTCTTCGAAGTGCGGGTCGCCGGAGAGTTCCTCGAGAGTGCGCCAATATTGTTTGCCGGTGCTGGATTGGAGCTTGGCGCGAACGGTGGCGAGATCCAGCGGATGCTCGCGCAGAGTCAAATCCTCTGCGAGCTCGTCCGCGTGCCCAGGGGAAACAGGATCGGAGTGGCCGTGCGTGTGGCCGCCGGATTTCTTCGTGATCGCTTCGTGATCGTGCATACCGTCCATCATCGGTGACATGTCGAGCAGTTCGTTAGCTCGGTTGTGGTGCGAATGTTACGTTCCGATGCAAAATTCTTGCCGAGTTCCGCCTGATTAGCCGGCGCTTTCCAATCCATATTGAATACCTGATCCAGCGGGCGAAGCGCCTGTTCCGGATTGCGGTGGCAATCTAGGCACCACTGCATCAGCAAGGGAGACGCCTGGAAAACAAGGGGCATCTGATTTACCTGGCCGTGACAAGAGGAGCAGCCGACACCTTTGTTGATGTGAATGCTGTGATTGAAATAGACGAAATCAGCCAGCCGGTGAACCTTTACCCACTGGATGGACTCGCCGGTGCGATAACTCTCGCGCACTGGCTCGAGGTAGCCGGCGTTGTTGAAGAGCACCGAGTGGCAGTTCATGCAGGTTTTTGTGGGGGGAATTCCAGCGACGGCAGCGGATTCTACGCCCGTGTGACAGTATCGACAGTCAATACCATCGTCGCCGACATGGTGTTTGTGGCTAAACTGCACGGGCTGCTCGCGTGAAACATTCTGATTCGTGGAATAGGGCGAGCGAGCGATCCCAAACAGTCCTGTAAGCGTGAGCCCAGCCAGAAAAATTGCGGAGAACACACTGAATCGAGAGATGAAATTCGTGCTGCGGTGAAAAATCTGGGCCATGTTATTGTTGCACTTTGGCGGAGGAGCGCACCCGAAGGAAGCCGCTGCCTGAGCGTCCACCACTGTCTAACCGAGAAGTACAAACCCGGATCGTCTTGAACGCGATAGTTTCCAATAAAACATTCCGGAATGCAACTCTTCGGCAAGATTATCTCTACAGAATTTCTGTAAAGTCACTCGGGGCGAAGAAGATTGTGATTTCGAAACGTTCGAAAGAATGGCCGGCTGGCAGCGATGCGTACCGGCAAATCCTACTGGCGCAACGATTTCTTGCGCCCGGGCATGAGCGAAACGCTCGGCCATGCTATCTTAGAGAAACGCTTCGCCGCGCCAACTGTGGCGGAGTCCTCTACTTTCGCCGCTGGGGCGTGGTCCAACCGGTAGGACACCACACTGTTAATGTGGATGGTGAAGGTTCGAATCCTTCCGCCCCAGCCAATTTTTCTTCATGATCGGGCGGACTGATCCTTTTTAGTCTTTGGCCGTGGGCAGGCCCGCTTCCAGCCAGCCTCTCCAACCGCCGTCCATCGATTCCACGTTGGTGTAGCCCATCTTCTGCAGATTCTCGGCGACGAGAGCGGAGCGGAAGCCGCCGCCGCAGTAAAGGATGAGCTTGGTGCTGGAGTCAGGGCAGCGCTCTTCGAGGTCTCGTTCGATCACCCCTTTGCCCATATGCACCGCGCCGGCGATATGACCCCTCGCCCATTCGTTGTCTTCCCGCACGTCGATGAGAATGAACTTTTCACCGGCATCCATGCGTTGCTTCACGTCCGGGATATTCGTCTCTTTGACAAGCTTCTTCGCGTCCTGAACGAGTTTCAAAAATTTCGGTGCATGAGCCATGGTTGCCTCCCGCCTGAAGATGTACCGAGGTGGAAGCGTAGCACAGGCGCGAGCTGGCCTCCCGGAAGCTGCTTCTGTATCCGGCAAAGTGCAGACGCAAAGATTGGGCGCGCGCTATTGCTTGGGAGTCTCCGCAGCTTTATCCTTTGAATCCTTCTTTGAGAAGGAGCGCGCCAGGTTGATAAGATTCCAGCGCATGTCTTCCTTTATGCGGTCGCCCTGGCCGAGCATCGAGCCCTTCCCGTTGGTGAGGATATAGTAGAGCTCGCCGTCGGTTCTGCCCCCCATCGATGACGCATCACGCCAGTCATTCATTTTGAGTTTCATGGTATCGGCAAGATCACCCTTGCCGTCGCCGTTTTCGCCATGGCACATCGCGCACTGGTATTTGTAGAAGCGACGAGCTTCGGCGAGTCCCTCCGACGTGGACGGAACGGGATTTTTCCGTGCCGCTTCTTCGGGAGGAATCTTGGAATCGGATGTTGCAGACTGGGAGTCCTTGGGTTTTTCCTGTGCGCTATTCTGCTGCGGGATTAACACGCCGGAACTCGCGAGCAACAACGCACCCAGAACAAGGAGAGAACGCCGCATAACGACCTCCTGACAGGACGGGCCGGCCGTAGGAGCGAGTCGGCTGGAATTTGAGCGAATTCTACGCCCGGGGAGCGCACAAAGGAAGGGGGAAGACGTGGAGCGGGTCAGGCATGGGAGACTGTCCCGCCCCGCCCGGCAAAGCTAGTGCTTCGATGGTGTCGCTGTAGAGCCGGTTTTCGCGTTATTCCTGACCGGGAGCGAGCAGGCGCGGTGCGGCACGGCACCGCCGAAGCCAGCGCGGAAGCGGCTTGATTCGCGGACACGCGTGCGGAGGCCGTCAATGACCGGAGGAATCGGATCGTGCGCGACGCCGCGGATCAGGAAGATCATCAACGCGGCTTCTCCGGGCGAATCGACGCTGGAGCTGATCCCCACGCCCTGAACGCCGGGCCGCTTCAACAATTCCTCGACGTGCGCGGTGTGGACCACTTTTGCGCGGGCGACTTCCGCTTCGGAGATCGCATACACAAGCTGCGTGGGCGCGGCAGATTTTTCGAGTGCCGCGCTCTCCTCAACGGACAGCGCGCCGCGGCTCGCGAACAGATCTCCTTCAATGATGCGTGTGCGAATGCCGTCGACCTGCGCGGGAATATTGGTGCGCGGCTGGCCCTTGGTGACAAAAAAGAGAATGGCCGCTTCGGCGGGGTTGTCGAAGCTGGCGCCTACGCCCACGGCTTGCACCTCGGGGTGGGAAAGAAGCTCAGGTGCGTGCGCATCGCGCGTGACCGTGGCTTGCTGGAGTTTTTCCGATGCAACCGCGGTCGCCGCGAGAGTTTGCATCGCGCCGGCGAGCTTCACGGGGAGAGTGCAGCCGATCACCGCATGCGGCGTGGCACTGCCGACGAAGCTTGGAACGGCGTTGCCTGCGCCGAGGAACGCGCCAGAGTTCAAGACAGCCGAGATAGGATTGCCGACCGTGTCCTGATCCGAACCGGCGAACAGCAGTGCTACCGGATCGGCCGTGTTCTGGGTCACGATCAGCGAGCCGGAATCTCCTTCGGCGCTGAAATTCCCGCCAAGAACATCGACCAAATTGGTATACGAGACACTGAACGTAGCGCCTGTGCCACAGCCTTTCTGGTATTGAACGGTACTAGCGGTGGTGGTGGCCAAGACGCTTGAGCAAGTCAGCCCTGTCGTGCGGCCGCTCTTCGCGACCTGCATGCCTACCGTGGCGGCCAAGCCGGAGCCGGCATGCGGCGCGCCAGGATCGGGGATGCCGTTCGTTGCGGTCGCGCCAAGATAAAAAATATTGCCTCCAGGATCGACGACTGTGTTGTTGACAACTTGGGCGATGGCAGCGTCGACTTTCGGGGTCGGGCCGGTCTCAAGGTTGAAGAACTGGGTAAGATTCGCGACCGTCGTGGTGCCTGCGGTCGTGCAGGTATTGGGCTTGGGGTTATCAATCAGGCCAGGCTGAATAATGAGATCGCCGACTAGGGCGCTATCGCTGCCCGCAAAGACGTGATTGTTGCTGAGGATGAATTGCGCGCCGTTGCGTGTAAGAAGGGAGCCCAGGGTGCCGCCGCAACACGTGATCTTGGTGCCGTTGGTGCTGGAATCTTTCGCGTTTCCGCCGGAGCTGCCTAGCTTGATGGCGCCGCTCTGTACGTTTTGATTCTGGGGGACGATCGTCACCGTAGCGAAGTTGGAGGCTGAGGCGCTCGCCTGCGAGACGGCCGTAACTGTCACCGTAGTCGGTATGCTGTTGCCCTTGCCATCCGATTTTGTGGGAACAGCACCCGGAGCGACGAATAGGCCTGCGCTGGAGACAAAGCCAGTGGCCTGGCTCCCGCCCGCTACTCCGTTGACCTGCCAGGTCACGGCCGTGTTGGCGCTCCCGGTAACCTTAGCGGTGAACTGCTGTGTCGCGAAATCATTGACCGTGGGAGCGGCGGGAGTAACCGTGACGATCACTTGTTGATTGCCTACGCCTTTTTTCGAAAGGCCGCTACAAGCGGAAAGAGTCAGGATGATTACAAGGCTGATGGACAGAATGTTTGTGCGACGCATGAATCCCCTCAGGTCTTTCGCCGACAATTCACGCTAGCACGAGACCACGCCTAATCCCGAAGGAAAGACTGCGCTCGGTAACCAAAATTGGAATAGCTCAAAGGGAAACGGGATACCTGTCCGCAAGGACAGGTATTGCAGGAAGGCGTCTGCAATTGGAGCTGAGGCTGCTAGTCGAGGTCGCACCAGTTGGGTCCGGCGCCAATTTCCACTACCAGCGGAACCGCGAGCTCGTAGACGCCTTCCATTTCTTCGCGGACGAGTTTTTCCAGAGCGCCGCGCTCTTTAGCGGGGGCTTCGAATAAGAGTTCGTCGTGGACCTGCAGGATCATCTTGGCTTCAAACTTTTCGGCGGCCAGGCGGCGGTCGATGGCAATCATGGCGAGCTTGATCATGTCGGCGGCAGTCCCCTGCAACGGCGAATTCAGCGCGGTGCGTTCCGCGAAATTACGGAGTTGCATTTGCGGCGAATTGATCTCCGGGATCGGGCGAATGCGCCCGAAGAGCGTCTTGGCGACGCCGGACTTGCGCGTCTCGGCGAGTATTTTGTTTAGATAATCCTTCACGCCGCGATAGCGCGCGAAATAGGCGTTGATGAATTGAGCGGCTTCCCTCTGCTCGATGCCGAGCTGTTGCGCGAGCCCGAAGGGCGAAAGGCCGTAAATAATTCCGAAGTTGATGGCCTTGGCGGCGCGGCGGTGCTCGGCGGTTTGCGCAAGCGGGCCGACGCCGAACACTTCCTGCGCGGTGCGCGCGTGAATGTCTTCGCCGCTGCGGAATGCCGCGACGAGCACGGGATCTTCCGAAAAATGTGCCATGATCCGCAGCTCGATTTGCGAGTAGTCCGCGGAGAGGAGAATTTTGCCTTTTTCGGCGACAAAGGCGGCGCGAATCTGGCGGCCCAGCTCGGTGCGGATGGGAATGTTTTGCAAATTGGGATCCGAGGAACTCAGGCGGCCGGTGGCCGTGCCAGTCTGTGAAAAGCTCGTGTGCAGGCGGCCGGTTTCGGGGTGGATCAGCTTCGGCAACGCGTCGACGTACGTGGATTTGAGCTTGGCGATTTCGCGGTACTCGATGATTTTCCCGGGCAACGGATGCTTTGCGGAGAGCTCTTCGAGAATGTCGACAGCGGTGGAACGCGCCTTGGCCTTGCCGCGGCGCGCAGACGGCTGGAGATTCAATTTGTCGAAGAGAATTTCCGCAAGCTGGCTCGGAGAATTGACGTTGAATTCCGAACCGGCAAGCTGCCAGATCTCTTTTTCGAGGCGGCGAACTTCCTTTTCCATCGCCTGCGACATTTTGTCGAGCTCTTTCGGGTCGACGCGGATGCCGATGCGCTCCATATCCGCCAGCACGGGCGCGAGAGGAAGGTCAATTTTTTCGTAGACGCCATCGAGTCGCTGTTCGCCCACCTGAGCGTGCAGGGCCGGAGCCAGACGTTGGAGATAGTCGGCGCACTCGCCCGGGGCGCCTCCGAGCATGGCGTTGAACTGTCGCATGACGACGTCGGCAAAGGTGTGGTTCGCCGTAGTGGGGCGCAGCAGGTAGGAATAGAGCTGCGTGGCGTGCTGGATGTTGGCAGCGCGGCCGGTGAGCAGATGAAAAAGTTTTGGATCGTGGACGATTTTCGCGCGCTTGAGATCGGCGAGAAATGGCGCGAGCGCTTTGAGGGCCTCGCCCTTCTCATCGAACCAGATGGAGCGGCCTTCGCCGGCTTTGGAAGAAACCTCGATGGAAGCGATGCGTGTGCCGAAGCCTTCCGATTCGCGCTCACCGGCTTCGAGGTTGAGCCAAACCGCAAGCGCCTGCTTCGCCGTGAGCTTTGCCAGGTATTCGCGGAATTCGGAGAGCATTGCGCATTGGAGATGATCCGTTTTTTGCTGAGCACTGTCCCCCGCAGGAGCGGAAAAGGCTACGGCTTGGGAACCCAGCTCTCGCAAGAGTGAGTTAAAGCCCAACTCGCGATAGAGCGCGGCCAGAGCGGCAACATCCGGTTCGCGGCGTTCGAGCGCCTGCAGATCAAGTGCGAGGGGCACATCGGTGGCGATGGTCGCAAGCTGCTTGGACATCAGCACCTGCCCGCGCTGCTGCTGAAGCGCTTCTCGATAGCGCTTGTTCGAAACCTCGGCGGCGTGGTCGAGCGCGTTCTCGACGCTGCCATATTTCCGAATCAGCTCCGTCGCGCCTTTTTCACCGATGCCTTTTGCGCCGGGAATATTGTCGACGGTATCTCCCATCAGCGCCATCACGTCGATCACTTTTCCCGGAGGCACGCCGAGGATCTCTTCCACTTTCTTTTCATCCACGATGACGTCGGCCTTTGCACCGCCCGAACCGGTGCGCAGGATACGCACGCCGTCGTTCACAAGCTGCATCATGTCCTTGTCGTTGGTGATGAGAAGAACTTCGAGATTTTCCTTCGCGGCTTGCTTGGCCATCGCGCCAAGGACGTCGTCGGCCTCATAGCCCTGAAATTCGAGGATGGGCAAGCGCATGGCCTCGCAGAGTTTTCGAACATACGGGATCTGAATGGAAAGATCATCCGGCATGGGCGGGCGCTGAGCTTTGTATTTCTCGAAAAGTTTGTCGCGGAAGGTTGGACCTTTGGTATCGAACACCACACCCAGGTAGTCCGGTTCGTAGTCCTTGATGAGGCGGCGAAGAATGTTGGCGAAAAGGAAAGGAACTTTCGTCGGCACGCCGGAAGGCGCGTTCATGCGCACCATGGGCGCATAAAATGCACGGTAAATGTGCGCCATGGCATCGACGAGGAAAAGTTTCTTCGTGGCAGAAGGCATGCGCGCGAGTATAGCAAAGGGTATCGGTACCCGCCTGACGCTCGCAGGTGGCGCTCGTTAGATGATGCCCAGCGGCTTGGCGACTTCGGCAAGAATATCCGCGGCGCGAAGGAGTTGGTCCCGCTTGTGCGCAGCGCTCACGATGGCGCGCAGGCGCGCTTTGCCTTCCGCGACGATGGGATGGCCGACTGCCGGAGCGAAAACGCCGGCGTCGAAAAGTTTCTTTGAGAATTCGAACGCCTTCGCTGCGTCGCCGACGTGAATCGGAATAATCGGCGTCTCGCTGGCCTTGAACTGAAAGCCGCGCTTCTTCAGTTCGCGCTTGAAAAATTTCGTATTGGCCCAGAGTTTCTTCACCAGTTTTTCCCCTTCCGGTGAATCGAGGAGCGCAAAGGCAGCCTGGCAAGCCGCGGCGGTAGCCGGCGGATGCGAGGTCGAGAAAAGAAATGGCCGCGCGCGGAGATAGAGAAAATCGATGAGGTCGCGCGAACCGCACACATAGCCGCCCATAGCGCCAATCGCCTTGCTGAGCGTCCCAACCTGAATGTGCACGCGGCCACGACAGTGGAAATGATCAACGGTGCCGCGGCCTCCCCGGCCGAGCACGCCGGACGCATGCGCGTCGTCAACCATCATGATGCAGTTGTATTTTTCGGCCAGGCTGCAAAGTTCCGGCAGCGGCGCAATGTCGCCGTCCATGGAAAAGACGCCGTCCGTAATGATCAGCTTATGCCCGTTCCAGTTTGCGTTCTCTTGCAGGATGCGCTCGCAGTCAGTGATGTCCTTGTGCTTGAAGACTTTGATCGTGGCTTTCGAAAGGCGCGCTCCATCGATGATCGAGGCGTGATTGAGCTCGTCGGAGATGATGAGGTCTTCCTTGCCAAGAACCGCAGAGACCGTGCCGGCATTGGCGGTAAAGCCGGACTGAAAGACAACGCACGCCTCGACGTTCTTAAAGGCCGCGATCTGCTCTTCGAGTTCCATGTGAAGCTTCATCGTGCCAGCGATGGTGCGTACCGCTCCCGCGCCCGCGCCATAGCGCTTGACGGCGTCGAGCGCGGCTTTGCACAGCGCTTTGTGCGTGGTCAGTCCAAGGTAATTGTTCGAGGCCAGGTTGATCACTTCCTTGCCGTCGAAAATGCACACGGGCTTCTGCTCGCCTTCGAGAACGCGCAGCTTCGGCGCGACGCCTTTGGCACGGAGTTCACTGAGCTGGTCGGATACGTACTGCAATGGATTCTGTTTTGTGATTTGCGTTCCGGTGTCTGACATCGCTTTCCTTCCGCCTAACGAGGCAATCCATTCGGATACAGCAAAATCTTCCCCGCCAGTCCACCCTGCAACAGGGAAAACGCATGCTCGAATTTCTCGAGCGACGCTCGCTCGCCAAACAGCGGATCGAGATTCAGCCGCCCGGCCTTCAGCAGCGCGCTCATCTGCACCCAGGTTTCGTACATGCGGCGGCCGTAGATACCCTGAACGGTCGCGCCTTTGAAAATCACATCATTTACCAAATCCAGCGGAACATTTTCCGTCGGGATCCCCAGCAGCGACGCGCGCCCTCCCGCTCGCAGCGCTCTAAAACCTTGCTGAATCGCCATTGGATTACCCGACATTTCGAGCAGCGCGTCAACGCCTGTCCCGTTGGTATCCGAGAGGATGCGCGCGACCGCATCTTCCGCCGCAGGATTCAGCACCACATCGGCGCCCATTTTTTTGGCCATGGCGCGGCGATGCTCGTTCGTTTCGGTCGCGTAAACAGTCGAACTGCCGCAAGCCTTGGCCACCGCGATCGACATCTGCCCGATCGGGCCGCAGCCGGTGATGAGAACGGTCTGTCCCGCGATGGGGCCGGCGAGAACCGTGTGCACCGCGTTGCCCAGCGGATCAAGAATCGCGCCGTAGTGCTCGGGAATCGCCGGATCGAGCTTCCAAATGTTCGACGCCGGAATTTTGACGAATTCGGCGAAGGCGCCGTCTTGATCGATGCCGATGATGCGCAGATTTTGGCAAATGTGCGCTTGGCCGAGGCGGCATTGATGGCAATGACCGCAATTGACGTGCATCTCGGCGCTGACGAAATCACCGGGCTTGACCACGGTAACCTCTTCGCCCACGCGCTCGACGACACCGCAAAACTCATGCCCCAGCGTGACCGGCGGCTTGATGCGCCCTTGCGACCAGCGGTCCCAGCCATAGATGTGGAGGTCGGTGCCGCAGATGGAAGCAGCTTTAACGCGCACCAGCACGTCGGTGGGTCCGGTCGACGGCACCGGCGCGGTTTCATACGAGAGACCCCGCGCACGCTGCACTTTGCGCAACGCTTTCATCGTCGTTGACATCTACCCGGACTCCCGCTCCTGTAGTGGCCGGTCTTCAGACCGGTTCGTTCCGTTGCGATTCGTCGTGATAGCAGTCGCTCGGCTCACCAACGCAAATCTCGATGCTAGCACACCGCAAATTCCTATGTCCTTGTAGGGGCGCAGCTTTATCCCGAGCGTAGCCGAGGGAATGCTGCGCCCCAGTTGGCGCTCACTTCACTCTCTCCACCACTCCGATTTTCTCCAACGCCTGTAGATACTCCAGCACCATCTCCACCGGCGCCGGCCCGTACTCCGCCGACACCGCATCGCAAATCTCCTGCGTGTTCCGTTTTCCATTCGCGAAATTCAGCACCTCATACGCATACTCTTCCCCCGCTCCCCACAGTCCCTCATAATTCAGCAACTTCGGCGTCTCCACTCCCGCTGCCTTCGCGTGCTCCCCAAAATAGTCATATCCAAACACCGCCAGCGGCCCCTTCGGCTCCACCTTTCGCTCCCACCACTTCCCATAATCTCCAAGCAGAATTTCTGTTCGGACGGCGCGACCACTCAAGAGGTGCGTTTCGAGCGCGGTCGTGTCCACCCATTCCATCTGCCGCCAGTCCGGCGGCACCGCCGCGAACGACTGTATGGAATCCACTTTCGCCATTTCCTGGCTGACAGATGGGCGCGTCATCTCTCCACAATCGAAAGCACTCAGCGATTCACACCGGTGCAGCCACTCCCCAAAACGAGCAGGGCGATGCTCGGAGAGCAACCCGATGAGTGCTGGCAAGTGATCCTTCGGCATTTCGGTGCCGGTAAGCCTTGCCAAAAAATACCCGCTCGCCGCCCCAATAAACGCCGCCCTCTTCAGTTTTGTCGGATCGATATTCGCCGCGGTATCGAAATTCGTGTGAATGTACCGGTCCGGCCAGTCGTTCAAGTAAATCGCCGGTATCCCGAACGACGAATCCTGATACACGTCGTGGTCACTGCCCATCGCGTACGCGCTGAACTGCGCTTGCAGTGGTTCTTTCCCGCCCTCCGGTGCCACCAAGGGATATTCCGCCTGGCCAGTGGCGGCGAACTTGTAGGACTGCTCGTTGACGAATTCGGCGAACGCCCACGCCACGTCATGCACAAACGAAGGCAGGCTCATCGGCCCGCGTGTCACGTGGAACACCGCCTTTGTCACCGGCCCGCCGCCCACCATGTCCATGTGCACCACGGCTTTGATCCTCTTTGCAAACTCCGGCTTTCCATTCAGTAGCGCCATCGTCCCTTCAATTTCCGGCGGCCAAATAAAACGAATCGTCCGCGCGGGACGCGCCAGCATGCCGTTGCCGATAAGCTTCTGCAGCGTGCGAGCCACCTCCAGGATCGTCACGCAGCCGCTAGCATTGTCGTTCGCCCCGGGCCGCTGGTGATCCAGGTGGCACGAAAACGCAATCTCTTCCTCCTTCAGCTTCGGGTCCACGCCGGGAATCGTAGCGGTGACCACCTCGTAGTTCCCGGGATGTTGCCCGGCCTTCACCTTCGCATGCAGCGTAAACTTTTCTCCCTTCGCCAGCTGCTCCTTCATGCCCCGCGCCGTCTTCAGCGACACCATGAACGCAAACGTCTTGTTCACAGAAAAAGTCTCCAAATGCCCCCAGCGAATCAGATTTTCGTCTTCGCCCCACCACGCCGTCTTCTGGTTCTGCGCATAACTCACAATCCCCGCCGCGCCAAATCTCCTCACCGCCAGGTCCTGCACCGCTCCCGGTTGTGCGCTCACCAGCACGATCTTCCCCTTGACATCCTTCCCAGCGTAATCGCTCTCCTTCGTTCCCTCGCCCACGTCCGCCAAATCCGCCCTCACATCCGCGCTCTCGCTATCCTCCGCCAGCACCACGGGAATGGCTTCGTAGCTGGCCAACAGCCTCTCGCCGCCGACGAATACATCGCATCCCGGTGTCGTGAACACGATGTGTTTTCCTGCCCTATCATTCGTTTCCAGGTCTATTTTCTTGGGAGCATCTACACAATCGCGCGCAACGGATATGGGCATTTCCTCATTCAACTCAGCGAACTCCGCGTCCCACGGCGGCCGCGAGCGCTGCGTACCGTAGAAAATTTTCCCATCGGCGGGAAATTGCAGGATCGCGACATCGCTCAACCCGTACGCGCGTGCGCGCTCGGCCACCAATTCCGCCGCTCCGTGGAAACCCTGCGAGCCACGCTGCCGGTGAAACCTCGCGATGCCTTCGAGATTGCGCTTCGCGGTTTCCCCAGAGAGTTCCTGCGCCAGCGCAGCAACGTCTTTCTCCGGCAGCAGCGGCGGTTTCTGCGCTCTCACCACCCCCGCAAACATTCCGCTCGCGATTGTCGCCGCCATCACCACTAGCCTTTTCATATCCCCTCCCGCCGCGCCGCGCATTCTACCTTAACCACCTTGTAACACCCCGCTCCCTGTGATAACAAACTGGTGCCGCATCTCACCGGCGATCAGTGCAAATGACACCTTTCGAAACTTATCTCACCTCCCTCCGCGAGATTCGTTCCAGCGGCGAGGGCGTCGTCGAAACCTCATCATACGGCGCGCTCGAAACTCTCTTCAACGAGATCGGAAAGACACTCAAACCCAAGGTTCGTTGCGTGCTCCAGCTCAAGAATCGCGGCGCCGGCAACCCAGACGGCGGCCTCTTCACCGAAGACCAGCTCAAAAAGCGCAAAGCAGAAGAAAAATCACTGCCACAGAATCCCGCTCGCGGGGTCATTGAAATCAAACCCACATCCAACGACGCGTGGCTCACCGCCGATGGCGAACAGGTCAGCCGCTATTGGGGCAAGTACCGCTAGGTTCTCGTCACCAACTATCGCGACTTCGTCTTCGTCGGCCAGGATGCCACCGGCAAACCCGTAAAACTCGAAACCTATCGCCTGGCAGAGAATGAAGCCGATTTCTGGAACGCCACTGCCCATCCAAAGAAAACCGCTGCAACCCACGAAGTCACGTTCAAGGAATTCGCCCAGCGCGCCATGCTTCACGCCGCCCCGCTCGCCGCGCCAGAGGACCTTGCCTGGTTTCTCGCCTCCTACGCCCGTGACGCTCTCCACCGCATAAGCCTGCACGATCTACCCGCCCTTGCCACTGTGCGCAAGGCTCTTGAAGAAGCTCTCGGCCTCGCGTTTGAAGGCGAAAAGGGCGAGCACTTCTTTCGCTCTACTCTCGTCCAGACGCTCTTCTACGGCGTTTTCTCCGCCTGGGTTCTATGGGCCAAACAGCACCCGCCCACTTCCAAGGACCGCTTCGAATGGACCCTGACCACCCGCCTTCTCCGCGTTCCTGTCCTTCGTAAGCTCTTTCATGAGATCGCTGACCCCGGACAGCTCGAAAACCTAAACCTTGCTGAAATCCTCGATTGGACTTCTGGCGTTCTCAACCGTGTCGACCGTGCCACCTTTTTCGCAAAGTTCCAAGAAGTCCACGCCGTCCAGTATTTCTACGAACCTTTCCTCCAAGCGTTCGACCCCGAACTTCGGAAGCAGCTTGGTGTCTGGTACACGCCTCCCGAAATCGTCCAGTACATGGTCGCCCGCGTGGACACCGTTCTTCGCGACGAACTCAATCTTCCCGATGGCCTCGCCGACAAAAACGTCTACGTCCTCGATCCCTGCTGTGGCACCGGCTCCTACCTCGTCGAAGTTCTCAAGAAAATCCACGAAACTCTCAAGCAGCGAGGTGAGGACGCCCTCCTCGCTAGCGACCTGAAAGAAGCCGCGCAGAATCGCGTATTCGGTTTCGAGATTCTCCCTGCCCCCTTCGTGGTCGCACATCTACAGCTAGGTCTGCTTCTCCAGAACCTCGGCGCGCCCCTCGCGGAAAAAGGCAGCGAGCGCATCGGTGTTTACCTTACCAATGCCCTCACCGGCTGGGAACCTCCCAGGGAACCCAAGAAACGCCTCCTCTTCCCAGAACTCCAGGAAGAACGCGACGCCGCCGAACACGTCAAACGATCCACTCCTATCATCGTCATCCTCGGCAACCCGCCTTACAACGGCTTTGCTGGGGTCAGCCCTGAGGAAGAACAGGGCCTCGTCGAGCCGTACAAAGAAGGCCTCATCAAAGATTGGAAGATCAAGAAATTCAACCTCGACGATCTTTACATTCGCTTTTTCCGCCTCGCTGAGCGCCGCATCGCAGAAATGAGCGGTCGAGGGGTCGTTTGCTTTATCTCCAATCATTCATGGGTCAGTGACCCGTCTTTTGTGGTCCTTCGGCAGCATCTGCTAAGTTCTTTCGACCGTTTCTGGGTCGAAAATATGCACGGGAACCGAAAGATTTCTGAGTACGCACCCGATGGCGGGACAAGTGAAACGGTCTTTGCCATCTCTGGTTTTTCTGTGGGTATTCAACAAGGGGTGGCAACATCCCTTTGGGTGAAAACAGGCCAGAAATCGAAGCCCACGATCGTACTCTTCCGGGACGATATCAATGAAGCAAAAGCTGCCGACCGCCGGGCGCATCTCCTTTCAACTCTAGATACTGCGCCGTTTGATGAAGCCTACATTGCAGCGAATCCGGAATCAGACAACTGGTTATCCTTTCGACCATCCACGGTCAGTACCCAATACAGATCATGGCCGAAATTAGTCGACCTCTGCGCCGTGCCGCCGATGAATGGACTGATGGAAAAGCGCGGAGGATCCCTCATGGATATGGACAAGGTCAACCTCGAAAAAAGAATGCGTGCCTATTTTGACTCTGGAGTCGAATGGGATTCACTCAAGACAATCAGCCCTGAACTCACGACTAACGCTGCCCGCTTTGACGCCAAGAAGACACGTCAGAAAGTTTTAGTCACCCAAAAATTCGACGCCGATATGACAAAGCGTTATGCCCTACGACCGTTAGAGAATTGTTGGATTTATTACAGTTCAGTACGCCCTTTATGGAATGAACCGCGACCTACACTTTGGAAACAGTGCTGGGACACAAATTCATTCCTAGTAAGCAGGTTCAAGGCTGCAAAAGACCCTGAAGGGCCTCCCTTTTACTTTGTGCGAGGGTTGTCCGATGACCATCTGTTGACTCCTGACGCGTCTTGCTTCCCCATGCAGGTACGAATAGGGATGGACATGCAGGACCTCCAGCGAACGCTTGATACATCCGTAACCACAGAAGCAAACCTCAGCCCAAAAGTAAGATCCTATTGCAAGAATCTTGGACACAACAAGCTTGACGAAGATGTGGTGCAAGCCAGCCACGTTTGGTTTCACGTGCTCGCCATCGGGTACTCACCAGCATACTTACTAGAGAATTGTGACGGCATCCGCCAGGACTGGCCCCGCATTCCCCTCCCCGATTCAACGGCGGCCTTCCTTGCTTCAGCCGAACTCGGTCGCCAGGTCGCTCTAATCCTCGACGCTGATTTACCTGTCAAAGGCGTCACAACGGGCACTGTCCGTTCCGAGCTGAAGCCCATGGCCGTCACTGCTCGGGTCGGCGGCGGCTCCCTAAGAGAAATTGACTTGGCACTCACAGCAGGCTGGGGCCATGCAGGCAAAGAGGGCGTTACCATGCCCGGCAAAGGCAAACTCGTCGAGCGACCCTATTCCGAGTCTGAACTCGACGCCATCAAACAAGGCGCGAAAGCCCTCGGACTTTCCGAGAAGGAAGCCCTCGCCCAGCTTGGCGAATCCACCTGCGACGTTTATCTGAACGATGTAGCCTACTGGTCCAACATTCCGTCCCGTGTCTGGGACTACACAATCGGCGGCTACCAGGTCATCAAGAAGTGGCTCTCTTACCGCGAGGAGCCTCTGCTTGGCCACCCCCTCACCAAAGACGAAGTCCGCTACGTCCAGGAAATGGCCCGACGCATCGCCGCCATCCTCCTCCTCCAGCCCGCCCTCGACGCCAACTACGAATCCAGCAAACGGCACGCCTTCATCTGGCCCTCAACCGTCTGACCGCTGCATCACGGCTTCCTTGTTGCACCTCTACCGTTCTTCCCGGTCTCAATTTGAAACGACGTTTCGCTATCCGAAAGAATCCAAACCGCTTATAAGTAATCATTGACATAAGATACCAATATGGTATAATGGCTTTGTTAAGTCGGCACGATTCCTCCGCCTGCCCGCCGTAGACCTGGCGAAGGAGGGTGCTCTGCGAACAATGGGTGCCCGCCATGTGGTCCTTCTAACTCATTCAAAATCATCAGGTCCGGCCCAGTTACTTTCTTACCAACAGATCGCACCCGTAACTCCTTTAGATTCCGCACTTGTACAAGTGTTCATTCTAAAGAGCTTAAAAGTCTTTAGAATGAACACTTACAAAAAACATAGGGGGGAGGGGGGTGTTATGGTTAACCAGCTCCCTTCTGGCATCAACGTTCCCACGTTCCAACCTTTCAACGCTCTTTCTATCTATTCCCTTTGTGTTCATGCTCTTGCGCACTCTTTTGCGCAACGGCGCAACGGCAACACCTTTCTTTTCATTCTGTTACGCACTCTTTCCATCGCAACGGGGGTGTACCCCCCTATTCTCCACTGTCAGCCAATTCCGACAGACTCTCAAGGAACTTTACCCCAGTCCCACTTTCAACTCTCAACCGTCGACTCTTCACGTACAATCCCCGCCTCGCATCCCAGGAGGCGCAATGAGCTTTAGCCAGAGGCTCCAGGAAATCCGCGACGGCTTCGAGCGCCCCTTCTGGGTCGCCAACATCACGGAAATCTTCGAGCGCCTCTCCTACTACGGCGCCTTCGCCTCCCTCGCCAACTACCTCCACGAAAAGTTGAATTTCCCCACCGAACAAACCGGCACGCTCACCGGCATCTTCGGCGGAATGGTCTGGTTCCTGGCGATTTTCGGCGGCGCTATCGCCGACCGCCTCGGTTTCCGCCGCGCGCTCTCTCTGGCTTATCTGATTCTCGCTGCCGCCTATTTTCTGCTCGGCTCGCTCGGTGCGCCGTGGCTCGCTCCGGTAAGGGCCGCCGTTCCTCCCGTGCTTTTCGTGGGCTTCATCCTGATTCTGCCCGCACTGGGAGTTTCACTCGTAAAGCCTTGCGTGGTAGGAACAACGGCGCGCGCTTCCAAAGAGAACGTCCGTTCCATCGGCTACTCCATCTACTACACCATGGTGAACATCGGCGGCGCCGCCGGCCCGTATGTCGCGTCATGGGCACACCGCCACCTCGGGGTCGAAAACGTCTTTCGCGTGGCGGCGCTAAGCGTCTTTGCCATGTTCTTCGCCGTACTGCTTTTCTTCCGCGAGCCGAAGCGCACCGGCGACGCTCCCACGCCGAGCATTGCCGAAACGCTGCGGAACTTCCTCACCGTCCTCTCCAACCCCAAGTTCATGCTGTTCTTGCTGATCTTTACCGGCTACTGGATCGTCTTCTGGCAGCAATACATCACGCTCCCCGGCTACATTCACGGCTACATCAGCGCCGGTGCCGACGTCGAGCTCATCCTGATTACCGACGGCCTCGCCGTCATCTGTCTCACCCTGGTCGTCAACTACCTCATTCGCAAGGTCCCCGCTTTCCAGGCCGTCATTCTTGGCACGCTCGTGTCCTCCCTGGCCTGGCTCGTCGTTGCCTTTCAGCCCACCGTCTTCGGCGCGGTCCTCTCCATCTTCGTTCTCGCTCTCGGCGAAATGATCCAGGCGCCCCGCTACTACGAATACATCTCTCGGCTTGCGCCCCCGGGACAACAAGGCACCTATATGGGCTTCGCGTTCCTTCCCATCGGCATTGGCTCGCTCATCGGCGGATGGTTTGGCGGCCGCGTCATGCACCAGTTCGGTGAAGTAGCGCACCAGCCCCAGCGGGTCTGGTGGGTGATTTCCGGCGTAGGTATCCTTACCGCTCTGCTGCTGTGGATTTACGACCGGATTGTGAAGCCAGGAGAAGGTGCAAAGAATACGTCGTAGAGCAAGCCGTTATTTCAATGCCGAACCAGAACAGGGAGGAAAATTTACAACTTCTGCTGACTTGATGGAGAGAGGCTCTTCACGAGTCACTGTCTTTTCAGTTGACCATGCGGCGGAGGGATTCGAGGGCCAGGCGTGCGAGGGAATAGCGTGGTTCGACTTGCAGCGCTTCCTGAAAGGCTTTCATCGCCGGACCGTACATCTCCTTGCCGAAATAAGCGCGGCCGAGATTGTAGTGTGGAAAATGGCGTGGCTCGTAGCGGCGGGCCTGTACAGCTTGCTGCAGCCAGGGAATGGCTTCATCGTAGCGCCCGAGTTCGACGAGATAGGCCCCGATGTCGTTGTAGGGATTGCCGAAGTCGGGATCGAGCTCGATGGCGCGCTTGCACTCGGCGATGGCCTCTTCGATACGGCCCTGAAAATGGTAGGTCCAGCCCAGGAAGGTATGCGCTTCGGCGGTAGGGTGCAGTTCGAGCGAAGTTTGATAGAGCTCTACGGCGCGGTCGTAGTCGCCTTCCATCTGCGCTTGATAGGCGTCCTGCAGAATTTCCCAGGCACGCGTTAGGGTCTCCTGATTCATGGAACTATTAGTTAGCACAGCGGTCCGAGCGCGTCAAAAGTACGAACGTCCCGGCTGTGCCCGGGGGGAACCTGTCCTTTGTGCCGGGCTGCCCGTATCGAAAATGTAGAAATTGGAGAGAGAAACGTAGACAATGAACACCTAGCATTCCTAAGCGGGCTAAGGGGGTTACGTGAAGCGGAATTTCATGATTTTTGGGATTGCGGCGCTGGCCGTGGCTGGAGCCGTGTATGCGCAGAATTCGCCGGAAAAGAAACCGGCTAAAAACGGCTCAGCGAAAGGATCTTCTGCAGCCGCGGCTCGCGGAAAAGACGCGTTCGACAAGAAATGCGGCGTCTGCCATTACGCGGATAGCGATGCAAAGAAGATTGGTCCGGGACTGAAAGGTCTGTCGAAGCGCGGAACATTTTCGGTGAACAACAACAAAGTCACCGATGAAAACTTGAAGAACTGGATTGAGAATGGCGACACGCTGATGCCGCCGTTCAAGGACAGTCTGGAGGCGGCGCAAATTAAGGACGTCATCGCCTACGTAAAGACTCTGTAGCAGCCAGGGAATGGCGCGAAATTCTCGGCCGTGTAAACGAAAAGCCCCCGACAGCCCGAGAACATCAGGCTTCGGGGGCATACTCAACTGAGACACCCACCCAGGCACGTAGCGTGATCGGAAGTGGCGATACACGGGACTTGAGATGGGCCCGCAGCCAATCCTAGAACGCTGTGTCAGGGTCCGACTCCCCTTAAGTCGAGGAATCTACTTGAGGACTGCGTCCTTGAACGCCTTCGCAGCGCGCAGACGAACTACGGTCTTCGCCTTGATTTTGATCGCCTCGCCCGTCTGCGGGTTGCGGCCCATGCGCGCCTTGCGGTGCGCCTTCACGGCACGGCCAATATTCGGAATTACGAACTTGCCTGCAGCGCCCTTGCATTCTCTTACCGCGAGCTTGAAGAGCTCTTCGAAGAAGAGAACTGCGCTTTTCTTGGGCGTGCCGCACTTTTCGGCCATATGTGACACGATTTTGGATTTGCTCATCGGCTTGGCCATCTAGTCTGCTTATCCTCCTGATTTGTCGATCGGCCTCGAGCTCCCTACCCCTGTTTTACTGCAAGAGACCCGGGCCGCTCGGCACTATAGCCAAGGTGGTAAAGGAACGCAAGGTAAAACCTCCAAAAAGGCCGGAAAAATGCGCGTTTTTTTGGGCTACACGCAAATCAGGGCCTAAAACAAGGCTCCGAGCGCACTTCGGAGCTTCCCTGGGCGTGGTTTGCGCTGTGTTATCCTCAGAAATTCGCAAGGAAATAAGGAGGAATACCATGAGCGACCTTCCGAATTGGCAGGAATTAGAACAACACGTGAGCGCTGCGGTGGGATTAAGGCGAAGGCCGGTGGCGGTCGCATTTCTCGATGCTGCGCGGTTGGGAGTGGAGAGATTTGAAGGAGGGAGCCCTCGGGGTGTAGTTTTTGGAGGCTTGCGGCCGATGGACGCGCGTTCTACACAGTGCCGGAGAATCACTTCAACTGCGCAGTGGACGCTTATACACATAACATTGCACTCTCACCGGAGCGCGAAAAGGAAACCGAACAAACACTGAAGATGATGTTTGACCTGGGTTATGTCAAACCGGAAGAAGTGCCGCGGATACCAAGGCTGGCAAGAGCGCCGGCAGCGATTGTATATGCACCGCTCGGCGAAACCCCGGTCACGCCGGATGTTGTGTTGTTTGCGTGCAACCGTCAGTAGCAATGCTTCTGAATGAAGCGGCGAATCGCGCTGGCGTGGCGAGCGGAGCGCCAGCACTGGGCAGGCCGACGTGCATGGCGCTGCCTGCTGCGATGGAGCATGGTTCGATCCTGAGCGTTGGCTGCATGGGAAACCGAGTTTATACGGGATTAGGGGAGGACGAGATGTATGTGGTTCTTCGCGGGCGCGATCTCGCCGCCGTCGCTGATGCGTTAGCGGTCATCACCAGTGCCAACGCCGCGCTGAACGAGTACGCGAAGGGCCGCCGCGCGCAACTGGCAACTCTTTGATTCAAGTCTCTAGGAACCGGCCAGGGCGCGGCACTCTGCGACTTTTTTTCTGCTAGAGTTTTCTCTCACTTACAATGTGGCGAGGTCAGCGTAGAAGTAGGCGATAGCTTTGATCCCATTGAAGTAGTTTTCCAGGAAGATGTGCTCGTCAGGAGCGTGGGCATTTTCATCCGGCAAGCCGAAGCCAATCAGAACGCATGGAACCTTGAAGGTATCGTGCATCTGAGTGACGAACGGGATGGAACCGCCTTCGCGAATGAAGACCGCTTTTTTGCCGAACCCTTTTTCGAGCGCGGCCTGCGCCTTCTTGAAAATAGGAGCGTGGAACGGCGCAACCCAGGGCTTGCCCGTGCTGAGGACTTCGAACTTGCAGGTCACGGTCTTGGGCAGAAGCTTGCGGACATGCTTCTCGACAGCCTTGGCGATTTTGTGCGGGTCCTGATGAGGAACGAGGCGCGTCGAGAATTTTGCGCAGGCTCTTGAAGGAATCACCGTCTTTGCGCCCTCACCAGTGTAACCTCCCCAGATCCCATTGAGCTCCAGTGTGGGCCGCGTCCAGAGCTGCTCGACGATGGAAAACCCTTTTTCGCCCGCATAGCCAGCAGCGCCGACAGCTTTCTCGAAATCCTTTTTCTTCCACGGCAGCGAGTTCAGAGCTTTACGCTCGAAGGCTGAAAGCTTGGCGACAGAATCGTAGAAACCCGGGACGGTCACGCGAAGATTCTTGTCGTGGAGTTTGGCGAAAAGCTCCGCGAGAATGGTCAAGGGATTCGGGACCGCGCCTCCGTAGACGCCGGAATGAAGGTCGCGGGCGGGGCCGATGAGTTCGACCTGGTAATAATCGAGACCACGCAAACCGTAGGTAATGGAGGGAGCGTCCTTGGACAGCATCGAAGTATCCGACACTACGAGCGCGTCGGCCTTCAATTTTTCTTTGTTCTTCTGCACATAGTCCCACAAGCTGACGCTCCCGACTTCTTCTTCTCCCTCGATCAGTATTTTTACGTTGATGGGAAGCTTGCCGTTTACTTTTTGAAGCGCTTCGAGCGCTTTCAAGTGGATGTGCACCTGGCCTTTGTCGTCGGCAGTGCCACGGCCAAAGAGGTTACCGTCGCGGACGGCCGGCTCAAAGGCGGGCGAGGTCCAGAGTTCGAGCGGCTCGGCCGGTTGAACGTCATAGTGTCCATAAAAAAGAACCGTCGGCTTGCCCGGCGCTTCAAGCGATTCGGCGTAGACCAGCGGGTGAAAATTCGTCGGGATGATTTGAACCGTTTTAAATCCCGCTTCCCGCAGATGATCGGCCAGCCAGCGCGCGCCACGTTCCACATCCGGCTTATGCTCGCTCTTGGTGCTGACACTGGGAATGCGGAGAAAATCGCAAAGCTCCGCCAGATGCTGTTCGCGGCGACCTTCGATAAATTCAGCAAGGTTCATAAGAGGCTCTGAGGAGATAGGAGTCCTTTCCAAAGTGGAACCGTAAATTGCGAAACGAATTTTGCGGCAGCAGTATGATTGCGGGACCGCGGATAAAACTCTGTAGCCGCTACTTCCTATTGTATGACTCACGGAGGCCAGGGTACAAGCAAGCGTGACGCAGGTTGTGATTCGGATACACCTCGCCAGCGAGCCAATTGACGGTTCGCTCTTGCCGCTGGAAGATGGCGTTATGAGCGAAGCCACATTTGCCGGCCCGCGCCGCAGTTCGCGGGTCTTTCACAAGATGCGCGTGCAGGCGCAAGGACGCGGCCAAAATGGCCGCAAATTCCGCGAGACTTGCGAGACTGTGGTCGTCAATGTCCACGGTGGTCTGCTACTCCTTAAACACGAGGTCAACGATGGGGAGATGCTGGTTCTGAGCAACCCGGAGACACAAGAAGAACTGGAATGCCGAATCGTCTACCTGGGCGATGCGGGGGACAAGGGGCAGCGCGTGGGCGTGGAATTTCTTACCCCGGCACCTCATTTCTGGGGGTTGGAATTGGCCGATAAACCGTCTTCAAACGCCGACGGTTCCACCTCCGTCCACTAAGACAGCTACGTTAGGAGGCGCTTGCTGGAACGCGCCGGGAAGTGGCGCTGGCCGCGGGCTCCCGCCGGCGCCGCAAGAACCAATCTCCGAGCCGCCACGCGAGAAGCACTGTGACTATCGCACCGTAAAAGAGCGGCTTGCGCACATCCGATTTCACCAGCCAGTAGTAGTGGATGACCCCGCACACGGCGCTGACGTAAATCGCCCGGTGAAGCAACTGCCAGCGGCGTCCGCCAAGCCGACGAATCCAGCCGGCAGTGGAGGTGAACGCGAGCGGGATCAGCAGCACGAAGGCTGTGAAACCTACGGTGATGTAGCGGCGCTTCTGAACATCTTTCCACATGCCACCCAAATTGAAGGATTGGTCCGGTCCGAGGTAGGTCAGGAAGTGCAGACAAACATAGAAGAAGGCGAACAAGCCGAGCATACGGCGGAAACGAATCAGCTCCGGGATACTGAGGAGCCTTCGGAGCGGTGTAATCGAAAGCGTAAAGACCAGGAAGCGCAGCGTCCAATCGCCGGTAGCATGCTGCACGAATTCGACGGGATTCGCGCCGAGATTCGCATGAAGCGCGCGCCAGACAAGAGCGGCGAAAGGCACCAAGCAGACGAGGAAAAGAACGACTTTGGTCCACTTGCTGGCAAGGATGGTAGGCACGCGGCAGTCCCAGCTCAGTAATATTTCCTCAGATCCATGCCGTTGTAGAGGCTCGCGACCTGGTCCCCATAGCCGTTGAACATGAGTGTATTGCGCCTAAAGATTTCGCCGAGGCGCCGCTCTTTCGCCTGGCTCCAGCGCGGGTGATCGACATTGGGATTCACGTTGGAGTAAAAACCGTATTCGTTCGAGGCCGACCGATTCCAGGTGGTCGGAGGCTGCTTTTGCGTGAAGCGGATCTTTACGAGCGACTTGATGCTCTTGAAACCGTATTTCCAAGGAAGAACCATGCGCACGGGCGCGCCATCTTGATTCGGCAGCGTTTCGCCGTACATCCCTACGCACAGAAGCGCGAGCGGGTGCAACGCTTCATCGAGCCGTAATCCTTCCACGTAGGGATAATCGAGGCCGGTGCCTCTGGACTCAGGCATTTGCTTAGGGTCGTAATAGCTTTCAAAGGCGACGAATTTTGCTTTTGGGGTAGGCTCGACCAGCTTCGCGAGAACATTGAAGGAGAAGCCGATCCAAGGCACGACGATCGACCATGCTTCGACGCAGCGATGGCGGTAGATGCGCTCCTCGAGCGGCGCCAGCTTGAGAATTTCCTCCATGGTGAATTTGCGAGGCTTATTTACTTCACCTTCGACGGAAACAGTCCAGGGAGAAGTCCGAAAATTCTGCGCGTTCTTGGCGGGATCACCCTTGTCGGTGCCAAACTCGTAGAAATTGTTGTAGTGCGTGACATCATTGTAGGGAGTTTGCTTTTCATCAGTGGTGAATTGACTCTTGACCAGGCCGGTGAGCTTGCTTGTCGCATGAGCGGCGATCGAAGGCGAGACCAAACCGAGCAATCTCTTGCCACCAACGGCCGCAACCCCAGCGAGACCCATCCCTCGAAGGAATTTGCGCCTGTCAAAATAAACAGACTTCGGAGTCACATCGCAATAGGTCAATTCTGGAGTTCGCCGGACAAACATCAATTACTTCTCCTCGGAATCAGGCGCACGATCATACCTATTCTACGTCCGTAGCTATTAATTAGATGTAGGATTCCGGCAAGAGATTCCTGAGTGTTTGCCGGCGGCGAACTCATGGCACGGGCCGATTCGTTAGCACCAGCTTTCCTCCGGAGCGGGCCAGAGTGAAGACGGTGCGGCCATCGATTCCCGCCAAGGCCCTATCCCGAGACTCGAGTTCCGTCCAAAGGAAGGCGCGCTGCGGCCCTGCCCAGAGACGTTGGAAGGACTCAGAATCGTCGAAGATCTGTGGAGCATCCGGAAAGTAGGATCCGTACCAGAGATTTGCGCTGCGGCCATTCAGAAGGCGTACCTGCTGCCCGGTGTAGTAGTTGAGGGTTGAGCCGCCTTCGTATTCACCATTGATCTCAATGATGTCGCCGGGTTGGTAGACGCGTGCGATTGCATCGGCGAGAGGTTTCGAGGTGAGAAGCGGGCTGAACGTAACAAGCGCGATGTGAATCGCGATGAGAAGACAGACGCTCATCGCGGCCAGTGACCAGTTGCCCAGGTCCGGACGTTCCCGCTGACGGAAATGCCAGTTCAGTGCAGAACCCAGGAAAAACGATAATCCGAAAAGAAGGAGGGGCACGCGGAGCATCGCCATGGCGCGCAGATTGAGATCGAGGAAGTGGCCGAGGGAGAGCGCATATTGTTGCGATTCCGGCCGGCCGGAATTCAAGAGGCCGGCGATGTCAGCACCCGGCGAGACAGGGGGTGCGGAGATGGCAAGAGCGATCGTCAGGATACCGGCGAGCAAACCGAGAACCGCGAGGACTGATGACGAGATTTTGCCCCATCTACGGAGCCGGGAGCCGGCGGGCGAAGCTTCTTCCTCCGCGAGCCAACTGCCGACGAGAAGCGCGAGAGCAGGAAGCGCGGGAAGCACGTAATATTCCTGGCGCGTCGAAAAGCTGAAGAAAAGAACCACGAAAAATGCGCCAAGGAGAAAAACTAGTTTGGCCCGCGCCACCGGCGAATCCACTGTTTCGCGGATTCGGGAGAACTTCACGCTTGCCAACGCTTGCGGCAGAAAACTGGACCAGGGAAACAGCCACACGAGCAGGAGTCCCCAAAATAGCAGGAGGGGAACAGTGCCGTAATCCCGCGGGACTCGCTTGTCGAGATAACGTAGAAAATGTTCGTTGACGAAGTAGAACCAGAAAAAACCGCGCACATTGCCCTGGTCGGGATTGCGCAGTCCAGCGAGGATATGCCAGGGCGCCGCGATCGCGAGAAAAAGCAACGAACTGGAAACGAGACGCAACTTCAGGAAGTGACGGAGCTGGCCTGTCAGCAGGAGGTACAGCCCAATGGCGGCGAGGGGAAATACGAGGCCAATCAGGCCTTTCGTGAGAACGTTCAGAGCGCAGGACGCCGCCAGACCCCAGCAAGCGAAGTGTGACGGCTGCGCTCCATCGAAGGTCCGCAAGAAGAATCCCAGACTGAGGATCAGCCAGAGCCCGACGAGGACGTCCGGGATCAGGAAACGCGTGAAGAGATACGGTCCTAAGGCGATGCCGGAAACGAGAGCAGCGTAGAAGCCTGCCGCTTCGCCAAAAGCGGGGCGGCCCAGAAAGTAAACCGAAAAGAGGAGAGCCAATACGCTGAGAGCGAGAGGCAACCGAGCAGACCAGTCGTGTATTCCAAAGATTTTGAAGCTCGCAGCCATCGCCCAGTAGAGGAGTGGCGCCTTCTCCAGGTAGCGGATGCCATTCGCGTGGAGAGTCACCCAATCGTTGCCGAGCACCATTTCGCGGGCTGCTTCGGCATGAACGGAGTCGGCGTCATCCAGGAGCGCGGGCCGAAAAAGCGCGGAGCCATATGCGGCAAGCCAGAGCAGAAAAAGGGTTACCAGGTAGATAGGCGTTTGGGGGAAAACGCGGGATTCAGGCGGCATGCTGCCGCCATGAGGAAGGCATTGAGCGGTAGTAATGAAAATCCGGTACTCGTCGCATAAGCAAGAGGATTAGTATATATACAGATACTCAGGATCGTAGCCAAAACGATCTGCATAGAAGGCTGCTCGCGATACTTTGCGGAAGCAACTAGAATGGACACTGGATGGGGTTCTGGTTACTTCGCGATGCCGTGCTGGTGTTGGCCCTAGGGCCCTTCATCTATTACGTGTTGACACTGTGGGCCGGTGTCTTACACTTCCGGCGCAAACAGCAAGGGCCGTCTGCTCGATCGAGCTACACACCTCCCGCAAGCATCCTGAAGCCGGTTCGAGGGCTGGACTGCGAAGCCTACGAGAATTTCGCGAGTTTCTGCCGGTTGGATTATCCCGAGTACGAAATCCTCTTCTGCGTGAGTGATGCGGACGACCCGGTTGTGCCGGTGATCGAAAAACTTCAGCAGGATTTCCCAAATCGCAGAATTCGGCTTTTTGTGGGTGCACCCGGAATCGGAGCAAGCAGCAAGGTCAACAAGCTTTGCCGGCTCGTTGAGGAAGCAAAGTATGAACTGCTTGTGATCAGCGACAGCGATGTCCGCGTGGAATCCAATTACTTGAGGGATGTCGCTGCCCCTTTTGCGGAGCCAGCTGTTGGCGCCGTCACCGTGTTTTTTCGAAGTCTAATACCAGGGAGTTTCGGGGCGACATTGGACGCGGCAGGATCTGCCGTCGAGTTTGCAACCAGCGCTTTGCTGGCACAAAAGCTTGAGGGTGTTCGCTTTACGCTTGGTGCCACGATGGCTGCCACGAAAGAGCGCCTCGCGGAAATTGGCGGATTTAAAGCATTGGCGAATCATTACGTCGATGATTTTGAATTGGGAAATCGGATTGCCGCGTGCGGTTACCGCGTGGAATTGGCTTCCACGCCGGTATGGATGGTGTATCCGCGCGAGACCTTGGGCGAATTTTTGCGGCACGAGTTGCGATGGATCATCGGATTGCGAAATGTGCGTCCTGGTGGACACGCGGCAATGGGATTCACTTTCGGGCTGCCCTGGACGATTCTGGCGGCAGGCGTCTCTCCATCAACCATACTTGCCCTGCTCTACGTATTCACGTATCTGGTTTTGCGCGGTGCCGTGTACCTAACGCTAGGTGCATGGGGGCTGAATGATTCGGTAGTGCGGCGCGCCTGGTGGTTAGCGCCGGTGCGGGATGCCGCGAGTTTTGCCGTTTGGCTCGTCAGCTTTTTCTCCGACCGTATCTGCTGGCGTGGGCTTGAGTTTCAAGTCAAAAGAGGGCTGCTGATTCCCGCAAGAGCTGCGAAGAGTGCAAGCGCGGAGAGGCAACGCCGTACCGGTGAGGTTTTGGAGTAACGACAAGCTCGCAGACGAACCGTACGCAGCCAGAATGCTTCACACCGGATTACGCCAGGCCTAGCTATTCGCGCTTTATTCGAAGCAAACTTAAGAAAAAGCTGGCAAGCGAGAGCTGGAAACCTAAAGTCATAGAGACCGCAGCCGGCATTGTCAGCCGAAGCATTTGATCCGTATTCAACTGGCCGAAGTGGTGGGCGCGCCACGAAACTACGGCATATACGGATAGTCCCAATCCGATGAGGAAAACGAGCGCTCCTGTCAAAAGCCCCGTCTCAAGGTTGGCGTAGGAGAAGAATCTTTCGACCTTCCTATCTGCAGGATGCAAACCCTGGGAAATTGCAAATACTTTCGCAAATAGCGCAATCGTGATTGCCTGAAAGCCCAGCAGGATGGAAATGACGGCATAGATCAGGGTGTCCACATCGAAAGTCACAGAGCCTACCTGTTTGGGTCCGGTGATGAGCCAGCCACTTATGACCGTACCCGCCAGCATCAAAAAAATGCCTGGATACAAGAATAGCCATCGAGGACTGTACAAGAGCAGGAAGCGCAGGCCCCGCCAACCGTCCCTCCACGTACGGAGGTGCGGCGGACGGGTGCGGCCATCCGGAGATAGGGTCGTGGGCACTTCGGAAACTCGCATGCCCAGGAGGGCCGCCTTCACAACCATCTCAGTGGCGAATTCCATGCCTGCCGTGCGGAGTCCCATTTTCTCGTACGCATCTTTCCTGAATCCACGCAAGCCACAGTAGAAGTCACCGCAAGGGGCCTTGAAGAAAAGACGCCCGAGCCATGTTAGGGCGGGATTGCCCAAGTAGCGGTGCAAACGAGGCATGGCTCCTTTAGCAATTCCGCCGAGAAAACGGTTGCCCATCACCAGATCCGATCCCGCCCGCAACTCCGTCAGGAACCGCGGAATATGCGAGAAGTCGTAACTCGCATCGGCATCTCCCATCAGGACGTACTTCCCTTGTGCAGCGGCGATTCCGCCGCGGAGAGCGCTCCCGTAACCTTTCTGCTTCACGTTGACTAGCCGGGCCCCACACTCCAGCGCAATTCGTTGTGAGCCGTCCGTGCTGCCGTTATCGGCCACAATGACCTCTCCGCGAATGTTTGCAGCACGCAGGGTCTCTTGGGCCTTGGCAATGCAAATTTGGAGAGTCTCGGCTTCGTTTAGACACGGCATGACAACGGATAACTCGACGGCAGCCTGTTCCAAAGCCGATGCTTCAATAGGCATTTTGCGGGGTGCGCTCATAGCATAGTGAAAAATAATACTCTATTTCTGATCGATCCGGTCTGGATGCTGTGGGACATCGCGAGGTGAAACTCTTCCCGAGTGGCATCGTGTGGGGAAATCAATTCAATTATGCAGCTTGTGGAATTCTTCAAGCGACAGGCTTTCTGCACAGGATCTGATACTGGGCGCCCAGTGGAATTCGTGAAAAGTGTGGCTCGAGAAAACGAAACAGCTTCAAGAATCGTGGAAAAAAGAAAAGATAGTGAATACTGATGACCTGAAAACCTCGCGCTCGAAGCAGGCGCGCAGCTTCAGGAGGTGAAATCATTATCGCATCACGATCGAAGGAACACTGCGACATGACGTAACGCGTGCCGGGATTCCAGGGATTGTTCTCCCATAAGGCGAACAGCCCTCCAGGCCGAAGGCAGCGTCGTATGTAGTCTAAGGAAGGGCCTCTTTCCGCCACCGGGATATGATGAAAAACACCGTTGCAATAGACCATGTCAATGTTCGCGTGAGGAACATGCTCGTCAAACCCAAGGAAGTTACAGTGGTCCGATGCGTGTTGGAGTCGGGCACGCTCGAGAGAACGGATGGAAACGTCGAGCCCTGTCACAAGATCCAGATTGAGTATTCTGCACAGCAGAGCAGAAGTGTCACCTACTCCACAGCCATAATCGATCGCGGAGCTTGGTTGTTCGCCCAATCGTTGAACACATCGTTTCAGCCAATTGACTCTTTCGACCGCAAAATGATGTTTGTCCTCGCCGCTGACGGCTAGTGCTTGGTTCAATTCGATATCGTAAGTGTCCACATGCTTGTCGAATTGAGGAGAGGTACTCATTGCGCTTTCTACGCCGCTTTTTTCGCACGAAAGTTATTGCACATTTTGATTGGAGGTCCTGGTAACTTTCCCCCTGAAAACTGGTCCAGCCAAAATGTAGCTCTTCGGGCTATCCATTGGGGTTCGGATTCATCCGGGGACGCTGTCTTCCCGGGACAAGACACGGCCAAGGTTACATACCGTTCTTGAAGGAGGAAGCGAAAGTCTCGCCTCTGCGCACATAGTGGCGCTCAAAGTATTTCTGATAATCGCCGCTGCGGGTCTCCTCGAGCCAGACGGAGTTTTCCTGATACCAACGAATGGTTTCCGCAAGGCCACGGTCGAATTCGCAGCTGGGCTGCCACCCGAGCTCCTGCTTCAATTTCTTGCAGTCCAGGGCATAGCGACGATCGTGGGCGGGGCGATCGGTGACAAGTTTTAGCAAACTCCCGGGACGGTCCAATGCCTTCAGGATCTTTCGAGCGACGGTGATGTTCTCTAACTCGCATCCGCCACCGATGTTGTAAACCTCCCCTTCTTTCCCGTTTCGAAGGATCAGGTCTACTGCCCGGCAGTGGTCGGAGACATGAATCCAGTCACGGACGTTTCGTCCGTCTCCGTACACCGGCAGGGATTGGTTGGCCAGTGCCTGAGAAATCATCAACGGAATGAATTTTTCCAGGAATTGAAAAGGGCCGTAGTTGTTCGTGCAGCGGGTAATGATCGCTGGAAAGCCGTGCGTCTTAACTGCGGAAAGAACCAGAAGATCGGAGGCTGCTTTGCTCGCCGCGTAGGGACTAGTAGGCGCGAGAGGAGAAGACTCTGTCGATTTTTCGTCAGGTCCAAGGCTTCCATAGACCTCGTCGGTGCTAACGTGAACAAACCGGCTCACACCAGCGGCGCGGCAAGCATCTATCAAGCGCCAGGTCCCCTCGACGTTCGTTCGTACGAATGGGGTGGCATCCTCGATGCTTCGGTCAACGTGGCTTTCGGCGGCGAAGTGGACCGCGGCGTCACAATTTTTCGCAATTTCGGCTACGGCCGGGTCAGAAACGTCCAACCGGACAAACTGCACCCGAGGGTCCAGCAGCGGCGCTTCCAGATTGTGCAGGTTTCCGGCGTAGGTGAGCTTGTCGAGAACAACAAGATGGTCCGAGGGGTGATCCCGCAGGATTTGATGGACGAAATTTGATCCGATGAATCCTGCCCCTCCGGTGACGAGAATGCGCACGACTAGCGTCCTCCGTGAGATGCGTGGGTATATTCCGCGCCAGTCACACTTTTTTCTCGCACCAGGCTGCTGGCTCGCCAGAGGGATTCGAACGTGCCGGCATCGGTCCACCAGCCATCCAGGATTTCGTGAGTAAGCTGGTTTTCAGTGAGATAGGAGTTGTTGACGTCGGTGATTTCGTACTCCTGCCGTCCGGAAGGTTTGAGAGTGCGAATGCGGTCGAACACCGTCGGGTCGTAAAAATAAATTCCAATGACCGCATAAGGTGACGCCGGCTTCTTCGGCTTCTCTTCGATGCGGACGATTCGTCCATCCTCGAAAACGGGGACTCCAAAGCGCTGGGGGTCGAGCACCTCTTTGAGCAGCACCTTAGCTCCACGGTCCTGTTTCTCGAACTTCTGCTTGGCTGAGCGGACGCTGCCTTCGATGATGTTATCTCCCAGGACCACGCAGACCTTTCCCCCGCGCGCGAAATATTCCGCAAGGCGCAACGCATCCGCAATACCACCTTCGCCTTCCTGGTAGGCAAAATTGAGCTGCTGGAGTCCGAAATCCTTGCCGTTCCGCAGCAGGCGCAAGAAATCCCCAGCGCTGCTGCCGCCGGTCACGATCAAAATGTCGTCTATTCCGGCATCCACCAGCGTCTGCAACGGATAGTAGATCATCGGCTTGTTGTAAATCGGCAGAAGATGCTTGTTCGTAACGCGCGTCAGCGGATGGAGCCGAGATCCGGTTCCGCCGGCCAGCACTATACCTTTCATCGAACCTCCCCTGATTTCGCCCGTAGTGGGCCAGCAGCGGCAGTCTTGGGAGCAGCCTGCTGCGGGACGTTTGAGGCCCTGAGACGGTCAGCGAAGTAATCACCAAGAGTTTCCTGCCAGGGCCTCATGTGAAACGCGTACCTCTCCAGACTTGTGTTTGAGAGTACGGAATAACTTGGCCGACGAGCCGGCCGCGGTACATCCTCGGTGCGGACCGCTTCGACGGACACGTCTTCAAAACCCGCAGCCCGCACGAGTTCGCGCGCAAAGTCGCACCAGCTGCATTCCCCTGCGTTGCTTGCGTGGACGGTCCCGCGTGCATCCGCCTGCACGAGTTTGACAATGGCGCGTGCCAAATCCCGGCTAAACGTTGGACTGCCGATCTGGTCGGCCACCACACGCAGCTTCTTTTGGTTCCGGGCAAGTTCGAGAATGGTGTTCGGAAAGCACCGACCTACTGCGCCGAAGAGCCAGGACGTCCTGAGAATACAGCAGCTCGGAAGGATTTCACGAATGCCCTTCTCAGCCTCTGCTTTCGAACGGCCATAGGCGTTGATGGGGCAGACTGCATCCTGAGGCTCGTAGGGAGTGTCCTTTGACCCGTCGAACACGTAGTCGGTGCTCACGAAAAGTAGTTTCGACCGAGCATCACGCGCGGCACGCGCGACATTCATTGCACCGCCGCAGTTAACTTCGTGAGCGCGCTTCGGGTCCCTTTCGCAGCCATCCACATCTGTATATGCTGCTAGCAGAATCGTCCACTCTGGCCGGCATCGGCCGAAGAGCTGACTCAATTGCGAATGATCCCGAATGTCAACCTCGCGCGAGCCAACACCCGTAATGGTATCCCCATCCCATTCCTCGAGCAGAACCTTCCCAAGCAGGCCCGTTACTCCGATCACTAAGACTCGCATGGTGGTCCTATTTGTGCTGAATTTCCCAGTCGTATCCGACATCCGGATGGTCATACGGGAGCCGGCCCTCGTCTTTCGGGTTGTAATAACGGTCGGTGAGGTAGACCAATTGTGCGGGTTGAGTACCGAGGACTTTGTATCCATGGCCAACTCCAGGCGGAATTAGAATTTCCCAGGGCTGGAGCTGGCCGACATAGAGCGTGTTGATCAGGCCGAAGGTTCTTGAGCTTCGGCGCAAGTCGTACAAGAATACCTGCAGCATTCCCGCTATCGGCGCCCACAAGTCCGTTTGCTCGAAGTGGTAGTGAATGGCCTTGATCGTCCCGGGATAAGTCAGTGTCGTGGATACTTGGATCTGCCCCCGGCCGTCAGCAATCATGCGGGCCGCAATGCCTTCTGAGCCGAGGCGTGCCAGCTCGGCGAAGAATCCTCGATCGTCGGGATGAACTTGCAGGGGTTCGATCAGTACGCCGTCGATGAGGTCTGGTGAATCCGGACGAGAAATGATTTTCCCCACATTTTTTGCAGGGGAGTGCTGGATAGCGAGCTGCAGCCCGTTGCGTTCTCCAACGACGGTTATGCTTTCTCTAGCAGGGGTCGCTTGATTCATTTGAGTCCGTCCATCTGGCATGCCGTTTCCCAAATGGGACTATAAACGCCACAAGGGACATCTGCGTCTATGGTAATCGAGAGAGAGATAGATGACCACGGGTTTAACCCGAGACGCTACGCCAGCCTAAGTATTCAAGACCCGGAAGCCATCTCATAAATGCCTCAGGAGGATGATGGCGGAAGCCAAGTGAATCACACGTCGTTTGACTAACACTTTTGCTTTGAATGACTTGACCGAGTTCGTTTTGCAGTTTTCGCATGCAACGCGATTGCCGGTGCGGCCGCGGCCTATCGCATTGCCACAGCCATAGCTTCCCCCTCTACCCGCATTTCAAACTAGACCGCGGGAGGCTCTCATGGACGAACAACGGAAGTACGCCATTCTCTTCGAGGCGACAATCTTTCGGCGCGGAAGGTGGCACTTCCGTAAGGTCGCGAAAGACCTCGGGGGTCACTCAAGAGCGAGTCTCAGGAGAGGGCAATTGCGGCTGTGCAGGAGCCGCTATCTGCCGGCCGCCTGGCCGCGGGATGTCCACGAGTATTACCTGCACTCCGGTCGGCTCTGCGAGTTTATGGTCCGTTGGGGCGTAGGCTCCCCTCAACTTGAACGCCATGTCAAGGCCCTTGAGCCTGGCGTCATTGTCTGGGACGATTCGCTTGTCTGTGACTTTGCCCTTGTGCTGAAAGAACTTCACCATCCGCGCGTTCAACAGTGATTTTAAATATTTATCTATGAGCGCGGTATCACTGAGTCCGAGCCCCTCAAGGAGTTCAGCCTTTAGTATGAGATTCCGGAGAGCCTGGTGTCCCGCTTGACTAGGCCATTTCTTGGAGTATCCGGCTTTCCGTGCCGCATTTGTGATGGAGCTACCCAGCAACAAACTGTTGAGGAGCGCCACCTGCCGTAGCGCCGGACGCTTATTTTTGAGATTTGTCTTGTCTCGTTTCGCCATTTCCGATGCCTCCTGATATACCCTCAGCGAATATGCCCGAAACTGAATCCACTTGCCCGATAAACCGACTTACCAGCAGTTAGCCGTGCAACGGATGAGGATTTTCGCGACATCACGCCACAGCATTGTGCATGTTCACTTGCCAAAGTCCGGCCGCGTGGCGGCCATAGCACCACATTGAGACGACACTTGAGCGTGGCCTGCCAACTCATTCGCTATCCTTCAAAGTAACTACGTGGCGACATCAACTCTGATTGGAGGCAGGACCAATTGGCCGAGCCGCATCCGCTGTAGACGTTCGAGTTGGCTCAGAGCCCGATCCCAGGCACGCTCGAGGCTAGCTTCGTAGCGGAGCAGGCGATCGAGCCCTGCGGCGTCGGGAATGCTGTGGCGGAGCTTTTCCTGCTGAGTTCGCACCGCCTCAATCGAGGTGCGCGCCTCCCTGTAGCGCTTGAGGCGACGAATCTCTTCTTCAATTCCTCGCAATATTTTCTTTCGACATTGCTCTGGTGAGACACATCCTTTGCGCAGGCGCTCTTCTTCAGAGAACTGCGAAACGGCCAGCAAGATTAAATAGAGGTCACAAAAGTCGTCGCATAAACGGTTCTCCTCGCGATCGCCGTAGATTCTTTCTAAAACTGTTTTATCGTTCTCTGGGTTGAGGCCATCCTTTTCAATCTGTTCGCGAAGCTGTGCGAGCAGTCCTAGGCAGCGTTCCAGCACATCGGGATTGTGGATTCCTCCGATCAGGCCGTGATTGTTCAAGGGGTCCATTAAGCGCAAGAAGTTTTCAGCCTCTTCACGATCTCGAAGGCGCTGGTCCAATTCGACAAACTCCGTATTCTTTCGAATCTCCGCGCCCTCTGCCATGAGCAGGCGCCGCTGGCGCCATGTAATGGTCGCCAGCTTTTCCACCAAGAGTTCTTCGAGCGCGCCTTCCGGTTGCAGAGTTTTCCGCAGTCCTGTCAACACCGCCTCATACTCGGCTCTGGATTCACCCTCGAGTACAATAACTTTCGAAAATACACCATGCTTAGTAGCATTTCTGCTCGACGCCCGTTTTCCCTGCTTCGTCCGTGGGCCAGTGGCTTTCCTGTCTGCCAATCCCCTCGAGCCAGATCGTTCGATATGTAGGGATTGAGATTCAGTGGCCGTCGAGAAACCAGATCCATTGCCGGAAGTATGGCTCATCCTCGGTCCAGACTCTTCGGCATTCTCTTTTTGCCTAGGTACTTTCATCTTTGCCTCCCAAAAACAAAAAGGACAGACCCGATAAAGCGTCTGTCCTCCAAGATACCTGCGAGGCACCGCAACGAACGCGGCACCCAAAATCCTATACCAAACTTAAAAAGAGCCCTTCACCTTATATTCAATGCATGAGAAAGAGTGTGCAAACCGGTTGCACGAAATCCCTATCTCCTGACTGGCAACCGGACTTCGCTTTCTCTTCTTCACTATATTCGGAAGCCTGTGGAAGTCAAGAGAATCTTTTCCTTTCCCGCGCGCTTTCTGAAAAACCCAAACTACTCGAACCAGATTCTCTGTGCCCATCCGGCAGGACGCCTGGCAGGGACCGAGGAACCGAAGCAATTCAAAGGGTTTCCTATTCTGGGGAGAGCGCGCATACCCGAAGTATGTGGAATCTTCTCACTTGCAGATCAAAAGATACAAGATAGCTGCCGCACAAGAATGGGCACCTCACTCCCATTTTGAAGCGCAGAGCCCCGAATCAGTCGACAGCACCTGCATGGTCGGGGTGGATGCTGGTACTACTTCCAGTCTTCCCCCTTGGGAAATGGCGAAGCTCAATCAGGTCGTTGCTTTGTCTTCTTCTCCGTCGTCTTCTTCAGTCTTGCCCACCTAGCGAGGGCTGCCTTGCGTGCGCTGGCACTTCGCTCTTCAGGGCTGAGTCTTGCGGCCCTCGTCTTTCCCCCTTTGGAACCCCCCAGTTTTCCTAGGGCTACCGCGTTAGGATTCTTTTCTCGCATTTCCTCAAAACCTTATATGCCTGTGACAGTGCAAAAAATCAACAAGAAAACACTTGACAGTGCGTAGGCGCCTACGCATAATTACCTGCGTACGCGCCTACGTATAAAGATTATCGACACTAATGCTTTGGCGTCGAGGGGGATCGTAGGAGCGGCGAGGTGCTTCGTGAAAAGGCAAAACAAGGCATTAAGACTGAATCTCAGTCTCGCGAAAGAGAATTGGGGTCAACTCCCAAAGATCGTGCGGAACGGGCTTAAAGAACTGACGGCGAGATATGCACTCTCTGTTGCTGCGGGGGATCTCCAATTCCTGGACGGTCGCTGGTACGTAACACATGCCGGCTTACTGCGAATCGCTCAGCGCAGACGCTGTTCGGGAATCAGAACTGCTTTGCAAAAGGATTTTACTGACCCCGCTGCGAACCGTTGGATTTTCAAGGCCACAGTGTATAAGACGACTGACTCAAAAGGTTTCGTCGGCTACGGGGATGCTAATCCCGCCAACGTTTCTCCGCTGGTTCGCGGCGCCGAGATGCGCGTGGCCGAAACCCGCGCTGTCAATCGTGCTTTGCGCAAGGCCTATGGAATCGGGCTGTGTTCCGTTGAGGAGTTGGGCTGGCTTACCGGTTCTCCCGGTCCCGCCAGGGAACAGAAGCAGTCCATAAAGCCGCCTAACCCGAATGGTTCGAGCAACGGGCAACCCAGGCTGCGAGACCGGCTGTGTGTCTTAATCCGCCAGTACAATCTCGACCCCATACTGGTCAAAGCGTACGCCGCCGACTTCTGCGGCACACCCACCCTTAAAGAAGCTAGTCGAGAGTTAGTTGAGTCTTTTATCTCCCACCTCGCGACGTGCGCAAAGGAAAACAGGGATGGCCTGGTCTGCAAACTCAATTCCTATGCTCAGCCCGTGGAGGTAAAACTATGAAGCGACATATCCCTGGTCTTTATTTGAACCAACGTGGAGTCGAAAACAAGCTTGAAGGATTATTTCTTGTGCGCGTGGATTGGGCTCACTACCGATGGCATCCGCAGAAGCCATTCGTAGAGATCCGATTTGTGGTCTTGGAACCCAAACCTTTCGAAACCCGGCTCTTCTCCGGACGGTTGTACTGCACCGAAAGAGCTCTCTGGAAACTCAACTGGTTTCTTCGAGATTTTGGTTACGACACGCAGCTCCTCAAGGATGACCAGGTCGATGAGAAAGCTCTCTCCAACCTTCGCGGGGTCATCCGGACCTCTTATACAACCCTGAATGGACGCTCTTACCAAAACCTCGATGCCTTCGCCCCCGAGGCAGACTGGGAGGCACTCGATTGCACATCACTGGCCCACAGCGATGGGCAGGGAGGCAGTGATGGTCTATAGCTACACGCAAATTAGCCAGTATCTTCGCTGCCCTCGCAGCTACCGCTATTTGGATGGGTGGCGGGAAAAAGAGACCCGGGCGGCGATGGTCTTCGGTCGCTGCTTTGAAAAGGCTCTGGGTGCCTACTTTTGTGAAGAGGACAGCACTGCCGTGCTTTTCAAGGAATGGGAAGCATACCGCGATGCTCCTATTACATTCCGCAAAGAAGAGTCCTGGGACCACCTCTTTCATCAGAGGGTCCATTTGCTCGAAACCTTTGCGCGGGATAATCACGTTCGCATTCGCAGTCCAAAAACGAACCTCCAAATCAAAATCCTGCGGACACTGCCGGGAGGAAGCGAATTCGTTGCCTATCTGGATGCCCTCGGGGAGGTCGATGGCCAGCACTGCCTGATCGACTGGAAGACAACCACGAGCCGTTATTCGGTGGAGCCCGAGGGATTGCTTTCGCTCGACCCGCAACTCATCTGTTATTCCTGGATCAGTGGGATTCCGGAAGTAGCACTAGTCGTCTTCATCCGGAAGCATGCTCCCGAAATTCAATATTTGAGGGCCTCGATCTCGGAGGAGCAGCGTCAGGAGTTCGGGCGTCTTGTGGAAACAACGATCGGCCAGATCGAGGCGGGTCAGTTCGTCCCGCACAGCGGTATTCGCTTCCCTCAGAACGGCTGTGTGAGCTGCCCACATTTAGGGCTTTGTCTGAACAACCAGCCGTTAATCGACACGAATCTCGTGCGCAAAGTAGGAGCGAGCGATCTTGATTGGCTTGACGAGCTTGTGGATTAACGGTCGGCGTGCCGTGGCACCGGAACTCAACCGACGACGGGCGGTGTTCGTTCTCGGAAAGATCGATGAGATCTTGAGCTGGGAGAAAGCTAAAGAGCAAGAGAAGGATGCGCGATTTGTAGAGTTGGGGGAGTACTTGTGTGAGGTTCGGGCGAAGCAATACTGGAGAATGGAAAGACTGAACTCGTTCGAGGAATTTCTGGAGAAGCGTTTTCCCGACTCTCGCCGGAAGGCCTACTACCTGATGGCGATTCACGAGCACCTGCCGCGGATCTCGAAACCGGAACTCAAGTTGATGGGGTGGACTAAAGCGAGGGAGTTGGTGAAGGTGGCCCGGAGGGAGGGGCAGAGCTTCGATTGTGCACCCTGGGTGCACAAGGCGAGCGCGATGCCCAGGGAAGAATTCAAACGAGAGGTCGAACGGCACTTGACCGGGCAGGAGACCGAGCCACACGAGATCCTTTACTTCAAGGTGTACAAAAGCCAGCTGCCTGTGATCGAACAGGCGCTCGAAACTGCCGCGTTGATGCTCGGGTCGGACAAGTCAAGGGGTTACTGCCTGGAGATGATCTGCGCGGATTTTCTGGCAGGAGTGAACCTGCAAGACGGAAATCCGGATATCTTGCTGCTCTCTATGTCTCGGCTTTACAATTTGTTGCCAAGCGCGCAGCAGCAGAAACTTTTGCAAGAGATTACCGTGATCCCATGTCGGGACTGAGACCCAAACAGCCGCGCAGAGTGCTAGCACCCGAGGCGTACAAGGATCTTTGCAGGCAGGTTCTCGGGCGGGATGGATGGCGCTGTCAGAATTGCGGCACAGTCGAGAACCTGCAGGTGCATCACATCCAGTTGCGGAGTCAACTCGGGCATGACAGCCTCGAAAACCTGATCACGCTGTGCGTCAAATGCCATGAGCTTGTCCACCGCTGCTGCCAGCGACAGCCTTAGCCGACCACGTCTCAGCACTCTCGCAAAAACTAAAAGCTAACCGGAGATACTCCTCCGGCCTCTATGAGACCCTGGTATTACTGCAGATGTGTAAAGTCGGTTGAAACCGGCGGTCTTGAAACCTGAAATCGCCGGTTCGCTATCTGACAGAAAATCCAACTAAATCCCTTTGCCGGCCGTCAGATAGCGGGAGTTCCAGTTTTTTGGAGTTGCGCGATTTTGGCCCTATTTGCGCCGAGTTTAGTGACAATTTGGTGACAGCTCGAAGTTTTGAACCGCTCGCGCTCATGAGTGTCACAAGCTCACATTCTTCTGCAGCTCGCAGATCTCCTCTGACACCATGCTAGTCTTCATGAGTTGGGCTGAATCCTCCTTCAAGACGGATCGCAAACAAAAGTGAGCATGTCGATCATCCCGTTTGCGGATTCGGTGGGCGAATAAAGCCGCCTCATTCCTTAAATGGCCTGCGCTGATGTCTAGTTGCTTGAAACCTGGTTCGCGATAGCGCATCCGTCGGAAAAGAGCTTTTTATAGAGTGCTTCCATCTCCTGAACGAGACGTTCCTTACTGAAGTTTTCAAAGGCAAACGCCTTGCCCACTTGCCCCATGCGAACTCGACGCTCCGGATCTTGGACAAGCAAACCAACCGCCTTGACAAATGCACCTACATCACGAGGACGCACAAGTATGCCATTGTCATAAACGTCGAATCCTTCGTATCTTTGGGCTGCTCCCGCCATCAGATCAGGCAGCCCACCGACATTGAAAGCCACGAAAGGGCGCGCTGTCGCCATTGCCTCGATCATCGTTACTGGGGTGCCTTCATTCAGTGAGGTCAGCACCATCAGATCGATGCGAGAGTAGACCTCTGCCATCTCTTGCTGCCAGCCCGAAAGCGTGAAATCTCCCTGAAGACTGTATTCGGATATTCTTGCCTCGATTGCTTGACGCAAGTGGCCATCTCCAACCATTACGAACTTCGCAGGCGTGCCGGACGATTTTAGGGCAACAGCAACATCAACAAATAAGAGAGGGTCCTTGATTTCCGTGAGACGCCCTACCCAGCCGATCACGAAAGGGCGATTCTCCCGATCCGCCGATTGGCACTGGTTGTCACCTTCCACCTCTCGAAAAGCGTCCAAATCAATGCCAAGGCGAACGACTTGAAATTTGTCGGGTTGCCCAATCTTAAACCTATTGATGAGTTCATCAGACTGAAACTTGCTGACCGAGATGATGCGATCTGTGAAGCGAGCGAGCAATCGTTCGATAAAAAGAAACAAGCGCGTTTTCGCGGAGGAAAAGTAGCCATCAAAGATGTTCCCGTGAAACGTGTGGAGAATAAGCGGCGTTCCAGCGAGGATAGCAGCAGCCCTACCAAGCGTGCCTGCCTTGGCGGTATGAGTATGGACGATGTCTGGCCTTTCTCTACGCAGAAGGCAGAAGATTTTCCAAAAGGCCACCCAATCGTTTTTGAGAGAGAGAGGACGGACCAACTCGGGAACCCGGACGAGGGGCACATTCCATTTTGAAGCGTAATACTCCATGTTCCCCTCGGTCTCGGGGACGGGGCCAACAACGAGAAGAGATTCGTATCCGCGTTTGCGAAATTCGTGCGTGAGAAGAACGACATGAATGGCCGGACCGCCCACATTAAGACGGGCGATGATGCGGACGATTTTCATACCGGGTCTGTTTCGCGCCACTACAAACGCGTAGATTCGCGGGGTTTGGGATAAATAAATAACGAGTCAAACGAGTTTGGATCTTTGCCTACGCGCACAACTCACTGTGGTGGAAGCCGGCTCTCATAACTGAGAGGAAACGTCCGTGCTGTCCGGGAGCATTAAACTTCACCCGCCTAAAACAAAACCCTCGAAGCTCAGTCAGAGGCCACGTGCACCAGGAGGGTCTCTTTAGGCGCGGGCTTCTGGACAAAGGAATCACCGGCTTCCTCCAAGTCTTCGAGTTCAAAGCGCAAGCGCTTAAGTCCGATGCGCAGCGTGTGACATATGCCGCGCAGTTGATTCTGCAGATCTGCCGTTGCCGAGGGTGTTAGAAGTACCGCCTGCACGTTCCACCGATTGACCAACTTCTCCAAATCCTGGGGGCCCCCAAGCACCGGAACTGAGTGAATCAATAGATTCTTCTTCGCTTCATCACGGTCAAGAAATCCGATGACTCTGAGAGGATAACGCTTGGTAACGAGATGTAGCGCCGATTCGCCCTCATCATCCGCCCCGTAAATTAGGACGTTCGTTTTGTGATTGCCGGGTGCGAATGAATCAAATAAACGAAATGAAAAGCGAAAGAGCAGCGCAAGAAGCGTGAACACAAAAAAGTCTAATACAAACACGATTCGTGAGAATCCGCTAAAACGGTAGCCGATTGAAAAATAAGCCACCGCTGTAATCGACGCCAGGACAGAAGCCCACCCCACCCGGAAAGCATCTTTCAATCCAAAGTACTGCCACCAGCGCCGATACGATCCCACAATTAAGAAGACCCCCAACTTAATAAGCACTAATTCTGTCACCGAGTAGGCAAACAGACGCATATCTACTGATTGGAAACTGCCGTCGAATCGAAGCAAATAAGCTGTGTAATAAGCCGCCACGATCAAAACTACATCGAGTAGAACTCCTATTCCAACTCCGAACCACATCGGAAGCCGCAGGGGACGAGCCTTTGGGGGGGCACCATCGGAATGGGAGTACAGCTCATATCGCGTTAAATACGCGCCAAGAACGGCGACAGAAACCGAGAGCAGGGCGACCGTTGTGATGAAATGCGAAACCCCATAAACCGCAGTGAGAAGCGCCACTAACCCACCTAGAAAGGAGATGCCCCATAGCGCGAGTACGGCTCCTCTTTCGGAAAAGCCATACGCAATAAGCCGATGAGAGAGATGATCCGTTCCGCCGACAGAAATTGGCTGGTGGCGAACTCTCCGCGTGAGCGCCACCAATGTGGTATCGCAGATGGGCACTACCATCACCATCAATGGGAATAACAAAGATCCGAAGTGATTCTTAGCCGAAGTATTGATTCCAGTCAAAGTAATAGCAGCCATCCAGAATCCGATAAACTGGCTTCCGGAGTCGCCCATAAAAATGCGTCCATTCGGAAAGTTGAAGACCAGGAATCCCAGAGCTGCCCCCGCAAACGCAAGACACAGAAGGGCACGAGAAGTGTCGCCCGCGAAGAAAAACAACGTCGATTGAAAACCAGCAGCCAAGACGGCCGTACCGGCACAAAGACCGTTGATGTTATCCAATAGGTTGAATGCATTGGTGATTCCAACTAGCCAAAAGAGCGCAAGGGAGACGTCCAGCAACTTGATTCCCGTAAGAGAAAAGGACGGTCCGAACATCAATAGGGCAAGGGAAAGAACTATCTGACCAACTAGTTTCCACTTGGGCCGTAGCTCCCAAAGATCGTCGATCAAGCCGAGGACAAATGCACCAATCGCTATGGAAACCAAAAGAACCACACCGCGATCGGCCAGTAGGCCTCGGAAAAGGATCGAGCAGAGAAATGCGAGGCAGATTGCCACTCCACCCCAAATGGGGGTAGGTGCTACACGCAAACGATTCGGAGATGGTTGCGGTGTCCACTGCAAACGCAAGGCAAGCCTGCAGATCAGGCCGGTTAAAACAATGCCCGAGCCGAACGAAACTAGAAGAATCAATAGGCTCATGGACAAATGAGAGGGCACCGCGTTACCTCTTAGGAACCGACAGCGAAGCTGGATCTCGACGGCATAGATTCACCGGCTAGTCTACCCGCTTTCTGCTCAGAGTAGTGAGCAACCAAATCGATGCAGGTATCCAGTGTGGTCACTGGGCGCCATCCAGTCAATGCCTCGATCTTTTCCAGCGAGGGCTTCCGCCGAGCCATATCTTCAAACCCTTCTTCGTACGCCTTCTCGTACGGAATGTAGCAGATCTTTGACTTACTACCGAGTCGCTCGATGACCAGCTGCGCTAGGTTCTCAATAGAAATCTCGTTATCGCTCCCAATGTTGAAAATTTCCCCCACTGCCTCGGGTATTTCGAGGAGTTTAAGGACGGCCTGGACAGCATCGCCAACATAACAAAAACAACGCGATTGTTGGCCGGTCCCAAAGACTGTCACGTCGGCACCCGCCATTGCTTGCGAAACAAAGTTGGGAAGCACCATGCCGTACCGACTTGCCTGCCGCGGTCCCACGATGTTGAAAAAGCGTCCAATAATGACGGGAAGCCTCTTTTCCTTCCAGTAGGCGAGAGCCAGGAACTCGTCGAGAGCCTTCGAGGCGGCATAGCTCCAGCGGCTCTTGGTTGTCGAACCTAAGACCAGATCGTCATCCTCGCGGAAGGGCACCCGCGTACTCTTTCCATATACTTCCGAAGTAGAGGCAACAAGAACGAGCTTCTTCTTTTTGCTCGCGGCTTTCAGGACGATTTCGGTCCCGTTCACATTAGTTTCAATGGTGTGCACCGGACTGTCTACAATCAAGCGCACACCAACAGCCGCAGCCATATGGACGATAATGTCGCATTCGTCCACTAGTTCAGCGAGCAACGGTCTGTTCATTACGGAATCGATCCAATATTGAAATCCGCGGTGGGGCTTCAGATCACGGATGTTGTCAATGCTCCCCGTCGATAGGTCATCAAGAATGAACACCTCATGATTCTGTTGCAGTAAGGCTTCGGCAAGATGAGAGCCAAAGAATCCCGCTCCTCCGGTTATCAAGACACGGGTTTTCGATCCCCCAAGCAACGAAGGCCGGTTTCCATTTGAGTTAGGCATCTACTCCCCTCGCACGAAGAAAACGTACCATAAACAATTCCGTCCGACCTCAGCGCAACCCAGCTCGAATTAATCCCGCGTCTTTAGAGCAATGAGGACTAGGCCCCTGCCAAACTGTGGTATTGTGCCTAAACGAATCTTGAAAAGCCAGTATATCCCAAAGCAGGAATTGCCAATTCCTAACACCAGAGAGATGCTCCTGCCATTTTAGGCGGATTGAATCCACATTGAGTAAACCATGCTGTTCGAGACTTCTCGCGGACAGCCGGTCCTCCGCCCAGTCTCGCAGCGGTCCCCTCAGCCACCGATCGATTGGCACACCGAATCCCATCTTCGGACGCTTAACCAGTTCTGGAGGAACAAATTTACACAAAACTTGCCTCAAAATCCACTTGCTCCTCCCATTGCGAATCTTAGAGTGCAACGGCAGCTTCCATGCGAAATCCACCACGCGATGGTCCAGCATGGGGACCCGCGCTTCCAGACTAACCGCATTCAATCAGAATCGAGGCCCTTTACGCACGCCAACGACTTCCTCCCCAGAATCACTCCGGTGACTTTTTCATGGAGCATGGGATGCATTACAAAGATGGAGACGAGGAACCCCACCCCGTAAGTAGCTCCTCCACTGATTGGTGAACGAACCGATAGAGCACAGTTACGCAAATCCGTGAAAGAATTCAATACTACTTCTCGGCTTCACTTCTTAACTCGCGTGATCTCGCATGCCAAAGCCAAGCACTCTCCACGATCTCCCGGAGTGAGGACCGTTGGGGCGTCCAGCTTAGTAATTCCTTAGCCGCCCGGCTGTCAGCTACCAATACAGCTGGATCCCCGGGACGCCGCGCAGCGGCCCGATAAGGTACAGCCATCTTGCTGACACGCTCCACCGTTTGCAGTACTTCGCGAACCGAGTGTCCTTGGCCGGTACCCAAATTGAAAGCGCGGCTTGTTCCTTTTTTGATGAGATACTCCAGCGCCGCGATGTGCGCCGATGCAAGGTCATCCACATGGATGTAGTCCCGGACAGCAGTTCCATCTTCGGTCGGATAATCTGTCCCGAAAACCGACAGCGGAAAACGAGTCAGAGCCGCGTCAATTGCCAAGGGAATAAGATGTGTTTCCGGGTCATGGCATTCTCCTAGCTGCCCAGAAGCACCTGCCGCATTGAAGTAGCGCAGTGCTACCCAGCGCAAACCGTAGGCTTTTTCGTACCAGTGGAGGACACGCTCGATGAATAATTTGCTTTCCCCGTAGGGATTTACCGGGCGCTGGGAATGCTCCTCCGAAATGGGCAATTTTTCGGGAACACCGTATGTAGCGCACGTTGACGAATACACAATGTACTTCACACCAAGGTCCAGCATCACACCCAAGAGATTCAAGGTGTTGACGACATTATTCTGGAAGTACTTGCGCGGATCTGCGACCGACTCTCCCACATAGGCGTGCGCGGCAAAATGAATTACGGCTTCAATACGATATTGCTCGATGGCACGCTGGATGGAGAGTTTATCTGCGAGGTCTGCCTCGATTAGTGTCTTTGATCCAACTGCCCATCGATGGCCGGCGGAGAGGTTGTCATAGATAATGGCAGCATGGCCAGATTTCTCTATCGCATCCGCTGTATGACTTCCTATGTATCCGGCCCCGCCCGTGACCAGGATGTTCACCTTTTACCCCCTTGTTTGCCAAGCACAGTGTCGATTCCCTGTAACATTTCTCTCGTAGATTTCCCCTGATACTTTCCCGAAAGGCGCTTTGACGGATCTTCTCCCTCAGGCAATGTTATGTAGACCCTAGCTTGTTGTTAAGGGAATTATCGCGCTGGCTTTCTGCAAATCCCTAGTCCAATTTTATTCTCCCAGAGTTTTGGCGTTCATCTTAGAACGAAACAGATGAAACTAAGACACAAACGGCAAACATTGACCTCGATACTGTCAAGAGCTTCGGCCAAGAATGGAGCGCATTTGCCCTGCAGCGCTAAAGTTACTCTGAACGTGTGGCAGTTTTCCGCAAGTATTTTTCTCTCACTGATTCATCTATTGCGATCGTCCGATATTGCAAACTGTCGACTTTAGAATGAACTTCTCACGCTCTTGAGTGATGCCATTTGTGAGGTTCTTAGCGCCGTCAAGTACAACTTTGCGCAAACCCTGTCAAACCAATTGTCCCGGCGGTTTGAATACGAAGCAACTACACTACTGAAGTCCACAATGGCAGGCCGGAAGCGTTGGAGATCCGAGCGGAACTCCGCAATATCGTGCCCTGTCCATGAGTTGAAGTGATGACAAACTGTCCAAATTCCCAACGGCATCCAGCGAAATCTCCAAAACTGCTGGGGAACCCATAAGATGCCTAGAGAATCAAGATGAGGAAAAAAGTGCAGGCCGTCGCTGATGTGCTTGATCCCTGCAGACCGCAGGGCCTTCACCGTGGTCTCATCAAAAGAGTGCGCCGGTGCCACCCAGACATCAGTTTTCACTTTTTCTCGTTCAAAAATCTCCTGGGCACGATGCATCTTGTAGGATTGTTCCTCGAGTGACAGGCCGCTGAATTCGCTGAAAGGATTGATCCCGACGATACCGGCATCGTGCGTCAGAAAAAGATGCTGATATCCATGCAGCCCGATGGTCCAGCTGCGGCTCTGCCAGGTACGGACCTCATCCCAGAAGCCTTTGTTTGGCTCACAAACCTTCAACTTCTCATCTTGATTATCAGGAACGACCGCCAGAATAGGCTTCACCTCGAACTCCAAAAGGATCTTTTCTATCTGTACCCAAATGTCCCAATTCATCGTCGGACACAGGTCATCGAAGCGAAGCAGGTATTGTGGTTTCATTTGCAATTGACAGTCAGAACTTGCGAATTGCTCCAGTTGGCCGGGAATTGGCGGTTAATTGCCGTGCTGTCTCTTCTATCCTTTCGGTTCCCTCCAGACGAACGCAGCGGGACTACCACTCTCGTCTGGGTTCGAAAGAAGACAGACTCAGCTCGAGTGCTGTGGCCTAATCCACTCATATAGCCAAATAGCCGCTTTCCCGAGCTTGGTAAGCCCCTGGAGACAGTTATAGTTGAGAACGACTTGGCCCCCAAATCCTTCCTTAAATTTGTTAACGCTAAGCCTTTTTGGGTTGCTATCCCCCTCATACCATCCGCCGAGATCATAGACCCCTATTCCTTGCGCCTTGAAAGTCAAAACATCCTGCCAGTGGTGATAACGGTTCGCCCGGCCAAGCAAGTTCTGCTGAGGGCTATTCAAACCTCGCCGGAGAGAGGCAGAATGCAAGAGACGCACCCTCTCCTTGGTCCGGTAGTAGGCGTGCCAAACAAGGGGGACTCCCGTTTCTCCCCGCACCAAAGAAAGGCTTAATGCACCGGCTTCCGCAAGTTTCTGAAGCCGGACAAGCCGGACGTTCCTCATCTTGGGAAGGCCTTCCGGGGTAACGCACTCATCGTAAAACGACAGGAATTGCGCGAGCCAATCAGAATCTGCCGCAATCCACATTTCATACCTCACACCGTCCTTATCTGCCGATCGCCGGATTTCATAGCGAGTCTCGCGTTTCATGCTTGCCAACAGCAAATCAGGATCATGATTCAAATCGATCAGAATTGTGTGAGAGGGTGTGCATTTGCCTTCTGCAACTGGTGTGGGATGTTCGAAGCGCCGGAGGATGTCGGCTTGAACTCCGTTGACTTTCTCGTCGAACCAGAGTTCCGCTATCCGGAGTCCGGCCTTCCTGTACAAGATCACAGTCAGCTCCTCAATCGCGGGACAGTGACGAAGCGGATCTACAATCGGTGCGAAGCTCAGAGCTCTCGCACTCGATTGAACTCTCGTTCCGAAACCTGACGACCGCTAGCGGATGGAAAGGCGCGCCTAGGCTGATTACCTCAACTGTCCAGTTGGGGTCGTTTACAAATATTTCTACAAAAATGCAGTTGTAGTACAAAAGAGTAATTTTATGTGCGGCTGCATAAACCACCTTGAGCCGGTCTTTGAGTTTAGCGACCCACGGCGCCGTGAATGGATTATAGAGATAAAGGACGGTCGCATTCTCAGGGAGGTGGTTGAGGGCGTCCCCGCAAATGATTTTCACATTCTCATACCTGCGCAGTCGCTGCTGCGTTCTCCGGGCGACTGCTTCATCCAACTCTATGCCAATGATCTGGTTGGGAAGCCCGCAGCTCAGCCACCAGTTAATCACCCTCCCTTTCCCGCAACCGATGTCAACCAGGACATCGGACTCGCGAACTTTGTCTTTGAAGATGAACGGCAATACGGCGTAGTCCGTATTCGCTACATCTTGAATTCCCAGATGCGCGTAAGAGGATTTGATGGTCCCCCCGAGAAATGCCCCATATTTGAGATCTATACGCGCATTATGGAATAGTCTCCTGCTGCCGAAAAGCAGAGATTCCAATTTCTGCGCAAGCGTCAAGGGGTTGGTCTCCTTCAAGCCTTTAGACTCCGATCATGATTGCTCGCCCTTGGGTTTCCGTCATTATCTTTCGTTTATGGGACAGACCTTGAGCGTTACCAGATTAGCGCCAGGCATGCGCGATGCCAAATCCTGCCTCGCAAACGATTAGGCCGCGAGAAGTTCCTGATAAAGAGTTTGATAGCAGTCCAAGGTTTTCTCGAGACTGAAGGTGGCTGCGTGAACTTGACTAGCTACAGCGAGCCGAGTACGCAACTCATTGTCACCGAGCAGTGTGCTCAAGTGTCCAGCTAGCTGGTAGTGGTCTCCGGGTTCGAAAAGCAGCCCGGCCTCACCTACTAGTTCTGCAAGCCCCGGGACCCGGGTAGCGACCACAGGGAGCCCGGATGCCATGGCCTCCAGGGCAGCGATGCCAAAACCCTCCCAGCGCGAAGACTGCACGTAAATGTCGGCGGCCTTCATCAACTGCGGAACATCTGCGCGCCGGCCAAGGAAGTGAACCCTCTGCGCCACTCCGAGATTCTGTGCCAGCTCTTGATACTCCTTCAGCATAGGACCGACACCGACCAAAACCAAATGAGGCTCTCGTATTAGACCCAGCGCCCGGATCACTGTCGCGTGATCCTTCGGATGCGCCATGCGTCCCACCGAAAGGAGAACAGGGCAAGTCTGCGGGAGCGAGAACAGGACGTCCTTGCTCGCTGGGGGAAGGTTAACAAATGAATCCACATCAACCCCGTTGGGGCATGTCCGGGCCTTGCCCGCCACTTCGGGCAGCCACTGAACCAAAGCTTCTGTCGCTGCATCGCTAATGCAAGCGATGCAGCGATATTGAGCATATATCCAGCGATCCATAGGGCGATAAACGCGCCGTCGCCGCCGGTTGTATGTGCTGTGCTCAGTCGTCACAAGTGGCGCCGTAACGTTGGCTGCCCTCGCAGCTAAAGCCACCCAGAGCCGCGCGGGGAAGAGGTGGACGTGCACAATGTCGTAAGAGCAGGCGCGCAGGTGAGCTGCTAAATGACGCACATGGAGCGGAGAATAGATTGAGGCCTGGAGTGGGGCGTAAATCTTTATCCCTTGTGCGCGCAAGGAACACTGAAGGTGACTATCAGTTGATTGCAACAAGTAGAGTTCACATTCGATGCCACGACGGGTGAGGCCGAGGGTCATGTTTTGCAAGAGCATTTCCGCTCCGCCGAGGGCCAAGCTATTGATGATTTGTAAAATTCTCATAATGTTACACTGCTCCAGTGCTGACGCACTGCAAATGCTTCCGCGCCCACACTACTGAAAGATGTCGCGCTCACCATCTCTAAGACGCGGGTTCCACTAGGATGTCCGCGAAGTCAGAAAGCCTGACTGTTCTGTCAAGATTACGGGATCTGTCGAGCATGGTCACGGGGATACTGGATACCTTTACAGGGTAAGGCATTTGGTCGCGCACTTCCTCCAGTGTATGATGCTGTTCCCGATGTTCAAAATTAAACCTGGATGAAAAAATGACCGATGAAAAAATGACCGATGAAAAAATGACCAAGGTACTGAAGAGATTATTCGGGCCTTTTCCCTTTTTTTGGTTCGGAATGAGGTACGCAGCAAAAGTCAGTTCGGGATTTACTCGTGAAGTGGCCTTAGATCTAGCGATTTGCTACGTTAAAGCATCCCGCATTGAGGGAGACTACCTCGAATTTGGAGTAGCGGAGGGACAGACATTTGCAGCTGCTTGTTACCTGTCGCAGAAGCGTGGCCTGTCCATCAACTGCTGGGCGTTCGATTCGTTTGAGGGTTTACCGGAAAACAAAGAAGCAGATGCCAGCGGCCACCAGATGTTCCAAGCGGGAGAGCGCCGTTGTAGCGAGCACGAATTCCTCAGAAATGTACGTCGCACGGGGGCTGATATGAAGCGGGTCATCACGGTTCCGGGGTGGTTTGAGGGGTCGCTAAGACCTGATAATCCGCGCCTCGTTAATCTCCGCAAGGCTGCCGTGATTTGGGTAGACTGTGATTTGTACAGTTCGACTGTGTGTGTACTGAACTTCCTAACGAAGTACCTACAATACGGCAGCTTAGTTATATTTGATGATTGGTTCTGCTATCGAGCCGATCCCAATGCCGGCGAGCAGCGCGCGTTTCGTGAGTGGCTGGACCTAAATCCGCACTTTTCCGCTGTAGAGCTGAGTCGTTTCAGTTGGCACGCTAATTCCTTTATCATCCATCATGCCGGGCGTACGTAGATGCTGAGGGGTGCCGATTCGAGTGAACCGAGTGCGATAAGTGAAGGGCAAGGTCCCAACTATAAGGTTCTACCAGTGACACGCCATAGAATCTTCGCGAGCTGTGGAGCAAGCGCGTCCACACTGTAATTTTTCAATATAACTTCACGCCCGACCCTCCCCATCTGAAGAGCCAGTTCCGGATCCCGAAGCAACACGTCCAAGTGATCCACCCAATCGCACTCGGATGCAGCTCCGAACCCTACCCTGCCTTTTTGCAAAACGTCAGCATTCATTCCCACCGGAGTGACAACTACGGGCAGCCCGCAAGCCATATAGAGCAGCATCTTAAAACTACATTTTCCGCGCGAAATCACGGTGTTGTCGAGGGGCATGATCCCGATGGTCATTTCCTGGATCATGCGGACTTGGTTTTCGGCAGTCCAACGAATGAATTGCAGTTGGTTGGCCGGCAAAAACTGAAATCTAGGCGGACGGTCGGAAACGATCCGCAAGACGGCTTCGGGATGACGGCGCAGTATCTCGTCCAGGGCACGCTCCACTCCATAAAGATAGTGATAACCGAGGCTAAGGCCCATCCAGCCAACGATGGGGCGGCGTTCGGTGGCGTGCTCTGCTGCTGGAAAGAAGGCGCTAGTGTCAACAGAAGTTGGCAATATGGCCACATTTGGGTTCCATCGAGAAAACTCTTCAGCTAGGAACCGGTTGCCACAGATAATATGATCGCAAAGGCGCGCCAATCGCCGCGCAAAATGACCGCTGGGGTGCACCCAAACCGCATCGTCAATATCAAGAACCCGCGGCCGCTTCGTGAACGGCTCCCAGGTCACAAAGGTGCTCAGCAGTTCCCGCTGAAAAAAAGAAATATCGTAGCGGAGAGATTGCAGCACGTCGGGTAGCCGGTCGCTTAAATTCCAAAGCCCCCACAAAGGCCGCAGCCACTTCCGGTTCGGTGGGTAGAGCCCGGCATGTGAAGGACACTCTCGCATATCCACACCAAATGCCTTCAGCGGCCCGATGTAGTGTTGGACGCGCGGGACACGGCTCGGCGCGTTATGTCCTCCCGTATACGCAATGACTTTCAGCATCATCAAGTCGCAAGGCAGACTACCGACGTCACAAAATAACTTCCCTTCAGCAGTTACGGAAAGAATTGCTGCCAAGACCCTGACGGTCAGTTACGGGTCGTGAGTATATCACCGTAAGTTTTAGCAGCGACACGAACGCCCCCATCGATAAATGCAGCGGAGTTTGCCGAGTGGTCCGAATGTCGCATGGTCGCTACGGTGAAACTCGTAAGGAAGGCTAAATTCACCTGGAAAGCACCTTTGATTGGCGAGTCCGCAATTCACACTCTCCGTAGCCCAAACAGCTGTGAGCGTCCCGCATTATAGGTTAGCTGAAAGCATAATTCAAAATCATGACACCGACGTTCGGACTCATCAAAGTTGCTCAGTGAGCTGGCGGGCACGTCCCGAGGAAGGATTCTGAGCGTGGTCGTGTATAAGCAACCAGTAGTTGATGAACGCCAGGGGCAAAAAGATGACCCAAATCCCATCGAATCGAGCCAGGTAGGGATTCGTGCCGTTTGCAATAAGGAGGCCCGACATGCCGACAAGGACAGGAATCATGAACTGGCTACCAACTCCGCCGCACTTGATGATTTTGATTCCCGACCAATAAATCCAGGCGATACCGGCGGTATATGCAGCGAAACCAAGCAGGCCGGTTTGAAACAGCAGGGCCAGATAAGATAGCTCATAGGACCAGGGCATACTTGTGGACCGTATCGAGGCGTGTGCCGACGCCCCCAGCCCCCTCCCAACCAAAGGCGCTTCCATCCAACCACTCTTCAGGGCCAAGTACTGTTCGACGCGCCCGGTGGAATTGTCAGACTGGTTGGAGGCGCTGAAATCAAAGCCCGCAGAAAATCTGTCGGCCAGTCCCTCAAAAGTGATCGCATAAACAGAGCTAAGCAACGGGACTGACAGCACCACCAGTAACACCAACGCAATTGCAACCCGTCCAAGCGACCTCGTTAAAAGCCGCCTTTCTTTCTTCGGCAGAAAAATCCCCAGCGCCAGGGTTAAGAAAGGAGCAAGCATGGTTACCAGCTGGAGTGCGCGCCTCCCGGACAGGAGAACGCTCATCAAGCTCAGCGATAAAGCGATTGACAGCCATACCCTTGAGGTCCATCTCGTTCCCCCTTGTGAAGGACGGCAAACCACGGCGGCTATGAGGAAGGGAACGAGAAACGGATACGAACTGAGCCCCGGGAAACTCAGCTCCACATGGCCATCGAAAAAGCCGGAAGATAAAAACAGGCTGGAGTCCAACTCTTCAGTGCTAAAGATTGACTCGATATATGGAATTTGAGGAACAATATTCAACTGAGAGAGGAAATAGAAGCCCAAGAACAACGCAATAAACGCGGCGGAGAACACCAGCGTTTGTTGGAGGCCACGGAAAATCCGCACAGTGTTGATACCGCTCAGGAGAACCAGATACACGAGAGGCCACATGGCATACACCTGGATGCATGTGCGAGCCCCGGGCGCCCCCAACAACAAACCCCGCAAGCCGAAGAACAGGCTAACCGCAGCAAGAGCAAGGGTGCACATAACCACTTTCGGATGCAAATGCAAGCGAGTCAGCGCCTGAGTTACGACGAACGTAAGAAGCAGCGCGAAGAGGAAAACCTTCACATAGAACACAGTGTGCATCATGGGGAAAGCCAGCATGAGAAAGAACAAGAAATAGGCGGGCCAGGTCCACCAGCCCGCCGAGGCGTTATCAAGCGCTTTCACAGAGAACTCCGACCGCTCCCGTAAGAATTGCCCTGGCTGATCTCAAGGTATGGGATGCCTTGTTGATGCTCCCATTGAAAAGCGGGCCACTCAAATACAGATCAGCATTGAGGATTGCGCTCGTCCGTAATCTTACCAGAGAGAGCTGCATTTCTGCCTACAGTGCGGTCAAAACGGCCAATGAACCCGTCATATAGACCAAGTGTCATATACTTTGCCTTTTGAATTCTGGATTTCTCGACCAAAAGCGTGAGGGTGACTGATTTTATTTGCGCATAAAGCTCCGACAATACCCACTCTGAGTCTTCAAAGACATATTCGCGAACTAGAACTACAAAGTTGCGCATCCTGTAATACAAGCGCCACGGCCGATGATTGAATGTTTCAATCTTTTTCCAAAGCAGCCGAACACTCTTGGGGCTGCCGATGAAATGTTCCATTATGGGTTCTAGAATTTCTACGATCCTGAATCCCATAATACGGGCCCTCAGGCAGAATTCAAAATCCACACAGTCGATAAAAAACTCGTCTCGAAAAGGTCCAATCATTCGAGCCGCTTCCAAACGAAGTAAGGTACCTGAAGTAATAACCATTTTGCTCACGGTCCACCACTCAGCGTTCGTCGACGGACGATCGTCCGGATCCGAGTTGGAAAAGCGATTCGATCCTATGATCGCTAAACGCCCTTTGTCCGGGAACTCCTCATAGGCCCTTATCAATGTGGGCACCATATCCTGGGAGGATACAGTATCCTGGTCGAGGAGGAGAACCCATTTGTATCCCTTGTTAAGTGCCCACTGCACACCTTGGTTAAGCGCAGTCGCTATTCCCAAGTTTTCCGAATTTCGTATGACATCGATGCGTGTCTCTGACAGGACAGTTTGCACATGCTTGAATGTTTCTTCATCAGATGCGTTATCTACGACGACGACATGCATTACCTGCATATGAGTTCGACTCAAACGATTGGGGAAGCCTTCATCTGGAAAATAGGTCACGACCACCGCGCAGATATTCTCTTTCGTAGGGGCGGGCTGCAACAATTTTGGGTCGCGAGCCATGGCTTGATTGGTCAAATGAACTTCAAACCGCATCACTTCTGCCGCTTGCTGATATCGCTATGCCGAAAACGACGACAGCCAAAGTGTACGCCCCGAGATTGTCGACTTCGATTAGTGGCACCATGTAAGTCCAGAAAACGACAAGCCAAATCAAGGAAAAGAGAAATTCCGGATACAAAACATTTCTTCGGCCGACGTAATAATTGAGCACCGTCAACCCGAGTACAACGACCGTGAATGCCTAGTGAACGATCATACGATTCTGCAGCCATGCGCCCGGTCAGCAGGCGGTCCCGGCCCGCTGCGCAGCCAAGCTCAGTTGTCGATGGAAACGGCGGAAACCATCTCCATCTTCGAAAGCTCAGCGGACGGGCTCCTTTGGAGTCGATGCGCCCAATAAATAAGAAGCAGAGCGTCGACTATTGCCCGGAATACCCACGCCGCCCGTCCACGTCAAGGCTCTGTTCCCTGCGAACTATCGGCTCCTGACAGAAGCAAAAAAAACTATGGGTGTTATGGAGCCACGTAATATCAATACTGTTAAGCGTGCTGACTCCCATGCGGCCCTCCTCCTTCCGTCTCTTGCGCATCGCCTGGCCCTCCTTGGCACGTGGCGCTGTCATGTTTTCCAAAATACTGATCTTTTGAAAATCATCCAGAAAAAGCTTCATCAATTCGTCAAAGGAATTCTCCTTTGTGTGATACGGATTGTGACCGTCGGTAAACATCTCTGGATTTGGCGTGGCCACGAAGCATAATCCGTCCGGACGCAGAATGCGCGCCAGTTCCTTTACGTGGCCCCCTTGATCGGCAAGATGCTCAAAGTTTTCCGTAGAAACAATCAAGTCGAAAGAACGGTCTGGGAATTGCAATCGCTGCGCGTCCATACGCACGTACCGTACGCCGGGATAGCGCTTTCTAGCCCACTTGATGGCGGGTTCGGAAATGTCTATGCCGACGATACTCTTCGCAACCTCAGCGAGATGCGCGGTTCCATATCCCATCCCGCAACCAACATCGATTACGTCCTTGCGAACAGCAAACTGCCGCATAAAGCGATAAACCTTAAAATGATTCTGGAAGTTACTGTCCGGCACGTCTGGATTAACCCGCTCTCCCCTAGAGTAATAGCCCGTGCGCAGAAAGCAGGCAATGCGCAAACCTTCGTTTCGGATTTTGTCCACGAGAATCCTGGTCCTCATCAGTAACCCCATCAATTAACGCTGTGCCCGGCCCGCCTACTCCATCGACAGTCTTTGGAGGCGTTCTAAGAACGTCTTTGGACCTAGTCCGCTCTGGAGCTAGGATCAGTGGTCGATAGAAACTGCGGAAGCAATCTGTACCCTCGAAAGATCGGTGGACGGGCCTCTTTGGAGCCGATGCGCGAAATAAATAAGCAGCAGGGTGTCGACTGCTCCCCTTAATGCCCAAGCCGCCGCGGCTCCCGTCACGCCATATTTTTGGATTAGCCAATAAAGGCCTGCGACATAAAAAGGAAGCTCTAACAGATTTATCTTGGCGGGAATGTCCGGCCTGCCCAGACCTTGGATGAGGACAAACGGCAGGGCCTCCATTGCCATCACTGAAGTCCCGGCCACCAAGAGCTGCGCAACACGATAGCTATGAGATGCAAAATCAACCCCAAGCCAAAGAGAGAGACCCGGCTTAGCCCCCATCAGAAGAATGGCGGTAACAGGAAGCAGACCAGCAAACATATACCCCATGGCGCGCCGGTAGAGCATCAATGACCGGTGACGATCCATCGCGCCCGCCAAGCTGAAGGCGGGGAACATGACCGCTGAAATTGCACCCGTGATGACAAAAAGCTTGGTAACGACTTCGTACGGCGTGGCATAGTACGCCACGGCCGTGGCGGACACCAGCATCCCAATCACAAAGCGGTCCATGTACAGCATCATCGGTCCGACAATATTCGTTACGGTTGTCCAGCCGCCGAACCGGAGCAAGGGTCCTGCGGAAGGGCCATGCCATGCCACCCGGCGACGAAGTTCCGGAACCACGCTAAAGCAAACCAATAAGTGCGCCAGACAACCTATCAAGCGCCCCGCGACGAGGATTCCCACAACTGGCACGAGGCTCCACGAAAAGGGCAGAACTAGCAGCGGACCGACAAAGGTAAACACACCAATCGGAATGCGCAAGGCATTCACAAGCTTGAATCGCTGATGCGCTTCCAGCAGGCCGCGAAGACCCGCGGTCGTGATGACCACCGGAACCGATACCCCGAGCAGGTAGAAGGCAAGAAGCGTCTCCGATTGGAGCGCTTCGGGAATCTTGAGCGCGTGGTGTACCAGCCAGGGCGCTATTGCCACGATGACCGCCGTGCCCACCACGCCCAAGGCCAGCATCAGTAAGAGAGATGTCCACACCAGCGTAGGAACTTCGTGTTCCTCGCCCGCCCCCAGTTTCCTCGCCACCAGTTGCGTAAGCGCCCGTCCCAGTCCTATATCAAACAAACTGGCATAGCCGATGAGGGCCCACGCAAGGGCCAAAACCCCAAAGCGGTCTTTGCCCAGTCCATGAATCAGGATGGGTATGGAGAAAACCGCCACGATCAGCGGCGCGCCGTTGCCGAGCAGGTTCCAAACGGTATTGCGCGCCAGTAACCGGCCGCTAGTCAGATGTGAGACTGGTTTCGCGACGCTCATGAGTATCTGTGTGCCCCAACCACTGTCATAGGTGCGTCCCGTCCTGTGCGGTCCGGCGATAAGTCATGAAATGGCATCCGCAAAATCGGGTAATCAAGCTGCATTCACGCGTAAACCGTAATTTGATCATGCCTCAAGGTCTGGAGACTTACGGCTGCGGGAAAAATAAAATCGAAACAGTTGAAACCGGGCTGCAAAGTGCGGATCCTCCTTGGCTCGTTCCAGTGACTCCCTAAGAAGAACAATCAAAACTGCCACAAGCAAGGCCAGAAATGTGGTGGCCAGCACGATCACTGCGCGGAGCGGCCCCGACTTCTTCTCTGGAGGGAAAGCCTTGTCCATTTGTTGCACAAAGAGAGTATCTCTGGCCTCATCGATCTTTGCCGCCTCATATTGTTTGGCTAGGAGCTGAAACAGCGCCTCATGATACTGGACATCGCGATACTTCCGGACGTATTCCAGTCCGGCGGTGGGAACGTTTTCTAGAGGGACGTCGGCGATGGATCTTTTTCCCTGACCACGTTCCACTCGTTCGAGCTGAGCACGCATGGTGGTGAGCTCCTGTTCGGCCATCACGAGATCGGGGTTTTCGGCCGTGGCAAAGGAGCGCATCACCTGTACTTGTACTTCTTTTGCCGCGATCGCGGCGCGCAACGAGGTGAGCGATCCAATCATGGCCTTGGACTGGCTGTCCAGCAGGATAAGTCCGGTCTTCTCTTCCGTCTGCTTGAAAGCCACTTCAGCATTTGCCAGATCGTCGTTTGCCATTTTTACTTCGCGTTCAAAAAAGAGTCTTCGTTTGCCCGCCTCGGTTATATTCAGCGTTTTCGTAAGTTTTTCCAGTTCCCCCACGTAGCCATTGGCAAGGTCCGCGGCTCGTTGAGGGCTTTGATCGTCCACGGAGATGGAAATCACGCCCTCTTTTCCTACGATTATTAGTGTCCTGTCTTCCAACTTGCGACGGGCATCGAGGCGCAGTTTCTTGTTATAAACGCTCATCAAGGAAAAGCGGTCGATCAGACCATAGGCAACGGTATCGCTGCGCAGCAGCGCAACATATAGATCAGATGAGCTGCGCAAGCCCATGCCTTGGCCCGCTAGGGCGGCCAGCGGGCCAAGCTGGCTCAGCGCAGCCATCGCTCCCATGGATTGGTTTTGCTGAGGAGGCATGATCTGGGTTTTGGCGGTGTAGGTTTTGGGCAACAGGAGTGCGGTGATTATAGATAAAATCAAGGCAATACCGACAAATTTAGAAATGAAGGACTTGTGTTTGGCCAATACGATCAATGGCTCCGGGAAGTGGATGTTTTCCACTTCCCCGCTGTGCTCCACCGCGGGAGCTTCTTCAGCAACCCTCACATGCACTTCCGCTTTTTCAAGTTGCGCCATGTAATTCTGAGCACACCTTAGGGGAATATGGTCCGGATCCCTCCGGCCGCAAGACCGAGCTGTCCGAGTATGGTTGCCCAATCTCGTAATGCTGCGCGCGCTGCGCCCGCACGTCCAAGCTTTTGCGGCACCACAATAGTATCGCCAGGCACAAGTCTGAGGGTATCAAAATTGCGGCTAATGAGCCCACGATGTTGTTGCCGGCTCACGGTGGAACCATCGGCACGAATCACAAATTCACGTTTCTTGTCTCCGTCTTTCCTCGTTCCCCCTGCGAGCCGAAGATAATCAGCCACTGTTTTGCCCGGCTTAAAAACGAAAGCGCCGTTGTTGTAAACCGAGCCAATTACCCCCACGGTCGCTGGACGAAACGGAACCAGCAACCGGTCACTGTCTTCCAGCAACAAGTCAGGGAGCGCATCCACGCCGCTGGCATCGGGCTTAAGCTCCAGGACAATACGACCGGTAGCCTTCAGTCTCCTCATCTTTTCAACCAGATTGCGCTGGCTATCTGCCTCGGCTTTGGCGACTGCCGCATCCATAGCGTCTCCGAGGTACACTGAGGCCGCGGAAGAACGCTGAACGGATCTGTCCAATTCATTGACGTACTCATCCAAGCGTTGCTGCTGGTCTATACGGGTTGACTCACGCGTGAATTCCGCACCGTAGAGATAGGCTTGCGGGGTAAACCCGCCTGTCCGGGTGATGAGGTGGCGCAATGTTTCTCTCGGTTGTGTCTCATAAACCCCTCCGTCTGCCACCTCACCCTCGAGACGAACGAACTTGCTTTGCTGTGCAATGGGGACCTGCATATCTGCCTGGGAGAAGATGGTAACCACATCGCCTGGCTGAAGGACTAAGTTCTGCTCTGTGTCACCTTCAATGGCCTTGCCCAAATTGAAAGGCAGAAGATGCGAGGTAAGATCCTGGGGATTGAAGCGCTGAATGACCGCATACTCCCAGTTGATCTGAGCGGCCACCCGCTTCACGTCGTTCTTCAGTTCCGCTTGACCAAGGTGAGTATCAGGAGTTTGGGGAGTGGCGGCAAGCTGGTTTTGCCGCCTCCAATGTTCCTCCGTCACCAGGAAATTCCGATTGGGAATAAGGTCACGCACGCGCATGCCATCATGCCAGGGATAACGGCCAGGCACGGCCACGTTTCCTCGTATGGTTACGGTCTCTTCAAATTTGGGCGAAATTTGCAAGAAGCGGACCACATCTCCATCGTGCAATTCACGCGCGAGCCCGTCTTGGTTAAGGGGAAACTCGCCTGCTCGGCGGACGAGATGATCGTCGATCCGCTCCACAATGGCATGCTCTCCCGCTGCCGTATTGGTCAGGCCGCCAGCGTATCCGATCACCTCCCCAAGCGTGCTATGGTCCTTCAATTCGAAAATCGCAGGAGTGTTTACACTGCCCGCGATAGCCACCAATGGCCCTACAGGAGGCACATAAATCACGTCCCCGGCCTGAAGTCTAGCATCTTTGGACTTGTCACCATGCACGATCAAATCGTAGAGATCAAAGGTCGTAATGACTTTGCCGTCTCGTTTCAGTTCAATGCGGCGCATCGAGCCGCGTTTAGCGGGACCGCCTGAAGCAAAGAGCGCGTCAACCAGCGAGCTCAAAGAACTAATCGTGTAGGATCCCGGCCTCTTCACCTGACCAACAACAAAAACTTGCATCGAGCGCAAGCGGCCCAGGCTCACACTAAGCTGAAAATTCTTGAAAATGCGTCCGATTTCGGCCTGCAGGTAATCATGAAGTTCTCCATACTTCACCCCGGCCACGTTGAAAGTGCCAACCTGTGGGATGTAAACCGCTCCTGTACGATCCACCGTCGCCCGCCAATTGACGTCAACCTGTCCCCACGCTCTGATTAACAATTCATCGTCGGGCCCGATGATGTAGTCTGTCGGGACCTGGACACGATCTAAAGGTGCAAAGGTAGATGGAACGTTTTCGAACAGGTTTTGACCGAAGATCGGAAGCTTTATTCCCAAGGAGTTGGCAACAAAATCTTGGAACTCGAGATCCGGCTCCGGAGGAAGCTGTTGCTCAAGTTGAGGTGGATTCTTCTTTGAGTTTTTCCCTTGTTCCGCTATCTCCTGGGCCGGCGTCACGTTAGTAATTTGCGGGGTAGTGACCGGACGTTTGAGAGGCATCGGAACCGAGCCAGTCGATGACGGTTCTGCCTGCCCTGTTTGCGACTGGGGGTTCTGCATCTCTTCTGACTGCGCCAATGCAAAAGCCGGAATACATAAGAAAATCACAAGCATTAAAGTCAATCTCAAGACAAAGCTTCTACTGCTGTGACAAAATGACGAAAACGGGCGGTCGTAATCAAAGACTCTGATAGGGCTCCAGCGCATCAAACCAATTCCATCCAGCAAACTCCTCAAACTTTCGCTCCGGAATATGGTTACCTTTGAGGATGCCAGCACAGCTGAATTCATCGCACGTGCAGCCCACGAACTGTAATTTTTCGATTGATGATAAAGAGTGGCTGTCGGCTTGCTACCCTTATTCGATGGCTTCTGATAAAGCAGTCTCATCTCCCCTACCAATCGTGATGCAGAACACTGCTCGAGAGCGGAGCCACGAACCACAAACCCCGCTTCCCTCGCGGCCCCTAGTACCTGCTCCTGTAAATACCACGAGCGCGTGAGTGATCAGCAGTAGACCGCCAGAAAATGTTTAGTCCTTATTGGCGCCCGGAGACGCACAAAGCGCCACGCCATTTAAGAGACTCAAGAGAATACAACATAACTCAACTTCCCTCAATTAGTTACCTCCTATCTCTATGCGACGAGCGCAGCTGCAAGATAGTTCTGAGGGGTCACTTCACGAACAAGAATCATTGTTGGTGTTGAGGTGCTTTCCTGCTTGGTGACGCGCCCTAGGACTAGTTAGCCTGCCGTTTTACCCAATCCTTGGGACAGAACGTCAGCTGGATCGAACTCAAGAAATCGGACTTGCGACTTGGGGCGAGAACCGGGACAGTCCATTGCTCGTACTGAAAGTTCGTCAGTAATTCCCAATCATTCCTTATACGCAACCGCGCACCGGCGGAAAAATCATTTTGTGTTCCGCCTCCTGGAATGAATTGGTTTGAGATTTTGCCGTTCCGATAGGATACCTGAATCGAACTGTACGAGTTCAGCCAGTAATTGGTCCAAACTTGGGTGCCTTTGCCGCCCCGACCTATCCAGCTTCCCAGAAGATTGCCTTTATTTATGTACATATCGTGATAAATTCCCTCCCAGTAGAGGAACCTTCCGACTGCGACTGTGAGGGGCCGGTTTGGAATATCCGTATAACCCGACTCAACCCTGAGATCGAGTTTATTGAGCTTGGGAAAATGCGAGAGATAAATACCTGGGACAATTGCCGCACGGCGTGGCGCACTGATGGGATTTGGCTCGTCATGAGCGATCGAATCGCTGTAAAGAGTAAGCCAGTTGCGCACAAAAGGCAGCTTGTAGGAAAAATCAAATGCCCCGTGGCGAGCTCCGGGGTCCCGGGACGTTCCTTTGATACCCGGGCCAACATCGTTCACACTGGTATAACTTCTCCAAAATGTTCCCAATGTTAGTGGCGTCTTGCCCTGTCCAGCGAAGACAGCGGTGCGAGAAAACCCAAGCTCCAGATTTTTCGTTGGCTGGAAACTGATCTTATCGCCATACATGAACGGGTCCGATGGGAAATGATGCCCGTTAAGTTTTCCGAAAAAGTGGTCGTGGCGTATTGGTCCGAGCAACTTGGAAATCCACGGAATGTACAGTGGAAGGGTCCGATTCATGCGGAGCATATAGAGAGGCTCCGCATTGCTGCTGAAAATCATCGCTCCGCCCTCTCCGGGTCCCCACCACAAGCTTTGCTTGCCAACCGAAACTTCATTTCCCCAAAGCGTTAGGCTTGTATAGGCATCGAGCAGCCTGAACTGGCTCGCTGATTGAACAGGAATCGCCGGCTGTACAGGATTAAGATCAGCTTGCGCGATTACATTCCGAACGCTGGCTGGGTACGCAGCACCGTCCGGCGCATACTGGTATTCACCCCGAACAAAGAAAGAAAAGGGCCCTGTTTCTGCTCGGCTGGTGAACCCGGAAACGACGTTGAATCCCCCCTGATAGGGACGCCCGAAGTCATTAATAATCGTCTGACCGAAGTGATAACTGTCATTGAGCGGAGTCCCCGCAATCGGATTGATTCTGGTATAGAGTGATTCGACTCGGATACTTTCGTTTACACCGCCGTCTTCAAGGCTCAGCTCTTGTGAGAACTCGGTTTTGAGCGCGGAAAACAGCGATGCTTCCTGGGGTGGTGGAAGGGAGACGTCAGCCACTTGGTATTCAGCCTCAGCCAGCATCTGCGCGACCGCCGTGCGCGTCCACGGACGGATTCCGAGGAACGGGCTGCGAATGACACCGAATGCGACGAGGCGTTCCACCGCCGGGTAGATCCAGCTATCCAGTTCCACGTACGTTGAACCGGCACTGTTAAGCCAAAAGTGCTTTGGCTCCCTCGTAAAAGTTCCGTAATCTGCGCCATCGAGCTCCCGATTGTGATGAGAGCGATAAACATGCTCGCCAATCAGATAACCGATGGTGCCCCCAACAAATACGTCCGTGGGAAAGTGTTGTTTCCCGGAAACACGGGCGACGGTGATGGCCGAGGCGCCTCCATAGGCTAGCACCCTAGTCAGCCATCCAGGATATTCATGGGCTAAAACTGAGGCGAAAGCAAAAGCCATCGTAGCGTGAGCGGATGGAAAGGAGTCGTAGCTTGCACCCTGAAAGAAGCGGCCAGCGCCCTTAGCCTCGAACGGGCGTTGTCGTTGGAACGCATATTTGAGCACCTCGTCGACAGCCAGCCCGTTCAGCATCGCCTCTCCCGAGAGAATGCCGGTTTCACGTTTCTGCTCATCCCCATAAGCCCGGCCCAATAAATAAAAGCTTGCTGACGAAGCTCCGACAAAAGCCAGACCGGCGTCTGAGAATGTCTTGCTGGCATTGACGTGAGTTCCACGGGTGGCCTCATGGGAAACAGTCCGATCAGTCATGATCAGCCCGGTCGTGATGCCTGCGAAAGGTACTGCCCACTTGAGGTCGACGGCCCTCATCCGGAAAGGACTCGTCCAGATATCTTTTTGGTCCTGCACAAGATTCTTCAAAAGGGGACCAGGAGCAAGGCTAGCTGGCTGCGAATTATCCTTCTTTTGTGCAGAGCCATCTTTCTTCTCTGTCTGAGTGGAATCCGCAGCCTTGGTGTCTTTCGTCTGATTGGTCTGTCCGCAAACGGTGGTCGCAGAGCTTATGAAAAAAAGTGAGGCAATCAATCTGAATCCGCTCATTCGGACCGTCCCTGATTTTCCGCTTTCATCTTAAATCTTCACGCGCATCTATGGTAGCCATCCCTCGCCTCAACTTCAAACCGATTGTGCTATTTCGAAATTCCATCTTCGTCATACCTGCCTATTGCGAACGTCGTGGACCTTGTTTCCGGCGTGCGACATAAACACTGACTGATTCCCATATTGCCCCAACAGTCCAAACGGGAGAGACGCCCGGGGTCTAGTTAACTCACCGCCCAGAACCGCCATTCCTTTATTAAGCTGGTAAGCTCAGATTCCTCTATCGGCTTCTCGAGCAGAGCTTCTGTTCAAGCTCAATCTCATCACCTCTTACAAGAAGAATGTTACCTTGTGCTTCCGTAGGTGGTTTGTCATTGGGCTGTGAATTTCTGTGCTCGACCTAAGAAAAGTAGCTTGATCCAGGACAATCACTTTCTCTCAATTGATTTGCGGCGAGAAAAGTTTCGAGAATTCTCTTGATGCCCGTTTTCTATTTTGACGAAGCACAGGGCGTGTCCCCATGAAGATTATCCATAAAAGAATTCGATCGTCAGATGTTAACGAAAGTCTTAAGGCCGCTAACCGAGCACCCCCTTTTAATCTCCCGGGCTTCATGTGATATTCGTGTGTCCTTTTGGAACAGAAATCATGGCGTTCTGTACCAAGGCAGCCCGAAAATCAGAGGAACTCCAAGGCATGCAATCGATAAGAAAGCGAACTCTTTTGGCATTATCCCTGCTTCAAGCCATCTGGATTGGGGGTTGCGCGAATCCTGCCATGCCTGGAGCCGGATTCGCTCTAAATTCGGTGCAAGGAAGCGTGGTTACTCCCACACAAAATCCCCAAGTGGCGAGGTACACCATTGTGCCCCCTAGTCGCGCTACGGTGACGATAGATTTCGGCACGGATACAACCTACGGACTGCAGACTTGGGCAGTGCCGGCTCCTTTGGACGGCGGCCCAGTCAGCATTCTCGTCGCAGGTATGCGGGCGTTTAAGACCTACCACATGCGCGCTAGGATGAATCTTCCCGACGGCTCACAGTCGTTTGACTCGGATCATGTCTTCAATACGGGAGGTTTGCCGCCCGAACGCATACCGCAAGTCACGGTCACTCGTCCGGATGGTCTCGAACCTAGTCCCGGGATAGAACTTATTGACGTCGTATCTCAAGTACCTATTCCCTCAACGGAGAAGGTAACCGCCTCGGCGTTTGACTTGGACGGAAACTTAGTCTGGTTCTATGATCTGGAGGATGCGGGGGAGCTTGATTCCCCATTCCCAATCAAACTTCTACCGAACGGTGATTTCCTGTTGGTGGTCACTGGAGCTTTTGACGGGGTGCGTGAAATCAATCTCGCAGGCGAGACGATTTCTCAGTTTTCCGTGGGCGACGTCAACCAGGCTCTCGCGCAAGCGGGATTCCAAATTGGCCTTGCCAGCCTGCACCACGATATCTTGCCGCTGCCGAACGGGCACCTCATCCTTCTAGGGAATACTTTTAAGATGATTGCTAACTTGCCGAAATTACCAGGCGCGACCCAAGTCCTTGGCGACGTTTTGATCGATCTTGACCAAAGCCGAAAGCCGGTCTGGGTCTGGTCCACTTTCGACCACCTTGACATTAATCACCAACCTCTCGGTTTTCCGGATTGGACCCATGCCAACGCGTTGATTGATTCTCCAGATGATGGAAACTTGATTCTTTCCCTGCGGAACCAGGATTGGGTAGTTAAAATCAACTATAGAGACGGCGCTGGAGATGGCAGCGTCCTTTGGAGGCTGGGCGCTGGTGGAGACTTTGTTATTCCCGGAGGAAGCCCCGCCGATTTCAATTACGCTCAACATTACCCCGTGCTTACTGCTGCGAAGAGTTCCGGAGTATTTCCACTCATGCTTTTCGATAATGGAAATGGCCGGATTCTGGATTCTAATGGAGCCGTCTGTGGATCCCCGGGCGCCGAATCGTGTTACAGTCGCCCGGTCCTTTTCCAATTGGACGAAACGTCCAAGACCGCGCAGATTTTGTGGCAAGACAAGCTGCCCGTTTATTCTTCGTGTTGCGGGAGCATCAACACGCTGGAAAATGGTGACGCCGAGTTCGATATTGCCTTCGCCCCTGTTCAACCGTCGGGTTCAAGAATCCAAGAAGTTACACAAGATTCGGTTCCCCGGCTCGTCTGGCAAATGGATGTGATTGGACAATTGGCTTATCGAGCTTTTCGAATGCCCAGCCTCTATCCCCGCTTCTATCCCCGTATCTTGCCTCCTCGACCGCCGCATCCAAAACGATAAGCGCGGTACCCTGTACTTCTTTCAATGCGCCAGGTGATCTGCATTTTGCGGACTGAAGGTGGTCAAATGACTTAGCCGGATTAGCAGGAATGGCCCACGACATCTCCTACGGGTCCATCCGGCAGCTCGCCTACTGGGCCCGCGAGAACCTGCCGATACCTAGACGGACCCGGATAGTATTGATCCCCGGATTGGGTGTCGAGAGGCCTGCATTGGAGATGTGCATGTAACGCACTTCAATGCTCCAATTGTATTTTCTGCGGAGGAAGTGCATGCCAAATGCCCCACTGCTCGTAAAATTGACGCGCGACGTTCCCGCTGGCACTTCGTGATTCGTAAACAATGTTCCCCCGCCTAGTTCAAAATAGGGGACGACCCTGCGGCGCGTCTCCAAGTTCCATTTCAGCGCCAATGGATTGAGGCCGAAACCGTATGCAGTACCCGCTGGCTGGAACACCAAAAACACTGGGACGACATCGACGGCATATTCAAATCTTCCCCGAAGAAAACTGGGACCATGCGGATTGGTCAGCACCCACCCGTAACGCAGGCCCACGTTCCACAACCCTGTATCGGAAGTGCTCCCGTTCAGCCCGTGTCCTCCCCCAGTCCACACTTGCACTTCGTTGCCGCCGCTTTCCGGCCCGCTCTGCGGCCAGGTTGCCGGTACAAGAACGACGAATGCAAGCAAAAGGAACGTGGCGGCTTTCATCACAGCTTAGTCTCCTCCGAGTTCTAGCGGCCATGCACCGAAAGAATGTAGCGTAAGAAACGGATGCGAGTGGGGAAATCTTTGCGTAGAGGGGGCATTTCAGTCCGTGTTCAGTTGACTTGCCGCCCCGGAGGACCGTCTCTGTTTTGATCCAACGCTACAAACTTTGCCAGCCAGCTTCTCGAAGACGAACTCTCCCTAATTTCAACCTCATCGCTGCCCATCCGGATAACGTGATCCTGCGTTCCCCTACGCACCCTTTGAACAAACAATAGACGAACCTGCGGGTTGAGATCTTAAGCAAACTCCAATGAATCGCCGAGGCGGAGGAGCTTGCCCGATTCGCTCGAGGGGACGCGGGTGTTCGTGGCGAGGCGGTAGTAATGGTCGAAGCGCATCTCGGGTGACCAAGGCGGGAGAGTGGTGCGGCGCATTTCGGTGAAGCGCCTGGTAAAGTCCAAGAGAATTTCTCCGGTGTGCGAATCACGGGAGGGAACGGGGCAACGAGCGCAGGGATTGCTGCCCTCGAAAGCCACTTCGCCGATGCGGAAGCGAACTACGCTGCGCTCGTCTTCAGCAAAGAGTTGATCTTCCCAGAAAGCCGGCACTTCGCCCTGTGTGACCGCACAGCGGTCAACGTCGATTTCGAGCGTGGCGCGAAAGCGCAGGCGCGCTTCCTCGATCGTTATGCCGGGAAACCATTCGCAGACAATCTGCAGCGACGCGGTGGAGATAATCGTTGGGCCGGGGGCGAGGCCATCATCAGGAAATCCTTCGCGGGCGTAGCGGACGATGATCTGCTGTTCAAAGTAGGCGCTAAACCATTCCGCAGCTCGCTCGGTATCACCTGGAAAGGCAAGCGCTGCGGTGAACATGTTGCGGCGGTCGCCCGGAACGGAAAGCGTGACGCTGCTGAGGTCGGGTGCGTAAGCCGCGCGGATCAGATGAATCGCCGCAGTGCGCTTGGCGTTAACCCAGCGTCCGTCAATTGTATAAAGCGCCCAGGCGCGGTCGAATTCGAGGCCGCCATTCGGGCCGATACGGGCTTCGGGACCTCGATGGGGTCCAGCGACTTGATGGGATGTAGTTGGATGCGCGCACACATCCCCTGTTGGCGAGGATGCAAGCCATTTCTTCCGGCTAGGAAGGCCGAAGGATTCAGGCGTGAGGATGGGATTTGTCGTACACCTCCATGAGCTGGCGAATCGAGACATGGGTGTACCTCTGAGTTGTGGAAAGCGATGCATGGCCAAGCAGTTCCTGGATCGCTCGGAGATCCGCTCCGTCGGCAAGCAGGTGCGTGGCAAAGGCATGCCGTAGAGAATGGGGGTGCATGTCCCAATTGATGTTCACAAGGCGCACATATTTTTTTACAATCCGACCAACGGATCGCTGCGTCAGGCGACGACCCTCGTAATTCAGAAAAACCGCTTCGGCATGTGCTGGTTCGCGGCCCACCTGCTGCAGCAGATATTCCCGAGCAGGCCAGTAGGCTTCGAGCGCTTCCTGTGCCTTGGAACCATATGGCACGATGCGCTCTTTATTCCCCTTACCGCGCACGTGCAGGATGCGCTCTTTCTGCTCCACGGACCCAAGGTTGAGTCCCGTGAGCTCGCTGACACGGAGCCCTGCGGCATAAAGCAGCTCGAGCAGTGCGCGATCGCGGCGCAGGAGCAAGACAGCATCGTCCCGTTTGACCCGCCTGACTCGGGCGGAGGGGGCAACTAATTGAGTGCGTTTCCGCGCCGAAGGAATTCCGCGCGCTTGGGTCTTTTCCATCTCCGCGAGCTCGTTCAAGAACAGATTCATTTCTTCCGCAGAAAGCACCGTGGGAACGCGTTTCGGGAGCTTTGGCGTGGCCACAAGTCGTGCGGGATCTCGCTTCAGTAGGTGTTGCCGCACGCAGTATTTGAACAAGGAGCGTATCGCAGCCAGCTTTCGTCTAATCGAGCTTTTCTGAAGGCCGAGGTCATGTAGATGAGAGACAAATTCCCGGATTTCCGAGTGGGTGACGTTCTGGAGAGCAGGCGACTCCGCACCGGGCGGCGTCAGGTAAATGAGGAATTGATCAAGGTCTGTGCCGTAGCTGTCGATCGTGCGCGGTGAACAATGCCGAACCGACCGCAAGTACTCTAGAAACTTCTGAACTGGTATTTTCATTCTGAGTGCCGGGTTAATGGGTAACATACACTTGACCATTCTCCTATCCAATGCCGCTGCTCAGTTTTCAATGCAGCGTTTTTCGGACGGTCAAAGAAAGGGCCCGTTCCACGTCCCGGAGGGAAACCTGATGGCCCTCCCGCGATTGATCATAGAGAAGCCAAGAAGTACGATAGAAATGCGAAACTACCACAGCATGGAAACACTCACAGAAGGCGACCCTTGTTGATCTAGCTTGACCGTTGTTTTGCGGTGCTCGCACGTTCTGAGAAGCAATTCCCAACGCTATCTTGCCTGTTCGGAAAGCTCCCGGATGATGCCCTTGAGAATTTGGCCCATGCGGGAATAGCAACGCGTGCAGTATCCGTTGACGGCGTGGATGAGATCTGCTCTCTTGCACTGCTGGCACCCATGCCGTTCGTAGTACACACTCCACTTTTTCTGCTCCGGGGCAGACTGGAGGCGCCGGAGCTCGTAGGCTACCTGGCGACTTCGGAAGAACGGTTCAAACACGGCGGCCTCCCGCTGAGCCAATGCTTCGGCTACCTGCTGTTGCACGAGCTTCTGGATAGTGCCGGCGTCTACCTGCGTCCGCCGAATCATCCCCGGAGAGGAGATGATTTCCGCGTCCGGCTGCCGTCGTCTATTCTCCTTCTTTTGTGGCATCGTTGAACCTCGGGTGGAATCTTTCAAGCTGTCCCCGCAGAAACACCGGGGACAGATGCGTGTAGATCTGAGTCGTCAGTATCGATACGTGTCCAAGCAGCTCCTGAACGACGCGGAGGTTTGCGCCATTCTCCAACAAGTGCGTCGCAAAACTATGTCGCAGCATGTGGGGATGGACATGTCCCAGGCCTGCGCGACGCGCGGCGCCATCAACGATACGCGTAAGGTGGCGCCGCGAGAGCGGTCGCTCCGATTCAGGATTGCAAAGTCGTAGTCGCGTCTGTGGAATCTTAGCGACATGCGCGGCGAGAGCCGCTTGAGCAGCAGCGTGATCCAGCAGCAAGGGAAGTCTATAGTCACGATTGCCCGGGTGCTTGCGCGGGGCGCTGTAGCCAACTGCTTTGCACTTGTTACGCCGTTTTATGCATCCGTCCGGCTGTTTCTCGTTCTCTCGCCAGTAACCCCTCCAAGTGATGCCCTCCAGAAACACCGAGCCCGTCGGCTCTTGTTTGATGAAAACCGGGCCGCTTTCGCGATCTTTCAGATAAACCCTAAGTGTTTCTGCTGCGGCCTTGGTGAGCGGCACCAGTCGCTCCTTTGATCCTTTGCCAAAAACGAGAATTGTCCGCTCCGTCCAGTTGATGTCACCCACGCACATCCCGCAGATTTCGCTAATACGACAGCCAGTAGCCCACATAACTTCGACGACCGTCCGGTCACGAATGGTTCTACAACCTCGAACTAGCCTGCGGCAATCCTCCACACTAAGGTACCTGGGGATCTTTCGCTGAGTCCTCGGATTCGGGATCAGGCGAACGGGTGACAATTTGACTGCATCTATCCGCAAAAGGAAATCATAGAAACTAGACAGGGCGTACTTCTTCACCCTCACCGTTTGGGCACTGGAGCCCCGCGCATAGAGCCAATGGAGGAATTCTCTTACCTCGCGATGAGTTACCTTCAGTAAGTCCAAATGCATCACGAAGTCTTCAAAGTCTTCCAAAGCATCGCCGTAAGCTCGGATTGTTTCCTTACTGCGACCTCCCAAACGCAGGTCCTCCAGGAAATTCTCGATTAATTGATAGTTGTCCGCGGCGCTATCTAGCGAGCGCAATTCGTGGAGTCGACCAATGACTGGCGCTGCTGTCTTTGCCATATAGGTTTCCTTCGGCACGCCTTGGTAGGCAATATAAACCTTCATAAGATGTTGTTGAATTAAATGGCAAGGCCGATCACGGAATCGACACTCGCCGTCTTTAGCGCATTTTGGGGACATGATCCCCAGACCCGTGTAGTCGCCGATGCGCTCCCCATTCTCATATCCCTTCTCGTTTCCCTTCTGTTGGCATAGATTCCTTGGACAAAATTTGAGCAGCCTCTAATTGAATTCGGCCACCGTAGTATTTATTCATTCAGCGGAATGGCAAATTAGCGCGCGTCTCCACTACACTTTGGAGTGACACGCCATATGTTTCTTTCATCGAGATCTCTTACGCCTGGGAGAATTGAGACGCCAGATACGGAACCAAGCATTCATATTAGTGGACTGCGCCGCTGCTCGGTATCGGGGCGAACCTCATTACCGCCGCCCGCGAAGACAGTCATGGTTGCAAACACGACCTCGATTGGCAAATGGAAAGTGCAGCGATTAGCCTTTAAAAACACATCAACTTCGACTAGATTTTCCACGCTACTTAATATACGGGGACAGAATCACAGCCGGATAGGATGAAGCGAAGCAATTCGTTACACTCTAGAAGTGATGTAGACTCTCTCAGTGAAACTGGTACAAGAACTCGGGCTGGTCAATCAGGTTCTCTACCTATTGGAACCGAGCAACACGACAAATTGATTCTCCCTCGTCGGCAATGACTGGCCTGAATAGATGACGGCATCGAGGGGCCACTAATCCGGAGGCACCCCCTCGACAATTCCCCCTCCTCTGACTGGCGAGAGTGCTGTGCCGTTCACATTCACGCGGCGAACCAATCCAGGAAGTCATGGTACGACATTGCCGCTCGCGCATAATACGGTTGGGAGCTGAAGCTACATCTTTTGAGTTTTGGCAAAAAAGAAAGTTCCCGCCGCCGCCAAGCTTGGTAAGAGTAGGGTTCCATACCCCGTCTTTTGAACGTGTTAACTGAAAGCCTCAAACCGGACCGTGCGTGAACAGCATACTATTCTTTACAAAAACTATGCTTGACATATAATCTAGTATACTATACTATGACCGGGCTTTTGAAGGAGGTGTAGCCTATGCATTCCGAATTCAGTGCGATTGACGACAAGCAACGAAGCCCCCTTCTCGAATTCTATCTTGCCGCTCTAGGTTTCGCGGGCGCTCTCGCGCTGACAGGGTTCTCGCATTCACCATGGCGAGAAATTCTGCGTGCGTTCATGATCGCCATCGCTGGTTTTGCCGTGTGGACTCTGATTCGCTTCCTAAAAGTGGCCGACGAACGCCAGCGGCGGACCAACTTCCGAGCGTTGCGCTTTGCCTTTGTGGCTGGATTGGTTCTTTCTCTCTTTGGCGGGTTCGTGCAGGGGTTTGGCGTTTTTCATGTTTCCTGGATTGGTGTCCTGGGGCTGCAACTCATCCCGTGGAGTCTCGGTCTGATCGTCTATTCTTGGCGGCATCAATGAAAACACGACTCCGCGTTTTGCGCGCCGAGCGGGAATGGTCTCAGGCGGAGTTGGCTACAGCGGTCAACGTAACCCGCCAGACCATCAACTCGATTGAGACGGGCAGGTATGACCCAAGCCTTCCTTTGGCTATCAAGATCGCGCGTCTTTTCGGCAAGCACGTCGAGGAAGTGTTTCTCTATGAGGAAAACGAGTTAGCAGCTCCAGCCGACACTGATTATTAGTTTGCACTCGAGCGACACGATGTCCATCAGTTCCTACTACCGGGTCTTTCTCCCCAAGCGACACTCGAAGACCGTTCCCGTCTCCGTCCTCAGGTGAATCGGAAAGGGTTTCTCAATGTCCCGTGCCTATGACATTTCTGACTTTGCTGCATTTCTCAGGAAGTATGGCGAATCCGGACGTGACCGCGCAGGTCGAACGGAAGAGCCCATGCGAGATGGCAGCCTGCGCACCCGACCGGATCGCAATAGCGATCAGCACTCCAACCTCTCCCGAAATGGCTTTGACGGCTCGCGAACGATCTATCGCGGCCGCAACCGCGAGTATTCCTTGCGGGAATCGGAAGTCCAGACACTCACCGACCTTGGCAAGTTCCGCATGGTCCCGGCAGACGACCTCGCACGGTTTGCTTACCGAGGCGATCGCTCGCGAATGGAGAGTGACCTACACAGTCTCAGTCGGCAGGGCCTCATCGAGCAGCGCAGCATCGAGGGGCACTCGTCTTACTCAACCAGAGTTCTGACATTGACGAAGGACGGTCAGCGGCTTGTTGAGCGAGCACAACTCGTCTCCAATCGGCAGGCGATCTATCACGGCCTCGTAAAGCCCAAGGAAGCCCGCCACGACGCTGATCTCTATCGGCTCTATCACAAAGTTGCCAGAGAGATTGCTGATGTGGGCGGCAAGGTTCGCCGCGTCGTCCTCGACTACGAACTCAAACAGGAGCTGTACAGGAAGCTGTCTCGGGTCGATCCCAATAAGAAATTGGACTACGAACGAATCAGGGTCGCGAACGAATACGCCCTCAAAGTTGTCAACGACAAGATTCCTGTCCCCGACCTTCGCATCGAGTACGAGGACGAGTGCAGAGAACTCCGACGCCTTGACCTCGAAATCGCCACGCGTGATTACCGCCCCCAGGGACTGGCCGAAAAGGCCAAAGCGGGATTCCATCTCTTCGCCCGGCAACAAGACCATCCCAAGCTGCGCCGCGTTCTCGACACCCAGGAAATCACCGCGAGGATCTTTGCCCTATGAAAATCCTTCCCATCCATACGCAGGCTCTTATGGAGTTCGGCTACACGGAGGAGGAGTCCCGTTTCCTCTACCTTGTGGCCACGCATTCCGGCTACTTCACCTGCCAGCAGTTCCTCAAGTTCATCCAGGCAAAGCCCGGCAAGCGCAGCATTGCCTTTGCCCGTAAAGTTACCGAAAAGAAGCACGCCACTTCGAAGGAATATCTGCGGAATGGCCGTGTCTATCACCTCTTCTCGCGGAATCTTTACGAAGCTATCGGCAGGGACAACGTTCGATTCCGGCGCCAGCACTCGACCGAATATATCCGCACACGGCTTATTGCCTTCGACTTTATCCTGCGAAACCAGGACTACACCTACCTCGAATCCGAGGAGCAGAAGCTTCGCTACTTCTGCGACCAGCTCGGAATCGACAAGAAAATCCTACCCGCCAGACGCTATTCCGGCGCCATCAAGGACAACTTCACCGATCGCTATTTCGTCGACAAATTTCCTATGTTCTACAACCCCACTGTTGCTCCTCCCGTTGTGGTCTGGTTCAGCTTCATTGATCCTGGCTTTGAAAGCCTCGATAGCTTCAAGACGCACGTAGATGCCTACCTGACCCTCTTTATGAAGCTCCCGAACGTCACTCTCTATTACGTTGCTACGCGTGACACGAACTTCAAACGCGCTGAGAAGTTCTTTTTCTCGACATTCGAGAGGCTCTGGAACCCGGACGGCCCCTATGGTTTGCTCGATTACTTCCGCACCCGCCGGACCTGGGACGCAAAGAATTACGGCAAGCTGACCAACGCAGACCTCATCTTTCTCAACGAAGCAAAGGCCAGATTCGAAGCCCAAGGGATTGAAGAACTCTACCGCAGATGGCACGCAGGCGAGATCCACGACCAAGGCATACGCACGGAATATCTGAAGTTCAGGACGCCTCTGGAAGTTCGCTTTATCTCGTGCACGGTGAACGGACAGGCAGCGCTGTTCGAGCGGTATCCGCGTCAACCCCTGAACCTGGCCGTGAAAAGTTCGGCGGAAGCATCTTTCTCGGGAGATTTCACCTCTAGCGTCACCCCGGCGTGGAGATAAGAGACAGAAGGAACAGGCAGATGCGCGAGAGAAGGCAGGTGAACGGATACGCAGCCAAAACACGATCAGAGGCGGGAGCGACCCCACCGTGCCGCAAAATCGCGGCCCGGTCACTGCGGGCTTCGGGGGTCACTCCCGCCTCCTGCTGCTGGAAATCGCAGCTCGTGTTTTGGCCGCGTGAGAAAGAAGAACCAAGGGAATTGTAAGACAGCCCGTAATACAAAACCGCAAAGGAGAAACAGAAAGGAACCATGGCGATCATCAAAGCACCACCAAAGCAACCAAAGACAGTATCTATCCAGGCCCGCGTCGAGGAGTCTATAAAATCCCAACTCGAGAAGTACGCTGAGTTCATCGACTCCACACCCTCTTACGTGATTACGGAGGCTCTCAAGCTCCTCTTCAAGCGAGACGACGAGTTCAAGACCTGGCTAGGCCAACAAACCAACAACGGCAATTGCCAACAACTCGAAGGGGGAGTCATCCCTAAGACCGTCTAGCAACCATGAAGCCCCGTCCAACCCAATTCGGTATGCGCGAGAATACAGCGTCCGCACGACAGCATGACTTGCGCTTTGTAGCGAGTTCGTTCCCATTTCAGTCCCAGAAGCTGTCGGGAAATGTGAATGACGAGAAGCATTCAACTCCGCCCGCATCTCCAATAGTAGGGACGCTCGCAGCATCCGTTGCTGAACCCAAGAACGAGGCCACAAGGGATCAGGTGATCGCCTCAAAGAAGCTTCCGATAACCAAGAGGGATGGAAACCAGGAGTCCATGCCAGTGCCACTGACGTCTGAAAAGGGCCTGGTGAATGTCCACGCGGCGGCAAGGTTCTTAGCTGTCTCGGTGCCTACGCTTTACGGCTGGGTATGGCAGCGAAGGATCTCTTTCGTGAAGGTAGGTCGAGCCGTGCGGTTCGATATGGCCGACATGAGAAAATTCATCGAAGAGAACCGAATTCACGCTCGGACTACGAAGAAGTTCTAGAGCTGATGCGCTGCGGCTTGCTAGAATGAGCGCGCGGCTGGCAAAGGGTAGAAAGAGAGCCGCAAATGGGAGTCTATCGTAGAGGTAATGTTTGGTGGATTGACTACTACAACCAAAGCCGGGAGCGAGTACAAGAGTCTTCACGCAGCTCCAATAAGCGGGACGCCGAAGAGCTTTTGACCTTGCGTAAGTCCGAGATTTTGCGGGGCGTTTACAAACGGCCCGTGAAAATCACGCTGGGCGAATTCGGCGAACGCTACATGGAACATGCGAAGGCAAACAAACGGTCGTGGTTGCGGGATCAAGAAATGCTGAAACACTTGCAAGCATTCTTCGGAGCACAGCGCGAACTTTCTGAGATCGCGCCTGTCGAAATTGAGGGCTACAAACTCAAGCGGCTGGCGAAAGTCTCTGGTTCAACGGTGAATCGAGAACTGACATTGCTGAAGTGTATGTTCAATCTTGCAACCAATTGGGACCTCTTTCTGGGCTCGAATCCCGTTCGCAAAGTGAAGTTCTTTCGAGAACTCAACATTGGCACGCGGGTCGTCAGCCCGGAGGAGGAAGAAAGACTCATCCGGAATGCAGCACCTTTCATTCAGGACCTCATGCTGTTCGCCCTGAATACAGGTCTGCGGGTCGGAGAAACCTTCTCATTGTGTTGGTCAAACGTGGACTTGGAAAAGAACATTCTGAATGTCTTTGCGCCGAAGACGGGGAAGACTCGGACAGTCCCGATCAATGCCGGAGCTCGGAAAGTTCTCGATGCTTGGGCGCTTGGCAGGAAGAATGAATTCGTTTTCTACAACCACGGGACCGGCAAGCCGTATGTTGATCTCAAAGCGGGCTTCGCTCTTGCGTGCAGGAAAGCGGGAATCTCCGGCGTGACGTGGCACACGCTGCGTCACACGTTTGCTTCCCGTGTCTTGGACCGAGGCGCGGATATAGTGACAGTTCAACAATTGCTCGGACATTCGACTGTCACTGTAACCATGCGTTATACGCACACAAATCTCGATTCCAAGAGGGCCGCGGTGGCGAAACTCGAAAGCTTTGGTGACAATTTGGTGACAGTACGCCCCAAAATGCAGCAATCGAAGGGCGGACTGTCACCAAATTCGCAGATAAGTCCAATCACGAGTTACAATTAAAATCGGAGGAGTGGCCGAGTGGTTGAAGGCGGCGGTCTTGAAAACCGTTAGACTCGAAAGGGTCTCGGGGGTTCGAATCCCTCCTCCTCCGCCAGTGTTCATCAAACTCCGGACGTGGGAATTTCTTCATTTCCGCCTGGAATAGCCGCACTTCGTTTATCCTTACGCTATTCGGTGGCGAACACTCGCGCCTGGAAGCTCCCCTCGCAAGTACAATCGATGGACGCAAGGCCATGTCTTCTTCCCGCACAATCGGCTGGATAGCCGGAGTCTGGCTCCTCGTCCTCGGCACCTACGCGGCGGTATCGCTGGCCCTGCCGAGAGAAAGTCAATCCCTAACCACTTTTGGGAATCTGGTCCAATGCGTTGTGCCCCTGCTGGCCAATGCCGGGCTTCTCCTCAATGCCGGCACTCCCCACTGGCGTCGAAATCTCTTCTGGATGTTGCTGGCCATGGGATGCACGCTTTGGATGATCGGACAGTTCCAGTGGACGTACTACGAAGTCTACCTGCACAAGCCGCTCCCGGGACTTTACCCGGGCGACATCGTTTTCTTCCTGCGCGGGATTCCCATCATGGCGGCACTTGCGTTGCGTCCGCATCGCAAACGCGGGGAGCTCCGCTTGCGCTTTGGCTACCTGGATTTCATCCTTCTACTGACCTGGTGGACGTACCTCTACTTCTTCGTGGTTCTGCCTTGGATGTACGCCACGCCGGCAATAGGCCAATACAATTACAATTTCAATCTCCTCACCAATATCCAGAATATGGTGATCGTTTGCGGATTTGGAGCCTTGTGGCTGCGGTCGAGCGGCGCCTGGCGGCTGGTCTACGCAAATCTTTTCGGGGCTTCCGCTCTTTACATGCTAGCCGCTCTGACCCTGGATGTGGCCAGCGATGCAGGTGATTACTACACGGGCAGCCTCTATGATCTGCCGCTCCTCGCTTCCTTTCTGTGGTACGGCTTGGCGGGCGTTGTCGCGTATCGAAATCCGGCCAAACTGGACGCTCCCTCGCAAAATAGTTATGAGGCCGAGCCCGACACTGGGCGGGGAGAAACTGTCTGGGCTGCCCGGATGGCGATGGTGGCGGTCATCTCCCTCCCGGTCTTTGCCATCTACACGCTGCGGTTTGCCCATGATGGGCCGGAAGTCCGCGATTTCCGTCTGATGACAACACTGGTTGCTGCCATTCCGCTGGCCTTGCTGATCTTTCTGCGCACTCATTTCACGGAGGTGGACCGCTCACGTTTACTCGCGCAATCGGAGCAATCTATAGAAAACTTGCAGCGGCTACAGGCACAGCTTGTACAGTCCGAAAAACTCGTATCACTCGGCCAACTCGCGGCAGGCGCGGCGCATGAAATCAACAATCCGCTAACGGCAATTCTGGGTTTTTCGGACCTGCTGGCAGACGACCCTTTGCTGCCGGAGAAAGCGCGCGGCCTCGCTTCCAAAATCCGGGATCAGGCCCGGCGCACGAAAACCCTTGTGGGTAACCTCCTCAGCTTCGCCCGCCAGGTTCCCCCCGAGCGCACTCTTCTGGACATCAATACGGTGGTGACCAACGCCGTGCAGCTCCGCGCACTCGATCTGCGCTCCGGCGCGACGCGAGTCGACCTCCAACTGGAATCTGTGCTCCCGGGCGTGCGTGGCGACGGAAACCAATTGATGCAGGTCTTCTTCAATATCGTCAGCAATGCCATCGACGCCATGGAAGCCGCGCACGGCGGAGTGCTCACCGTGAAAACGATGCGTGACAGATCAAATGTCGTCGTTCACTTCTCCGACACAGGTCCAGGCATCAAGGAACCTCACCGCGTCTTCGATCCTTTCTACACCACCAAGCCTGTCGGGAAAGGCACCGGCCTCGGACTGAGCATCTGCTTCGGCATTGTGCAAGAACACGCCGGAAGAATTCTCTGCTACAACCGTCAGGAAGGCGGCGCCGTCTTCCGCGTGGAATTACCCGCTGCCCTGGCGGCAACGCCGGCAAGGGAACTGCAATTAGCCAGCCCTTCCCCTAATCCACAGAAGCCTTCCTGATATCTGCCACCAAGTTCAAAGGTCCTGCACTAGCCGGTGCGCGGTTATCCGAAGCCTTCACTGGCCTCGCCGCCGCGGCACTCGGCGGCTATCTTGCCTCCCGCGAAGCGCTCTCCCACCTCGCCGAGAAAAAGAAAGAAACCTTGATCGAAGCCCTATGCCGTTGAAGCGGTGCCTCTCCCTGTCTTGGTCTGATGTCCCTTGTAGCTACAGTTCCTCGGGTGGCTGAATAGCTACGAATTCTTTATAGAGCAACAGATCGTAGACGATTTTTAGTGTGCCGGCGATGAAGAATGGCACATTGATCCAAGAAGGCCGGGCAAACATAAATCCCACGAACAAGGGGCTGATGGCAGCCCCCGTCGTTCGCGCGACGCCGGTGATTCCGGCCGCCGCCGAGCGTTCTTCCGCACGCACCACGGCCATGGTGTAGGACTGCCTCGTCGGAACATCCATCTGGCTGATACTAAATCGCAACAGAAGAACCAAAACCGCCAGCGAAAGGTTAGGCATCAGTGGCACAAGGATGAGCAAAATGTTCGAAGGGAGATGCGTGACCACCATCGTCTTGATGAGGCCCAAGCGCGAGGCCAGGCGGGATGCCAGTAGTGCGGAAATCCCCGCAAAGATATTCGCCCAAAAGAAAATGACACCGAGTGTGCCGGGGTTTACACCGAATCGCAGGTAGAACCAATACGCCGCCAAGCTCTGCACCACAAAACCACCCGCAAACGAGTCCAGCGCGAACAAACTCGAAAGTTTCATAACCACTCGGTGCGAATGGCCGATCCCGAAGAAGCTCCCGATCGTTCCGGGCAAGGCCGACCCTTCTTGCGGCAAACTTACTTCCGCCTCAGGCGAGAGGCGAGTAAAGGAGTACGCCAACAAAACACCCACAGCCGCGTACAGAACCACGACTACGCGGTAGGTTCCCACCGGCGTCATGGTGGTTCTTTGCAGCACATGCGCTATCGTCCCGCCGAATAGTGCTCCCATCGCGGTCGCCACCGAGCCGGCCAGCGTATACCAGGCAAATACATCCGTCCTAGTGCGGGCGGGAACCACATGAGAAAGCGCCGCCTGCTCAATCGATAGAAAGGGGCCCACCTCGTTACCGCTTGGACTGATCACGCCAATCGTGCCGGCGATAATCAAGAGCAAAAAATTCTTGGTGAAGGCAAAGGCTAGGCCCGCGGCCGCCATGAGAATGGCGCCGACAATAAGCATGCGCCGCCGGCCAATCCGATCCGCTCGAGTCGTGAGATACAGGGAAACCACGGTATCGCCCACGAGCGTTAGGGTGAGAAGCATGCCCGTTTGGGATGCGCTGAGCCCCAGGGCGATCAGGTAAAAGACCAGAACTACAGATAGCGACCCATACGCGAATAGGCGCATGAATCGAGTAAAGAACAAAAGCCATCCATCACGCGTCAGTCCTTTGAGCGAGCCGGGTACCGCGTTGATCGTCAGCATCGTAATTCTTGGCAGCCACTCCGCCGTGCTGTTTTGGGGGTCGGACCTTTAGGTCCGACATAACGGCCCACCCACACTCCACTGTCATTCCGAACGAAGCAGGCCGACTTTCTCTTCCCCTTTCACTCCTGTGAAACGGTCGGCCTGCGTAGAGAGAAATCTCTCTTCGTTCCAACCCAGTTTTTCGCCACCCTGTCGAACGCCCCCGCCACAAAAGAAAAACCTGTCATTCTGAGGGCATCCGGCGAGGATGCCCGAAGAACCTCAACTTCAACGCTTTCGACCACCTAATATTTGCGCGCTTTTCACGAGCAACGGAAAATTGCTTCTCCAACTCAGCTTTTCACCAGCCCCTCACACGCACTCCGCTACAATCTTACCCGCACTCTCCTTTTTGCCTTCAAAAACGGCGCCGATGATAATCCATCCCGGCATGCGCCTCATCGAGAGATGCCTTCAGTCTAAGGCCCTCAGTCTAAGGATTGGCTACGGCGTTGTACACGCCCATGCGTTCTTCCGCGGCCATCCCCATCCCCTTGTCATCCCGAGCGGAGAGAGGGATCTGCTTTTCGTTCCTTCACCCGCCGCCGCACTGGGGCAACCATGCCAGGAAGAAGTACGGAAAGTACAAAATCTGCGATGAGCGATTTTATTTCTACTGGGTTCCCACCTTTGTGGAGCTGATTTTCCCTGATTGGTCTTGATCCTGAGCCGGCGTCTACCAGTTTAGTAGCGCCGGGCTTTCCCCCGGTTTGTGGGGGCCCTGACGATTTGTGTCGGGAAGCCCGGCATCTTGCTTTTTTTCCTGTTCGTGTCTAGTCCGCAGGTCACCCCACACCCCCATGTTTTTCATAAGTGTTGATTCTAAAGAGGGTTAAAGGGTGATTGTGCACTTGTCAGAGTTAACCAAGCCATTCTCATAGCCCTTGGAAGAATTCGCTTGCTATTTATCTTTCTATCGTCTACCCTGCACTGGAATCGAGGGGGACGAACATGCCAAACATTGAACTGAAAGACATTGACGAGCAAATCCAACGGCTCCAAGAGCTTCGCAAAATTGTTGCCGACCCCGGAATGGCAAGTCTTTTGAACCAACTCATGGCCTCCAAAAATGGCCAATCCAGCCTACTACACGGCGATAAGCAAAGTGAACGTAAAGCGAAGAAAAAAGGCACTTTCATCAATAAAATTGAAGAATCTTGTAAGTTGTTCGGCTCAGCGCGCTTCACTATTCGCGATGTAATAGACAAATTTGAAAGCGCTGGAAATACTTTTAACGCTAAGGACAAGAGCGTTGCGGTGTATTCGGCGATGAAGCGTTTGGAGAGTCGTGGCGTGCTCAAGCTAGTAGAAAAAGGCATCGGCGCTAAGCCGTCCTTCTATGAGTATATCCACCGATTTCCCAGGGAACGAGAGGCAGGGGTGAAATGATGAGAATATAAGCGGCTCTAGCGTGCATCGCACGACACTGACCCACGACTAGAGATACCAAAAAGCGAGAAGCGCACCGCTCAAATTCCTTTGGCCAAGGCCGAGCGGTGCGCTTCGTGGCGGTGAAACCAACTGTCTTCACCTTAGGGGCTGCCTTGCGGTGGCCCCTAAACCCAATTAACTGCGATGAAAGTGGGTCCGTGGCCGAGCGGTTTAAGGCGCCGAATTTATAATTCGGTGACGTGTTCGCGCACGTCCGAAGGTCCGAATCCTTCCGGACCCGCCATTCATCGTACCATGATGAGGGCAAAATGAAAGTCGAAAAAATAAATTCGATGCCGCATTAGCCAAGCTACTAAAAGCGAAGCCTACCGGGTGGCCCATACGCCGATTTCGCGTGGGGCCTTTGACTTTGCTTTTTTCTCGTTCGCCTTGCTGCCGCCCGCACCGCAGTCTGGGCGACCGGACCCCACGGGAGGTGTTTCTCGGCTTTGGAAGTGACCTAAGAACCGAGGCTCTGAGTGTCCGAATCTGAAGCAGGCACGGCACTTGGTCTCTCAAAGGAGCGCCAAGTGTGGTGCGGGAGGGTGTTATGGGAAGAATCAACTGGGGACGGGTTGTTCTGTGCGGGCTCGTGACAGGCGGGGTCTGTATGGCTCTCACGGCGCCTATCTTCCTCTTGGCTTTCTACGAGAGCGAGTACGTGCAGGCGCTGCATGCGGCTCGAGCGGCCGCTCACCCGCGCTTTGATCCGTTGCTGGTGGCGGCCCCCTTGAACCTTGTGGCCGGCATCTGGATAATGTGGCTTTACGCGGCAATCCGCCCGCGCTATGGCCCCGGGCCGAAGACCGCGGCGGTTGCTGGGCTCGCCGGGTGGCTCGCCGTCGCCGTGATAGAGGCTGAATTGGCGTTGTTACACCTGCTTCCCCTGTCACTCGGCGGGCTTGCCGTACCTCTCGGCGTAGCCCTGCCCGCTATGATCGTGGCGGCGGTGGTGGGCGCCTGGCAGTACAAGGAGTGAGCGGAGTTCTTCCCTGGGTTTGCAGGTGACCTAAAATCGGAGGCCCTGACTGTCTAAATTAGCGGGGTGCCCTACAGGCCCATCCTTGCGTTCTTTGCAAGGGTGGGGTCTTTTCGGGTTTTGATTTTGCTTTTTTCTTGTTCGTCTTGCTGCCGCCCGCACCGTTCATCCCGCCCCATTGCCGTCCACTCCTCAATTCTCCCCGTTCCCTGCATAACGCTTAACCAGTTGGCACTCCCATGCTATTCTTTCCCGTGTTTGCCAAGCTCCAGCACGGCCTGTTCCCTCCCTCCCGCTGTCGGCGCCTGTCCCGCGATCCCCTAAGTCTTTTATTTGCCACTCATACAGATTCAACATGCCGTAAGTCCTTTAGTTGCCACTCATACGAAAACACCGGGGGTGTATATCAACTCTTCCCATTGTGGAACTCGCCACTCGCCACTTTTTTGCCCTCTCTGCGTTCCACGAGCGCAAAAAGAACGCACGAATTGCGCAGTTTTTCGCAACAAGTCCTTTGCTTGCCACACTTGCACATTTAATGGGGGGGAGGGGGGAGGGGCTGTCACTTTCCCCGAATGGCTTCGGCGTACCGCGCGGCAATTGCCTTCCAGGAAAAGTATTGCTCGTACGCTCGGCGGCTTCGCTCCGCCAGCGAAGTTCGATACTCGCGATCACTCAGAACGCGCACCACTGCCTCACCCAGTTCTTCTCTCGCTTCGGGAGAAACCAGGACCACGCCCGCCTCGGTAATCGGCGGCGCCGTCTCAGGGCCGGCATACGCAATCACCGGAAGTCCGCAGGCAATTCCCGCGATGGCGCTGCTCCGGCGGCTGGAAATGTGTCCCCGCACAAAAAGCAAAACATCCGACGAAGTCAGCATTCGCGCGACTTCCTCACTCGGAAGGACACCCGAAACTTGCAGGTCGACGGCAACATCTCGCAAGCCTTCTCGCAGAAAAGCTTCGGCACCATCCGCCTGGCGTCCGAAAGCAAGCAGCCGCAGCTTTGGAATACGTTTCGCCGCAAACCGAACAGCCCCGGTGATTTTTTCACTCTCCAGCTGTCCCGCTTTGCCCCCTGTAATTCCGAATACAGCTACTGTCGCAGGCTGGCCTGCAACGCTCGGTTGTGGATCTGTAGCTACTTCTGGCTCAGGGAGATTTGCGCCCACGGGGATGAAAACGGCATTGCGGCAACCGGGCGGCACCCACGAAAGCTTCTCTGCTGGAACCGTGAGCACGGCGACGTCTGCAAGGCGAAGCGCTTCGCGCATTGCGCGGAGCTGGACACTACGGCGCAGGCGGTCCACGAAACGGTGCCCCGCATAAGGCTCTACATCGTGGAAGACGACGGCCACACGCGCGCCCGAGGCGCGCAGAATTCGCAAGACGCGGAGAAAGCGGAGTGGGAAACCGCGGCGGGACCAAGCGAGCGCCGTGTACTGGACGAGAACAGGCGCGCCTTGCCAACTGGCGGATTGTCCGCGGAGTTCCCGCAGCGCGGCGGACCAGCCTCGTTCGTGCCAGGGAACGCGCGCGAGCGCGAAGCCGTGCGGACGGAGAGCGGCGCCGAGATAACGGCAATATTCTTCGACTGCGTCGGTCGGTTCATCTCGCCGGCCGAGCAGCGCAATGCACCTCTGGTTCATTGCGGCAAAGCCGCAATAGGATATTCACTGCTGGGAGCGCTCACGTTATTTCTCCACCAGGAAGCTGCCCATGACGAGCGCGTCCATTCCGGAGCTGAAAAACGTGCGGAGGGCGTCGGTGGGCGTATGGACGATGGCTTCGCCCCTCAAGTTAAACGACGTGTTCATGACGACGGGAACGCCCGTCCGCTTGCCGAATTCATCGATAAGGCGCCAGTAAAGCGGATTGATCTCACGCTCGACGGTTTGCGGGCGGGCGCTCCCATCAACGTGCGTAACAGAAGGAATCACGCTCCGTTTCTCCGGGCGCACTTGAGCGGTCAAGATCATAAACGGAGAATCCGTTGCGCTTTCGAGAAAGTCGCCCGCGGCTTCTTTCTTCAGCGATGGCGCAAACGGCCGCCACCACTCGCGGAATTTCACCGCATCATTTACCTTCGCATTCATTTCCGGGTCGCGGGGATCGGCCAAAATCGACCGGCTGCCGAGCGCGCGCGGCCCAAACTCCATGCGGCCCTGAAACCATCCGAGAATTTTTCCCTGTGCGAGCAGTTCGGCCGCGGTCTTCGCGGGATCGCCCAGATGCGTAAAGCGCAGCTTGTACGTTTTTAATGTGGCTTCAATTGTATCGTCCGCAAAAGACGGCCCGAGATACGCATGGCGCATGGGTTTCATCGGCAGGCGCCCGCCATTATCAAGATACGGAGCGAATGCAGCACCCAAAGCGACTCCATCGTCGGAGGCCGCAGGCTGAACGAAGATTTCTTCCACCAATCCGGAGGCGAGAATCTTTCCATTGCCTTTGGAATTGAGCGCCACCCCGCCTGCCAGGCAAACATTCCGGCAGAGCGTTTTTCCCACGGCCATGCGCACGACGTTCATCATCGCCACTTCGCAAGCATCCTGCACTGCATACGCAATATTCTTGTGGCGATCTTCGATTTCGCTCTCGGCAATGCGAGGCGGACCAAGCCGCACGGTGATTTCCGGGATTTTTCCCGCGCCGTTCGCAAAGAACTGCTTGGGATGTACGCGGTACGGGGCTGTGTCAAAATCGATGAAAGCGCGCAGGTCCACGCCGGGTCGTCCGTAGGGCGCGAGACCCATCACTTTCCATTCGTCGGTATTACGGTGAAAACCCAGATATTCCGTAAACTCACTATAAAAGAGTCCAACCGAATCAGGAAATGGAATGGTCAGGACGTGTTCAAGCCGGCCCTTGCGCCCATGCCAAATGGAAGTGGCTTCCCACGCGCCGCGGCCGTCCATGACCACGACAGCGGCATTGGGAAAACCAGAATAGGCGTAAGCGCTGATTGCATGCGCCAAGTGGTGGTCCACAAAACGCATGCGCGCCTTCACGTTTCCAAATTGTTGCGTGAATCGCTTCGCTCCTCCGCCCTGATGCCACATGCTCAGAAAATGCAGCGTCGTGGTCAAGAGGTTCAGATAGGTGAGCGGGAGTCCGCCAGTGGCGAGACACTTCAAGTCGTGACGGAATCCCGGCCCGCCGGTCGTCCAGCCAAAACACACCTCGTCGAGTTGATCGGCGCGAACCCGCGAATATTCCAGGCAAGCTTGAATCGCCAGGTGCGGGAATCTCGCGTCGTGCTTCTGCCGGCTCAGGCGCTCTTCTGCGACGGCAAAAAGCAGCTCGCCGTCCCGCACGATGCATGCCGACGAATCGTGCATCTGTGAATAGTTGATTCCCAAGGTCAGCATCTCGGCTCAGGCACCGGCCTTTTTTCTGCCGCAGCACCAGGCCATGGGTGTACTCTCTCCAGAAATTTCGCGGATCTCTCCTTCGCTTGATTTCACGACCGCAACAATCCGGCTTGCTTCAATTGCAGCGCCCCGCCAGCTTTTCCCAGCGGCAGCCGGATCCAATCCCAAGAATGACGCGGTGGCACGGCTTAGCGTCAATAACCGCGCGGACCATAGGGCATCCACGACGCCCCACGCCAGGCGGCCGCGCAGGTTCATCGTCGGTTGGTGGCTGCCATTGAATTGAAAGAGAAACGCGCCCCCTGGCCGGAGGACGCGTAGCATCTCGCGCACGTAATAAAAGGCAAGCTCTTCACTCGGGAGATGTTGTAGCACCAGATAACTGAAGACAAAATCCGCTGAATCACTTGCGAGACAACCGAGATCAGCTCCACTCACGCGCAGCCAGAGAATATTCTTCTGCCGCCCATGGATCTGGCGCGCGCGTTGGAGCATCTCGGCGGAGAGGTCGAGCGCAAGCACGCGGCTATAACGCCGGGCAAAATTCGGCGTCATGCGGCCCGCGCCGCAGCCGAGCTCGACCATGACTTCTCCAGAAGCAACGATGCCGCATCGCGCCAAAACCGGAGCGACAAGTCTTTGATAATCCTCTTCACCCGATGCAAGAAACGAGGCCAGATCCCACTCTTTGCGCCATGAGGCAATGTAATGAAACGCGTTCTTGCGGGCGCGTTCGTCCCAATCCCGCCGCATTGTGTCCGTCGTGCTCACACTGGTATTCCTGCATTGGAGCGCAGATTGGTCTTGCTCCATCCAGCGGAAATCATATCTGGAATCCATGTCCTATGAGCACGCCGAGCAGGCGCTCCGCACCTTCTTCTGGAAGGCAGAGGCAATCGGCAAACGAGGAATCTTCGAAAATCTCCAATCGAAAAAGTGCGCTGTTCCGGATCTCATAGATGCGATATCCCAGGTTGCGGACTTCACTCAGGATAAGATTGCCTGACGCTCCTCCCTGGCGCAGCACAACATCATTTACTTCGAGCAACAGCACGGGACTGGATTCTCCGATAAGCTTAGTGGCACCCTTCAAAACGGCCAATTCGGAGCCCTCAGCATCCATTTTTATCGCGCGGACTGCGCTTGAGTCGATTTCTCGGCTCCAACCATCCAAGGAAACCGCACGGATTGGAATTTGCTCACCCGTCCCAAGGGTGCGGACGGTGGTCAGACTGCCCCATCCGGATTCCTGTGCACACGAAGAGCGTTCGAAGAGAAGCTCCGCCTCACGCTCCCAAACGGCACAGTGGAAAGCGTAGGTATGCGGGAAAGGCTCCAGATTCCGTTTGAGCCGTGCGTAAACCGAGGGATCAGGTTCAAAGGAAAATACGCGTCCCGTTGTCCCCACCACTCCTGCGGCATAGAAGGAGTGATACCCGATGTGAGCACCCACATCCACGAACGTGTCGCCGGGTCGCAGAATCGATTTCAGGCAGTGCGTCACATGCGGTTCATAACTGGCGCACCACATCTGGCGCTGAATTCGATCCCGAAGGTCGACCGAGAAGCGTGCGCCGGGCCAAAGCGAAACTTCGCGCTCGTTCTTGCCAAACCAAGAGATCAGGCTGGCCGCTGCGCCGATCACGCGAAGCCTTCCCGGAAACGGCGGCAGCGACGCCGGTTTGCCATCTAATGGACTGAAGCGTCCGGGCCCTGGGGCGTTCACGAGTCCTATACCTTCCGCACAGCCAGCGAGGTAACAGGTGTAGCCTCTCCAACGAGACGCCGCACTCGCGCAAGCCCGCGCGCGGTGTACCACTGGCGCAGCTTGTAGAACACGCGAGGTGGGAGCGCCGTGGCGATACCGAGCACCACCAGGTGAAAGATGCGATATCCAAAAGTCGCGTGGCGATAGGATTGCCGGTAAGCTTCGCGTTCAGCCTTCACCGTTTCCCAGGACCAGCCTTCTCCCATCGATAGCCGCAACCGCACTGCGTCTAAATTCACCGAATTCGTCAAAATCTCCGCTACTTCGTCCGCAATTCCAGCCGCTGCGAGTCGTGCGGGAAGCTCGCGCGCAATCGTCGCAAGCGAACCGTATTTCCTTTTCGCTTTTTCTGTGTCCCAGCTCGCAAATTGAAACAGATTGCCTGAGTGCAACCGGTAGTTCGTCAGCGGCTGATGCAAGACGCGTGTACCGCCCAATGCTGTCGCCACTGCAGCGAGAAACTCATCCGCTTCCACCTGCAAAGAAGCCGGTAGAGGGATGATTCGGTCGAGCACGCTCCGCCGGACGGACAGACGGCTTGTGCCGAGAAACGCACGCAGTGGCAGAAACTCATGTCCTTCTTCGCGATTGCTGAGATGAGACTCGTAGGTGCGATCTGGGGCGATTTGGTTCAGCCGTTTCCCGGTTTCGTCCACTTCGAAGATTCCGTGGCCGACCGTGCCATTTTGCGGATGCGATTCGAACTCAGCGGCAACAACCGAAAGCTTCTGCGGCTCCCACCAATCATCGCCATCGAGAAATGCAACAATCTGGCCTTTGCATTCCGGAATGCCTGCATTGAAAGCCGTGGCCTGTCCGCCATTCACCTTGCGGAGCAAGCGCACGTGTGGCGCAAACTTACGAATAATTTCTGGTGTACTGTCGGTCGAGCCATCATCGACCACAAGGATTTCCCGGTCGCTCGCGGGAAAATCCTGCCCGATTACGCTAACGATCGCGTGCTCGATGAAGCGCTCGTGGTTATAAGTGTCGATCAATACGCTTATGAACGGTCTGGTCAAAGCTTGCCCTCAAAGCAAAATCTGAAAATGCTCGCTACAAGGTAAACGACGGGCTTTTTCGCTCCGCCCATGGTCGTGTCCGAATGCGCGCCTCGCGGGCTTGCGCTCTGCTCGGTTAGTTACCCATTCCGGCTATGCCCCGGCTGCCAAAATTTCTTCCGTAGCCTCAACACGTTCCGCACGCCGACAGTCCGCCGAACGAATAGATCCCAAAAAAGTTGCCTCGTTTCGAATGCCAGCCGGCGGAGGCGGACTTTTCGAATGGTTCCATGAATCGTAAGTTCGTGTGTCGCTTCCAAAAGTGTGTGTGCATGTCTTACGCCGCCATACAGGCGCAAATTGTATTCTGCTTCCTTTCCCTGCCAGATACGCTCTCTTCCCCCGGCCACATGATGGTATTCGTGATTCTGGTGCAGGACGGGGGCGACGGGAGAAAGATCCACAACGGGAATCTTCTCTTCTCTTGCCGCTTTGATCAGCCATTGATCGAACCATAGCCGGCCGATTCCAAAATCCGGAACATCTCGATACGCACCCTTCGGAAATACAAATACGTCGATCGCCGTATGGTCTCCGCACTTACCGCTTTCCCTGCTGCGCGCCTTGAGTGGCGCTTCCCAGTTCGCGGCGAAGCTTATCGCTTCGGGAGCGTCGATATTGATTCTCTTCGAGACACACAGGAATTTTGGAAATGCCTTTGTAACTTGTTCCACCGCGGAGCCAAAGTCGCTCAAAAGCAAAATATCCGCATTGACGTAACACATCCATTCCGAACTGGCGCTCAACTGTGCCCGGCGGAAGAGATCATCCAGTAAAGGAGTTCCGTACTCGTTCGAAGCGATTTCCGGCTCGTGCCGCAGGCCGAACTCCGCAGCTACTTGCGCGGTGCCCTCTTCGTTCCCGAATAGGATGATGTTCGGCTGTGGACGCAGAAGCGTCCAGCTCTGGATCGCGTTGCGCTGGATCGTCTTGATGTGTCCCTTGAACGGCTTCGGAATAGAGAAAATCGTGAGCATTCCGGCCTCTACCGCGCACTCGAAGAGGTTTCCACGGGCCGCTGGGCCTCGCCGCCGAATCCCAAACGAACATAGTCAACGCCGTCCACGCCGTCCAGATGATTCAGTGCGCGCCAACAATCAATCACCACACGTGCCCGGCTGTAGCGCACCCACTGCCCCGCAGGAATTTCCCGGAACTCTTGCCACGGGGTGGCCAGCACGACGACATCGGACTGCGAGATGCATTCCTGCGCGGAATCGACCAAGCGGACCGTCTTATACGTGCACAGCGCGCGGGCGCCCTCGGCGGACGGATCGTACGCAACGACGGAGAGGTTCGCGGAGGAAAGCTCCTGCGCCAGCAATAGTCCGAACGCTTCCTCGACCACATCGGTGTCTGGTTTGTAGGTCAGGCCGAGTATGCCGATCGAACCATTCCCGGAGTAATGCCGCCGAACCAGGTCCGCGATCCACTTGATCTGGGCGCGATTGAAGCGGTCGGTGGCTTCGGCGAGATCGGGAAAGGCCCCGGCGCGCACCGCCAACGCCGCCAGTGCGCGATTGTCCCGAGGAAAACAGGGTCCGCCGTAGCTCACCGCGCCTTTCAGATACTTAGGACCGATGCGGCTGTCGAGACCCAGCGTATCCGTAACCACGTTCACGTCGGCTTCCGGAAGCCTCTCGCAGAGCCGCGCGAGCATGTTGGCATAGCTGATTTTTGTGGTGATGAACGTGTTCACGGCAAGCTTGGTGATTTCCGCGTTGATGAAATTCATCCGCGCCGCCGTTGGAGAGTTCTTGCAGACGCGCTGGTAGAGCTCCGCTAACATTTTGCCGGAGCGCGGATCCGATTCCCCAATCAACAAAAAATCGGGGGAATAGAAGTCACGGATGACCGTACCCAAGGCGACGAACTCGGGGCTGTAACACAGTCCGAACTCCTCGCCGCAGCGCTTGCCGCTGGCGCGTTCCAATGCGGCCTTTACTTCCCCCCCGGTTGATCCCGGCATTACCGTGCTGGTAAGCACCACCAAATGAAACGCCTGCTTCGCACGCAGTGCACGGCCGATGGCCTCGCAGGCCGGGAGGACGTTGTGCAGTGAAAAACCTCCGCTCGGCTCGCTCGGCGTGCCCACGACGATGAAGGTCACCTCGGAATCGCGCACGGCTCTTTCCGTGTCCTGGATGGCCTGAAGCCGGCCTTGCGATTCGCGGAGCAATTCCGCCAGGCCGGGCTCATGTACGGGCGGGATCCCGCGATTGAGGGCCTCTATCTTTTGCGCGTCCGCGTCCACTGCTCGCACGTCAAATCCGCGAGCCGCGAAGCACGCCGCCATGGGCGATCCCAACTTTCCTAAACCCACGATCGAAATCGACTGGACCATCTTTCTCCTAGTGGTTTCCTCAATACAGCTTTCTTGTCAGGCCAGCGGTTCTGGATACCTTCACGCCCAGGGATGGCCCCAAACTTCGCTGGTCTTTTCTCTCAAACGCGATCCGCTACGGTGCCTTCCATGCGTTGAAAGAAGAAGAGCCCACCGACGAGGACCACCGCGACCATCGCCGCCGATGCCAGCATCACCAGCCCCGGTGGCTGACCGTGGCCAGTTAGCGCCCAGCGGAAGCCATCAATCACTCCCGCCATCGGATTCAAGCCGTACAACCAGCGCCAGCGCGCTGGCACCAGGGCGCTGGGATAAGCCACCGGCGACGCAAACATCCAGAACTGCACAACGAACGGCATCACATAACGCACGTCTCGATACAGCGCATTCAGCGCGGACATCCACAATCCAACGCCGAGCGCCGTCAAAATCGCAACAAGGACCAATAATGGTAACCACAGCGCCGCAATCGTTGGACGAATGCCATAGGCCAGCGTCAATATCACCAACACGACGAATCCAATGGCAAAGTCCACCAGCCCGGAGAGCACCGCCGAAAACGGCAAAACCAGCCGTGGGAAATAGACTTTTGTGATCACGCGCTGATTTTCCACGACCACATTTGTCGCGCTCTGCAATGCGTAGGAGAAGTACATCCACGGCACCAGCGCGGCGAAATAGAATACGGGATAGGGCAAGCCCTGCGAGGGCAATTTGGCCAAGCGCCCGAAAAACACCGTGAACACTCCCATCGTCAGCAGCGGCTGAAGGATCACCCAGACGATGCCGATCGCGGTCTGCTTATAGCGGATCTTCACGTCCCGCCACACGAAAAAATAGAGCAGTTCGCGGTAATCCCAGACTTCGCGAAGGCGCAACTCCAGCCAGCCGCGCAGTGGTTCAATGCGAACAGTGGGGGACACGCTGGCCTGCACCAATGGTGGCGCAACAGCCGGCGGACGTGCTGTGACAGAAGCCATCAAGCGTTCGTAAGATCCTGAGAGAGATGGATCGACCCGCGTTTAGAGTATCAGAGATGCGCACCGGAGGCAGCAGTGAGCGTATTGCACAGTTCCTCAAAGAATCAAGCCCCAGCCGCCCGCGTTCACTCTTCCTGCAGCTTCTTCTCCTGTTCGATGTCCCGCTGCTCGATTTGCTGCATTAGGTCTCTGCGCCGTAAGAGATATACCTTCAGATCCGCGGAAATCCGCCGCGGCACGACGAAAAACTGATTGTGGATCATCTCGCTCCACGAGATGGGGCCGCGAGCCGGCACCAGGTGCGAACCCCATTGAAATAGGAAACCCACATTCCACAATATGAAACCAGCGAGAACGGTTGTCGCCGCCATCATTGCGGCACCTGGCTTGCGGAAGAGCCCCGCGAAGCGCTCCAGGGCGACGCTCAGTCCTAAGATGAAAAGAACCGTCAGAGAGATGAAAAACCGATTGCCGTACGAGGAGATTCCAGCCCAATCGGGATAGCACGCGATGAGGAAATAAAACGCCAGCAACGCCGCCAGCAACGCCGCCCCGACGCGAGGCTCGCGCCAACAGAACACGACAAGGCCAGCGACCGCGAACAATAAGATCGGAGTCCATGCAAATAACCCGTGATTCGAAGAGAACAAAACCGCAAAGAAAAAAGGAGAGCGCCAGGACCATTCTCTGAGGGCAACATAGCCGGATTCGAACGCATTTCCGTAGACGATGTAGCGGCTAAGAAATGTCGGTAGCAGGCAAACTAGGACCGTTAGTCCGAGAATTAGGTGCCTCCCAAGCAGCCTGCTGGGATCCCCCTCCCCACGGGACGCCGCGCCGAACGCCGCAGCGTATTGGCGGATAGCTTCCACCACGAGCACTGCGAGCAACATCGCATTCGCGAAATAAACATTCAGCATTAATCCGGTGATCACTCCGAGGATCAGCCACTGGCACGGCGTTCGCGCTTCACGTGTTTCGTCCCAGTACCAGAGAAACAGAGCAACCGCGAAGGCGGAATGGGCGTGCGACCACGAGGGATTGAAGTACATGTAGACCGGAAGCGAGCTGGCCCACCAAACGGCGATCGTCCCGAGCAACGCCCAGCGCTCCTTGACGTACTTACAAGCCAGACGAAAGGAAAGCAGAAGACCGAGAAACCCGTACAGCGCCGTCGCAAATGCCATGGCAATTCGATAGGGGGCGGAAAAACCGTCCGCCGGTACGGAAGAACCGGCTGCTCGCGCCAGCAAAACACCGCCGTGGGCGAGCAGGAGAAACGGAGCCCATAAAATCGCCGGACCCACACTGAAATGATTGTCGAGGTGCCCCGTACTGGTTCGGAAAATCGGTTTGGGCTGACCGTTCTCATCCAGCCGGCGCTCGCGAAAACCCGCATTCGCCTGCAGATAATCGCGCTCGAAATTAAGATCGTGCTCAATCAAGGGAGCCCGAACGAATGCGTAATACCCGACGCCGTCTCCGCGCACCCACGGGTTGAGCAGCGGCAAGGAGAGGAAAAAAAACAGGAGTAGCAGGCGCTCGGACTGGCGAGCGCCGGACCGGGGCGGCTTAGTTAGGCCATGCTGTTCCACAAACGAGGCACCCGAGCCGCGATCGCCTTGTTACTGGCTATCCTCACCGTGCCGTCCTAAGCGCGGCTAATGAGAAGCGCCAAATTCCCAAGGCACGGGCTGAGACCGCAAAGGAAGCGCTGCTTTATAATACTAATAATTACTATTATCGACTGTGATATTTACATCCGGCGGAGGATTACTTTAGACGGCTGCACTCGTGGCCGCCCTCGGGACTGACTCTTCGCTCCTCTGCAGGAAGTAAGCGGCTACGCGGTCAATAATCTCAGTCAGTGGCGTCTTTGGACGAAAACCGGTCAGCGCATGCAGTTTCTCCACCGAGGGAACGCGTCGCATCATATCTTCGAATCCTGGCTCGTACGCCTGGTCATACGGCACGTACACTACCGGTGATGTGCTTTCCGTGCGCTCTTTCACCATTCGCGCCAGTCCTTCGATCGAAATCTCCTCCGTATTCCCGACGTTGACCACCTCGCCCACGGCGCAATCCCTGTCCATCAGCCGGATCAGTCCCTCGACCGTATCGCGCACGTCGCAAAAGCACCGCGACTGTTTCCCGTTACCGTATACGCTAATTGGTTCATTCGCCAGCGCTTGCTTCACAAAATTTGGCATTACCATTCCATAGCGTCCGGTCTGTCGCGGCCCAACGGTATTGAACAACCTCGCCACGATCACCGGCAGCTTTTTCTCTTTCCAGTAGGAAAGCGCCAGAAACTCATCCAACGCCTTCGATGCCGCATAACTCCAGCGCCCTTTGTTCGTCGGACCAATAACCAGATCGGCGTCTTCGCGAAACGGCACCTGACCGCTCTTACCGTAAACCTCGGACGTAGATGCCGTCAGAACCAATTTGCGCTTCTTGCTCGCCGCTTCCAGGATCATCTGGGTGCCATTTACATTTGTCTCGATCGTGTGTACCGGACTTTCCACAATCAGCCGCACGCCCACGGCTGCAGCAAGATGCACGATCACATCCGCGTCGTCCACCAGCTCCGCCAGCAGATGCCGGTTCTCGATCGCGTCCAGGTGATACTCCATCCGGCTGGAACCTTTGAGGTGCCGGATGTTTTCCATGCTTCCTGTGGAAAGGTTATCGAGTAGAACTACTTTGTCGCCACGATCAAGCAGCCGTTCCGCCAAATGAGAGCCGATGAAACCGGCGCCGCCGGTGATTAAATAGTGCAATGAGCCTCCTCAAAGAACTTCGGCATCGTCGTCACGATCGTCCCGCCTGTCAACAGCTACAGCGTGAGCCTCATCATCATGCGGCTCATTGAGTGATTCCTGCGGACCATAGCCATACGAGTAAGGATAGTAGCGGTAAGAATAGTAATAGTCCGGCGCACTGGAATCCACCGCATTCAAGACCACACCCAGCATGCGGCACTTTACACTCGCCAGCAGATCGCGTGTCCGCGTGAACGCCTCCTTCGGCGTCTCACCGCTCCGCACCACCAGAAGCACGCCATCCGCCAGGACGGAAAGGATTACTGCGTCCGTGGCAGCCATGATCGGCGGAGAGTCAATGACGATAAACTTGTACCTGGTGCGCAACGCTGCAATCGCATCGGCGAGCTTGTGCGAAGAAAGCAAGTCCGCAGGATTCGGAGGCAACGGTCCCGTTGGAATCGCCGCCAGATTTGGTATCGCCGGGTGCGGCACTGTAACCAGATCCAAACTCGAAACACCCGCCAGATACGAGCTCAGCCCGGCGTATTTTCCGTCGCCAAGATTCAACAGCCTGCCAACGCCCGGCTTCCGCAGGTCTGCGTCGATCAGTAGCGTCTTGTCGCCCAGTTGCGCCAGTGTGACCGCGAGATTTGCCGCGGCGGTGGTCTTGCCTTCCCGGGGCAGTGCACTCGTTACTAGAATCACTTGCGGCGGATGGTCGGCCTGCGAAAGCAGCAATGCGGTGCGCAGCGCGCGAAACGCTTCTGACATCTGGGATTTCGGCAGGTGCTGCGCGACCAGTTCAATCTGCTTGTTGTAGCCGTTACGAGGCGTGCCCCAGAGAAGCCGGGGGCGCCTTCCGTTTCCATTGCTAGTGCTGAACGCCGGCACGACCGCCAGTGAAGGCAGCCGTGCAAGCGTCTCAATGTCGTCCGGCGTTTTTACCGTGTTGTCCATGTATTCACGAAGGAGCGCTAGGCCAATACCCCCGACCAGCCCCACCAGGAACGCTAGCGCGACGTTTCTCGTCTTCGCCGGCCGCGATGGAGTCGCAGGAACCATCGCCGGATCCACGACGCGAATATTCGACGACCGCAGCCCCGCCGAAATGCCCGCTTCTTTCAGCTTTGTGAGCAGCCCTTCGTACAACGTCTTGTTTGCTTCCGCTTCCCGCTTGAGGATATTGAATTGCACCAACCGCTCGGACATTTGATTCGCTTCCACCTTCTGCTGGTCCAGCGCCCGCACCAGCAGTGTTTCGCGCTGGCGCGCCGCCCGATAATCACTGTCCATCCGGTTGATGACATTCTTCTTCTCATTTTCGACGAGACCATCGATTTCCTTGAGTTGGGCCTGCAACCGCTGCACTTTGGGGAAATTCGGTCCATACTGATTCAGCGCGTCCGTGTACTGCGTGAACGTCTCGGTGCGTTTTCTCAGAATATCCTGGAGTAGTTCGTTGTCCCGAAGCTGCGGCACGGCATTCGTTTCCCCGGACTTCGCGAACTCGTAGAGCGCTTCCTTTTTCATCCTGTCGCTCTGCGCCTCAGTCAGCTCTTTGTTGATGTCCGAGAGCCGCTGCGTGGTGATGTTTTGTTTGTCGTCCAGTGTCCAGATTTGATTCTGCCGCTCGTAGGTGATGCGCGCGTCTTCGGACTTCTCCACCTTGATTTTGAGCTCGTTCAACTGGTCGGCCAGCCACGTGGAAGCTTGCGCAGTGGCTTCATAGCGGCTGCGGAAGTTCTGCTCGATATAATTCTCGATATGGGCGTTCACCACGTGCGCCGCAAGCTGCGGATCGGTGGATTCGAAACTCACGTCCATCAGGCGGCTGTTCGGTACGCGCTTCACACTCAGGCTGCCGAGGAATACTCCGAGTTCGGGCGGACGCTTCTGATTGGCCAGGCTCCCGCTGCTGATGGCCTCAGACGGCCCGTCAGCGGAAGCAAAGTCCGGGTGCCCGGCGAGGCCGCCGCTCCGGATCGTCTGCAGCGCCAGCGTTTCACTCGTCAGAATCTTCGACTGCGTCTCGATGTAATTCTCGAGATCCATCAAGTAGTCGTAAGAATCCATGCCCTGGAATGGCAGGATATTCGAATTCTCGCGATCGATCTCGATGCGTGACGTCGCAACGTACACCGGCTTCATGCGAAACGTCGCTATCGATACGATCGTCACTACTGCCAGTAGAAACGAGAGGATCAGCCACTGATGCTTCCGGAGAATCAGCAGATAGTCGTAAAGATGCGGCTCGTGGGGAGAAAGATCCCACGCCGGGAACCGCGCGGGAATGGTGATCACGTCGACTGCGCCGTTGGAGCCGTTTTCGCGCGGAACGATTTTGTTTTCTTCTGCCATTTACAAGTGATTCGCTATGCGGAAAATCGCTGCTGCCGTGCCTATCGCGACACCTAGCTCTGCCGCTTTCACCATCGCCTGTTTGGACGCACTCTCCGGAACATACAGGATGTCGCTTGGCTGGAGCTGCACATCTTCCGTTTCCCGCCTTAACACCTTCTTCAGGTCCACGGCGACCTCATGCTGCTGGCCCTGGGTATCTTTCCGGACGATCACGGCGCGATCCGACTTTGCTGTCCGGGTCATGCCACCGGCAAGCGATAGGACCTTTAATGTGCTCAATTGCGTGCGGTCATTCGAAACCACGAAACCCCCCGGCCTCGCCACCGCTCCCAGGACATATACGATCCCGGCATGGGGCACCGTGACGATATCCCCGCCTTGGAGAACGATATTGTTCGCCGTGTTGCCGGTCTCCAGCAGTTCGTTCAAATTGACTGTGATCACGTTGTTTATGGGAGGAGGCGCGTTCGGCGCAGCTGCCTCCGCCGCTGGCACGGAGGCCGCAGAATGCTCTTGAGCCGTAGTCTTGGCAGGGGAAACCGGGATCACATCTCCCGGGCCGATGACCGGGGGTTCCAAAGGATCGCTCCCTGCCTCCTGCTCGGGCCGTGTCACAATTACAGTATCCGCAGCATCGTTGGTGATCCCACCTGCTTCTGCCAGTGCCTCTACGAGCGTAATCGGACGCTCCGCTTGATACACCATCGGATGATTTACCGCCCCGAATATCGTGATCGGCTTGCTCTTCCTTTCCTTCACGCTAACGCTGACCTGCGGGTGAGACACTAAGCCGTTGGCCTCCAGTACTTCCGCGATTTTCTGCTCCGCCTGCGCCTCTGTCAGGCCGGACATCCGCAACCGCACCGGCACCAGCGGGATTCCAATCGTTCCCGACTGGCTAACGCGCACCGCGCGGCTTAGCTCCGGGATTTCAAATACATCGATGGAGATTAGATCACCGCTTCCAATGATGTAATCGTGGGGCACACTACGAGCCATACTGGTTGACCGTGACCGGATCCGGTCATTCGTTTGCTGTGGCGTCTCTAGAAAGGTCTGCGCACGGCTGTACGGCGCTAGTCCCGACATCGTTAACAGGGCGGCAATGACGCGACACAACGACCTCGCACCCAGTCTGGCTGGCTGCATTCGAATAGATGACCCCCAAAATTCATTATACCGCCGGGCGGGACAAGTCAATCAGCGCTTGCCTATTCGGACACCAGGCAGGCCCGGTTTAGGCGCTGGCCGTGTCACCTGGACAATTTCCCCTGTGGCCAGATTCGCCATCAGGAAAAACAGCAGCGCGTTTGCGGGAATGTGCAGGTTAAAGTCCACCAGGCTGTGCACGAGAAAACCCGTACAACCCGCCAGGCCCGAAAGATGAAGCGACGCTGCCAAGGAGTGGTTCAACTCCATTAGCCGTCGCATCGATTCCAAGAACAATACCGCTAGAAACCAGGCGCAGCATAAACCCCCGAGGAGTCCCGTTTCTGCCAGCGCTTCCAAATAATCATTGTGGGTGTGATTTACGATTTTTCCGTCGTACAGAGTTTCGTACCGGGGAAAGACAGTCTGCAGGGTGCCCAGTCCGGTGCCCGTCCAGGGATGATCCAAAAAAATCCTCCACGTATCCCCCCGCATGGAGGCCCGCTTCCCCACGCTCACCTCAAGTGTCTGCAGAGACGAAAATCTTTCCAGGACTTGCCTAACGCCCAGCCAGGACACCATTAGAACTGCTACCAGAAGGACTACTCCGCCCGCCAGCGCGTGTCTGCCTCCCGCGCGCCGCAGCACCATCAGCAACACCAGGACGGCCAGTTCCACTGCGAAGCTGATGATCCCTCCCCGTGAAGCCGACAGAAAAAGTGCCCCCATGGGCAGCATCGCAAACAGTCCCACGAGAAACCATCGCTCCCGCCGCACTTTTCCCATTACCAGAGGCACGAGCGCCACCGGGATCACCAGTTCCATCAATCCCGCGAAGTGATTCCGGTTCGCATAGGGCCCGAACGGAATTCCGCCGTACCTCATCTCGCGAAACCAATAGAGCTTCCCGTTAAACGTCAGGTGCTGGAGGATCCCGAAAATGGCCACCAGAAAGCCAAATACCATGACAAACCAGATAAATCCTCGCCAATCCTCGAGTGTTCGGAAGGCCTGTGCTGCCACGAACAAAACGATCAGGTAGGCCAGGAAAAGCTGCAGTTCCATTCGCGTGTTGTAAGCGGAAGCGGTGCGGTGGAATGCCAATTGCCCGAGCACCACGAGGGAAAGTGCCACGAGCGGCGGTAGCAATGGGGAAATCAGCAGTCTTTCTTCCTTCTTTAGGTAGGCGTTCGCTGCCCACGCCAAAAATAAAAGCCCAGCGCCCGTCTCAAGGACCGCCCGTGCCCAATCCTCCACCGCGCCGTGCGCCAAGACGCCAAACACAACCAGTGCGCACACCCCGAACCGTAGGATGCTCATGGCTTCGAGGTCCCGGCGTTTTCCGGGATAAGCGCAAGGTCATCCACCCACGCCGTCCCCTGGATCTCGCTCTCGAGTTTCTCGCTCGCATACCTGGTCACGCAGATCCTCACCCCGTGCGCGTCTTTCTCCGCGGTCCAGGAAGTCTCAATTCGCGTCCATGGCTCGCTGCCGCGAACATCTCCAGTCACGATAGCGCGCCCCCCGGGAATCCCCACTGGGTACAGTCTAAACCGCACGCCTTGATCGGTGGTAAGCGCCTTCGTGCTCACCCAGGCGGAAAATCGGTACGTCGTGGAAGGCTGCACGAGCGCAATGACGCAGGCATTTTCAAAATTCAAGTTGCGCTTGCCGTCAAACTGAAGGCGCAGCGATTGGTTGCCGGAATGTTTTTCTCGGGGGTCCAATCGTGTTTGTACACCTTCGAATGTTGGCGGATAACTCCACGCAAACCCCCCGCCCACTACGCCTGATTCGAAACTGCCGTCCCACACCACCGAACCCGGCGAATCCAGAAGCGGCGGCAATTCCGCAAACCGCGCCGCTTGCTCCCACACGCGCCATGCGGCTGCCAATTGGGAAGTTTCAATCAGCGTATCGACGAGGGGAAATACGTCGCGCAGGACCAATTGGGGATGAAACGCTACCAGCCGAAACCATACTTCGAGCGCCTCGGCTGTCTTTCTATCGGCTGTAAGGTCCCTGATCACATCCATGTACACATCACGGCTCGGCGGCAAGACGCGATTCAGAATCTTCTCTAGGTCCGGGTCGGCATGCCAGCACCGCGAGAAAGCTTCCGCGCCACGCTTCGGGTCGGCTTCCACCGCGCGGCGGATCTCCGCGAACGCCTTATCCAGCTCCCCTTGCCGCAACAGGAAATTCCCATATCGCCAGGAAACCTCCGCCGACAGTGGATACGCACGCTTCGCTTCGAGGAAGGACTCGCGCGCCTTTGCCAGCTCCGCTTCCGATTCGTAAGCCGTGCCCAGATCAAGCCACGAATTCGCCGACCTCGGATCGAAAGAGAGAGACGTCTGGTAAGCCCGGATCGCGCGCTGTATGTCCGGTTGCCCCAAATTGTATTGCCAATAGTGCCCGAGTAAATCCCAATACCGCGGGTTTCCCGGCTCGAGCTGTGTTGCGCGCTCGTATCCTTGCGGAGTGTCAAGTTCTGCTTGGAACTCCGCACGCGCGTTGCGGATGCTGTAGTAGGAGAGTGTGACACCCAACATCAAGGCAACGAACACAATTGTGCCGCGTGCCGCGGAACTCGATAGGCGCAGAATCATTCCCCGGTACTCTGCCTAGACCACTCCAGTTATGCAAGATGAAATTGTCGAATCAGGAAGAAACAACGTCGCTTTGCCTCGGTGAGTCCCTACTTCCCCGAGGAAGCGGAAAAAGCTTCGTCCCCGCGGCCGCGGCGGCGCACGTCAATCCCCAGCCTCTTGATTTTTTGATTCAGCGTGGAAAGCGGAATCAGGAAGCGTTCGGCGGCTTCTGTTTGGTTCCAACCGGTACGCTCGAGCATGTCCACGATAACTCGCCGCTCGATCTCGTCCATGATCTGAAACAGCGAAGGTTTCGAATGATCGGCCCCGCTGCGTGCCCCCGGCTCACCAGGCAGCGCGGGAAGAAACTCGGAGAGTTGCAGCCGCACGCCTCGGACGATCTCCTTGCTGCGTATGTTTTCCGGCAGCAGGTCGGCATCCACTCGCTCCTGAGTGGAGAGCACAACCGCGCGTTCCACCACGTTTTCCAGCTCGCGCACATTTCCGGGCCAATCGTAATCCATCATCAGCTTCATCGCCGTCTGCGTGAATTGCCGCAGCGGCTTGCCGTTTTCCTGGCAGTAGCGCTCCAGGAAATGCGCCAGCAGCATCGGGATATCTTCCCGCCGGTCGCGCAAGGGCGGGATCCGCAGGTGAATTACATTCAGCCGGTGGTAAAGGTCTTCGCGCAATCGCCCTTCGCGCACGAGCGTGAGCAAATCTACGTTGGACGCAGCGACGATGCGCACGTCCACCTTGATCTGCTCCGTACCGCCCAAGCGCATGAATTCACGCTCCTGGATCACGCGCAGCAGCTTCGCTTGGGTCTCCGGGCAGATGGTCGCGATCTCATCGAAAAAGATCGTCCCCTGATCGGCCACTTCGAAAAGGCCCTTTTTCGAAGCTACCGCGCTCGTGAACGCACCCTTGACGTGGCCAAAGAGCTGTGATTCTAAGAGATCCACGGGAATTGAACCGGTATTCACCGGCACGAAGGCTTTGTCCGCGCGCGTGGACGCCGAATGAATCGCCTTCGCGATCAGCTCTTTTCCCGTTCCGCTTTCTCCGCTGATTAACACCGTTGAGCGCGAGGGTGCCACCTGCGTGACGAGATCCAGCAGCGTCAGCATCTTTTCGCTCTTCCCCACGATATTCGGGAAATTGAAGCGCTGCTTCAGCGCACGTTTGAGCTGCACGTTCTCTTCGCGCAGCCGCCGCGATTCTACCGCCTGCGCCACCTGCGCCAGCAACTCATCGTTCGACCACGGCTTGGTGATGTAATCCATCGCGCCGCTCTTGAAGGCGGCCCGCGCCATCTCAATCGACCCGTATGCCGTGATCAATACAATGGAAAGGTGCGGATCGCGCCGCCGGATCTCCCGCAGCAGCTCGAGACCGTTGCGGTCCGGCAGACTCACATCCAGCAGCAGCAGATCAAAGGGACGCTCCTCGAGCTTCGCGAGGCCGGATTCGCCCGTCTCCGCGCTCGAAACACCGTAGCCCTCGCTCGTCAGCAGCAGCTCGAGGCCTTCTCTGATTTCCGATTCGTCATCAACAACTAGAATGGAGCCCTTAGACATGAACTGCTTTCTTGGCGGCGGGAAACTCGACGTGGAAAGAGGTGCCCTTGCCCGGGGTCGAGCGGACATCAATTTTTCCCGCGTGTTCTTTGATGATCCCGTAGCTTACGGAAAGCCCGAGGCCCGTGCCCCGGCCGCTGCCCTTCGTGGTGAAGAAGGGATCAAAGATGCGGTGAATGTGTTCCCGCGGGATCCCCGCGCCGGTGTCCGCAATTTCTACCTCGACGCTTCCGTTGTGCGCACCCGTGCGCACTTCCAGCATTCCTCCGCTGGGCATCGCGTCGCGCGCGTTCAAGAACAAATTCAGGAATACCTGCTGCAATTTGTTGGCCGAGCCGCGCACTGCTGGAATTGTCTTGCCCAGGTGCTTGACCACCTGAATCTGCGAAGTTTTCAACGGATGTGCCACCAGCGACAGTGTCTCCTCCACCACCCGGTTTACGTCCACATCCGTAAGCTCCGCCGCGCCCGTCCGCGAAAAATTCAGCAAGTTGTTAACGATCTCGCTCGCTCGGAACGTCTGCTTCACGATCTTTTCGACAATCGCCTGCCGCGGGTCTCCCTCGGGCATCTGCTTCGCCAGCATCTGGATATAATTCGAAATCACCGCCAGCGGCGTATTCACTTCGTGCGCCACGCCTGCCGCCAGCAGCCCGAGCGAAGTCAGCTTCTCCGTCTGCGTCATCTGCTCTTCCATGTGCTCGCGCTGCGTCACGTCGTCGAAGAGCAACAGCCGTCCGATGCGCTCGCCTGATTTGCTCACCAGCGGAGTGATCGAAACGTTCAGCGTCAGCAACTTCCCCTGGTGCTGCAACCGCTGCTTGTAAATCCCGGTGATCTGCTCTTGATCGCCGCGCGCCGCAATCTCCGCCGACAGCTCTTCCGGTAGCAGCGAACTCAGTTGCCGCCCTACCGCTTCCTGCCGTGCCACGCCGAAGAGCTGTTCCATCCTCGTATTCCAGCTTTCGACGATCCCTTCGAGGTCCACCGCCAGCACGCCCACGTTTAGCGATTCCACAATGTTTTCGCTGAAGTCCTTCAACCGCGCGATTTCGAGCGCCTTCTGCTCGAGCGACGTGTAGAGCTGCGCATTATCGAGCGCCACCGCGACGTAGCCCGCAATGGTCTGCACCACCTCTACGTCATCGCTCGAAAGAAAGTCGCCGTCCACCGTCTTACCCAGGCCCAGCACCGCCACGGTGTGCTCGCGGATCCGGCAGGGAACGAAATAATTCAAATCGAGCTGCTCGAGCGTGCGCCGCTGCGAATCCGTGACGTCCCTTGCCGCACGGGGCGACTCGAAGAAGAGTGCCCCGCGGGTGAACTCGGGCCGGGCCGGCGCGAGGAAGCTCAGATCCATCGGTTCCGAGAGCCGCACACCCATCGACCGCGCCAGCCGCATCTCTCCGGGCTCCGCCGGATCCTCCATGAAAATTCCCAGCCGGTCGACCAGCAGCGTCTGCGATACACGATCCATCACCGAGCCCAGCATCGGATCGATGCGCACTTCATTCGTCAGCGTGCTGCCAAATTCAATCAGCGTGCGCCGGTAGTCAAGGCGGTCGCGGTAGAAGAAGCGGTCCAGCCGCGCTTGAATCCATTCGCGGAATGGCTGGAATAAGAACGCCGCGGTCACGATCGCAATCATCCCGCCCGCGGGGCCCGTGGTCTGCGCGTGAAATATTTCCGCCATCAGCGCGACCACCGCAAAATACACCGCCGCTACGCCAGCGGTCGCCGCGGTATACGCCAACCCGCGCTTGAAGATGATGTCCACATCCATCAGGCGGTAGCGGATGATCGCGTAACCAAAGCAAAGCGGGATGAGTACCAGGCTCAGCGCCGAGAATTTCATCCACGCGCCCTGCGCCGCATCGAACACGAACGGTGCGACATAAAACAGCGTGAATGGCAAGCTCCCGGCGACGGTGCCGCCTGTCAGCCATTTCAGTTGCTGCCGTAGAATGCCGGACGGTGCGCCGCGGAAACTCTTGTAAAAGACCAGCCCGGCCGTCAAGAAACAGGCGCCCAGGTAACTCAGCTCGATTTTATCGAGCACCACTCGCGAGCCGAGCCAGGGTACAAACCCGAGCGCCCGGAAAGCGGTGCTTACATGAATCAGCAGCAGCGCCAGCGGCGGGCCATACACCAAGCCAAGCTTCGACAGCAAGCGCCTTGGCGCTTCCGCGCGCTCCGGAAAGACCAGCGCGAAATGCAGCAGCAGTGCCGGCGCCAGCACTAGCGCCGCGATCTTCGCCCAATAAATCTCGTAGTCGAATGTATCCAGTTTTCCGCTGTAGTGGAATGAATAAAGAATGAACGAAACAAGACAGAAGACGTAGAAGTGGACTGCGCGCGGAGCGTTCCACCGGCGGATAAAAATAAACAAACCGATAAAAAGGTAAAATAAGCCGACAACACGAAGATAATTCTCAATCGAAGCAGGTTTTTCGGCGGGCGCGGTCACCAACGGCGTTTCGAACTCTTCGCCATTGCGCGTCAGCTTGTACCGCAACTGCGTCCAAAGACTGGCCCGCCACAGACGTTTCGTCACCTGCACGGCGCTCGTCACTGGTGCGCCGTTGATGGCGGCCAGATGATCGCCGGCGCGAATCCCCGCCCGCGAGGCGGGTGAATTCGGCGCCACCTGCCAGGCCTGAACGCCGTGGTCCGTATCGAGCCACGCCACGCCATCGTCTGGCGCTTCGAATCGCGCCCGCTGGTCAAAATTCAGCAGCGCAAAAATCATCGCCGCCAGCGTGGCGAGCGCCAGCACGACAGCCCCGAGACTGACTCGCAGGTTCTGCTTCATGACCGAAATCGGCAGGGATAGATCCCAGCCCTAATTACCCGCTGCAAATCCATCTCCAATGTTTGGTAGAGGCCCATGTGGGAAATTCTCTTGTTTTTCAATCACTTGCGGGCGCATGAGCCGGGCCATCCGATGGGAATCCAGTTTCTAGTAGGTACCATACAGCTTTCGAAATCCCAAAATGACCTAAAATTGTAAACTCAATCCGCCTCGGAAAGTCCGAAATGCCGGTACCAAAACCGTGCGTCCGTCTCGGCTGCTCACCGGCACGTAGCCTTGCGCCAGAAGATTATTACAGTCCGCGATCGCTTCCCACCTGCCTGGCCCGAATTTCGGCAGCGCCTGGCGCACGCCAACGTGCATATACGGTTCCAGTTGGAAGAGCGATTCACCGTAGCCATCCACGCGGGAAACGGTCACTCCGTTTATCCACTTGTACCCGGCGTTCACCCTAGTCGCTAAATGGGGCACTCTTGCGGAGATATTGGCTCCCAGCGAATGCCGCGCCGCTGTTCGCAGAGCATCTCGAAGGGCACCGTCCGCCGCCTCCCCGGGAGTAAGAGCTCCCGCGAACGCGTACACCGCTGTCAATTCGACATCACCGTCCAGCTTTTCTCGCAGCGCGATGCGCGTGCCCCAGCTGCTGGACGAGCCGCCGTCATAAGCGAAGCCGTTCGAAAAGTAATCTTGAAAATAATCCGCCGCAGGCAGGTTTCGGCCGCGCCCAAATACCGCGACGTGGCGATTATCATCGTGGAACGCCGCGATCTGTAATTTTCCGCTCGTCCCTAATTTTCGTTCCGCGGCCATCTCTTCATGCGTGCCGCCCTGCAACGCGGGATGCCCGCCCCGCCACAACAGCGCGGGAAACGCGTCCAACTCATTCAATGCCGCCGTCAGGGATCCACTTTCCCCTTCGCCCGGTTCCAGCACGCCCGGTGCGCCGGGTTGCGATGCATAAATCAGCGTCGCGCGCCACATTTCAGAAACGCGCGTATCCAGCTCCAGCCTCGGGCGCACCGAGGAGGTTGTCGTCCCCAAGCCCACCAGCACATATTCGCCGCCGTAACGCAGCGCCATGCGGTCGCCGAAGGCCACAGTCCCGCCCTGGTCGATCCGCACACCGCGGAATGTCGGTCCCGCGGGTCCCAGCCGCGCTTCGCGCATCACCAGCGCCGTGTGCGGCCCTGCTCCCAGCGAACCTGTCGGCAGCCAGATCGTCGCAATTCCACCGGCCGGCGCCTCATCTTCATAACTCAGCTGACCTGCGACAACCAGCCTGTTTCTTCCGCCGAGTTTCTGATCGTAGGCAAACGCCGTGGCAGGCGACGACGCCAAATTGGAAACCGAACCCGGGCGGCGGGCGCCGTCCGTAAATTCGAGCTGCATACGCGGCTGTGCGCCGCGGGAATCGATGCTTCCATTTGTCGCGTCAGCGGCGTCTCGGTCAATCCACTGCAGCACCGGCCGGGTCGCCGATGCCGAGCGCAGCACCCATTTCCAGTCGTCGGTCTCGATAGTCGCAGCAGACGGTTGCCTCCGCAGTTGCTCGAGCGACGTAAACATCGATTCCAGCTGGATGCGGACGACCGTCGTGAGGTTAGCGGTAATGCGGACGTGCTTTTCGAGTGTGGGCAAAAAACCTGCGAGGGTCGCGCGCACCGTGTAAAAGCCCGGCGCAAGACGCTCCCCGCGAAAAATCCCTTGCGTGTTGGTGAGTAAATCGAGAGCGGAGAGCGTCCCCGTTGTTTCGGGAATCACTTCAACGCTTGCACCCATCTGCGGCGTGCCCGCCGTATCGCGCACCACCCCGGCGAGCTTCCCGGAGACGAGCTTCGCTTGCGCGGCCGCCATGTTCGCCCCAAACGACGAGCACATTGCGGCCAGGACCAGAGCCCCTAGGATCCGGAGCCGTCCTTGTTTCACGTCGCGTTACCTCCCCGGCACAATATTCGCCGCCGACTTCGTCTCCGGCGTTGCTTTCACCGTAAATTCTGCCGTTCGGGAAATCGTCTGCTTAGAAATCGCATCCGTCGCGTTGACTTCCAGCTTGTACTTTCCCGGCGCAAGCGTAGCCAGCGGCAGCAGGCGTTCGATGGTGATTTGATCACCTGTCTGCTTCATCTCTGCCGAGGTCTCCTTGAATTGCATCACCTGCTGGTTGCCCTTTTTCACCGTAAACTCAAATGTCGCGCTCGACTTGTGCGTTTTCTCGTCCGGCTTCAGGTTGTACACCTGCATGTAAATCCCGAGTTTTTCGTTCGTCGTGAAGTCACCATCGAGGCGAGGCCGCACCTTCGAGGAACCCAGCACGAATTGGCCCGTCCCGATCTGCTTGGCGGGAACGTGCTCGATCTGGTCCGCGAGGATCAACGAGCTTGATTCCAGCTTTTCGTCTTCATACCTTGGCACTGCCAGCCGCGAATTGATCACCCCGACGTTTCCGCTCTGCACGTCCTTGATCACCAGGTCCAGCCGGTACAGACCGGGCCGCAGCGGTACCGCCTTCTGATAGATGGATTGCAGCTTCACCGACTGCTGGAACAAGCTATCCGGAAAATCGCGGCTGACCGAATCCTCAAACGTCTGCACCACGCGCCCGGACAACGTGCTCACGCGTCCGAATATGTTGAGCGTCGCCGAATGAATTCCCTCTTTCGCATGGAACGATAGCTGATTGTTGGGAATTTGCACGGTCACCGGCACCAACACCGTATCGTTCGTCACCTTCAGATAATCCGTTCGCCACGTGAAATGCACCTGATCACGAACCAGTCGCGACGTCACGAGGGCTTCGAGGTCCTTGAACTTGACCTCCGGCGGCTTGAACGCCTTGGAAAACATTTCCAGACGCGTGAATTCGTTCATGCTCGCCGACTCTCCACCGAGAGACTTCCCCAGATGCGTCCCGTCCGTGCGCGTGAAGCGGTCCGTTTTCGAGGCCATGCCCATTTGCTCGAGCTCGGTCAATCCCGCTCCGGGCACGTGCAGCAGCGCGTCCTTCTCCGACGGGTCCATCGTCAAGCGGTATTCGCCCGTACTCGTCGGGTCCACGAACTCCATGATGACGTTTTGTTCCCCCATGCCCTCGAGATAACGCCACCGCCACGTTTCCCAGGGATACGTCGATGTCGATCCGCCGCCCTCTTCCGGCGGCCGGTCGTAGGTGCCGCCCGTCGGATGCGATTCGATCTCATCGGGCTTGCCCCAAACGATGTACATATGGCCGCGGTCTGTCTTCCACCCCGGAATACCCGAAGCAAAATGCTCATTCGCATACGCGATCCGGCGGTAGTGTTCTTCTTTGAAATCATTCTCCGGCAAGTCCGGATTGCTGCTGCGCCGCAGCCAGAATTGCTCGATGAATTGCTCGCGCTCTTCGTTCGTCTCGAGTTGCAGGAAGGCCGTCCGCTCTTCCGGCGCAATGATGTAGACCACGTCCTCGCTAAGCCACTGCTTGTAGGGCCCTTCGAGCTCTTTCAGGCTCTTCCTAATCTTCTTTTTCTGCTCTTTATCCACCTTCTTCGGGGCGGAAGACGCATCTTGGTCTTGTGGTTGTTGCGCTAAAACTGGAGGGATCGTAATCGCTAGGGAGAATAGAGATACAAACAGGACACGAGCTACCCGTGGCATAAGATACCCCTCAACCTTCAGGACGCTTGAATTCTACCCCCGGACAGGTGCCCCGTCAATCGCTCCCCTAAAACGAAATCTCCTGCGTTTTGTGACACTTGTCCCCCAAATTCGGTTAGAACTCAACCCTGCAACTTAGGTTGCCTGACGCTTTTTGACCTGAACCTTCGTACAGGGCTATTGCGCTGCGGACGAGCGTAAGAAGGAGCTAAGAAATCCAAGTTCGAGAAGGGATCTACGTCGGAAGGACCTACTGCAATCGCTGGTTCTGCACGTCGGTACCTATTAGCGTGTCAAAAATAGCTAACACGTGCCGCCGGTATTCGACAATCCGCGCAAAAATGTCTCGCAACTCCGGATCGCGGTCCGCCTCGCGGTGCCACTTCGCCAGCACCGCTGGCGGTACTTCAATGTCGCGGCGCAGTTGTTCCGCGGAATGCCCTCGCAGGAAGAGCCCAAAGAAAAACGCCGCCTCGCGCTGCGGAAAGTCGAAATCATGCACGACTTCGGCCGGAACGAATTGTGGCAACGTCGCCATGTTGTCCGCTTCTCGGTCACCCATCCAGGAGAAAAACGCAGTTTACCCAAAAGTTTCGCCACGTCAAGTAGTACAGCACCCCCCATGCCGCTTGCCGGGCAATACCCCCTGCCACCCGGTCGACCGGCCCGCACCGTAAACCTTATACAACGCCGTGGTTGCGTCCGTGGTTCCAGCCGCCTTAGGATGTACTTAGCCATGTCTCGATCACATCGATCAAAGAAGAAATCGGCGGGCGGACGCATTTTGGGCCGTCTTCTTCGCTTCAGTTTTCTCCGCGGCCTCCGCTCCGTCGAAATCGATCCGGAGGCTTTTCGCAGGGAACTCGCCAATAAGCACCGTCTTTGGGCCCCGGATTTCACTCGCATGAAAGACGTTCCGCTGGAGCGCCTCGACGCTATTGCGGCCGCTCTCATTCGCGACTCCGAGCGCTTGGCCCTCGCCGAAGGCGCGGGTTTCGGCTTCGGCGGCATGATTACCTTCCTCCCCGACGCCAGCCTGCTCAGCATCATAACGCTGCGCCTCATTCAGCGCCTCTGCCTCCTCTACGGCTTCGAGTCGCGCGGGCAAGACGCGCGTATCGAAATGTGGAAGGCGGTCGCCGTGGCCACCGGAGTCGACTACGGCAAGGATCTCGTCGAGAAGCAGTTGCTGGAAAAAATGGTGCCCCGCATCGCCCAACGCTTGGCGGTGAAACTCGGCCAGGAAACCGCGGAGAAATGGGTTGGCCGCCTGATTCCCCTCGCCAGTTCCGCCATTGGCGGAGCGCTGAATTTTTCCTTCGTGCGCGCCTGGGGCCGCCGCGTCCAGCGCCATCTCCGAGCCCAGCATCTCGCCGCAAAATCTCCCACCGCGGCACACACGCCTTCCTCCACGCCCGCTCCGGTCGCCCTCGTCTGACGCCTGCTATCCTCCCCGCGAGACCCACGCAATTCATTGCACTTCGCGTCTAGAATGGTGAGATGACCCCGAGCCGCTCTGCCCTCACGCTTCTTCCGTTTGATCCGTGAAGTGGAAATTCGCGTCTCTTCGCAGTAATGTAGAGGTGTCCCGCTGCGGTGCGCTTCTAAGTTTCCCCCGCGCGGAGCGGAGGCGCGTTAATGCGCGTGTTTAACAAATATCTTCTCTGCGCAATTCTCCCCGGCATCGCGCTCGCGTTGGCCTTGGTGCCGCAGCGCGCCGCCTCGGGTTCTCCACAGAATACCGGCGCCGACCCCGTGCCCGCTTATCACGCGCAGCCTCCCGAAGGCCCGCTTCCGCCAACCATGAGCCCCCACCTCTTCACCGATCCCGTCATCAGGAACGCGTACGCCGCGGCCGCGCGCGTCAAGAAAGCTCTCTATCAACAGCCCTGCTATTGCTACTGTGACCGCAGCCAGGGTCACGGCAGCCTGCTCGATTGCTTCGCCAACAAGCACGGCTCGGAGTGTGAAACCTGCGTCCGCGAAGCTCTCTACACCTACGAGCAGTCCCGCAGGGGCAAGACCCCGGCGCAAATCCGCGCAGGCATCGAGCGCGGCGACTGGCAGTCCGTCGACCTTTCCAAGTACCAGAAGCCTATTCCTGTGAAGTAACTCCACCGCTGGCCTCCAGGCCCGCGCGGCGCCGCCGCCGAACGATCGCAGCAAACTTGTTCCAAAATTCACTCCGCGTTGATGGAAACGTAGGACGCCCGCACCTCGACCGCCGCACAACCGCCATTCCTCCCGCTTCTCGTTCGCCACCCGGTAGTGGGTCCGTTTCCTGGAAGCGTGTTTCTCTGGCGGAATCTGGCCGAATGGGTATCGTCGGTAAACACTACGCGACTTTGGGGGAGCTTTCCTGTTCATCACCACAGGACTGCGGAGCAGACGGAGAAGATTTTCAGTCCACCGATGCGGACTCCCTAGTCAGAGTGGAAAACTAACTCCGCCTCGTAACTGAGAGGCTTGAAGCCTTGCCTCCGCACCTCCGTGTTGAACGTTAAGATTTTTACTCGTACCGCAAGCAATCTATGGGATCGAGGTTGGCCGCCAGATTTGCCGGATAATAGCCGAAGAACAGGCCCACGCCGACGGAGACCGCGAACCCAATCGAAACCCACAGATAAGAAAGCGTTGCGGGAATCGAAGGCACGAAAGTGCGCACCAATGTAGATATGCCGGCCCCGATCAGAATGCCGATTGTGCCGCCGACCAGCGTGAGGACCACGGCTTCAAGCAAGAATTGCAGGCGGATATCCGCGCGGCGCGCGCCGATGGCTTTACGCACTCCAATTTCCTGCGTGCGCTCGGTCACGGAAATGAGCATGATGTTCATCACGCCGATGCCGCCCACCAGTAGCCCTATAGAGCTGATGACGGTTGTGAGGATCACCAGCGCGCCCGTGAGTTGGTTCCACAAATTGCTGAGGAAGTCCGGCGAGCTCAACTCGAAATCATTTTCCTGGTCGGCGGGGACGCGCCGCAGGCGGCGCATCGCCTGAATGACCTCGTCCTGCGCCTTTCTGACGCTCACATTTTCCGGGACCGTGAATGCCATGACCAGTTCTTTGGCCTCCGGGTAATGTTTCTTGAAGTTGCTCAGCGGAATGATGGCGAAGATGTCCACACCCGGACCGAGGAACAGCCCCTGGTCGTGCTCAAAGACCCCGATGACATCGTAGAGGCTGCCGTTGATGCGCACCGTCTTGCCAACGGCGTCCGTGTTGGGGAAGAGCGACTCGCTGATGGCCGCGCCCAGCACCACCACCGAACGCGCGTGCTCCTGGTCAAAGGCGCTGATAAAGCGGCCGCGCTCGATCGTGAACAGCGGAATCGCCTCCGTGTACTGCGGCTCAGCGCCGCGCACGATCACCTTCTCGACGCTATGGTCCCCGCCGGTGATCAGGTTCGTGTCCCCGAAGAAAAAGGCGCGCGTGCCGACGGTGGTCACGATCTGCACATCGGGTGCGGCCTGGCGTATAAAGTCGGCGTAGTTGTACTCAAAATACTTGCGCGTGCGAATGCGTTCCGGCCATCGGGTAGGGTCCGTGCCGACCGGAAACCGTGAGAGGAAGTAAGTGCGCGACCCCAGGGATTCCACTTTGTCCTGCACGAACTTGTTCAGACCTTGAATGATCGCCGCCATGGAAATCACCGAGGACACTCCGATGACGATGCCCAGCACCGTTAAGGCGGAGCGCACCTTCGACGAGCGCAGCGTCTGCAGCGCAGCGAAGAAGTTTTCCCGAACTTGAGCAGGTGTCATCATCGCCGTCAGTCAGACCTCAAAGCGACAACCGGGTCCAGCCGTGATGCCCGCAGCGCCGGATAGATTCCGAAAAACAATCCAACGCCAGAACTCAGGAACACTCCCAGCACCGCCACCCACGTCTGCACCGAGGCTGGGAAGGGTGTATACGTCCGCAGAGCCAGCGCGACCAGGAATCCCAGCGAAATGCCCGTGAGTCCCCCCGCAATACATTGCATCAAGCTTTCTGCCATGAACTGCCGCAGGATGTCGCGCTGTGTCGCGCCCACCGCGCGCCGCACGCCGATCTCCCTGCGCCGCAAGGTCACGCTCACCAGCATGACGTTCATGATGACGATGCCGCCGATGACCACCGAAATAGCGCTCACCATAATAAACACGGCGAAAAATGCCGAACTGATGCTGCGCCACAGAGCCATGTAACTTTCCTTGGTTCCGATAAAGAAGTCATCTTGCATGTTCGCCGTGAGGTGGCGCCGCGCGCGCAAGATGAGGTGCGCCTGGTCCAGGGCTTTTTCAAAGTTCTCGGCGTTCGTCTTGACGTTGATGGTCAGGCTAGTGTGCGTCCCCTGCATGCGCAGGAAAACGGGCAGCGGGACCATCACGAAGTTGTCCTGGTCCTGTCCGAGCACGCTGCCGATCTTCTCCATCGTTCCTACCACCATGAGTTCATCGTTGCCGACGCGAATGGTCTTGCCGATGGGGTCCAGGCCAAGAAACAACTGGTGCACGAGCGTGTCGCCGATCAGGCAGACGTTGACCTTGTGTTCGGCTTCGGTTGGCGCGAAGTAGCGGCCGAGCTCGACCGTGCGCGTGTCAATATCCGCCATACTCGCGGTTTGGCCGGAAAAGTTCACGTCCTGCACCTCTTTGTCGCCGTATCGTGTGCGGACGGTATTGGTGCCGCTCGCGCTGGCGCCGACCTCTTCGCATGCCGTACATCTTTCGGCGATGGCGCGCATGTCGTCGAGCTCAATCTTCTTGTATTTCAGCGCCTTGATGATGATGTTGAAGTCTGTCACCGCGAAGGGAGTGCGCGCGATCTGAAAGACGTTTGTGCCCAGGTTGGCGATCTTCTGTTCCACATAAACGTTCGCGCCCTGCACCAGGGTCATGACCGTGATGAGCGTGGTCACGCCCATCGTCAGCCCCAGCATCGTAAGCGTCGCGCGCAGCTTGTGCGCGCGCAGCGCGCTGAAGCACTGCGCAAGATTGTCACGAACGGCGAGCATGGGGCGGAGAAAGCCTTTCCAGTTACTCTACCGCATCCTGCGAAGCGCGAGGTACGAACTCTCGGAGGGTGCGGAATTCTCTCTGAAAAGAATACGAAGAAAGGGGTGCGCGGGTTACGGTGTCGGCTTCTTTGTTCAGCATCTTCCCGGAAAGTGGGTGGTCCGACTGCGATAGATCCTCAGATACGCGGCAGTGTTGTCATACCGCTCGCTGCCCATTGTTCGGGAAGTCGGCTTATCGGAAACGCACTGACTACCCGCCACCCCTTCGGTTGAGCCTTATCCTGCCCGGGTGCTATTCTGCTTCTTATGGCGGACCATGTCATTTCTCCGCCGGAAGCGGCGCTTGCCGCGCCGTTCGAACACTCCCGGCGCCAGCTCGAAGCCTTGCTTGAAGTCAGCGAGGCCATCGCCCAGCAGCGCGATCTTCCCGCGCTTTTCCACGACCTCGCCGAACGCCTCCACTCCGTCGTGGAGTTCGACTTCCTCGCTCTCGTCCTTCACGATCCCGCGCGCAACGTCATGCGCTTGCACATCCTCGAAACCCGCCATCCAACAGACACCAAGACCGGCAACGAAACGCCAGTGGACGGTCATCCTTCCGGCTGGGTCTGGCAAACACAACAACCATTCGTCGTAAGCGACACCGAACAAGAATCCCGCTTCCCGGATTTCATGCAACGCTTGCGTGAGTATGGCGTCCGCTCTTTTGCCCTCGTTCCACTAACCACGGCGCAGCGCCGCCTGGGCGCCATGGGTTTTGGCCGCCTTACGCCGCAGCGCATCACGGATTCCGAACTCCAGTTCATGCAGCGCGTCGCCACGCAGGTTGCTGTCGCAGTGGACAACGCGCTCAATTTCGAAAACTCACAGGCCTATCAGCAGCAGCTCGCCCGCGAGCGCGACCGTCTTCGAGTTCTTCTCGAAATCAACAACCTTCTCGTCACCAGCCGCGAGCTGCCCGATCTTTTTCGCGGCATTGTCACCACCTTCGAGCGCGTCATCCATCACGACTTCACTAGCCTCGCTCTCCTTGATCCCCTCTCCGGCCTTCTCAAAATTCATGCTCTCGATTTTCCCGGCCGCCAAAGCCTCATCAAGGAAGAAACGGTCGTCTCTCTCGATGTCTCGCCCTCAGGTCGCTGCTTCTCCAATGGCCAGCCGCTCATCCTCCGCGGCGTCGAGATCGACCGCTTCAATACCGAAATCATCCGCATCCTGCGGAGCGAAGGCGTCCAGACCATCTGTTGCGTTCCGCTCATCACTCATGGCCGCACTTTCGGCACGCTCAATCTGGCCAGCCGCCGCTCCGACGCGTTCCCTCCTTCGGACGTCGAGCTCCTTCAGCAAGTCGCCGCGCAAATCGCCATCGCCGTCGAGAACGCTCTGGCCTTCAAGGAAATCGACGCCCTCAAGGACAAGCTCGCCGTGGAAAAGCTTTATCTCGAAGAAGAAATTCGCAGCGAATTCAATTTTGAGGAGATCATCGGCGACAGCGCTGCGCTCAAGCGCGCTCTCGCCCAGGTCGAGCTCGTCGCGCCGGCAGCGACCACCGTCCTCATCCTCGGCGAAACCGGCACCGGCAAGGAGCTCATCGCCCGCGCCATTCACAATCTCAGTCCGCGCCGCGAACGCACCTTCGTCAAAATCAATTGCGCCGCCATTCCCTCCGGCCTGCTCGAGTCCGAGCTTTTCGGCCATGAGCGCGGCGCCTTCACCGGCGCGGTTAATCAGAAAATCGGCCGCTTCGAGCTGGCCGATCGCGGCACCATCTTCCTCGACGAAGTCGGCGACATCCCTCTCGAGCTTCAGCCCAAGCTCTTGCGCGTCCTCCAGGAGCAGGAATTCGAGCGCCTCGGCAGCAACCGCGCCCAGCGTGTCGACGTCCGCATCGTCGCCGCCACGAACGGCGATCTTTCCAAGCTCGTCGCCGAGCGCGCCTTCCGCAGCGACCTCTACTACCGTCTCAACGTTTTCCCCATCCACATTCCACCGCTGCGCGAGCGTCGTGAGGACGTTCCTCTCCTCGTCCGTTATTTCGTCCAGAAGATCAGCCGCCGCCTCAACAAAACCGTCGAGTACGTCCCCGCTGACGCCATGGACGCCCTCGCGAAATATTCCTGGCCCGGCAACATCCGCGAGCTCGAAAATCTCATCGAACGCGCCGTGCTCCTCTCCCCCGGCAAAGAACTCCGCGTCCCTCTTTCTGAACTCAAATCCGCCACGCTCGCGGCCGCAGGCGCCGATCCCTCGCCTGCTTTCTTTCCCTCCTCTGCCTCCTCGATCTCCACTCTCGAAGAAGCCGACCGCCACCACATCCTCCGCGCTCTCCGCCAGACCGAATGGCGCATCGCCGGCCCCAAAGGCGCCGCCGCCCTGCTCGGCATGAAACGCACCACTCTCCAGGCTCGCATGCGCAAACTCGGCATCCGCCGCCCCGTTTAGGGATGCGCTGCTCAACCTTCCACAGATCGAGAATGCAAAAATATCTGGATCCTTTTTAGTGGAGAACCCATCTGATGCCAGGGCGATGCCTAAATCCGCGACACCTGCGCTCCGCCGGCCTTCGCCAGTCAACCCAAGACCCGCCCAGCCGGTTCCTGCCTTACCTACGACCCCTGATCCAAGGGCGAACAACCCCAATTCGTAAAATGACGGCGTGTCTTGTCCAAAATTCAGCGCGCGGGTCTCCCTTGACGTCCGCACTGGCATGAGTTGGGTCGAAGGTCTGCTCTTGCAACGAATTTAGTTTCCAAAATGTATTTTTCTGTTTAGTCTAGGCGTCGCTGAGGGGGATCTAATGGCTGAGAGTGGGGCTCGGACGGCTGGCAATCATCAGTTTGGCAGCACTTTGCGGCGCGACGCTTGGTGGATAGAAATTATCCCCATCATCTTCGTGATGGGGGGATTCAGCGTTTACGCCACCCTACGGGCTTTCGAAGGACGTTTCTACGAGTGGGGTCCTTATCTCTCTCCTTTCTACTCTCCGCTCATCGATCCGCAGCACCACTGGTGGCCTTTTTCTCCCGCCATATTGATTCTCGCGGGGCCGCTCGGTTTTCGCGCTACCTGCTACTACTACCGCAAAGCCCTCTACCGCGCGTTTCTGCTTGATCCGCCCGCTTGCGCCGTCAGCGAGGGCCGTCGCTCCTACTCCGGTGAAACGTCCTTCCCTCTCATCCTGCAAAATGCGCACCGCTATTTCTTGTACCTGGCCGTCCTTTTCTTGTTCTTCCTATGGCGCGACGCGATTCGCGCCTTCGATTTCGCCGGGCATTTCGGCATCGGCGTCGGCACGCTCATCCTCCTTGCGAACGTTTGGCTGCTCTCCCTCTACACCTTCTCCTGCCACTCGCTGCGCCATCTGGCCGGGGGCAAGCTCGACTGTTTTTCCTGCGCCACGTTCGGCAAGCCTCGTTACGGCGCCTGGCGCGGAATCACGTTTCTCAATGAACGCCACATGCTCTTCGCCTGGGTCAGCCTTTTCGGCGTGGCCCTCGCGGACTTCTATGTCCGGCTCGTTTCTTCCGGCGCCATCCGCGATGTGAGGCTCTTTTGAGCGATAAATTCGAAACCCACGAACACGACGTGCTGGTCATTGGAGCGGGCGGCGCGGGCCTTCGCACTGCGATCGAAGCTCTCGCCCAGGGCGCCTCCGTCGGTGTCGTCTGCAAATCCCTCCTCGGCAAAGCCCACACCGTGATGGCCGAAGGCGGCATCGCCGCAGCCATGGCCAATGTCGATTCCGCCGACGACTGGCGCACGCATTTCCGAGACACCATGCGCGGTGGAAAGCTCCTCAACAACTGGCGCATGGCCCAGCTCCACGCCCAGGAAGCGCCCGAGCGTGTGCGCGAGCTCGAGCAGTGGGGCGCGCTCTTCGATCGCACCGAGGACGGACAGATCCTCCAGCGCGCCTTTGGCGGCCACACCTTTCGCCGCCTCTGCCATGTGGGCGACCGCACTGGCCTCGAAATGATTCGCACGCTGCAGGACCGCGGCGTGCACATGGGCTTCGACGTCTACATGGAGTGCACCATCGCGCGGCTCCTCATGGACGGCCCGCGCTGCGCCGGCGCCATTGGATACTGGCGCGAGCAAGGCCGCTTCGTCGTCTTCAAAGCCAAGTCCGTCGTCATCGCCACCGGCGGCATCGGCAAGGCCTGGCGCATCACCTCGAATTCCTGGGAATATACCGGCGACGGAATGGCCCTCGCCTATGAAGCAGGCGCCGAGCTGATAGACATGGAGTTCGTTCAGTTTCATCCAACGGGCATGGTCTGGCCTCCGGGCGTCCAGGGAATTCTCGTCACCGAGGCGGTTCGTGGCGAGGGCGGCATACTCCGCAACAAAATGGGTGAGCGCTTCATGGAACGCTACGACCCCAAGAGAATGGAGCTCTCCACGCGTGACCTCGTCGCTCGCTCCATCTACACCGAAGTCCGCGAGGGCCGCGGCACCGAACATGGCGGCGCTTATTTGGACATCTCCCATAAGCCCGCCGAATACGTGAAGCGCAAGCTTCCCAGCATGTACCACCAGTTCAAAGAGCTCGCCGATGTCGATATCACCAAGGGACCCATGGAAGTCGGTCCGACGTGCCACTACATGATGGGTGGCATTCGCGTCCACGCTGAGACCGCGCAGAGCACAGTGCCCGGCCTTTTTGCCGCGGGAGAAGCCGCCGCCGGTTTGCACGGCGCCAATCGCTTGGGTGGCAACTCGCTTTCCGATCTCCTCGTTTTTGGGCGTCGCGCCGGCCTCGCCGCCGCCAAGCACGCCAAGGAAGTCTCTTCACCTGCAATCGACGCCGCGCAAATCGACCAAGCCGAAAAAGATGCGCTCGAGCCGTTCCAGGGCAAGGGTGGCGAGAACCCTTACGCCATTCACCGCGATCTCCAGGAAGTGATGCAGAATCTCGTGGGCATCTATCGTAACCGCGAAGACGTTCAGCGTGCGCTCGGCGAACTTGAAAAACTGCGCCAGCGCTTGTCGCGCGTCAGCGTCGAAGGCTCGCGCATGTTTAATCCCGGCTGGCATCTTGCTCTCGAGCTGAAGTCCATGCTCACCGTCTCGGAAGCCGTCGCCCGCAGCGCACTCGTGCGCGAAGAAAGCCGCGGCGCGCACAGTCGCATCGATTTTCCAAATCCCGATGCCGCCTGGGGCACGAAGAACACCCTTATTCGGCGCGACGGAGCGGCGATGAAGCTTCGCCAGGATTCCCTCCCGGAGTTGCCTGGAGATTTGAAGCAAATCCTCGCCGAGGACAAATAGCGGAGGCTATAAATGGCGGAAGCCAGGTTACAAGTTTTTCGTGGCAACTCCGAGGGCGGCTCGCCGGTCGAGTACAAAGTTCCCATCGCCCCCGGTATGGTCGTCCTCGATGCGCTCCACCACATTCAGGGACACTTCGCCCCGGATCTTGCCGTGCGCTGGAACTGCAAAGCCGGTAAGTGCGGCTCCTGCTCCGCGGAAGTCAACGGCCGGCCGCGCCTCACCTGCAAGACGCGCATGGATGCCTTGCCTCTGGACCAGCCCATCACGATCCGGCCGATGAAATCATTCCCCGTGATCAAAGACTTGGTCACCGATGTCTCTTGGAATTACAAGGTCAACAAGAAGATCCCTCCCTTCCAGCCGCGCCCCGGCGCCGAGTGGAAGTTCTACCAGGAAGACGTTGATCGCGTGCAGGAATTCCGTAAGTGCATCGAGTGCTTCCTCTGCCAAGACGTCTGCCACGTCTTGCGCGACCACGACAAGCATGACCAGTTCGCCGGCCCGCGCTTTTTTGTCCGCGTCGCCGGCCTTGAGATGCACCCCCTCGACGGCGCTTCCCGCGCGAAGTTGCTCCGCGACGAACTTGGCATCGGTCTTTGCAATATCACCAAGTGCTGCACCGAAGTTTGTCCCGAGGAGATCCACATTACTGATAACGCCATCATTCCGCTCAAGGAACGCGTCGTCGACCAGTTCTACGACCCGCTCCATTGGCTCGTGCGCAAAATCCGCGGCGCATCAACGGGCTAGTAGTTCCCAAAGGAGTCCCCATGGATCTGAAGCTGAAAACCATCTCTAAGTCCGGCATCGCCGAAGCGATCGCCAAAGCCGAGCTCTACCGCTACCTCAACGAGCCCGAGGAAGCTGAATCCATCTGCCGCGACATCCTCGCCGCCGATCCCAAGTACATGTTGGGCTTGCGCACCCTAGGCCTTTCCATCACCGACCAATTCACCGGCGAAGGCACGGACCGCTACGCCGAAGTCGAGGAACTCTTCCAGAGCCTGTCCGACCTCTATGAGCGTCTTTACTACACCGGCATTCTCTACGAACGCCGCGTGAAAGCCCAGCTTCGCGCCGGCCGCGCCCCGCACACTTTGCTCCCGCTCATGGAGCGAGCCATGCATTGTTTCGCCGAAGCCGAACACCTCCATCCTCCCGGTAACGACGACGCCATCCTTCGCTGGAATCGCTGCGTCCGCCTCCTCCAAAGCCGCCCCGACTTCGAATGGGAAGCCGACTTCGCCTCCTTCGACGCCTTCGATAGTCCTCCAGTCTGAGCCGAAGGTCTCGCCCTGTGAGCAGGAGGGCAATCAGCAGTTAAGCGGATTCTCCTTTTCCGACGATCCAATCCAAAGCATCTTCAAGATTGCGGAAGACTCGTATCCCCCGCTCACCCTTCGATTCACGAAGAATCTCAAACATTCGGGACAATCCATAGGCGAGCTCGTTGTTTACAATGACGGCGCGCCGCGATTCGGAAGAAAATATTGTTCTCGCCGTCATCTCTCGCATACCCGCCGCCGTGACATCAAAGCCGGTGACGTGCGTAAGGTCCGATAGCTGCGAGAAGCTCGGGTCAAAATCGGAATCCTTCAGCAGTTGATCCTGATGCCACAGCACGTCGGCCTTGCTGAGCACTCCCGCTGCCGTGCTCATCACGAGTCGGCGTTCCTTATCAATTTTGTAGAAGAAGGGCATGCTCTCTCAATTTTTCCAGACAGGGTGGGCCGGACAACGTGCGGGAATTGTCTGCGCGTGGATCCTTCGAACTGCAGGGCTGAATCATCCAAGATTCAGCTTTGCAGTTTCAGACAGAAGGCATTGTACATCCTCCTGGCCGTAAGGTGCATTTTCCCCGCTCCCGCTTAGGACTTTGCTGCGCCGCCACTTCCCCCTATCCATCGGCGCTATCCACCTGCTCCCTCGTGGTAATTGTTTGTACAAGAGCTCTGTCGCGGGACCCTTCCCCGCTCTTCTTTTCTGCTAGCCTGAATTTAGACAAGCACAGATGCCTGAGCACGGGGTATCAATCGCTCGCTCAAACTAGGCAAGTAGAAAACTATGGGGAACATCGCCAAAAGGGCGATAGGAGAATCTGACGTGAACGTGAAAAGGTCTTCGCTTTGTCTCGCTGCCGCTGGAATTCTCAGCATTCTGGCTGCGCCTGCTTCCAGCCAGGCGCCGGCCGCAACTTCCGCCAGCCCAGCCGTCACCGTTTCTCGCACCACCAAGGCGGTGAACTATCGTCGCGCGGGCGGCTCCACCAGGATCCTATTTAGCGGCACGGAACTAATGCCGTCCGCTTCCGGCGAAGCCAAAGTCGAGAGCAAGAGCACTCGCATGGAGATCGACGCCAAGTTTGACAATTTCGAAGAGGCCACCAAGTTTGGCCTCGAATATCTTACCTACGTCCTATGGGCGGTCTCTCCACAGGGCCGCGCGGCCAACCTTGGCGAAATCGTCCTGAAGAGCGGCAGCGGCCACGTGAAGGCCATCACCGACATGCAAACATTCGGCATGATCGTGACGGCCGAGCCTTATTTCGCGGTCACCCAGCCCGGCAACGTAGTGGTCCTCGAAAACGTTCTCACGCAGGCCACGGGCAACGTGGAAAATACCAACGCCAAGTATGAGCTCCTGAGCCGCGGCATCTATTCTTCCTCGAACACTAAAATCGAAAACGCCATATTCGGCATCGACCGCAAAACACCCCTTGAGCTCTTCGAAGCCCGTAACGCCGTGCGCATCGCGCACATCGCTCTGGCTGACAAGTACGCTGCTTCCACCGTCGCCAAGGCCGAGCAGCAACTCAAAACCGCCGAAGATGCCTACCGCGGACACAGAGACAGGAAAACCGTCGAAGCTTCCGCCCGCGACGTTGTCGAAACCGCGGAAGAAGCCCGCGTCATGGCCGTAAAACAAAAGGCCGAAGAAGACGCCCAGGCCAAAATCGCGGCAGAAAAGAAGGCCGCGGAAGAACAGGCCATCGCCGAGGCCAAGCGCCGCCTGGAAGCCGAGCAAGCCCGCAACCAAGCGGAAGCCGCCAAAGCCGATGCCGTACGCTTGAAGCAGGAAGCCGAGAAGGCCGCGCAAGAAGCCGGTCGCCAGAAAGATGAAGCAGAGAAGGCCAGCGCTAAAGCGCTGGCGCAGCAGCAAGTAGCTCAAGCCGAAGCCGAGCAAGCCGCCCGCGATAAGGCTTCGGCAATCGCGCAGCAGCACGTCGCCGAAGCCGAAACGGAAAAGGCGCGTTTAGCCGCCGCGCAAGCCGAAAAGGAAAAAGGCGATCTCCGCGCGCAATTGCTGAATCAGTTGAATTCGATTTTGCAAACGCGCGACACCGCGCGCGGCCTGATCGTCAATATGTCCGACGTCCTCTTTGACACCGGCAGCTACACGCTCAAGCCGGGCGCGCGCGAAATGCTCGCGAAAATTTCCGGAATCGTCCTGGCCCACCCCGGCCTGAACCTCCAGATCGAGGGCCACACCGACAGCGTCGGCAGCGATGAATTCAATCAGCAGCTTTCCGAACGCCGCGCCGATTCCGTCGGCAATTTCCTGACGCAACAGGGCGTCCAGGCATCCACAATCACCGCGCGCGGCTTCGGCAAAACGCAGCCCGTCGTCTCCAACGACACTCCCGAAGGCCGCCAGCGTAACCGCCGCGTCGAGATTGTCGTGAACGGCGACACCATCGGCAACGGAGCTGCTAGCCCCAAAGCCTCCTCGCAATAACTCAAACCCCCGAGCCGCCGCTTTCGGCAGGATTCTCCGCGCTTTCGGGAGAATCGATATGTCTGCCAATTTCGCGGGCAGTTTTCCCTTGATCTTTGACCAGCCCCGCGAGCGTCGTTTGCGCGTGTTCGTCCACCGCGCCGACCGCCGCCACCAGGCAGGAATATAAGAAGGCTTTGATTCCCGAGCGAAACTGTTCGGTCGCTTGTTCGGTGGCCCGGGCAACCTCGTTCTCCATCGAGCGGCGCCGCGCTTCACACGCCGCGCGAGTTTCCGCATCCAGCGAAGCCAGCGAGGAACTCACGCGCTGCGTTGCTTCGGAGATGGCCAGATCGACCTGTACCTCCACTTGACGCCGGAATTCCTCCAGCGTGGTGTTGGCGGCGCTCTGGATGAGTGCACGCGCCTCCGCTGCGCAGGCCTCCAGATGCGAGGAAGCCTCTCGCGTCACCATCTGCTTGTCTTCCATCAGCCGCACGAGATGCCGGTCGGAAACGCGCGCGGCCGCGGCTTCAAATTCCTCCGTGGCGCGGCCGATGGACTCTTCCAGCAGGGGGTGAGTCTGCGGTTCGGGTTCCCGGCTGAGTTTCTCGACCAATCCCTGCGTCTCCGCTAGGTCGCGTTGCGTACCCGCGCCAAGTTTCCCCAGCCGCTGAACCATCTCCTCCGCTCGGCTGCGATACGTCTCCTGCTGGTCTTCCCAGTGGCCGCGGAGCTCTCCGAGCCGCGCCTCCAGATGGCTGAAAATTTCTTCCCTTGAGGAACGCGTCAAGTCCTCCAGGCGCTGTATAGATAACGCTTCCGTTTGCCGCGCGTTCGCGCTGCTGATTTCGTCAATCTTGCACAGGGCTTGTCTGACCGCTTCATCAAGATGCGTGGCAACCGCCGTTTGCACGTTGCTCTTCACCGTTTCATCGAGCTGCGTTTCCACGGCCGCTTGCACGGCCTTCTCCGCCGCCCGCTGCAGCTTTCCATGCAGCGCGGCAATGAGCTGGTCCATCGTAATCGTGACCCGCTCGGGCTTTGCCGGACCCGTTTCCTTCGCAGATTCCGGTTTGCCCGCGGCGGCAGGCGGAGCAGGAAACTCTGTAACGCCGGAATTCCTCCACTCGGGCTCGGCCGGCATCTGCATTTCAGGTAATGGCCGTGCCGTCGCCTCCGCAGGCTCCGGCGCGAGAGCCGCCGCTGTTGCAAGCTCGGTTGTCGAAATGTTTCCTTCCAGAACCTGCAACCAATCTTCCGGCGGCGCGCTAATCCCCCAGATATTCGCCGGGGTGTCAAACTCCACGCCGATCTGATACAGCTCGCTGTGACTCATGGGAGCGCGGATGGACCGCACCCGTGCGCGCACCACCGGCGACTTCGCTTCGAAGCCCTCCGTCACTTGCAAATCCACCAGCGACCCTAGTTGAGAGCTGTGCCAGGATTGGTAGCTGCATCCGTGGAGATTCAAACTTACCGTGGACATTTTTTCGCGATACGCCTGTCCGTGGCGGTTTTTACCCACGATCATCAGCCGAACCGCGCGATGGATGCGTTTGCTGCGGCGAAGTTCCAAGCCGGTAAACGGACCTACTTTTCCCGCGGGAGTGGCCATGTTTATCTCCCCCTCTGCGATATCTTGATTCCGAAGCCTACCACCGCCCGCGCCCCCTGCAAGCAAATATTTCCGCCCCGGGCAGCCCTGCGAATTTGCTCCCGATCAATCATGAGGGTTGGGGTGGATCACGGCTTGCCAAGATAGAATACGGTGCATGACAAGATTGCGACGGATTGAAGACCGGGACCGCATCTTCTTTGTCACATTTAATCTGGCCAGAGGGGTACCACATTTAGGGCCGAATGAAAGAGCTCTGGTTCTAAAAGCCCTCGACGCCCTCCGCAGGCCGGATGATTTCTTGCTATTTGGTTACGCGGTGATGCCGGACCACGTTCACTTGCTCCTGTTAGCGCGGAAGGTCTCCCTGGTACGCATTCTGCGTGATGTGAAGTCGAAGACGGGCTACGCCCTTCTCCGCCAGAGGAAGCATCGTGGTGTGATCTGGCAAAGAAGTTATTTCGATTTCATTTGCCGAAAGACACGCGACTTCAGCAACAAGCTGGAATACATTCACCAGAATCCTGTAACGGCGGGTTTGGTGCGACGCCCGGAAGAATGGGCTTGGTCAAGTTACCATCATTACGCGGGGCTGAGTCAGCCTCCTGTAAAGGTGGATTTCATGGATTTTTCGGGCGACCCGGACGAATTGCTCTGGCCGGCGCCATGGCGCCGGTTGTAAAGGTGCCGCCAGTTTTGCCAGGGGTGAGCTGTAGCCGCGGTCTTCAGACCGCGGGGTGTTTCCCTTGGGTTTGGGAGGAGCTCGCGTCAACATAATGATGCGAGGAAAATGCAAGAGAAAACCCCGCCCTCTGAAGAGGGCGGCTACAAGGTGGTAATGCAATCAGAGGAGGCGGTATCTTCAGGGCCGCCGTCCATGATCTAATCCCCGCGTGAATCTGCAACCCCCGACCGCGTGCCTCGCTTCCTTCCTTTCCCCGCCTTGACTTGTTTTACCGGTTGATCAACGATCCCGACTTGATCAACGTGTCCAAACCCATCTCCAATTCGCTCCCCGCTCCCGCCTTTGACGACCCCCAACACCACATCCGCATCTACCAGGGCGACTGCCGCGAAATCCTCGAAAAAATTCCCGAAAATTCCGTCGACCTCGTCTTCGCCGACCCGGCCTACTTCCTCTCCAACGGCGGCATCACCTGCCACGCCGGCCGCATGGTCAGCGTCAACAAAGGCGACTGGGACAAGTCCCGCGGCCCCGGCGCCAATCACGAATTCAACCGCGCCTGGCTCGCCGCCGCGCAGCGCGTCCTCAAGCCCAACGGCTCCATCTGGGTCTCCGGCACCGCCCATGTCATCCACTCCGTCGGCTTCGCCATGCAGCAGCTCGGCTTCAAGCTCCTCAACGACATCTCCTGGGTCAAGCCCAATCCCCGCCCAATCTTTCCTGCCGCTACTTCACCCACGCCACCGAAACCCTCATCTGGGCCGCTAAAAACTCCAAATCGCGCCACACCTTCAACTACAAGGACATGAAGGAAACCAATCGCGGCAAGCAGATGAAAAGCGTCTGGGAAATCAAGCCCCCCGAAACCTGGGAGAAAAAATTCGGCAAGCACCCCACCCAAAAACCCGTCGCCCTCCTCGAACGCATCCTCCTCGCCTCCTCCCACGAAGGCGATCTCGTCGTCGATCCCTTTCTCGGCGGCGGCACAACTCTAGTCACCGCCTTCCGCCTCCGCCGCCACGCCCTCGGCTGCGAACTAGCCATCGAATCGGTCAGCCTCTCCATCCGCCGCATCTGTTCCGAAATGGTACAGATTGAATTATCTGTTTCGCACATCGAGTTTTTCCTTGATCTCAATTCGGATCCTGTGGATCGATCCAAATGCGCACCGAATCGCGCCGCAAGTATGTCAGCACAAACCAAACTCGTCCGGCAGGAGCGCCGCTTCTATTTCATCGGCCGTACGAAGCGTGAAGTGATCTTCATCGTCCTCGCCGACTCCCTCGATGAAGCCCGCCAAAAATTCCGCGCCTCCGGCCGCTCCGATTCCGACGCCCTCTTCATCATCAAAACCGAAACCGAAATCTACCTCGCGTAAATCAACTCCCACATACCCGCTTGTTGGCTAACCCTTCCCCCGCAGATCATGACGTGATCTAATCCCGTAGGCCCGTAACTGTATAGATACCGACATACGTTAAGGAACACTCATGCCGAGCCACAAGATTCCACTTGTCGCCAACGAAGGCATTTTTCGCACTAGCCAGCCGGAACATGCTGTTTCATCAGCGCGTGAGCGAATCTGCCGATCTCGAAATTCGTGGGTACTTAAATGACGAAGTATAAGTTAGCCGATGAGGTTCAACAGATCAGAAAGGAAATCCCGGCACTTAAAGACGACGGCGCGTTCGTGCTTTGGTTCCTTCGCGCATTCTTAGCCGATTCTGAAGAATCCGCGAAACGCGCCTTAACCGGCCAGTCCGGGGACAAGAACTTGGATGCCATACTGATCGACGAGAACGCTAAACAAGTTCACCTCGTCCAAGGTAAGTATCACCATTCAGCAAAACCAGAGAAACGCAACGATGTTATGGCATTTGCAGACTGGGCGACTGTTCCGTGGTCCGAACGGCAAATTCGCGCAGCTTTCTATTCCAACCTTACTCCCCTTGCCCAAAAGAAGATGGACGTGGCGATAGACAGAATAAAGAAGCGTGGGTACGAGCTCAGACTCTACTTCGTTACGACAGGAACTGTAAGCGCGACAATAAGAGATGATGCCGAATACAAAGTAGTCCAGGCTTCGACACACCCTCAGATACAGATCCTAGATGTGAAACGCGTGGACCAAATATTCCACGATTACGTTTACGGAATTGCCCCAGCTGTGCCCACACTGTTCCTTCGAATCTCGGAAAGCGGAGCCGCCACCACGGAGGGGGTCCACCACAGGTTTGATCCCGACACGGAGATTGAATGCTGGGTTTTTTCAATGGCGGCAGCAGATGTAGGTGCTCTTTTCAAGAAATCGGGTATTCGGCTGTTCGCGCGGAATATTCGCGGCTATCTTGGTGAATCTCCTGAGATAAATGAGGCCATGGCTGACACCGTCAAATCTGAGCCTGAGAATTTCTGGTACTACAACAACGGTGTCACCATTGTCTGCGACGAGGCAAAGCGGGAGGTTGAGAGTGGTGTGGACGTTCTGCGGGTCGAACGAGCTCAGGTCATCAATGGCCAGCAGACCACCAGAACGTTGGAAAGTACGCCCTCCAAGGGGGCCAGTGTCCTTGTGAAGGTGATCCGCATACCACGGGCTGCCGGAGATCACGCACGCTATGAAGACTTAGTAAGCTCAATAGTTCGGGCTACCAATTGGCAGAATCCAATTACACCATCCGACCTAATTTCTAATGACTACATCCAGGTTTACTTGGAGCGCGAACTTCGGAAACGCGGATACCAGTATCTTAGGAAGCGCGAGAGCAAATCGGAGGCTAGACGCAGAGCGGACTCCCAGATCGACTTCCAGCTAAGCAAGTTTGAACTCGCCCAGTCTGTAGCTGGCTCTGAGTTCGACCCTGCGATTGTTCGCCAAGGGAAGGAGGCATTATTCGACGGACGATCCTACCGCTCAATTTTCAAGACCGAGTCTGTGGAATTCTACTTGAAACGCTACTGGCTACTGAGAAATGTTAGCTCGGTAGCTTACGGCAGATCGAGGGAGTTTAAGTACGCTAAATGGCTCGCTTACAATCGAGTGTTCGATCTCACCTCTCAGGCCATATCATCAAAAGACTTGTCTCTCAAATTTCGAACAGCCTGCGAGAGGAATGACTTTTGGACGCTTACTCCGCTAAGAAGTCTAATCTTCACGGTATTTCGAGCTGTCATCAGCTTCTACAGAAAGAATAGTGGGACCGGAAAAGATCGAACGGATTGGCCAACATTTGTTAAATCCTCCAACCAACATACCGGTTTCGCGACTCATTGGCGGTCCGCAGAGAAGGCGAGAGCCAAAACCGTCCAGCGTAGGCTTAAGACCTTTCAGGCACGTCTCTCGTTAATTGATTTGTCGTAGGTCCGCCCGAGCCCTATCGTTGTGGCCGGTCGTCGCAGCAGGGTGAGTTCGTCGGGAAGCCGTGGATATTTCCTTACGCCTGTCAGCCGTGATCTAATCCCCGCGTGGATCTTCAACTTCCAACTGCTGGCCTTGACAGTTACAAAAGTGCTTCGCAACGTGCCCGCGTCGGCACCGAATCCTGGGGCGCAGCAAATTTCTTTTGCCCCGCTTGCGAATCACCGCGCCTTCGCTCTGCGCCACAAGGCACCGCCGCGATCGACTACTTCTGCCCTTCCTGTGATTCGCCTTTTCAACTCAAAAGCCAATCGAAGCCGCTGGGCAGCAGAATCGTTGACGCCGCCTACTCTGAAATGAAGCGCGCCATTCTCGAAGATAGAACACCTAATCTTTTTGTTTTGCACTACGACCTCGACACGTGGGCAGTCCGTACCGTCCTTCTCGTCCCCCATTTCGCCTTTGCGTTATCCGCGGTCGAACGCCGCAAGCCTCTCGCCCCGACGGCGCGCCGCGCTGGTTGGATTGGCTGCAACATTCTGTTGGATAAGATTCCCGTGTATGCCCGCATCTCGATCGTGAACGAAGGAATTCCACAAACTCCTCACCTGGTTCGCAGCTCTTACGACCGCCTCCGCCCTCTGGAAAAATTGCAGGTTGAAAAACGAGGCTGGACTCTTGACGTTCTTCAAGTCGTTCAATCGCTAGGCAAAGTCGAATTCACCCTCGCCGACGTCTACGCCCACGCCAATGAGCTGGCGAAATTGCATCCAAAGAACCGCCACATCCGCGACAAGATCCGCCAACAACTCCAAGTCCTTCGGGACTTGCGCCTCCTCGACTTCCTCGGCTCCGGCTCCTACCGCCTGACTTAGCTCGTAGGCTGCGCGCCGCCCGCCACACTTGCTGCTTCATGGTAAACTCGATCCTAGGATGACCCTTTACAGCTACCCCATAACCGTCGAACGCGAGGGCAAGCGCTACTACGCCTACAGCGAAGATTTCCCTGGTGTCTACGGTCTGGGGAAATCCATCGAGCAAGCAAAGAAGAGCATCTTGGAAGCGATGCGCCTTTACATTCAGCACTGCCGTAAGAAGGGCAAGCCCGTCCCGGCAAACCGCACCGTTTACGCCGAGACTGTCACCCTCGCCCTGGACTGAATGGTTCCCGCTCGCGAACTCATTCGATTTCTTCTGCGGCAGGGGTATCGCAAGGCCCGTCAAGCCGGTTCGCATCTGATCCTGGAACATCCCACTCGCAAGACCCTCGTAATTCCCGTTCACGCCGGAGATCTTCCTAAGGGACTATTGCTCAAGATCTTGAAGGACGCGGGATTTACCCTCGAAGACTTTCGCCAGCATTAAAGTTAGCGCCGCCCACGTCCGCGACAATATCCGCCAACAACTGCAAGTCCTTAGGGACTTGGGTCTCCTCAATTTCCTCGGCTCCGGCTCCCACCGCCTGCGCTGAACGCCGCTCCGCCCCTTAAATCCAAATTCCTCAGCTCTTTACGGCTCCACCGGAATTCCCCTTGACTTACCGTAACCCTTCGGCTATCATAAGTCTCGTAAAAATCTACGCCTTGACTGCGGGAGCCCTCTCCCGCTTTTTCTTTTCAGAGATAAGATCTCCCCAAGAAGAGGAGCTCCCGGCCCCGGTACAATGCGCAACTACGCAAATGCGCAAGTTTTGCGCATGAATTATGTTTCCTTTCAACTCTCTTAGAATCAACACTTGCAAAAGTGTATCAAAACAAACGACTTTAACTCCCTTTAGAATGAACACTTATGAAAAACATAGGGGGGAGGGGGGTGTTATTGTTAACCAGATTTCCGATAAGGGAATCTGGCCTCTCCGGACACAGTTTTTCCCCACCGACGGAAGAGCAGCCTCCGCTAGACACCTATGAGAGAGGAATCAGCTACTTATGCGCGTAGTGCGTGATGCGCGCCATGAAGTCGCGCCGGCTGTCCGCCACCGTGCTGCCAAAGAATGCCGCGCGATCCGCATCGCTCATCTTGCCCAGCGTTGCGTTGATGGCTGTGGCCCACTTGTCCATGCCTTCGGCATTGGGATAGGTGATGACCAGGCACCGCAGCGAAGGCGCGGAACTGTTTACATACTGCTCGTCGACGCCGTAGGACGTAGCCACGCCTTTCTTGAATTGTTCCTCAAACGTCGGCACCAGATATTTGTTGAGCGCCGCGGCATACTCGCCGGGCCTGTCAGCCTTCGCCATCTGGCAAACCACCCGCAGGTACCCGGACCCTCCGGTGACCGTGCTGGCATGGTGCATCGTCGACTGCATCAAGTAGTCTTCGTGCTTGGTGGCCGCCAACTGGCCCGGCCGCGGACCACCCTTACGGAGTTCATCGAGCACGCACATGATCCCCGCGAGGGAGTTCGACGACCACGACGAGCCGTTTGTATATCCATCGGGTGTGTGCACCATGGTCTCAAAGGTCGACCAGCCCATGATGGTCCCGTCGGCCATGAACCGTTCCATGACCGGAACGAACGTCTTGTCATTGTCCTCGGCAAATTGCGCCCAATTCGCCCGCGGGACTTGGAACTGGCTTACATACGTGTACACCGGCTGCGCCCGCTCCATCTGCGATAGAGCGATCGGCACGCTAAAAACCGCCAACACCACCACCAGCAGGCCTGCTATCCGTTTCAACATTATGATGTCCTCCTGAACTCACTGGCAGGCCGCGCGGCGCAATAGTTTGGAAGGTCGCTCCTCGTCGCCCCTATCGCAGAGTTCGCGTAGGGCGCGGGGATACGGAGTTCGGTCTTCTTCAATTAACCTGGAAAAGTGGATCGCGCCCGGGGTTCCGACCAGTGTGCGCTGACGATATGCCCCCACCCTCCCCTTGTCAAGCAATTCTCCCTCGACTTCGCCCTCCTCGATTTCCTCGGCGGTGGCTCCTACCGTTTATACTGAGCTACGCGGGAAGGGTTCGTTACTTGCATACCTCTACTCCCTCCATTACGATGAATCTAATGACCACCCGTGATTTCAAAGTCTTTCTCGAACCCGACGAGGACTACGGCGGGTATGTCGTGGTTTGCCCCTCTATTCCCGGCTGTTATTCTCAAGGCAAGACCGTGCCCGAGGCCCTCGCCAATATCCGCGAAGCCATCGACCTTTGCATTGAGGACATGGAAAGCCGCGGCGAAAAAATCCCGGATCCCAACAATGTGCTGATTGGAAGCGTCGTCGTCACCCGATGACCCCGAAGCTGCCCGTCGTTTCGGGCGCCGACCTAATTCGCGCTCTCCGCAAGTTTGGCTATGTTGCCGCGCGCCAGAAGGGTAGCCATGTCCGCCTCGCCATTCAACCGACCCTCAACGCCTCCCCGTCACCGTTTCCCTTCATCCAGAAATCGCCTTCGGTACGCTTCGCCGGATTCTTCGGGACGCTGCCATCACCGTCGAGGATCTCCTTTCGGCGCTGTAGCCTTCAAACAGAGGTACACATGCTAGCTATTCGCTTTCCGCAATCCATCGAAAAACATCTGGAAAAACTGGCCCGCCGCACAGGCCGCACCAAGTCCTTCTATGTCCGCGAGGCGATCCTCGAGCATCTCGATGAACTCGAGGACATGTATCTCGCGGAACGCGCTCTGGAACGCATCCGCCGCGGCGAAGAACGGACCATTCCCCTTGAGGACGCACTGAAGCCGCACTAGTCCAACCCCCGCATCTTCATCAACTTGCCTTTCCATTCGAACGGTACCAAAAAAGTAATTGACACGCAGGGTACTTTCTGCTATTCTTTCCCGTGTTTGCCAAGCCCCAGTCCCGGTTCTATCTCAACCCGCTACTTCCTTCCCTCACGGCCTTTCGGCTTCCCTCCATTCAACCCTTTTCTTTTCATGCTCTTGCGCACTCTTTTCAGCAACGGGCCACTTCTATCTCCCCTGCTTTCAATGATTTCCGCACTCTTTCCGTCGCCACGGGGGTGTACCCCCTTTCGCGCCATCTTCCAGTTTCCATTCGCACTTTCGCGCAGAATACGAATTTGCAAGCCCATTGTTTTCCAGCTATTGCGCACTCTTCCATTCTCCGTATCCCGCAAGTCCTTTATTTGCCACTCTTACGAAAACACCGGGGGTGTATACCAACTCTTCCCATTTTGGTTCACCCTTCGCCTGCCGCGGCGGGCGAAGGGAACTCGCCCCTGGTCGCCGCCGATTCGACCCGGTCAAAGGGTCCGTCTCCTCTCTGCCGCGAGTCACGGATCACGAATCACCAGCCGCAGGTTTTCCTCACGGCCGGGCGATGGACTTGGCAGGCGGGTGGGAGAGGCGGGCGCGTCTTGCCGCGGGGATGCAGCGGGGGCTGGGGCGGGGGCGGATTTTGCGGGAGGCGCGGAGGCGGGGACGCCGGTGATTTCGCCGATGATTTTTGCGGTGAGGGCTTTGCTCACCTGGCAAGCGAAATCGTTGATGCGGCACTGCGCCAGCGTAAGCTTGCAGCCGCAATTGCAGGATTCGGCGTTGAAGCGGTGCAGCGCGATTTTCTTCTGCTCGGGGGTGAGCTTCGTGAGGTCCACGCCGGGAAGCCCGCTGGCGCGGTCGGCGTGCTTCAGAAAAATTTCGCCGGTGTCCTCGAACGTTTCTACTTTGAATCCGGTGGGCAGGCCGAGGAGCGCGCGGATTTCGGTTTCGTAGAGCGCGGGATCGCGCAGGCCAACATGTTTTTGGACGACGCGGCCCTGGGCGTCAAGGAGGAATGAGGTCGGAAGCGCCGGGATTCCGCCGTACTGGATGCGGAGTTCCGCAGGAGCGACGGCGACGGGATAGTTGATGCCGAAATCTGCGACGAACTGATGAACGGCGTCCATGTCCTCATCGTCAACGACTAGCCCGATGACCTGGAGGCGGTCTTTGTATCGAGTTTGCAGCTCGACGAGGTCGCGAACTTCGGCGCGGCAAGGTCCGCACCACGAGGCCCAGAAATTGAGCAGAATAATTTTGCCGCGCGCGCCGGCGAGAGAGATGGGCTTTCCGTCCAGACCAGCGAGTTGAAATTCGGGCGCGGGATCGGGATTGTGGACGAAGTAGACGGTAGGTTGCTCTTGTTCCTGCTGCTGTTGACGGGCGTAATTGGGCTGCGCCGATGCGCCGCAAGCGACGTTCAGAAGCGCGAAGAGTGCAGCGAGGCCCAGGGTTCGCCAGTGGCTCTTCCTTGCAGATTCGAGGTTGCGTGTGAACGTCATGGCGTCTTAATCTAGGAAAGCACACGAAATGTTAGATGCCAATAGGCGAACGGGAAAAGGGAGGTTCACCGAAGGAACAATATGCCTTTTTGGAACCCAGCGTGGGTGATACGGGGTTAGAATCCTCATCAGGTTTGTCCTCGAGGCAATGGAATGGAACAAGAACGCCGCCGAACACCCAGGTATCCGTTCGCCGCGTCCGCGGAACTCATCGAAGCCAGCTCCGGCACAAAGACGACGATAAAGGTCAGCGAGCTGAGTCTGAATGGATGCTATGTGGAGAGCCCGAATCCGATGGAAAAAGGCGCGGCCTTGATGATAAAAATTTTCAAAGAACCGCACTTCTTTGAAGCCACGGCGAGGGTCGCCTATTCGCAAGCGAATGTTGGCATGGGTCTGATGTTTCTCGATACTAAACCGTTTTTCATACAGGTGCTGCAGAGGTGGCTCCTGGAGGCGATGGTGGCCAAAAAAAGTCTTGGACCGCGCAGCTGACCCTGTCCCGCGCGCAAAAAGCACAAAGGCTGCGCTAAGCGCAGCCTTTGTGCTTCCTATCAACCGAGTTGTGCGTATTCCACGGAGCGTGCGACCCAGCTAGAAATCCAGGCGCAGGCCGAGCTGAATCTGACGCATTGGGAGCGCCGAAGTGAAGCCCAGCGGCGTGCTTGGCGAGAGGCTCCTATTTCCGCTGACGTTAAATGGCGGGGCCTTCACGCCCACCACGTTGTTCACGCTGCCGAAGTTGGTTCGGTTAAAGATGTTGAATCCTTCGGCCATGAATTGGAGGTCGGACTTCTCCCGCATTTTGTACCGCCAGCTCAAGCGCATGTCGAAGTCCACGAAATCCGGGCCAATGCCGGTGTTGCGGCCGGCTCCGGGCGGACGGTCAGTGGTGCTGTGCCGGTCGTTGTTCACATTCGTCCCGGCCAGCAAATTGAAGGGATGAGAACTGTTGTAGCGAACGATCGGAGACAGTTCAAAGCCTGAGAGGATGCGCCCCTTCCACGGGCTGTCGAAGACGCCGGCGACCACCACCTTGTGGCGTTGATCAAAGGTAGAAAGGCCGCGTTCGCAACTCAGGCACGTCTGATCGTTCGGTGCAAAATCACTGTTGAAATCCGTCGTCGTGTCTAGGGCTTTACTGTAAGTGTAGTTCCCGACCAACGTGTAGTAATTGCTGAAGCGTTTCTTGATTTCAAGAATACCACCCTGGTAAAGAGATGAACCAGCGGACGAATATTGATTGGTCTGGAGAAGACCGAACGTCCTAAAGCAGGTCGGGGCCGCGTTAAAAAGGTTGGGGGCGCCAGTAGGGCACGCCGCTGCTGTTGCTGCCGCTGATGCTGATCCCGATGTTCCTGTGGCAGTCACATTCCACTGCCGAATCATGGTGCTGCTGGTCGTGCCGTCCGCGAGCTTGGGGGCCGCAAGCGGCGCCGGCAAAATGTTCGTGTCAATCGCCACGGGGATTTTGAGCGTATGAACGTAGATGTAGCTGGCGGAAATAGAGAAGCCCCCGGCAATCTCGCGTTCAACGCCAAACCCACCCTGCTCTGAGTACGGGTTCTGGTAATCGGGCTGGCCGTTGAAAAGCACGGTAAAGAAGGGATTCGGGCCAGTGTGAGTGATGGTGATGGGCTGCGCCGTCGGACACGGCGTCGGAAACGGCACCACCCCGCCGCAGTAAACCCCAGGGGGCCCGAACACGCTCGACGGATCCGTGAACAGCAAAAGATCAGTCGCCGTGATGCAAGCAGTCTGCCCAGGCAACGGCGTTGTGCACGCAATCTTTCCTTGCGCGAACAGCGTTTGGAAAATCGTCCCTGAATTGGTGATTGGCGTGTTGAGCGGTATGAATACCTGAGCAATCTGCCGGAAACCGTTAACATTGCCCAGATACTTCACCACAGTGGTGATCTGGTCATCAATGGGCCCGTAGAAAATTCCGAACCCGCCGCGGACCACGGTCTTGTGGTCCTTGAAGGGGTCCCATGCGAACGAAACACGGGGAGCAAAATTGTCCTTATCGGTATTCAAGGGCTTGTATTGCGCGTCCAGTTCGTACCGGACGCCGAAGTTGAGAGTGAAGTTTGACCGCATGGCCCAGGAGTCCTGCCAGTAAGCAGCCATAAACGGCCTGGTGTAGCTGACCGTGGGATTGTCAAAGCCCTGCTGATAGAACTGGGGCAGACCCAAAGAAACCGTCTGAAGCGAACTGAGAACTGCGGGGTTCACTCCAGCAAGCCTGCACCTCGCCGGCGCAGACAAACACGGGCTGAGTAAGGCGCCCGTGAGACTGCCAAAAACAAAGCGGCCCGGGAAAAACGTGTGGGATTCAGTGTGGTTGCCGCGGAACAGACCGGTGCCGCCTATCTTCATGGTATGGTGGCCACGGATCACTGTGAGGTTGTCGGCAAATTCGGGCCGGCGCAAGATCGAAAGGCTGGGTATGAAGATTTGATTTCCCAAATTTGCAAAACCAGGGATATCGAGTCCTGGCTGGCCGAGCACATTGGGAATCACGTTAAAGCTGTTGTAATTCCACTGCGCGCGGGCTTCGTTCAAGGTGTTCGGGCTGAACTGGTGGAACCAGGAGGCCTGGATCGTGTTGTCATATTGATGGATGGAACTGCCACGCGAAAAGCCAGTCAGGGATTGCAGATCGGGATTCTCCTCCAGGTCGTGCGTATAGCTGTAGCGGACAAAAACCTGGTTCCGGTCGCTGAAGCGATGATCGAAGCGGCCGGATGCCTGATATTCGCGCGTATTGAAGGGAAACAGTCCGCCGTTCCCTTCAAACTGTCTGATAAGGAACGCATTTCGTGCGGTCTGACCCGCACTCAAACCCGTAGTCGGGGATATGGTCAAAGCGCTGGTCAGCGCGGCGGCACAAGCGGCAGCAGGTATTGCGGGCTTCCCGGCGAAGCAAGTCACCGGCGTCGCACCTCCCGCTGTGAGCCCGGCCAGAATCGCCGCCTGATTATTTAGCGGATCACTCTGAGGGCGAAAAATGTTCGTGTTTGTCAGCAAGGGAACCGCAGTCTGTGCGTCCTGTCGCAAACCTTCGAAAGCAACAAACAGGAAGGACTTGTCTTTCTTAACGGGGAAACCCACCGATCCGCCGAACTGCTGGCGACTCAACGCATCCTTGATCGGCACGCCCGTTGAATCGGGGAGGACAGGATCGAACGTTTGGCCCGGCTGGAGCGCCTGGCTGAAGGAAAATGGGTTGCTTGCGTCAAAAATATCGTTCCGGAAAAAGCCGTATCCACTGCCATGCAAGTTGTTGGAGCCGGATTTCGATACGATGTTGATGGAGGCGCCGCTCCCTCCCCCCAGCTCAGCCGAATAGTTGCTGCGGTTGATCTGAAATTCCTGGACCGCATCCTGGCTCAGGGTCGGGCGGACGCCGCCCGTATCGCCATTGGCCTCGCCGCCGTCCACGGTCACACTGTTGCCCCGGCCATTGCTTCCATAGAAGGATAGTCCGCTCTGCGGCGTCTGTTTGACGCGAAAATCCTGGTCGCCGGCCATGCGGGTGGAATCGGAGACACCAGGGGTCAGCAAGGTAAAGGTAAGATAGTCGCGGCGGTTGATGGGCAGGTCGGCGATGTATTGCTGAGTGAGCGTGTTCGCCTGGCTTCCTCTCTCGGTTTCCACCACAGGAAGTTCGGAAGTCACTTCAATTTGTCCTGAGAGCCCCGCCAACTTAAGGTGGAAGTCGAGGACTAAGGTCTCTCCAACGGTCAAGGTAAGGGTGGGGACAACCTCCGTTTGAAAGCCGGAAAACTCGGCGCTCACACGATAATGCGAAGGGGCAAGACCGGCCACGCGGTACTGGCCGCTGCTATCCGCCAGAGCCGTCCTCCGAACACCCTTCTCGACGTCGGAGACAGTAACCTTAGCATTCGGAATTGCGGCACCTGCGGGATCGATGACCGTTCCGGAAATTTCACCGGATGCACCGACGCCCTGCCCCCGTGCGATAGAGCTCGCCGGAAACAAACAGATCGCAGACACCAAGACACCCACCAGCAAGGTTGCTTTCATATTTCCTCCTGGTTCACCGAAGACGTCACGAATCTCTTTTCGCATAGGCCCAAGCCCGCTCCGCTCCCCAAACGCAAGAGTCTCACTACGACTCCCACTGGCTCGGATTCCCTCTTATTCCAGGCTTGCCGTGCGGCACCCCCGGCATTGCGGTGGACTCCGGATCGCTTTTCAGGCGCCCACCCCTCGACGCCACTATTCAAAATTATGATAGTCTCTATCATGTAATAAGCACTACCGTCAAGACCGAACTGCGCGGTCCTCAATGAGAAACTCCGCGCCCGCAGAGCGGGGTTCCACCGCACTGCCCGGGTCTCTTCGGAGAGAGAGTCCTCACATGGGTCGCCGCCCAAAATTACGGTCTGCACGACTCGCCCGGCGATTTCATGCCCTAGAATCAACGGTTTTTTGACAATGCGAGCGAGTTACGTCCAATCTACATCGGCCACATGCAAATTGGAATAGCACACACCACAGGCTTCGACTGCAATCAGAACTTCATTTGCGCCGGGCTTTGGCGGATCGATTTCTTCAATCGAGAGCGGTCTCCTGAATTCGTGGAGAACGGCGGTTCTCATAAGGAGGACAACGGTTTAGGGCTTAGCGGCTCGGAGGAAGAAGTCCACCGCACTGAGCACGCGCTCGCTCAATTTGTGAGGTCCCGTGAGATCCACAGCCCACTGGCGGACGACGGTGTTAAAAAGTCCCTCCATGAATTCCGCGAGGTGCACGACCGGGAAAGCGCGCGTCACGTCTCCGCGGTCTTGGCCTTGTGCGAGTATCTCTCGGAGCAAGCTGACGCTGGCTTCTTCAGGTTCCCGCATGTCCGGAGAACGGACGGGATCCATCGCGCCAGCTAGCACCACCGCTTGCCAGAGTGGACGGTCAGCTTCCGTGAGCTTGGCTATCGTTTCATAAAATCGGCGCAAGCGCTCCGCCGTTGCGGCCTTGCTCGACAATTCCGACTTTAGTCTTTCCGCCTGACAGGCGAATCCCCTTTTGCCGACTTCACGCAACACGGCGTCCTTGCTGGGGAAATAGCGGAAGAACGTGGGCTGGCTGATTTCCAATACTTGGACGATGTCTTCAATCCGGGTGCTCTCATACCCTCGTTCGTGGAAAAGGCGCAGGGCCGTGTCTACGATCTGCTGACGAAGCCACGCTTTCTTGCGCTCCCGAAGGCCGGGGAGTTCTCGCCCAGCCTTCATTCCCGCCGGTGAATGAACGGGTTTCTGTTTTAAGGCGTGGCGCTTTTTGGAACTACGGTACGGCGTGGCCGGCGAATGACCTTGGGCGCGCTTGGCACGAGACATGTTTCGATTTTCTCCGCGACGTTTGAGTTCACGCGCCATGCAGGTCGCGCAACACAAATTTTGAGAGTCAATCTAACATTATAGCGACTAACGTCAAGTTGAAAAAATCTTGCCGTAAGTCAGGCGCACCGGGAGGGCTGGTAACCCCCAGCGCTGGAATGGCTTAAGAAACTCTCAAGCGTGGAATGCCGGTGAAGCGCTGACGAAAATCCATAGCTTATTCAAAGCTTATTCCAAAAACGGAATTCGAAAAGATTGAAAGAAGGGTGGTGGGTGGAAAGAGACCCGAGGTGGATATTTTGCGGTTGACATGCACGCATGGTGGTGTTACAAAGCGCCAAAGACGAGCCCTTTGGTGGTGAGTCTCTTACCCTCATTGCGTCAAGCATAGAGCGAGTGAGGCCGCAGACCTGCCTGGCAGGGCGGGCTGCTGTGCCGCTAAAGGATTTGTCATGTAACACCCCACCCACCCCGGGAGGTGAGAACCCCACGGTTTTCACCTCCTTTTTATTTCCCCGCTGAGCAGAGCCACGGCTTGAAGACCCAACACGGCGTTTGGCCCGGCATCTATGTGCGTTATGAGATGGATGCCACGAGCTTTATGATGTGGCCTGTTAAGATGACGGCAGTTCTTCTTCGCGAGGAGGCGAAATCCGAAACATGCCCACGAACCCCCTGCCCCGGGCGGCTGAACAGCCTCCTCTACTGGCTTTGCACCGGGTGACGGTCATGCGAGGGGAGCGCGCCGCGCTGGAGGAGGTGACGCTGCGGATCGCCGCCGGGGAGCACGTGTGCATACTGGGACCGAACGGGTGCGGAAAGTCAACGCTAATCAAGACGATTACGCGCGAATGTTATCCGCTAGCGCGCGAAGGATCTTCGATCGCAATCCTTGGCAAGGAACGCTGGAATATTTTTGAGCTGCGTTCGCTGCTGGGCATTGTCTCACCGGACCTTCTGGCATCCTGCACGACCGACGCAACGGGGCGGGACGTAGTGCTGTCGGGTTTCTTCAGCAGCACGCGCATTTTTCCGCACCATCATCCTTCCGCGGAATTGCTGGAGCGGGCCAGCGGGGCGCTTGCCCGGCTGGGCATCTCGCATTTGGCGGACAGGCCGGTTGCGCACATGTCCTCGGGAGAAGCGAAACGCACATTGATTGCACGCGCGCTGGCGCACGAGCCGCAGACGCTCCTCTTCGATGAGCCGGGCAACGCCCTGGATATCGGGGCGCAGGTAAAGCTTCGCGAGACGATGAGAGAGCTGGCGCAATCGGGGCTGGGAATACTTCTCGTGACGCATCATGTTTCCGAAATTATTCCGGAGATCGAACGCGTAGTGCTGCTGCGAGAAGGGCGCATTCTTGCTGAGGGCCCAAAACAGGAAGTGCTCACCGAAGAAAAACTCGCCATGCTCTTCGGCATTCGCGTGCAGCTCGGCCTGCACAAAGGTTACTTCCATCTTTACTGAATCAGCCGAGGATTAAAAGAACCTAACGCGGGGCTCGCGGAGAACACAGAGAGGGCGGAGAAGATAAGAAACACCAGATAGAGAGAAATTGCATACCTCAGCGCCGTGCTCGTGCGACGAGACACCAGGGGCGGCGAGTTCGCGGAGAGGGAAGAAGCGGCGAGAACCGGGGAGGAGACTCTACTTATCCGCGCGGCCGCTGGAGACCGTGCGCGCTTCGGGATGCTTCGGGGTCCAGTCTTCCGGCGGGAAAGTTACGCGCCAGAAGGCTGGGCGAGGCGAGGAAAATTCCAAACCGATTTCGGCTTTGCCCGAGCGCACCGGACCTAGGAAAACCACGTGGCATTCCTGTTCTTCCTGCGTCCGCTTGTGGTGCATAAAGACTTTGCTGCCGCTGGTGACCCGGGCTTGCAGCAAAATGAGAGCGCCGTGGGCGTTAATGGCGAGCGTTTCGGTTTCTTCCTCGAAGTCCGTCCCCTGAGCATTGTTGCCACGAATCCGAACGGCTACCTGCATCAACACGCGCTGGCTGCGACGGCGTGCCACTGGATTCACGGATGGGTTCGACACATTCGACATACAACCTCACTGTTTCAACTATACGCGGTGAGAGGGGAAAGTCGAGAGACTTCCCGCGCCGGAGTATTCAAAAGTTATACCGCAACCAAAATTGCGCCAAGAGCTGGTCAGCTCCGCTGGTCGATGGGAACGTAGTGGCGCGTGTCGTGGCCGAGATAAATCTGGCGCGGGCGCGCAATTTTTTGTTCGGCATCGAGCAGAAGTTCTTCCCACTGAGAAATCCATCCGGACGTGCGAGGAATGGCGAAGAGTACCGGGAACATGGTCATGGGGAAGCCCATGGACTGATAGATGAGGCCGGTGTAGAAATCCACGTTGGGGTAGAGCTTGCGCTTGACGAAGTAGTCGTCCTCGAGAGCGATGCGCTCGCACTCAAGGGCAATTTCGAGCAGCGGATTTTTGCCCATGAGATCGAAAACTTCGTAAGCGACGCGCTTGATGATGCGCGCGCGAGGATCGTAATGCTTGTAAACGCGATGGCCGAAGCCCATGAGTTTAGTTTCGCCGGCCTTCACCTTCTTGATGAAGTCCGGGACTTTCTGGACCGAACCGATCTCCATGAGCATGCGAAGGACTTCTTCATTGGCGCCGCCATGGAGCGGGCCATAAAGCGCGGCGATGGCTGCGGCGGTTGCGGAGTAAGGGTCCACGTGTGAGCTGCCGACACCGCGAATGGTGTTGGTGGAGCAGTTCTGTTCGTGGTCCGCGTGGAGGATGAAGAGAACGTCCAGAGCGTGCTCGAGCGTAGGGTTAGGCCGGTAGCGGTATTCGGTCGTGCGGAAAAGCATGTTCAGAAAATTGCCGGGATAGCTGAGCTCATTGTCCGGATAGACAAACGGCATGCCGAGAGAATGGCGGTAGGAAAAGGCCGCAATCGTGGGCATCTTCCCGACCAGGCGATAGGTCTGCTTCTTGCGAGACTCAGCGCTAAAGATTTCCTTGGCGTCGTGATAGAAAGTCGAGAGCGCGGCGATCGTGGAGATCATCATGCCCATGGGGTGGGCGTCGTAGTGAAAGCCGTCGAGAAATTTCTTGATGCTCTCGTGGATGAAAGTGTGGTGAGTGACGTTGTACGTCCAGTCCTTGAGCTGCGTGGCGGTAGGTAACTCGCCGTTGAGCAGCAGGTAGGCGGTCTCCAAATACGTGCTCTTTTCCGCGAGGTCTTCGATCGGGTAGCCGCGATAGCGCAGGATGCCCGCGTCGCCGTCAATGAAAGTTACCCGGCTGATGCAGGAGGCGGTGTTGTTATAGGCCGGGTCGTAACTCATCATGCCGAATTCGTCGGGGTCGACCTTAATCTGACGCAGGTCCATGGCGCGGATGGTGCCGTGAGTGATGGGAACCTCGTAAGATTTGCCGGTGCGATTGTCGGTAATGGTGAGCGTTTCGCGGGGCGCGGGGGAGCCCGCGGGTTTCTTGGCTTGCGTCGGGGACGGTGCGGAATCCATAGCGAAAACCTCGGCGAAAGCGGCGGCGGGCGCCGCAGAACAACACCACTGTACACCAAAGGGGGCGCTGCCGGAAATGAGGGTAAAAGGGAGGTACGTGGCAAGGAATTCAGCCCGTTGATTGCGGTGGAGGGGAAGCCGGAAGGAGGGAAACATCGGAATAAGGAGCGGGCGCGGAAATATACCTCTTGACAATAGTCGTTATAACATGTATTATGCGATCGTTTGACCAAGGAGGCGGCCATGATCAACATCCGCAAGAGCCAGGAACGCGGGCACAGCAACCACGGGTGGCTCGATACCTACTTCACGTTTTCGTTCGCCGATTACTACGACCCGAAGCACATGCAATTCCGCACCCTACGGGTTCTGAATGACGACCGCGTCGCGGCGGGGGCCGGTTTTCCGGAGCATCCGCACCGGGACATGGAGATCATCACGTATGTCCTGGAGGGCGGACTCGCGCACCGCGACAGCATGGGGAACGGGTCGGTGATTCGTCCCGGCGACGTGCAGTACATGAGCGCGGGAACAGGTGTGACGCACAGTGAATTCAATGCGTCGAAGACCGAGCCCGCACACTTGCTGCAGATCTGGATGCTCCCGGAGAAGAAGGGGCTGAAGCCGGTCTACGGCCAGAAAAATTTTGCCGCTGGTGAAAAGCGCGGGAAACTGCGCCTGGTGGCGTCTCCGGATGGGCGCGACGGCTCGGTCACGATTCGTCAGGACAACGAGCTCTATGCGACGGTTCTTGGCGCGGGAGAATCGGTGCGGCATGAATTGAAGCCGGACCGGCATGCCTACGTGCAAGTGGCGCGGGGCAGGGTGAAGCTGAATGGGACAGAACTCCAAGAGGGCGATGGGGCGGCCATCTCCGCCGAGAAGGCCGTCGAGCTGACCGGAGTGCAAGACGCCGAGGTGCTCCTCTTCGACTTGGTGTAAGCGAAACCGACAACGCAATTTAGAAAATCGGGCAGAGGCGATAGGGCGCTTCTGCCCGTTTGCTATTGGGCCACTTTGAAGCGTGAACACGGGTGGGGCTAAGACTTGTTCATGCTGCGGGAATCGCGTTTATCGAGAGTTGTCCGGTTTACGTGGTGGGGGAGCCCTGTTGTGAACTGTAACCTGGTAGTTCGCGTTGTACAGACATCAAGTGGATTACTTCCGAGTGCGCCGTGATCCAGGCATAATCGCCAACTGGACCAGATTTTTCGGATGGCCGAATATGCGGACTCGGGCTCTCGGCCATCCCGACTACCTCAACAGCCACTCTCATGAATGCGCGTTCCCGGGGCGCAATCATGCAAGCCAGAAAGGCGCTGAAACGTCTGCATCCTGACCTCTCACATTTGCCAATCGTGAACCTCCTCGTGATCGAGTACACAGTTGGCCAGGCTGAGGGCAGGAGCCGATCGTCTTCCGCGGTCTTGTGCCCCTTGCACTCTGACTACGGAGGTTGTGAAAAGATTCTCAAAAATTGTTCAGTTGTTGGTTGTAGTGTTCCTTCGGGCACTTACTTGCACGCCTGGACTGTCGCAGACGGCGCCGAAAATGAAAATGACCACCGACATCCCGGCGGACCTCACCACGCCTGACAAGGTCAATACTCGCCTGGGAGAGCTGAAGTTCTTCGACGGCTATTAGGTTACTTTTACGTCGCCAACGCCAAGACCCCAGATGAAGTATTGGCCTTCTTACGAAAGATCGGCAGCAAGGGCGGCAAAGGCGGCGCCAAGAAAGACGACACCGAGACCTTCCGCAAATGGGCCAAGGATTCCGGCGGAGGTCGCCCTCGTAAGAAAAAGGGGAAGAGAGAATGAAACAGCGCGGCATATTCGAAAAACAGCCTGGATCGAGCGTACCCTCTTTGGCGGTCACGAGCGAACTGACAAAGGGTGCGGTACTCCGGACTGGTGGAAGCAGTACTTCTAGAACTCGTTTTTGCTGAGTCTTTCATCTTGACAAGAGGGATCGGTGTCGCGAGAATAACGCACAACTTCGCTTTAGTCCCCGTGCCAAGATCGGGCAGCGTTGCGCACAGTTAGTGTGGTCTAAGAGGCCTGTTTCTCGTGGACTTTTGGCACTTCTCACAGAAGCACAATGCGTATCGGGTGAGCCGGGCTCCTCTAGGAGCCCTTCTTGGAGCGTGTGTCGGCGTATGCCTTTTCTGCGTGCCGGTGAACGCTCAGATCCCCGCTCGCAACGTCAACATGGTCTCCGGAACACAGTGGCCGGGTGGAGATCCATTTCTCCAACGACAGAACGAGCCGTCCGTAGCAGTCTCGACGCGCAACCCGCTGCACCTGCTGGCGGGTGCTAACGATTACCGGACGGTGGACCTTCCCGGTCTTCCCGGCGGAAAGGTCACGGGGGACGCCTGGCTTGGAGCGTTCAAGACCATTGATAGTGGACAGACTTGGTTCAGCTTACTGCTCCCCGGCTATCCGCAAGATAACTCACCGGACGGATTGGCTTCGCCGCTGAAAAGATTTGATGCGGCCGCCGATCCCACGGTCCGCGCGGGGACCAACGGCTTGTTCTATTACAGCGGCATCGCGTTCAACCGCGCCGCGCAGGGTGCGAGCGTCGCGTTCGTGGCGCGTTACATTGACAACAACAATCAGGAAAACGGCGATCCCATCGGCTACGTGGGCACGAGCGTGGTGGCCAAGTCAGACGGCAGCGCGTTCCTGGACAAGCCGTGGATCGCCGCGGACATCCCCAGGGATGACGCGAAAATGTGCGGCATCCCCAGCCGGCAGCCCGACGGCTCAATTAAGGTCCAGTCCTTTCGAGCGGGCAATGTTTACCTGGCCTATTCGGTCTTGTCGGGCAGCGGAACCAGCCAGCGCGGCCAACTCATGTTCTCGCATTCCAGAGATTGCGGCGTTACCTGGAGCAAGCCCGTCCAGATCAGCCGGTCATCCGACCGCATCAACCAGGGCGCGGTAATCGCCATCAGTCCGGAGGACGGAACAGTGTATGTGGCGTGGCGGCGGTTCGCCAGCCCCGCGGTTCCCAACGACAAAAACAGTCAGGCCCAAAGCGACGCCATCCTGGTGGTTCGTTCTAAGGACGAGTGAGAGAGTTTTGGCACGGCAAGAATTGCCCGCGAAATGCTCGCTGGCCAGCCGCCTCCCGTCAATGGGGCAACAACCGTGGTGGGGGGCGGGCCGTTTGACCAAGGAACCTCGAACGTTTCCTTCCGCTTCAATGCCTATCCCACTCTTGCTCTGGACGGCACAGGAAGGATTTATCTCGCTTGGTCGGAGCGCGGGATCGGGCCGGGCGGCGACGCTCGAATCATGCTGGCCACAGCAAGCGAAGACAAGAATTTAGATTTCTCGGCGCTGAGCCCGGTGGATAACCCGGCTACACGGGGCCACCAACTTATGCCCTCGCTGACTTTTGCGGGGGGAAAGCTGGTTCTTGTTTACTACGAATTGCGCGAGGACAGCTCGGACGCGCAATACACACCGCTCGGGGGAGGCCAGTATTCTAAGACGGAAGTGCCCGTGGGAGACCTGGCGCCTCCCAACCCGCAACCGGCGAAGGTCTTCAACAATTTCATCGCGGACGCCGCGCCCGCGGGGTACTCCCCCATCCAGCGGCGTCACACAATTGACGTCCGCGCTTCCCAGGCCAACCCGGGAAAGATGCCGGTTTTTTCTGCATCAGTGCAGGTCTCGGACTACCTATTTGGCAGCCGCCCAGGGTCAACTCTCATCGAGCAGCTGCAGTTCAATCCGCCGAATCTGCCAATGTTTGCCATGGGGACTGTCCCATTTTTTGGGGACTATATTGATGTAGCGCCTGCTCCTGCGTTTGTGCCCGGGCTGGACGGGACCTGGAAATACAATGCCGCCGCCACGCCTGCTCCTGTGTTTCACGCTGTCTGGACGGATAACCGCGACGTCCGGCCGCCCCTCGACGGCGATTGGACGCATTACACCCCTCCCTTTTCCCCTTCGGTGCAGGGCAACAGCCTCTTTGACCCCACGCAGCAGGTGCCGAATTGCGTGACCGGCCAGGAGGGAATGAGGAACCAGAATATCTACAGTGCCCGCATCACGCAGGGATTGCTCGCCGGGTCGCTGGGCAATTCGAAACCTCTTGGGAATGCGACTCTGCCGGACGGCCGCGTGGTGCAAATCCAGCGCGGATTTGTAGTCTTCGTGCAGAATGCGCGTAATTCCGTGGCGGATTACCGCCTGACCATTACTAATCAGCCGGCCGGAGGGAAGGCTTCCTTGCTTCAATTCCCGGTCGCCGGCCAGCCCGACCCGCTGACCCAACTGGATGTGGAGATCGCGCCTCTCTCCACGGTTTCGCGCACCGTCTTCATCAGCGCGCCGGACCCGAAAGCTTCCGTGCTCGTGACCGTGCAGGAAATCAACGCGATTGGAGGGACGCCCATCCCGCCCTCTGCCGGCGGACTCCAGAGCTCGGTTCTGTTGAATCCGGATATCACGAATCCGAGCATCTCGAACCCGTCGATCTCGAATCCTTCGATTTCGAATCCGAGCATCTCCAATGCGGAAGTCTTCAACCCCAGCATCAGCAATCCCTCGATCTCGAATCCCAATATCTCGAATCCGAGTATCTCCAATCCCAGCATTTCGAATCCCAGCATCTCCAACGTGACGGTGGCCAATCCGGACATCGCGAACCCCAGCATCTCCAACGTCGACATCCTGAATCCCAGCATCTCGAACCCGGATCTGGCCAACCCCAGCATCTCGAATCCCAGCATTTCCAATGCGGCGATGCAGGACACCACCTGGACGGTGACGAACGACGGGAACACCGCAGGATCGTTCAACGTGAATCTGCTGTCGGGCCAAGTGCCGCCGAACACGGTCGTCACACAGCTCCTGATTCACGGCATCTATACGACTCCGGTGGCACAGGCCTGCACGCTGAAGCAAACCACGAAGACGGTGCTGATGGCCAACGTCACGAACCCGACGTTCACATCCTCGGGCGCGAAAAAGACGAGTTCCTCTCAGCAGTCCTCACAAGTCCCGCCGATGAACACCCCCTCGGTCCCGCTGGCGCCTGGGGAAACCGTCCAGATCACTATCCGGGTGCTCGATCCCAATCCGCCGGCTCCGGGCGTGGTGAGCTTCCAGCCGGCAAAGGCCGTGAAGCCGGTGGTGATCTCGCAGGCCGTGAACACGGTGGATGCCGCCAACGGCGTGACGCAGCCTCCGACGGCAGGCGGGCCAATTTCAGTGACCACCACGGCTCTGCTGAACGCGATCGTGGGCGCGAATTATCTCGCTGTCTTACAGGCCAACGGAGGATATGGCGCGCGCACATGGACGATCGCCGGCGGCGGACTGCCGCCCGGGCTGACGTTGGTGCCCAACAGCGGCGTGATTACCGGCGCGCCGGTGGCGGCGGGGCTGTTCACGTTCACCGCGCAGGTGCAGGATTCCGCCACACCGATTGACACGGCAACGCAGATGCTGAACTTGCTTGTCGTGAATCCGCTGCTCCTGAGCCCGAGTCCGCTGCCTGCCGCACAAGCGGGCCAGGCGTACAGCACGACGCTTGTGGCGAGCGGCGGCTTCGGCGCGCAGACCTGGAGTCTGCCATCCGGGACTCTGCCTTCGGGCTTGACGCTCTCCAGCAGTGGCATCATCAGCGGCACGCCTGCACGGGCGGGAACCTCGACGTTCACGGTCGCGGTGCGGGATTCGAACGCGCCGCCGCAAGTGGCGAGCGCATCTTTCACGATCGTCGTGCAGGCCGCGAATTCGTCCTTACTGAGCTTCGTACAGCAGCCCAGCACGGCTCCTGTTGGTCAAGCGGTGTCGCCGGCAGTCGCCGTAGCGGCCAAGAACAACCACGGAGCAGCGCTGCCCGGCGTGAGCATAACGCTCGCCCCCCAATCGAACCCGAGCGGCGCCACGCTGAGCGGCGCCAGCGCGACCACCAATGGCGCCGGCGTCGCATCCTTCCCAAACCTGAGCCTGAACAAAGTTGGGATGGGCTACACCCTGGTGGCGTCGGCCAGCGGTTTCACAGGAGCAACTTCCAGTTCCTTCGCCATCACTCCGGTAGGTGTCAATTTGTCGTTCACGGCACAACCGGGCCTTTCGACGGGCGGGAAGCCGATCATGCCCGCCGTGCTGGTCTTCGCGCAAGATAACTCGGGAGCTGCGCTGCCGGGCGTCAGCATCACGATGGCGCTCGGAGCGAATCCGTGCGCGGGCGCGCTCGGCGGCACCACAACGGTGGCGACAGGCCCCAACGGGAATGCTGCGTTCCCGAACCTGGCTGTCTCCACCGGCGGCGCAGGCTACACGCTGGTGGCGTCCACGACGGGTGCAACGCCCATCACTTCCAATCCATTTACGGTCGTCGGATTCTGCCCAACCGGGAGTATGGCTTCACCCAGGGAGATCGGCACAATCACGCTGCTCAATTCCGGCCAGGCGCTGCTGGCGGGTGGTATCGATGCAACTTCCACTCTGTCGAGCGCCACGCTCTATGACCCGCCGACCGGCTCTTTCCTTCCCACGGGCAGCATGAACGTTGCCCGGGAGCAGGCTACGGCCACGCTCCTGCCGAACGGCAAGGTCTTGGTCGCTGGTGGCCGCAATGGCAATGGTGCCACGGCTGCGGCGGAGCTCTACGATTCGGCCAGCGGCACATTCACGCTGACTGGATCCATGGCCACGCCTCGCGCCGACGCGACCGCGACGCTGCTCCCCAACGGAAAGGTGTTAATTGCAGGCGGTTTTGCTTTGACGCCGACGAGTGTCGCGGCGACAGCGACTGCTGAACTCTTCGATCCTGCATCTGGCACGTTCAGCACGACTGGCAGCTTGGCTACAGGGCGATGGCTTGCTACCGCAAATTTGCTGCCGGATGGCACTGTCCTCGTAAGCGGCGGTTTTAATGTCAACAACACTCCCACTGCAGCCGCCGAGATCTACAACCCGGCTACGAGCACGTTTAGTCCCACAGGCAGCATGAGTGGGGCGCGCGTGGGACACACTAGCACTCTGCTGCCGAACGGCAAGGTGCTGATTGCCGACGGTTTCGACTCCACCTTGAATGCCGTCAGCAGCGTGGAACTGTACGACCCAGCCACCGGCTTATTCAGCCCTGCCGGCAATATGCTGGTGGGGCGTCAGGGCCACATCGCCACGTTGCTGCCCAATGGGAAGGTCATGTTCGCGGGGGGCTTCGACCCGAACGCGAATGTCACCGGTACGGCCGAACTGTTCGACCCGGTGAGCGGCAGTTTCAGCCCGACAGGGAGCCTGATCGTTGCCCGCAGCCGACACTTGGCAGTCCTGTTGGCGACAGGCAACGCCCTGCTGGCTGGTGGGTTGGACACAACTGGCACTGTCATCTCGAGCGCGGAACTCTACCTAGCTTTTGCGGCGCCGCCGCTGAACATCAGCACGCTGGCTCTGGCCGATGGCAACGTTGGGCAGGGGTACAGCGCGACGCTGCAGACGACCGGCGGCACCGGCGCAGTTACGTGGAGCCGTTCGGGCGGCACGCTGCCGCCGGGGCTCACAGTGAGCAGCGCAGGAGTCATTAGCGGCACTCCCACGACCGCGGGAACGTTTGGTTTCACGCTGCAGGCGACCGATAGCGGGACTCCCGCGCAGACCACCTACCGGCCCTTCAGCATCCGCATCCTCAATACGTCGGCGCGCCTGAGCTTCCAGACCCAGCCGGCCACGGTAGTGGCAGGCCAGGTGATGGTGCCGCCGGCCCAGGTTCTCGTCCAGAACAGCAGCGGGCCCATCGTGGGACAAACGGTGGCCCTCGCGCTGGGCAACAACCCCAGCGGCGCGTCGCTTTCTGGGGCGATTGCAGTGAGTGGCGTCGGCGGAATCGCAACGTTCGGTGTGCTGAGTGTCAGCAATTTCGGTACAGGCTACACGCTGGTCGCTTCGGCGCCCGGCTTCCCGGGGGCGACGTCGAGTGCGTTTAATGTTTTGCCCGTGGGCGCGAAGCTCGCCTTCCTGGTGCAGCCAAGCAACGGTACTGCGGGCCAGCCCATCTCGCCAGCGGTGCAGGTGCGCGCAGCGGACATGACCGGTACGCCACTCGCGGGAGTCACCGTGACGCTGCAGTTCGCGACCAACCCCGGCTCCGCCACGCTTTCCGGAGCGACCGGCGTCACCAACCTCTCCGGCATCGCCGCCTTCCCCAACTTGAGCGTCAGCGCCGCCGGAACGGGCTATGCATTCCTCGCGACGGCACCGAATTTCACGGGCGCGACGTCGAATGCGTTTAACATCCTCTCCCCCACGCCGACGCTCGGGTTTGTCGTTCAGCCCAGCAACGTGACGGCTGGCCAGCAGACAATCCCAGCTGTGCAGATGCTTGCCCTAGACGGCACGGGCGCGCCGATTTCGGGCGCCACCGTGACGCTCTCGTTGGGCACAAACCCGTGCCCGCTGGGCACGGCGGGTGGCATGGCCCCGGCAGCCGTGACAGGCGCAAACGGAATCGCCGCATTCACGAACCTGACCTTCGATCACGCCGGTGGCTTGGGTTTCACGATTGTCGCGTCGACGCCAGGCCTTCCGTCGGCCACGTCCAGCCCATTCAACGTCATCGGGTTCTGCCCGACGGGCAGCATGACCGATTCCCGCTGGTTCCATACGATGACCACATTGCCCAATGGGAAGGTTCTGATGACGGGTGGAGATAACAACTCAACGGGCGCGGCGATCGCCTCTGCGGAACTTTATGATCCGTCGACGGGCACATTCACCGCCACCGGAAGCATGAACCAGGCGAGAGACTCCCACAGCGCGACGTTGCTCCCGAACGGGAAGGTGCTGATCGCCGGTGGCTACGGTCCCGGTCCCAACTTCAAGCCGCTGACCAGCGCGGAGCTGTACGATCCGACTACGGGCGCATTTACACCGACTGGCAATATGAATGTGGATCGCGGCGAACATACCGCCACGCTTTTGCCCAGCGGCAAGGTGCTGATTGCCGGTGGCAACGCCAATCTCGTTTTCCCGACGAATGCGGAGTTGTATGACCCGTCCACGGGGATATTCACGCCGTCGGCGGGAACCATGGTGGACGGCAATCGCGCGGGTCACCGGGCCGTCCTGCTGAACAATGGGACGGTCCTGATTGCGGGCGGTTCCGGCATCAATGGCTTCACGTCCAGCGCGGAAATCTACAACCCGGCGAACGACAGCTTCACGGCCACTGGAAGCATGACTGTGAAACGCTACTACCCGACGGCCACGCTCTTGAGCAGCGGCAAGGTGCTGATCGATAGCGGCATCAGCGGTAATGGTGGCAACGCTTCAGACGTCAACCTGACTGCGGACCTTTACGACCCCGCCTCGGGCGCCTTTGCACAGAGTGGAAGTACGACCGCCTCGCACTACGGCGGAGTGGCCGGGCCGCTGCCTGGCGGAGACGCGCTCGTGGCCGGCGGGGGCGGCGGCGGCGTGCGCAACCCCTTAGCGGATATTTTTGACCGGGGCAAAGGCACCTTCCGGCCCACGGCCAGCATGAAGGATGCGCGAGTCTTCGCCGCGTCCGCGCCCTTGTCTAATGGCCAGATACTCGTAACTGGCGGCGTCGACGGCCCCGGCAACATCATAGCCAGCGCGGAGTTCTACGTCAGCTCGTCGGAATTCAGCACCGTTTCATTGCCGGATGGGGTCGTTTCGCAGCCCTACAACGCCAGCTTTAACGGCTCAGGCGGCACTAACCCCATCACCGTGAGCCTCAGTTCAGGCGTTCTGCCCAACGGGTTGACGCTGAGCACTAATAGTAAGAATACCGTGATCAGCGGCACGCCCACGGTGCCTGGCCTCTTCACTTTCACCCTCACGGCCACGGACTCCGGCTCGCCGGTCCAGACAGATACGAGGAGCTTCAGCATCCGTATCTGGAGCACTGCGGCCGCGGGGGCAAGCCTGAGCTTTGTCGTGCAACCGACCACCGCGCAGGCCGGTCTGGTAATCGCTCCCAACGTGGCTGTATTAGCCCAAACGAGTGGCGGGCCAGTGACCGGACTCACCGTGACCTTGGCCATCGGCACGAATCCGGCGGGCGGGACGCTTTCCGGTGCAACCGCTGTGACCGGCCCGAGCGGCATTGCGGTCTTCCCGGGCTTGAGCATTAACAACGTCGGCCCCGGCTATACGCTGGTGGCCTCTGCGCCAAACTTCCCCGGCGGGGTTTCGAATTCCTTCGACGTGGTCCCGCCGACGCCCATCCTGTCGTTCGTGTCGCAGCCTGGGACGGGAACCGCGTTCCCAGTGTTCTTGCCTCCCATTAAGGTGAAAGCCATGGACGGGAACGGTGCCCCAGTGCCTTACGTTCCCATTTCCATGACTGTTGGAACGAACGCGTGCCCGAGTTTCCCCAACCAGCCGACCGCTGTGGCGACAACGGACCTCACCGGGACGGCCACGTTTACGAACATACGAATCCAGGGCGGCGGCGCCGGCTGGACGCTGATCGCTTCGGCCTTTCGCGGCGCAGCGCCCGTCACCTCGAACCCGTTCAACGTGATCGGCTTCTGCTCCACAGGTAGCATGGCTGTTCCGCGCTGGCTGGCGAGGTCCACGCTGCTGCCCAATGGGAAGGTTCTCGTTACGGGCGGGGCGAGCGCGGTGGTGCCCGCTGCGACAGGAACAAACATAGCGGAAGTTTATGACCCCGCGAGCGGCATGTTTGGCGCGACTGGAAACATGAGCGGGGCACGGCTTGCACATAGTTCGACGCTGCTGCCGAGCGGCCTAGTGTTGGTCGCCGGAGGCCAGCAGGGGAGTGGAGTGCTGTCCAGCGCGGAACTCTATGATCCGGTCGTGGGCACCTTCAGCCCAACCGGGAGCATGGTGAACGGCCGTTCCTATCCCACGGCCACACTCCTGCCGAGCGGGAAGGTCCTGATCACCGGTGGTTTCGGAGGTGGCGCTACGGCGGAATTGTACGACCCGGTATCCGGCGCGTTTACGCTGACGGGGAGCATGAATGTGGCGCGTGCTCAACACAGCGCGACGCTGCTTCCCAGCGGCAAGGTCTTGATCATTGGCGGCACAGACGGAGCTTCTCAAGTTTTCGCCAGCGCGGAAATCTACGATCCTGCAACGGGCACCTTCACTCCTACAGGGAACATGGCCGCGTCGCGATCCCTCCACACTGCCACGCTGCTGCCCAACGGTCAGGTGCTGATTACTGGTGGCTCTTCGACCACACCCACGTTTACTCCACAGGCTACTGCAGAACTCTACGCTCCGTCGTCGGGGACATTTACTCCCACAGGCAGCATGTTCTTCCCGCGAGGCGACCACGCCGCCAAACTGCTCCCCAACGGCAAAGTCTTGATCGTCGGAACCGCCGGCCGCCAATCCGAAATCTACGATCCGGCGACGGGCAGCTTCGCCCGCACCGGCCGGACCTTCAGCCCGCACACATCTGCGATCGGGGAATTGCTCCCCAGCGGGAATGTTCTCATAGCGGGAGGCCATAATGGCGTGTCCGCGTTTACGAACGCGGAGCTGTTCTTCCCCTTCGCGGGGATTCCGCTGAACGTCAGCACGCTGGCGCTGGCGGACGGAAACGTCGGGCAGGCTTATAGCGCCACGCTGCAGGTGACCGGCGGCAGTGGACCACTCACTTGGACTTTGGCATCGGGCATCTTGCCGGCCGGGCTGTCGCTGAACAGCGCGGGCGTGATCAGCGGGAAGCCGACCACTCCCGGCATCTCGGTCTTTGCCGTTCAAGTGACCGACTCCAGCACACCCCCGATGTCGGCGATGCAGCCGCTGAGTATCACGGTGGCCAACACACCGGGAGCGGGCCTGAGCTTCACGGTACAGCCAACCTCAACGCTTGTCGGCCAGATGATGTTACCTGCCGTCCAGGTGCAGGTGCATAACTCGGGGGGGCCGGTCGTAGGCCAGCCGGTGACGCTGACGCTGGGGAACAATCCGGGCGGGGCGACGCTCTCCGGCGGGAGTGCGGTGAGCGGTGCGGGCGGGCTCGCCACATTCTCGAACCTGTCCGTCAACAACCCCGGCTTCGGTTATACCTTGGTGGCCTCGGCGAACGGATTCACCGGAGCGACCTCAACTGCATTTGACATCGCTCCCGTCGGTGCCAGCCTTAGCTTCCTGGTGCAGCCGAGCAATGGCGTCGCGACACTCCCGATCTTCCCCGCTGTGCAGGTGCGCGCCGCCGATGGCGTGGGGCGCGGCATCGCGGGCCTCACCATCACGCTCGGGTTCGGCGCGAATCCCGGCGGCGCCACACTTTCCGGCTCGACGGCGGTGACCAACCTCGCCGGCATCGCCACGTTCACGAATCTGACCGTGAGCAACGCGGGGAACGGCTACACCCTTGTCGCCTCGATCCTGAATTTCACTGGGGCCACGTCCAACGCGTTCAACATCGTGCCGCTCGGCGTGACGATAACAAATATTCCCAACAGCAAAGTCCTCGTGACCGCGGGACAACCTGTTACGCCGCCGCCGCAGTGGCGGGTGACGGACTCCCGCGGCACACCGATGCCAAACGTCACCGTGACGCTGTCCCTGATCGCCAGCCCCTGCCCCGGCGCCACTGGGCAGGGCAACCTGACGGCGATGACGGACGCCTCCGGAATCGCCACGTTCACGAACGCGACCGTGAGCAACGGCGGCTGGGGATACAAAGCGCAGGCCTCAGCCGCGGGCGCAACCACACCCGTTAATGATCTTCAAGGTGCCCAACACGACCAGTTCAATGTGGCGGGGTACTGCAACTCGGGGAGCATGGCAACGCCCCGGCGCTTCCACACGGGCACCCTGCTGCCCAATGGCTTGGTGCTGATCACCGGGGGTGATCCCAACACCAGCACCTCCGGGACAACGTCCGCCGAATTGTACAATCCGCTCACTCGCACCTTCTCGCCGACGGGAAACATGAACACCGCGCGCGCCGCCCACACGGCGACCTTGCTGCCAAACGGAAAGGTGCTCATCACAGGAGGGCGTGGTCCGAGCGGAGTGCTCGCCAGCGCGGAACTGTACGATCCGTCTAGCGGAACTTTCACGCTCACCGGGAGCATGTCCGTGGCGCGCCAGGATGCCAAGGCGACCTTGTTGCCCAACGGCAGGGTGTTGATCACAGGCGGCTACCCCGGCCCGAGCAGCGTGCCCTATCCCACCGGCACAACATCGGCTGAAATCTACGACCCAGCAACCGGATCTTTTGCCTCGGCCGGCAATATGACTGTGACGCGAATCCACCACGCTGCCGTGCTTCTGCCCAATGGCAAAGTCCTGATTGTCGGCGGGCAGTCTGATCCCAATACGTACCTGAACAGCGCCGAAGTGTACGACCCGGCGACAAACACCTTCACTGCGACCGGCAGCATGAGCACCGCGCGGCGGGGCTTTAGCGCGACGCTCCTTCCGAGCGGAAACGTACTGGCGGCCGGAGGACAGAACACCAGCGGCACGCTGAACAGCGCTGAGATCTACAGCCCCGCCGGCGGTTCGTTCAGCGCGACCGGGAATATGGCCTTTGTCCGGCAGTTCCAGGCCGCGCCTCTCCTGCCCAGCGGTCTGGTTCTGCTGGTCCAGGGGTTTGCACAATCTTCAGAACTCTACAACCTCGTTTCCGGCACTTTTACGCAGACCGGCAGCCGGGGCACCTCGCGATTTGGTGACGCCGTGGTGCTGCTACCGGATGGGAGCGTTCTCGACGCAGGCGGGACTGACAACAATACCTCGGCGATTACAGCCAGCGCCGAAGTGTATTTCCCGCAGGAGCCGCCGTTCAATCGCTCGGTCTTTGGCGCCACGGGTCACACGGTTGTCTCGCGCAACCGGCATACGGCAACCGTTTTGCCGAGCGGCCTGGATCTGCTCGCCGGCGGTGATGACAACGTCAGCACGAGTTTTGCTTCCGCAGAACTTTATAACCTGCTGGCGGGCAGCTTCAGCAGCAGTGCCGGGACCATGAGCAATCAGCGGATATTCCATACGGCTACGCTCCTGCCGACCGGCAACGTACTCATTGCCGGCGGCCGGGACTTTACCTCGAATGTGTGGCCGGGCGCCGATCTCTACAATCCGTCTACGGACAGCTTCATGCCGACCGGCAGCCTGAACGCGGCGCGGTACACGCACACGGCGACGCTTCTGCCCAATGGGAAGGTGCTCGTCAGCGGCGGGATCGGCCCGAGTGGCGGCGGGTTGGGCTCGGCCGAGCTTTACGATCCGGCCAGCGGCTCCTTCACGCCGACGGGGAACATGACTGCGCTGCGAGGGCGGCACACTGCGACGCTCCTGCCGAGCGGGAAAGTGTTGATCGCGGGCGGCCTCGGAAACTCGAGCGCGGAGATTTATGATCCGTCGACAGGCACATTCACGGCCACCGGGTCTATGAACACCGCCCACGATTCCGCCACCTCGACGCTGCTCCCCAACGGGAAAGTGTTGATCGCTGGCGGGTTCATCGTAGTTGGCGGCAACACCGTGGTCCTCTCGAGCGCGGAGCTGTACGATCCTGCTCCGGGTACCTTCACAGTAACCGGGAGCCTGGCCACGGCCCGCGCGGGTCACAGCGCGATCCTGCTGCCCAACGGCAAAGCTCTCCTAGCCGGAGGCGGCAACCTCGTCAACGCGACCTACTCGAGTGCCGAGGTGTATGACGCCGCGTCTGGCCTGTTTAGTCCGGCGAGGAATATGCAAATTCCACGCGCTCAATTCACCGCGACCTTGTTGCCGACCGGCACGATTCTGACTGTCGGCGGCAGCGGCGACACCACCGCCGATCTCTTCGGCCCCGGCCCCTCTTCCACGCTGCCGGCCTACGTGTGCAGCCTGGAGAGTTCGCTCCGTTCGATCAACGGCACCACCACCGCGGCGATTCAATTCCTGAACTCGAGCAGCATCACGCAAAACGTGTACTGGCTCAACTACGGAGGAACGCGGCAGCTCTTCGCCACACTCGCGCCGGGTCAGTCGTACGTACAGTTCACCTTCCTGACGCACCCGTGGGTGGCCACGGATTCGAGCAACACGTGCCGCGCGATCTATCTGCCCACGCTTGAATCGGGCGTGGCGGTCCTCTTCTGAGAACAGGGGCTATTCAGAAAACTTCAAGGGCCTATTGGGATGCGAGGCGGCGGCGCGCATCGGCCACCAGTGGGTCGGCCTCGCTTTTTTCTTTGATGGCCAGAAACGATTTATAGGAGTCCGCGGCGCCCACGCTCTTCAGTCCCTCCTGGGCGCGCCCAAAGTAGTAGAGGATCGGCGGATAGTAGTGATACGTGGGCAGGTCCTCGAGAAACACGGATATGGACTCTCCGCGGCGCTTCTGGCAGGTCTCGAACTCCGTATAGGCCTCGGTGAATTTACCTGCCGCGAGGTAGGCGCGCCCCAAGGCGGAACGCCCCAGCCAGGTGTCTGCAATTTTTCGCGCCTGCTCGAAAGCTTGAATCGCCTCCGGGGCATTGCCGCGCGCGAGCAGAATCTCGCCCTCGACGAGCTTTGCGTAGGCCTGGGGATCGGGCTTCGTTCGTTTGCCTAGCTCGGCCGCCAGCGCGCGGGCCTTCGCCTCCGCGCCGCCCTCGAGGTAAACCAGGGACGCCACGTAGAGAACGCCCTCCGGGCGGCTCTGCGCCAGTGCGCGCTCCGCCGCGGAGACCGCGGGCCCCTTGCGGCCCATCGCGGCGAGCGTGGCCGCCAGCGTAGAGAGCTTGTTGGCGGCCCCTTCGGCATCTTTGTTCGCGAGATCCCCGGCGACGGCTTTCTCCAGGATTTCCGCAGCATTTGAGAAGCGGCCCTCGTAGAGAGCGATATCGGCCAGCCCTGTAGCGGCCTGCGATGCCCCCCAGGCGCTGAGCCCTTGCAGCCGCTGATAGGTTTCCGTGGACTGGGGGATGTGGCCCTGCGCAAACTGTGCCAAGGCGAGGGTACAGAGCCCCTTTGCAAAACTGGGGTTGAGTTGGAGCACGGCCTCTTCCTCGCGAACGGCCGTGTCGAAGTCACCAGCATACATGGCGTACAGCGCAAGATTGTCTCGCTGGAGCACGTTCTTCGGGTTGATTTCGACGGCCCGGCGCCCTTCTTCAAGCGCTCTCGGCATGTCTCGCTTGTAGAAGTAAGCCAGCGCCAGGTTCGCGATCCCGGCCGAGTCCGCCGGAAATTGCTTCACGAGCTGGCTGAGTTCCTCAATCGCCTTTTCCTGATCGCGTGTCGCAAGGTAATAGCCGCTGCGGGTGCGGTATTTCTCGCGCGGTGTCATGCGATCAATCTGCGCGAGCGCCAACTGGTAATACTTCACCGCCTCTTCGCGATGTCCCAGGTTGTTTTGCATCACGGCCAGGCCAGCATAGGCGCGGCCGAAGTTGGGGTCGAGCTGCACAGCGTGGGAATAGCTGCGGAGGGCATCGTCCCACTTTCCCTCCCATTGGAACTCCTGGGCTTCCGCGTACGCGTGGGCAGCCTCCAGCGAGGCCGCGGTGAAGGTTTCGGCGGCCGCACGCTGTGCCGATGCCGGCGTCGTGTCGCCCAGGGCGCTGCGCACGCGCGTCGCCAGCTTGCTAAGTGAGGGGAGGACCTCGTCCTTCGAGGAAGCGGACATGGTCTGTGCCGCAATGGATTTTCCCGTGGCGGCGTCAACTGCGCGAATGGCCAGGCGATAGCCTCCGCCTTCCTGAGAGACGTCGCCGGCAACGACCACACTCACGCCCTCGCGAACCGCCACCAGGCGCGCCAGAGATTCGTCCAAGCGGGTGGCGCCGTCTTGCAGCTTCGCTCCCACCTTGTGGGCCTGCCCGCGATTGTAGGAGGAGATAAAAGGTGCGCCCTCGAGGGCGATGCTCAATACGGGCTCGAGCGTACCTTCGAAAACGGGGTCGTTGGTTTTGTTGTCGAAATCAGCCAGAAGCACCGTGAGGGGCGCATGCACAGCCGGGGCGGGCGAGAAGTACTTCCTTTGAATGAACACTAGCGCGGCGACAAGGGTCAGCAGAGCGACGCCCGCAACGGCAAAATGTTTCCAGGTGAGCGGTCTCGTCCCCAAGCCGGGCAGTGCGATGACCGTGGTCGTGCCGGCTCGGGAACGTAGCCCGCCCGCATCGAGCGCCCGGAGGATTTCCTCGGCCTTCTGAAAGCGGTCTTTCGGCTGAATCTCGAGGCACTTCAGGCAGATGTCACTCAATTGTCGGGGTATGGACTCATCCACTTTTACAGGTGGGGCCGGACGTTCCTTCGTCCGCTTCATGATCTTGCCGAGCGCCGTGTCCGCCTGGTACGGCAGGTTTCCGGTGAGGGCTTCATAGAGGATGATACCCAGCGCGAAGATGTCGGAACGTGCATCCGCGCCCCCGGCCATGGCCTGTTCCGGAGACATGTAGTCGGGAGTGCCGATCATCGCGCCGCTGACCGTCAAACCACTCTGCTCGACGGAACGGGCAATGCCGAAGTCCATGATGGAGGCGCGACCATTGGCCTCTACCATGATGTTTTGCGGCTTCAGGTCGCGGTGGACAACGCCCTCGTTATGCGCAGCGGCGAGCCCGCGGCACACTTGCCGGATAATCGCAGCAGCTTCCTCCGACGAAAGCTTTCCCTTTTCCTGGACGATCGACTTGAGATCGCGTCCCTCGATGAACTCCATGGTGATGAATCGGGTCCCTTCGAACTCGCCGAGGTCGTAGGTACGGACGACGTTCTTGTGCGTCACCTTTCGCGCCAGGATCAGTTCTTGCTTGAAACGCTGCAGCACCTCCGGGTTCGAGGCCAGCGCGGAACGGATAACTTTCAGGCAAATCAAGCGGTCCAGCTCTCGGTCCTTCGCTTCATAGACGGCGCCCATGCCGCCTTGACCGAGGAGCTGCAGAATTTCATAACGTCCGGCAACCAGGGCGCCCGGGGAAAATTGAACATCAGGGACAAAGAGTGCCCCACCACTCCCCGCAGGCGTTCGGACCGACCAGCTCCCCGGCGTCCCCGTCTCAGCCGTGAGTTCACCATGTTCCAGCAGCGTGCTGCACCGGGGGCAGCGGATGGAGCCGGCGGGAATGTCAGCCCGGCAAGATGGACATTGCATGGAATCTGGCCTCAATTGGCGCCGAAACAGTACCGACATTATGAGCATTTGAAAACTAAAGCAAGCAGTGTTGAACAGAGTTATTGACAAGGCAACGCCGGGCTGGGCCTGCGCTGCAAGCGTGTCCGGAGCCACAACATTGAGCCAAGGAAAAGCAAAGAGGGGGCACTCTCCAAAGGGAGAGCGCCGGCGTCCCGGACATCCAGTGTTGAGCTAGAGCTGTGGCTGCGAGAAACATCTGATTTCCACAAAACGCAGGAACATTGGTGTGCAGCGGATCCGCCGATTCTGGACGAGTGGTCGGCAAACCGGAAGTTATCCTGAGACCCGATTTGCACGGCGGCAAGTTGGAAAGCTGTTGGGAAATCCCCTTACCACCAGTAAACCGCTCCCTGGCAGGCCGGATTACTCCCGAGAAGCCGGCTTCACGGAAACTGGCCCGCCACTGCCCATTCATTAGGGGCTGACGGCCGAAACGTTGCCGATTGGGCAGTCCTAGCCGCGGGTGCGGTGGAATTCGCGCAGGAAGCTGACGAGGGCTTCGACGGCTTCGAGAGTGACGGCGTTGTAGAGCGAGACGCGCATGCCGCCGACGGAACGGTGGCCCACAATGCCGACAATTCCCGCGGCGGCGGCTTCCTCGACAAATTTCTTTTCGAGGGCTTCGTTGCCCTGGGCGACCGCGAAGCGGTCGACGCCCTGGGCAGCCGCAGAGCGGGCGACGACGCCGGACACGCGGAAGACGACGTTCATTTTCGAGCGCGAGGATTTTTCGACCGGGCAGGTGTAGTAGCCGCCGCTCGAGTCGATGGCATCGTAGAGAAGTTTAGCCTTCGCTTCGTTGCGCTTTTCGATGGCGGCGATGCCGCCTTCGGCATCGCTCCACTCCATCACCAGACCAATGATGTAAATCGCGAAGGTCGGCGGAGTATGGAAGAGCGAGCGTTCTTTGATGTGCGTGCGGTACTGGAGAATCGTCGGCAAATTTTTGTCGGCACGTTCCGCGAGGTCTTTGCGCATGATGACGACGGTCGCGCCGGAGGGGCCGAGGTTTTTCTGCGCGCCGGCGAAGATCAGGCCGAACTTTTTCACGTCCATCGAGCGCGACGCAATATCCGACGACATGTCGGCGACGAGAGGCGCAGAGCGGGTGTCGGGCAGGGCGTGCCACTGGGTGCCCTCGATGGTGTTGTTCGTGCACATGTAAACGTAAGAAGCATCGGGCGAGAGTGAGATTTCTTCGTTGCGCGGAAGGCGAGTGAATTTTAGCGCTTCGGTCGAAGCGGCAACGCGGTGCGGGATGCCTTTTTTCAGCTCGGCGAGGGCTTTGCCTGTCCACATGCCGGTGTGAAGCAAGTCCACCGGCTTGCCCGGCAGGCAGAGGTTCATCGGAAGCATGGTGAATTGCAAGCTGCCGCCACCTTGCATGAAGATGACCGCGTAATCCTCCGGGATGGCGAGCAGTTTGCGGAGACCCGCTTCGGCGCGCGCGGCAATGCCTTCAAATTCCGGCGAGCGGTGGCTCATCTCCATGACGGACATGCCGGTGCCGCGCCAATCCAGCAGCTCTTCGCGGATTCGCTCAAGGACAGGGAGCGGCAGCTCCGCGGGACCGGCGTTGAAATTGAAGGCGCGCTTGCTGCTTTGCGCGGAAATTATGGATGAACTCACGATCGAGCATTCCTTCCCATGGGGTTCCGCGTGGCGAAGGCGTGGCCCGGCGCACGCTGGCGTCTTTGTAGAGTAACAGAAGATGGCGAGGCAACCGGAGCGCACCTGGGCGCAAGAAAAATTTCAGCTCCAGAGGGGAAGCAGGTGGACGCGAGTTTTCGTTTTCGCTCATTCGAGCAACATTCGCTTGACTTAGCAATAGGTCTTCGCGCAAAACTAGTATAAATACTCAGTGTGAGTCCGCGGATTGGGCGCGCGCTTCTCCCCCGCACCCGCGCATCCGCCCGCAAAGATTAAGGAGTTCTTTGAGCGCATCGCAGACTACGCTTGGGCGGGGTTTGGAGCAGCAATTCGAATTGTCGATCGGCTGCATACCCTTGCGCCTCCACGTTTCCGATGCGCGGGTTTTATCCCAGGCACGAGAACGGTATCGCGCGTTTGCGGGCAACGAAGCACCACCCTTCTCCATCTATCTGAAAGAGTCTTTCGCGGAGAACGGCGGGAATCCGGAGTTTGTCTATGATTTCGAAGCGCAACACGCCGCGCTCCGCGCCTTCTCCGCGGAATCGCAATTCATCGGAGCGAAAAACGCCTACGCGCTCGATTCTCTGCTGCGCATCCTGCTGAGCTGGGTGCTTCTGCGGCACGCAGGTTTTCTTCTTCACGGAGCTACGGTCGTCCGGAAGGGCCGGGCGTACATATTTACCGGCAGCTCGGGTGCAGGCAAGAGCACGATAGCGTCGTTCTCACCGGCCGGCAGCGTATTGACGGATGAAATTTCGCTGCTACGGCGGGAGAACGGCGAATGGCGCGCGTACGGGACGCCCTTCTGGGGCGAATTCCGCGCCACAGGCTCGAACAGCAGCGCCCCGGTGGCGGGAATCTTCCGGCTGGCGCACGCGCCGGAGAATCACATCAAACCGCTTCGTGCGGTGGAGACACTGCGCGGGATTTTGCCTAACGTCTTGTTTTTTTCCGAGGAGCTTGCGGCCAACCAGCGGCTCCTCGAAATTCTCGGCCAGGCGGTGAAAGAGATTTCCGGCTACAATCTGGCATTTCGAAGAGACAAGACTTTCTGGGAGGCTCTCCCCTCATGAGCACACCCATTGGGCCGTGGCAGAAAAATTCCGCGCTTGCGTGGCGGGAGATCGATGACGAAACGGTGATCATCTCTCCGACGGAAAACGTGATGCACGAGCTCAACGACACCGGCAGTTTCCTCTGGAAGAATATCGACGGGCGGCGAACGTCCGCGGAGCTAGCCGAATTGCTGGCCGCGGAATATGAAGTGACGCCTAGCGCAGCCCTGGCAGATACCGAAGCGTTATTGCAACAGCTCATTTCGAGCAAACTTCTCGTGCCGGCCGCTGCGGCAACGGACGGAGTGCCGCGTTGAGCATCACAGCGCAAATCAGCGCAACCCCCATGATGGATCGCCTCATCGCGCGCACGGTGCGCAAGCACAGTCCGCTGAGCGTGCACTTCGACTTGACCTACCGCTGCAATGAGCGCTGCATCCACTGTTACCTGGACCACGAGAATCACGGCGAGCTCACCACCGCCGAATGCCTCGCGGTGCTCGAAGAGATCGCGAAGGCGGGCACACTCTTTTTAACATTCAGCGGCGGCGAGATTTTCCTCCGCCCCGATCTTTTTGAAATTCTGGCGGCAGCGCGCCGTCTGCACTTCGACGTAAGCCTCAAGTCCAACGCGCTGTTGATCACGGCGGAACGCGCGGCGCGGCTGCGCGAGCTGGGCGTGCGCCGCGTGCAGATCAGCGTCTACAGCGAAGAACCCACCGTGCACGACGCCATCACCAAAGTGAGAGGCTCACTGGAGCGCACGCTCGCGGCGATTCCCCTGCTGCTCGAGCAGGGACTGCAGGTAAAATTGGCTTGCCCGCTGATGCGGGAGAATCTGCTCGCCTACCGCGGGGTTATGGCCCTGGCGGAAAAATTGGGCGTGCCGTACGTCCTCGATCTCACGATCACGCCGATGATGGACGGCACCGGCGGCCCGCTCGCACATCGCGCCTCCATGGCGGAACTCCTGCCCGTCCTGCAGGACCCGGCGCTGCATGCCTGCCATTCTCAACCAACCTCGCAGACCGCGAGCACCGCCGAAGCATTGCCAGGGTCATTGGGCAGCGCCGTGACGAGCGGGCTGGACAGCTCCGCCTACGACGATCTGCCGTGCAGTGCGGGCCACAACAGTTGCTATATCTCCCCCTACGGCGATGTTTTTCCCTGCGTACAGTTGCCGCAGGCCGCCGGAAATTTGCGGCGCGAGCGCTTTGCTGCTATCTGGTACCACGCGCCGCAACTGGAGCAACTGCGCGCCGTACGCGAGAGCCAACTTCCAGTCTGCTCGCGCTGCGAAATTCGTGCGTATTGCGAGCGCTGCCCGGGACTGGCTTGGATGGAAGGCGGCGACATGCTCGGAGCGTACGAACGCGCCTGCCAGCTTGCCGAACAAAAAGCGAAGCTCGCAGGAGTTGCGGACCCGGTTAGTGCGATGCATGCGCAGCAGGCACCCGGTGTGATACAGGCAACCGTGATGCGCGAAAGCAGTTCTTTTATGCCAGGATTGAATTAACGGGAGAACGCATGGCCGAAGACCACAAAACATCATCCTCAACGCCGGCTACTCCCGGCGCTAAGAAGCCCTATGCCAAGCCGAGCGTTACCTCGGAGCCGATTTACGAAACGTTGGCGTTGGCGTGCGGCAAGCTGCCTGGACAGGGCGGCGTGTGCAACGCGGCACCGCGGCGATCCTAGCGTCCCGGAGGAGCGTCCGGAAGTAGCCAATCGCCCTGTAAGCTGTTTCAATTCAGTACTGTAGAATTAGGCAAATAGGACTATAAGTCCATTGACCGTTCCTATCCGAAACATCATCCTACGTTAAGAACCTGCAATGGTTCATTTCCGAACTTGCTTTTTTGGTGTGTTCCAGTTCGGATCATGAGCAGAGCTATCACTCGTCTGCGGAGGCAGATATGGGACGGATTCGTCTCGCTGTTCTAATTTTCGCTTCTCTCGGCCTGCTCTTGTGCGTTTCCCAGGAGGCGGCTGCCCAATCTTCGAACCGGCTGGTCAAGTCCAACGAGGAAAGGGGCGATTCTACCTCCGACGCGCCGCTACGCCCGCGACGTCCTCAACCTCGGCCCCGCGGGCCGGAGATTTTCTATTGCGAGACGCCGGATACTTCCTGCCGGACCACGCAAGATACATTTGCCATCGCCGACCTTCGCGATCTGTTCGTATTTGTCGTGTGGCCCGGCGTGAGCGGTCAGCATGTGCAGACGGTGGAATTTCTTTTGCCGGGTGGCAGCATTTATTCCTCAAAGAAGACGCGGTTTTCGATTGGCGGTGCTTCGCCGGTTGCGGCTATGGCCCCGGCGTTCAAGAACGAAGTCTCACCCGTCCCACCGGCGCCTCACCTGATCGCTGAAGCCAACAAAGTTCATCCGGAAGGGATTCCCACCCTGCTCGTGAAGAGCCGGGGCGATTCCTCGGTTCTGACGGTGCTGCCTGTCGGTGGAACGTATATCACGCAGAGAAATCTTAGCGGGACGTGGCGTGTGCGCGTTCTCCTGGATGACCGCCTCGCGCTTGAATCGGAATTCACGCTCGTCCCCCGCCAGCCCCCGCCCGCAGCCAAAGCGGAGGAAGAAGCAGAACGATGAACGCGGCTTCCAAGTCTTTGCGTAATTATCCCGGGATAATGCTCCGGTGGTTTCTCGCGTGGCTGCTTGTCTGTCCGGCGACACCGCTTCTCTCGGACGAACAAACCGCGGTGACATCAACTCGAGACGCCACGGTCAATCAAGCTGCTCCCGCGACCAATAACGGCGCTGCGACAACGGTTTCCACGCATACCGCGCAAAATGCAAACCAGCGCTCCCTGGTGCGATTCGATCTCAGCACGACGGGCCTGAATTCCAATACCGCGGTAAAAACTTCGACGCTGAATCTCGTTCCGACCACGCCGCTCTTCACCAGCCGCAACCAGGAAGCGCATCGCATTACCGGAACGACCGACTGGACGGAAGCCGGTGTCACCTGGAATACGCGGGATGGAGTGCTGGCATGGGCCACGCCGGGAGGCGATTTCGATCCCGCGGCGACGGACACGCAGCCTTCGGGAACGACAGCGGGGACAGCTATTTCGTTCAACGTCTTGAGCGATTCGACTTCCGCGAATATTCCCCAGGAGTGGATCAATGGAACGATCCCGAACTATGGCTTGCTGGTGAAAGACCAGTTGGAAGACGGAGCCACGTGGTCCTTCACTCGGGCGATCACAGTGACCGTTGGCGCCAACGCACCTTTCAACGGATACAACGGCTACAGCGCGCAGATCACTGGTTTCAACACCGCAGCTCTTGTCACTGCCGGAAAGATGCGCGCCGATTGCAACGATTTGCGCATCGCACGCTTTGCGGCCAACACGTGGACGCAGCTCGACCGGCAGGTGATCAACTGCAATACGGTCAACACGACTATCTGGTTCAAGTTGCAGGCCGATATTGCTGCCAATGGCACAGACGCGAGCTATTCAATGATCTACGGCAACGCAAACGTGCCGGCTCCACCGGCAAACTTGAACAATGTCTATCTGGCCTACGACAACTTTGATTCGGACACGCTGAATCAGCCGCCTGCGGGCTGGACCGTACAAGGTGGCGGCCCTTGGAGAGTCGTCGCCGATGTCGGAACAAACCGAATCCTTCGCGAATCCAATGCGACCGCCGCCGTCAGGAATATCATTAAAGTTAGCTCCGTCACCACGGAACGGGACGTTTGGGTTCAGGCGGACGTTCGCATGACTTCCGCCAACACCCGGGAAAGCACTGGGTGTCCCATTGGACGCGTTGGCGGGAACGTCGCCGCCAATCTGACTGCCTACCGTTCCTGTCTGCAGTTCATCACTATCGCGGGAGTTCCAAACCAGAGAGTGTCGCAACTCGCCTATTGGAACGCCGGTGCCTTCAATAGCCTCCAGCAGCCCCTCTACCCTTGGGTCGACGGCACGTTCTATACGGTTGGTGGAGCATTTTTCGGAAGGCCCGCAACGCTGCGGACGTTCGTTAATGGCGTACTTCAGGCGCCGTCCATCATTGGCAATAACAACGTTACGACTGCCGGTTCCGTCGGACTCTTTGTCTACGACGGCGATCCGGTGAACTACGACTTCGACAATTTCCTGGCTCGCCGCTATACCGAGCCGGAACCAACGACGGTGGTCGGCGCCGAGGCGCCGAATGCTCTGTCGCCGCTCTACGGGTCTCGAGAAAATGCCACGTCCGCGAACCAGCCGACGCTCAACCTGCACTATCTACGCGATGTAACTTTGAGCGCCCCGACGCTGGGAATTTCAGAAATCACGCTGAACTGGACGTTTCCGATTGGTTCGACAAACGCCAACTATGACGGAGTGTTGTTCGCCAAGCAGGCAGGAAACGTTGCGCCGACCTTTGCTCCCGCGGACGGAACGGTCTACAACACCGGAGCGCAGCCTGTTGCGGGACAATTCATCGCCGCTAACACCGGCGCGTTCGCGACCGTCAGCGCCTTCGATGAAAACGGAGACAACAGCATTGTTCTTCCGGGCACGCAGTACGCCTACAAAGCCTACACCCACGATGCCACGGCCATTGCAGGAGCGGCTTCTCCTGCTGCGCCTCACTATTCTTTCGGCAACACCTCTACACAAACGAACACCACGGTGACCGGCGGGGGCGCGAACAAGAACTGGAGTTACAAAACGGGCGCAACGATTCTCGCAGCACCTGCCTTGGATCCCGGAAATATTGTTGTCACCGGTGGAAACGACAACACCGTTCACGCCATGTCCGTGACCAACGGCCAGCGCAATTATCAGCCGGGTGGAAGCTCAGGTGTTACTGGTGGAGCGATCCAAGGACGGCCTCCCCTGATCGCTGCGGGCGACACATCCAACCCGACCTGCAAGAATGTCTGCGCGGTCGCTTATGTGGCTGCAGGCGACGGCACTGTTTATGCCTTCCGCGCAGACACGGGCGCCTTACTGTGGCAAACCGCCGTGCTGACCACTGGCGCCGGCAGCGGTTTCCTGGCGGCCCCAGCGGTCCAGGTGAAGTCGTTCAGCGGCGCGGGTTACCTCAACGCTTTTGACCTCGTCATAGTTGCCACGCGAAATGTTGGTGCAGGCAGCACAACCAACAATAGGGTTTTCGGGTTGAACGGAGACACCGGCGCAACAGTTTGGACATTCAATCCGGGAAACATGGACATCGTGAACGCCACCCCATACATAGACTACGTCAACAACATGGCCTGGGTCGCGAGCCGCTCCATCGGCGGTATTGGCCAGCCCAGCCTTTGGCAAATCGACACCAATACCGGAAATCTATCGGCGTCCTTCAATCTGAACGATATCGACCAGGCACCGACGCAAAACTTTGACGGCCGTGTGATCTACGTCACCACCAACGGCGGGGTGCTCTACGCCGTGCGCACGGATATCAACAATTGCGCCCAGAGCAGCGCCGCTCTCGGCGTCACTCCCCGTGGCTTCCCCATTCCCATTGAAACCGCGGCCTTGAACGACGATGTGTTCTTCTCCACTGCGACCGGGGTATCGAAGGTTCACGTGCTCTACCCGTTGGCAGTCTGCGGTCCAGTTACGTTTACGGTTTCACCGGGCGGGTGGGTCAATCCCGCGATTACCAACCCCTCTTCACTCATGTTCACTTCGCCGCCGCAAGCAGAATTCATGTACGTTGCTTCTTCGGACGGGCATCTGTACAAGATCAATCCGACAACCGGCGCGAACGCCGCTAATCGCCTCATTAATGCCGGCGCGACGATCGGCGATCCGAGTTTTGACACCGTTATTCAGAAATTCTATGTGGGTGACTCGACCGGCCACATCTTCTCGTTCGATTTGTTTTAAGCGATCGGGCAGGGAAGCGCAGGCTTCTTCTAACTTCTTTCGGCTTTTCCCAATGGAAAGCCTGACGACGCTTCGCGACTTGCCGATCAACGTGGACTGGAGCAACGTGCCGGCGGGGACGCATACGCAAACAACCGAGATACTGGAACCGAGTGGCGGTCTGTTCGAGGTGAGATCGCAGGCCTTCGCCATCGCCGATAATTCCAGCGGAACGGTGCAGACCGAAGAGATACTGCCGGTGTCCGGAACGTGGATAACCCAGCGCCGGGTCACAGGTGCGTGGAAGGTGCGTGTTTCGCTGGATACCACGATGATCGTGACACAGACAGTCCAGGTTGATCCCTGAGATGAAGATGGCGGCCATTTTCGAACGCAGGAAGGCCGTGAAACCCGGCGTTGGCGAACGCCGCGATGGGGACGCTGCCGAGATCGCCGCGACACTGCAGCGGCGCGGGCGCATCTCTCTCCGCGTACAGGGCACCAGCATGCTTCCCTGGGTGCGTCCCGGCGATATTGCAAGGATCGGAAAGGTTTCGGCGGACGCGATTCGTTGCGGTGACGTGGTGCTCTTCCGCCGGGAGAATCGTTTGTTTGTGCACCGCATCATCGAGAAGGGCGGATCCCTCAACGCCGCTGAATTTCGCGCCAAGGGCGACGCGCATCCGACGTGCGACGGTGTGGTTGAACGACAGGAGCTTCTCGGCCGAGTGGTGCGGCTCTACCGCAGTGGACGGCGGATTGATCTCGATGCACCGTGTCAAATTGCGCTGGCGCTCCTGATCTCACAGCTTTCTTTGCGCAGCCGATTCTGGTATCCCCTGGCGAGACTTGCCGCCATCGTCACGCGCCCGGTGCGGCGACTGCTACAGGCGCCGCAACCCACCGGCGAACTCGCTCGCTGAATCCTCCTTCTTACAGGTCTCATTCACTCCGCGCCCGCCAGGGCGAACTCCACGCGACGCCGCATTGGATCGATGCGTTCCGCGCGAACGCGGACGCGATCGCCGAGGCGCCATGCCAGTTGCGCAGGTTTTGCGCCTCGGCCGCGCCGCGAACCTGGCGCTCCCCTCCGGCCGTCTCCGCCCTGCACCGCCATAATCGCGTGATCCCGCTCGCGATAGACACAGCGCGCATTGGAGGCTTCTTCGAGCGCGCCGATGGGCAGCAAACCTTCCACGAAAACCTCGAAGAGTTCGACGAAACAGCCGTATTTCTGCACCGAAATGATCAGCGCATCGTACTCTTCGCCGAGGTGCTCTTCCATGAATTGTGCCGTTTTCCAGTCCATCAGTTCGCGCTCGGCTGCGGCGGCGCGGCGCTCCGCTTCGGAAGTTTCCGTGGCGATTTCCTCGAGTTGCCGATAGGAATAGAGCGCAGCCTCCGCGGCGCGGCTGGTTTGTCCGGAGGGGGGCGCGTTCGCCGACGGAGCGTCATGCGGGTGGGCGAGCGCCCATTTCAAGATGCGGTGCACGACGAGATCGGGGTAACGCCGGATGGGCGAAGTGAAGTGCGTGTATTCATCGAAGCCGAGCGCAAAATGGCCGAGGGCGTCGGCGGCGTAGCGCGCCTGCTTGAGGGAACGCAGCATCAGGTAAGACACGATGCGCTCTTCCGCTTTGCCGGTCAGCTTTCGAAGCAGCCGCTGATAGTGATTGGGTGTGATGCGAATCTCCGCGGAGCCGGGGAGAACGACGCGCATGCCGCGCTCCCTGCCATGACCGTAGGAATCCGGCCGCCCGCCCTTTGCGGGTGCGGGCACGCGGCCGTGGCGCACGGCGACCTCGCGCTGCTGCAGGTCCTCGACACCCAGCGAATAACCAAACGCGCGCGCCAGCTCTTCGAACTCCAGCACCTTGCGCGCGTCCGGCTTTTCGTGAACGCGGTGCAGCGATGCAATTCCGCGTTGCAACAGATACCCGGCCACGGCGCGATTCGCCGCGAGCATGAACTCTTCGATGAGGCGGTGGGCGATATTGCGTTCGCTGCGGGAGATGTTGGTCATGCGCTGCTCTTCGTCGAATTCGATGACGCGCTCGGGCAGATCGAAGTCGATGGAGCCATGTTCGTTGCGGCGCGCGTTGAGAAGCAGGGCCAGCTCTTTCATGTCCTGGAAGTGGTGGGCGAGCGCGGCGTAGCGTGCGTCCATTTCTGAGTCGCCTTCCAGAACTTTGTTGACGTTCGTGTAGGTCATGCGCTCGACGGAACGGATAACGCCGGGCGTCATGCGGGCGCTGCGCATGCGCCCCGTGGCGTCGAACTCCATGAGCGCGCTCATGACCAGCCGGTCTTCGCGCGGATTGAGCGAGCAGATGCCGTTCGAAAGCGCCTCCGGGAGCATAGGGACAGCGCGATCCGGGAAATATACGGAAGTGCCGCGCAGGCGCGCCTCGCTGTCGAGGACGGTGGATGTTCGAACGTAGTGCGCCACGTCGGCGATATGCACCTGGAGATGCCAGCCGCCGTGCGCGCGGCGTTCAACGTGGACAGCGTCGTCGAAATCGCGGGCTGTTTCGCCATCGATGGTCACAATCGGGAGATGGCGAAAATCTTCGCGGGCGTGTCGCTCGGCCTCCTGCACGGGCCGCGCCCGTTCTCCGGCTTCTTCCTCAACTTCGGCTGAAAATTGATGCGGCAGGTGGTGCTTTCGAATGATGATTTCGGTATCCACACCGAGTTCACCCGGGCGGCCGAGAATTTCAAGGACGCGTCCCGTCGGCGCCAATCCGCCGCGGGGATAGCGGAGCAACTCGACGTTCACCACTGCACCGTCCAATTCCGGCAGGCGTGGAACGCGTTTCGAACGCGCGCCGTGCTCTTTCGTGTCGTCGTGCTCCCATTTTTTCCGAAGCGCCGGCGTCAACTCTTCACCCGGTGGAATCTCTACTTCATGCTGAATGCGAATGTCGTACGGCAGGACGACGTTCCCTCGCGGGCCATAGCGGAACAGGCCGACGACGGAGCGATGCGCGCGGCCGAGAATTCGAACGATGCGGCCCTCGGCTCTTTGCGATCCGTGCAGCCCGGCCACACGCCCGAGCTTCACAAGGACGTGGTCGCCGTGCATGGCGTTTTCGATCGCATCGCGGGGAATGAAGATGTCGCCGTCAAGCTGCGGCATGGGCTTATCCGGCACAACGAAGCCGTAGCCATCATGGTGGAGGACTAGGCGGCCCTTGATCTCATCGCGGGCGGGGATTTGCGAGACATGTTTTGCTGGTTCGAGACTGCCGCGAGTCGCGTGATCAGGCGTCTCTTGTTCGGACTTGCGGCCCGAGAGGCGGTAACGCCCGCCGGGAAGCTCCTCGATGGCGCGGCGCTTTTTCAATTTGGAGAGCATTTTGAACAAATGGCGGCGGTCGCTTTTCCCAAGATGGAGGCCGCTGGCGATCTCATTTGTGGCGGCAGGCGTGGCCCTAACTTGAAGAAAACGCAATATGTTATCGGGGCTTAGCTGGGAGGGGCGGGACATGGGTTGGTGAGTATGAGCAGGAGTGCTCGTTTTCCTCAGCGATTCTACTCACTTTCTTCAACCCAACTGAAACTTTTTTGGCGTTCCCGGGGTTACATGGGCAGGCCAACACACGACCAGCTGGCCACCCTCCGTCAGGTCAGCTGGATTCCCCGAGAGGGGAATAGAAAGGGAGGCGGGAAGACCTGGCCCGCCTCCTTTTTCCTTTTTCCTTTTTCCTTTTTCCTTTTTCAATGTTTCCCTGAAATTGTCTCGATGCGAACTTCTCCCAGAGCACCGCGGTCCAATCCACTTTTGTCTTCGAGGTGATTGGAAGGATTGCTCCTGTAAACGCCTTGAGCACGGATTTTTAACGCCATTTTTTCAAATGAGGCCAGATGTCTGCCAGAGTTCCGAACTTGGCGCCGCGGCAGATGAAGACGGGGATTTCACGTTCCAGGGCGTATGCGTTGTCCGACATTCCCACGTATTCGACGTGCTCGAATTCGCTCTCCAGAACCTCCCGCCTGTCGTCGAGGACGATCAGACAATTTCCAGAATAGCCCCGCGGACCCCAGAGAAAATATGTCTGGTGGCCGCTGAGGGCCGGAGGTAATCCGTAGCGTCGGCCGAAAAAGTCGATGGCACCCGCCTGCCCGTAGTCTTGGGCGAATATCCCGCACTCCGGCCGTTCCTCTGGAGAGAGCCGGGCGTGGGCCTGGGCCACGGTTGCCACCATCTCCTCCCAACCGAATTGATCGGCAAAGTGTTGCGGGAGAATTGCACGCATGTGGCTATGCTCGCTGCGAGGCACTTTGAAGGGCAGCTTTCCCATGTAGGAAATGAACTGTTCTACGGGGAGGACAGGAACGACCACCGGAGCCAGCCAGGCCCCTCCTGCAACAAGAAGCAGCACGATAGTTGGTTTCAACCAGAGTTGCCGTGATCGCTCGATGAAGCTCTCGATCATGATCGCACCGGCAGCCAGGAACACGGGATAGATCGGCGCGAGATAGTAGACCTTTCCCTTCAGCACGACGAAGACGGTAAACGCGGCCAGATAGCACCAGCCGAACATGCGGTAGGGTTTGAGCCGGGCAGAGAAGAAGAATGCGAGCACGCCGGTTATCCAGATCGGGGCGGCGAAGGGGTGCACTATCAAGATCTGTTGGGCGAAATACGCAATTGAAGAAAGCTGAACGTCGCGGCCGTCGGCCTTGATGTTGCGCATGAGTTCCAGGAAAGGCCAGTGATTTTGGACATTCCATAGGAAGTTCGGGAGAAAAACCAGAAAAGCAATTGCGCCGCCGAGCCAGATCCATTTATTGGCGAAAATGCGGCGCTGCTCGGTCAGCAACAGTCCGACGACGAGAGCGAAGCCAAAAACGGCAATCGAGTACTTCTCTTCCAGGCCGATGCCGGCGACCAAGCCGAACCAGAACCAGTAACGGGGTTTGTTGCGTTTGATGGCCAAAATTACAAAATAAATACAGCCCATCCAAAGCAAAGGTTCGAGACAGTTGGTGGTCAAGAGGCTGCCGTTCAAGAGGTAGATAGGCACGATGACGACCGCGAAAGCGGAGAGGAGCAACGCGAAGCGCCGGCCGCCGAGTTCGCGAGCAATCATTGCCGTCAGAATGATGGCTGCTGACGACGCGAGAGCGGGAATGAAGCGAATGCTGCGAAGCGAGTCCCCGAGAATTAGGCGGCAAATCCGGATAAGGAACGGAATCAAGGGAGGCTGGTCCACATAGCCCCAGGCGAGATGGTCGCCGCAGGCCATGTAATTGAATTCATCGCGGAAGTAGCCGTACCGATTGTTGAAGTACAGGTGAAACAGGAAATTCGCGAGTGCAAGAAAGAGGACGCCGATCATCCCGCCCGACAAGAAAGATTGCTTTTCGACATGGAAAGCCGGCGACTGATCAGCAGTGTTTTTCATTGACGTTTGTGTGGAGACGCACGAGTTCTGGAGATCTCCCGGAAGTCTATTCCCCTCCAGGGCAGGGTGAAGGCCACGATGTAGTCGCCTTGCTTGGTGCCGAGCTTGCCGTGGCCGCCAGCGGCGATGACCAGAGATTGCTTGCCTTTAAGGCTAATCGTCATGGGTGTGGCCAGCCCGCCGGCCGGAAGCTCGAATCTCCAGAGTTCTTTGCCGGCGTTTTCAGCGTGAGTTTCGAGGAAGGATAAGGATAATGGTGCCCGAAAGAGGACTCGAACCTCCACTCCCTTGCGAGAACCAGGTCCTGAACCTGGCGCGTCTGCCAGTTCCGCCATTCGGGCACAAGTGTGTTATTTCGAAGCAATTTCATTGTGCCCGCCACCCTTTGCTTTGTCAACGCGGGTGCCGCAGGCCCTTCCAAGCTGTTGCAAAAGGGGCCTAATGGGGGTTGCGAGCCCGGGCGTTCCGCCATCAGTTTTTCTTATCGCCACCTCTAGAATTTTGCATTGAGAATGGTATACTCCGCCTCAGAATACCGTATTGCCCCTTGCCTGCCGCCCAAGGACAGGCACCGCCGTCCGGTTCCAACGGGAGGTCACCATGGAAACGACCCAATCGGGGATTATCTTCTACCTGTTGATTGCCTGGGGAGTCGTCTTCGCCGTCTTCTTGGTGTTGTTGTTGCGAAAGAGTCTCCTGGAAGGCCGCGAAGATGATCAGCTCTTTATCAATGCAGCGGAAGAACTTATGGCCAGGGAGCAGCGCGAGCTTATCCGCAAGATTCGCGCCCTCTCGCGACCCATCATGACAAGCGGGATTACCGCTGGCGTGTTGCTGCTGGTCATTGCCGGCTTGTGGTTGTATGAAGGGTTGAAGAACTTCTGACGCATCGAACGTGGCAGCGGAGCCACCGGAAGCCGGTGTCACGACGGTTTGTTGGGCTGGGGTTGCGGCGAGGGTTGTGTGCCCGCGGGGCTCGCCAGCGGGGCCGATGGCACAAGAGATGTATGATTGTGGACAATCACCCAGTGGTTGTTCCGCTTCCCTAAGACAAGCGTCGTTTGCCCCAGCGCCGCAGAGGGCTGGCCATCCACCGTCCCGGAAAAGTCCCACTGGTAACAGGCCCAGCCGACATTCCCGTCAACTTTGATGTAGGTGTTCATGCGGTCCATGCGCACTTGCTGCATGCGCGCCTTCTGCTGTTGATAGCTCGCCAAATAATTGTTCCAGCCGATCACCGGCGGGGCGTAGGCGCCGCTCACAACGACTACCTCATCGGCGTACGCCCTGTGGAGACGTTCGATGTCTCCCAACTGCCAGGCGCCGAGCATTTCGGCGATCATGTAATCGATCTGCTGCTCATCGGTCATCGGAATGATCGGCCCGCTGTCGTCCACCGGAGCATTTTTCTTTTTTTTCTTTTCCTTTTGCGCGGCTGCCGGCGAAGCGCTCGAGAGGAGCAGCGCAACGGCAATGAGCAGCAGCAGGATAGTTCGCAATGGTTTTCCTGCGAAGCCGGACCAGAATCGGTTTTTCATTCTCGCTCTACTCCCATCCGTGGAGAGCATAGCACGCCGAACGGCGTCCGCCAGCGATGTGCCCAATTGGTTTATCTGCGGTGAGACGTGAGTCTAATGGCCGCGCGACGCGCTCAACAAGTTCACAAAGAGCCGATACGCGCCGGGCACGCCTTCCGGTAATTGCCGGAAGAACGCGATGCCCGTGTAAATGTAAGTGCCTTTGCCATAGTGCGTGTAGACCAGCGCGCCGTTCAAATCGCTTTCGCCCGGATCGTTCATCGCCAGGAGCGGCGTGTACTTCGCATCGAGCTGGCTCCAGAAATAGAGACCGCGCTCCTGCATCCAGCCTTTGAAATCATCCTGCGTGATCTTGTTGGGACGATTGAGGAGCGGATCGTCCGGTTTCAGAAACTTCACCGGCGAATTTTCGTCGGTGATGCGCGGCGTGGGGCTGCCGATTTTTGCAGGATACGGCCCGGGCTGCAGTTTGTCCCAGACGAAGTCGCGATTGTATTGCACCACCAGCGTGCCGCCGTTTGAAACGTAATCGAGGAGCCGCTGGTTCGCGCCGGGAAGCTCCGGACGCAACTCATACGCGCGCACACCTACAACGATGGCATCGTATTTTGACAGATCACTGAAGGCCAGGGCTTGCGCATCCAATGTTTCCACGTGAATGCCCAGTCGTTGCAGCGCTTCGGGAATGGGCTCCCCTTCTGCGGTCACGTAGCCAACTCTTAGATTTTCCGGCACGTTCACATCAAATGCGTGGACGATACACTGAGCCGGCTCCGGCCAGAGCTGCGCCGGCATCGACGGCAGCGGCTCAAGCGAGGTAGTGAATTTTCCATCGCCCCGCTTTGCATAGGCCGCGATCGTGTAGCTTCCCATGACGATCTTATCCGGAGGCGTCACGGTCAGCTTTGCGTACTGATCACCTGTACCGGAAAACGCAATCGCCACGGGTGGAGTGCTTCTCCATCCCTGCGGTACATCCAGCCCAACGCTGACTTTCCCTGGTTGTGTCGCGTAGGAGTGCACTTTCAACATTACATCAAACACTTTTCGCTGCTTTGTGAGGATTTCAATTGCCTGCTTCGGCTCCACGGCCAACGTGTAAGCAGGCACAATCCGCAGCGGCACGCGGTCCACACGAGTGGATGTCGCCTCGATGTGCGTTACCGGCACTTTCACGTTGAACTTGTAGCCAGCGATGGCCACCTCCTGCTCTGCAAGAACCAGGGGCGATGGCTCCGGTTGCAATTCCTTCCAAATATTCTGCCCAGAGTGCAATTGATCCCCGAGAGTGGCCGTGACGGGCGGAACAGCCGCAGTGACAGCAATCGTGGATTGATAGTCGCCAGCGGCATCGCCTTCCCGCTTGCTCTCCTTCATCCCTTCAGGGAGTTGCAGGCGTAAATCACCCAGAGAGCAATCCGCTTCCTTGCGGCAGCGGACGCGAGTCGAAACTTTGAACGATTCCCCGGCGACCAGCTCACCCGTCTCTGCACTCGATGAAAGTTCCAGTCCCGCGGCCATGACCAACGCTTTTTCGATGCGTTCACGGATAAGGGCTCTGTCGGCGAGGAGCTGCATCTGCGACGGGAATGCGCCGATGTGCATGGGGCATTCGTCCAGCCAACTTGCAGCGTGGGAGGCGGCATCGGCCAGCGAGCGCACCGTGAAGGCCGTCTTTCCTTGCAAAAGAGCTTCACGGGCCGCGGCCAGAGAGCTGTCCGCCTCGGAAAAAGCGCGGCAGCTTTGCCCTTCGGCGCTAAGGGGTGCTGCAAGTTGGGCGGGATCGAAGGAGCTTCCCTTTTCCGGAAGAATTGCGACGGGGCGGCGTAGGAACGGGGAGCTGAGGAAGGTAGCAATGCCCTGAGTGCGATGATTCACGAACGAATCGAGTCCAATTTCCCGCCAACTCTTGCCCCAAAGGGGCGAAACATCATCCAGGGGAAGCACGTAGCCCTTCTGCGGGTTGCCGCGGTCGAAATCCAGAACGCGAACCGGCTCTCGGTCACCCCAAGGGCCGTCATTCGCCATGGAAAGAGGCGAGTTAGCCAGCTTGAAATTCGCGTCTGCCGCAAGCTGGACCGCCTTCGGTGTGAGAAGACCAGAAGCTTGATGATGACCGTGGCCGCCATGGACACCGCCCCAGTGGTTGATAACGATGTTCGGGCGAAACGTGCGGATCACGCGCACCATATCTTCGAGCACCTGGTCGCCCCAAACCTTTTCGGTCTCCTCCGGTGTCTTCGAGAACCCGAAGTCAGGCGCGCGGGTGAAGAAGAGCTTCACGCCGTAACCGCGCGTGGCCGCGAGCAATTCCTGCGTGCGGATCAAGCCCAACTGCGGAGCCTGCTCCGGGCCGAGGGCGTTCTGCCCGCCTTCGCCGCGCGTTATGGAAAGAAGCGCTACGTCGGCGTGCAAGCCGCGCGCGAGATAAGTCAGCACCGCTGCCGATTCATCGTCGGGATGCGCCGTGACATAAAGAATGCGCGTGGTGACCCGCGCGCCGTCGATCGCTTCGACGGTTTCGGCAAGGCCGGGGCCGGTTCCGGGTGCGGGTGGAAATTGCGCCGTGGCGCGAGGCGCAACGCTAATGCAAGACGCGGCAGCGATTACGATCGTGGCGCGCCGGAGCGTCCAAGAAAAGATTTTCATCGTGCAGCCTCGGAATGCGGCTCGCCAAAAGGCCACTCTTTGCGAATCCTTGCTTCTGTCAGGAAAACTAAGAGACCCAAGACGATCACCAGCACCCCCCACCCGATTGCGCTTCCCGTCCGGGAAAACAGCCACACCCAACCGGCGATCGTCAACAAAGCAGGCAGCGGGTAGAGCCACATCTTAAACGGCAGCCGGTCCGCAGACCAGCGCCGCCGCAGCAGCATCGCGCCCACGGCTTGGCCGATGAATTGGACAATCAGGCGCATTGCGAGGACTGCGCCGATCACCGTCTTTAGTTTGAATAGCAGGCTGAAAACAAGCGTCAGACTTCCGAGAAACAACAGCGAGACATGCGGAAACTTTTCTCTTGGATGAACCCGGGCGAAGATGCGGAAGAAATTTCCGTCCAGTGCCGCCGAGTAAGGGATGCGTGAATATCCGAGCAAGGAGGAAAACACGGACGCGAACGCGATCCAAAGCACCATTACCGTGGCAAAGCGCGCCGCGCCCGCACCGTACAATTTCTCGACGAACGCGCTCACGATGAAAGGCGAGTCCTGGGCCTGCTGCCACGGCAGGACGCCCAGAATGCTTGTCTGCATGGCCAGATAGAGCAAGGCGATGCCAGCAATGGAGATGAATATGCCGCGAGGAATGTTTTTCTCGGGGTTGCGGATTTCCCCGCCTAGGTGGCAGATGTTGTAGTAGCCCCAATAGGTATAAATCGTGTTCACGGTCGCTGAGCCCAGTGTCGCGAAGAAGAGCCACGAGAAATCCCAAGCTCCGGGAGCGTAGGTAAAGACGAGCCGCGGCTGGAAGTGGGTTGCCCCACCCCAGATGAGCCAGAGAATCGTCCCGACGACCCCGGCCCACAGAAACAAGGAAATCTTCCCGATTGAGCCGATCCGCCGGTAAAGCAGGATGACCAGGACAATCACCAAAACTCCGGATAGCGCCTTTTCGCCGTACTTCCCGAGCGGATGGAGATAGGACGCGTATTGGGAAAATCCGATGGCGCCAGAAGCCAGGCTGAGCGGGGCTTGAATCAGCGTTTGCCAGACGAAGAGGAAGGACATCAGGCGGCCCATGCGGCCCGGTCCATAGGCTTCGCGGAGAAACACATAGCTGCCTCCGGCCAGCGGCATCGCCGCTCCGAGTTCCGACCAGACAAAACCATCGAGCAACGCCAGCACCGCTCCGGCAGCCCACGCCAACAAGCATTGCGGCCCTCCCATGGCCTTGATCACCAGGGGGATCACCACGAACGGGCCGATGCCGACCATCTCGATCATGTTCAAGGCCACCGCCTCTTTCAGGCCCAGCCCGCGCTCGAGAGCCACACCGATTGCGTTTTGATTGGAAGCCATGGAGACGCCGAGAATAACAAATGCGCTCTGCGCTTCCTAATGCACATTCTTTTTCCACCTGGAAGGTTTGTCTTGAAGCACAAATTTCTTGCGCTCTCCTCGCGTGGGGCGAGGCAGACGTATACTAGGGATGCTAGGAATTCAGTACCCCTCTCCGTCCGAGCCGCGCTGCCGCACCAACACTTCTAGAAATCGTTCCTACGGCGGCCCGGAGTTCTCCCCTCCAAAGAAATCTGCGCCGTTGCGCGCCTATCCGTCCCTGGAATGCGCGCAGATAAGGAAAGGCAGCACGCAGCATGGCTTCCGCCGCCCCAAGCATTCCTCCCGCGCAACAGGTTCCTTCGCCGCAGACATTCAAGACGGCTCTAGTTGTGCTCTTTATTCTCACCGCTGCGATCTGGCTGTCGTCTCGCAGTCTGCTGGCCTCAAACTTTCTTCTCCATTGGTACTGCTTCGTCGGTAACAAGCGCCTTCTTTGGACCACGGTCATCGCGGATCTGCTCATCGGGCTCTCTTACGTCGCGATTTCCGCGACGCTGGCCACGTTGGCGCGCCGGGCCGGCCGCAATTTGCCCTATGCGGGATTCTTCTGGGCATTTGGTTTGTTCATTGTGAGTTGTGGGGCCACGCACTTCCTGGAAGTTGTCACGGTGTGGAAGCCGGTTTATTGGCTCGCCGCAGCCACGAAAGCCGTTACCGCCATCGTATCCGCCGGAACCGCGCTAGTTCTTCTTATCGCCGTGGAGGATATCGTCGATTTCGTCCACACCGCGCGCGAAGCCGTCACACGCCGGGGCTATGAGCGATTCCGCGCGCTAGTGGAGGCCGCTCCAATGGCGGTTGTGAGCTCAGATCTTGAGGGAAAAATTACGACCTGGAACCCGACAGCGGAACACCTGTTTGGTTGGAGCGCCACGGAAGTTGTCGGGAAAAGCGTTCCTCTGATCCCGCCGGAAAAAGTGGGCGAATATGACGAACTGCACTTGAAGACCATCGCCGGAGAAATTACCAAAGGCCTTGAGACTCTTCGCTTCAACAGCAAGGGTAAGCGTATTCCTGTCAGCATTTCCACCGCACCGGTCTCCGATGAGCATGGTTCGCTAACCGGTACCATAGCTGTCATCGAAGACATCAGCGAACGCAAACGCATCGAGCTCGAGCTGCGGGAAAAATCCGAAGTTCTCTCCACCGTGACTCAGGCCCTCAACGTTTATCTGGAGACCGGCGAATGGAATTCCGCGAGCCGCCAACTCCTGAGTTTTGTCATGCGGCAGACGCAGAGCGAATTCGGCTTCCTCGGGGTCGTCCTCGACGGTCCTGTCCTCCGCATCCTCGCCCACGAGGGCTTTGTGTGGGACGCCAAGATCAATCGCGAGTATTACGAAGAGGCGATGCGGCGATATGAATCGGAGGGATATCTCGAGTTTCTCGATCTCCACAATCTTTTCGGCTATGTCATAACCAAAGGCCAGACGGTCATATCCAACCGTCCCGGCGAGGACTCGCGCTCCGGAGGCCTCCCCGCCGGTCATCCGGCGCTCAACTCGTTCCTGGGTGTGCCCATTTTCAAGGGCGCCCAGGTCACAGGTCTTATCGGGGTTGCGAATCGTCCCGGAGGATACACCGGTCAAGAGATACGTAGCCTGGAGACAATGTCCCAAACCACAGGCGTTCTCTATGAAAACTACCGGCAAAGCTTGAAGCGCACCGCGCTCGAAGAGCAGCAAAAACAGCTGGAACAACAGGTTCGCCAGTCGCAAAAGATGGAAGTCCTTGGCCGTCTCGCCGGCGGAGTCGCGCACGATTTTAATAACATGCTTATGGTGATTAGCGGATGTTCCGAGCTTCTCGAACGCTCGCTTCCGGTGGAAACGCCCGCGCGCATCTACCTCGATCAGATCCACCGCACCTCACAAAAGGCCGCAGCTATCACCAAGCAGCTTCTCGCCTTCAGCCGCAGACAGGTCTTGGAATTCCGCCCTGTGGATCTCCACGAAGCGTTGACCGAATCCGAATTCATGTTGCCGCGCTTGCTCGGCTCGGATATCCAACTGAGCTTCCGGCACGAAGCAACAAAGTCCTGGATTCTCTCGGACCCCGCGCAGATCGAGCAGGTTGTCGCCAATCTGGCCATCAACGCGCGCGACGCCATGCCCGAAGGAGGTCGCCTCAGTATCTCCACACGAAACGCCACGCAAGTGCCTGCGAACGGCGTTGAGCAAGCCTCCCAAACCGCGGACTGGGTGGTGCTCGAAGTCAAGGACACCGGTGGTGGAATGGACGAGAAAACCCGCACACAAATCTTCGAACCCTTTTTCACCACCAAACCTGCCGGCAAAGGAACCGGCCTCGGCCTCGCCACCGTATACGGGATCGTCAAGCAAAGCAGCGGTCACATCCGTGTAGAGTCGACGCCGGGCGCAGGTACCTGCTTCGAGGTCTATTTCCCGGTCGTCGCGCGGCAAGAAGAGGAAGTCCAGCAAGTTTCCTTGCCCGCGGGAGTCCTGGAAGAACCCGGCGGTGGTATCACTGTCTTGGTTGCCGACGATGAAGCCGCTCTCCGGCACACCATTGTCGAGATCTTGCGCAGCTCCGGCTATAACGTCCTCGAAGCGCAGACCGCCGAAGAAGCTCTGGAAATCACGCGTCAGAACGTGGGGAAGATCGACATCCTGCTCACGGATGTCATAATGCCCGGGCTACGCGGGCCGGAGCTCGCTCGCCAGGTGAAAAACATTCAACCTGACGCGCAGGTCGTTTTTATGTCCGGCTATGCCGAGGGTCTCCCCGAGGCGGAGCTGCCTCCAAACTCGGCTTTTCTGCAAAAACCATTCCGGTTTGCAACGCTCCTAGAACAGCTTAAACTCATCCGGCGCAGAGCCTGATTTCACGTAATCCGGCCGCAGGATGCCGCTGATGATTTCAGTTCGTGCTTTTCTTTCGATCACCGCCTTCCTCGTTTTATGCAGCACGGGATTTCTCGCACCCGAAGCGCGTGCGGCAAAACTCTCTGCACCTCCCGCAGCATCCACGGTGATCGACAAGATTTATTCAGGCGACGCGGAGTTTGCTATCGACGATGCGCGCCGCATGCAACGGGAACAGCCGGAGCATCCACTTGGCTATCTCCTCGAAGGAGAAGCGCTTTGGTGGGGGATCTGGTGTACTTCGTCCGACTTCAAATGGGGAATGAGCGACGCTCGCCGCCGACCCAAGCTCGCCGCCGACCAGTATTATTTCGATCTCGCGGCGAAAGTTTCCAAGCTCGCCGACGTCCAGCTCAGGCGGCACGAGACCGCGGAGATGCAGTTTTACGCGGGGATGGGTGACGCGATGGCCGCGCGCCTCTACGGTCTGCGCGGGGAAAATCGCAATACGGCGCGTGCCGGCGTGCGCGCTCGCGAGCATTTTCTCCGCGCGCGTACGCTCGATCCGGAGCTCGCGGACGCCGATCTCGGCCTCGGCCTCTACAACTATTACGTGGATACGCTCAGCACAATCGCCAGGGTTTTGCGTGTTTTTATGGGCCTCCCGGGCGGCTCCAAGCAGGAAGGCATTCGGCAGCTCCAGCAGGTGATCGCTGATGGCGTGCTCACATCGGATGTCGCGCGCTTCTATCTCGCACTCGATCTGCACCGATACGATCAGCGCTACGAACAGGCTTTGGCAGTGATCTCCCCGCTCGTGGAAAAATATCCTTCCAACCCGCTCTTCCAGTTGGCACGCGGCGACCTCCTCGCCAAGCTCGGCCGCAAAGAGCAAGCCCTCGCCTGTTATCGCGCGGCTGGGGCTCTTGCGATCCGCAATCCCGAGTGCCGCGAGCGCATCCAACAGCTGGTCCATGCCTCCCTTGCCGCTCTCGGTTCCGGCAGCGACTCCGCCCGACATTGAGGAGACATTTCCGTTCCTGCGTCCCTCGATTGGCTGTGGAATGTTCATTGACCTATTCCCGCCGGGGATGGTAAGCATGTAGGGTTGCGCGGGCCCGTCAGAGCAGGGTAGACGGCGGCCGAACGGCTTTGCCGCAAGGGCCAAGGGCAGGTTAACGCCTTAAGTGACCCCGGCAGGTCTGGGTCAACGCGCGACGCAAAATACGCATCTCACACCGAAAGCACGCGGTGCCGCGGGTCCCCCGCTGTTCGCCCAATCAGGTTGACCTCGACCGCGTCGTGGTCACCAGAAGAGATGAAGGAGTCTTGATGAAGCGGTCTTGGACAGCACTGGCTGTCGCACTTATGGCGATTTTTGCCGTGTCGAGTTGCAACAACTACGGCAACACGTTTCAGGGAAATACCGGCGCGGTGATCATCTCTCTTTCACCCCCCAATATCAATGCCGGCTTAGGCGATTTAACTTTTACCGTTACGGGCGGCGGGTTCGTGGCGAAGACTGTAGTCCAGTGGAACGGTCAGAATCTCACCACCACCTTCGTGAACTCCGCGTCTGTGACCGCCGTGGTTCCCGCCGCCGACACCGCTAAAGCGGGCACCGCCTCTGTCAACACGCTCAATCCTCATTCCGGGTCGCAGGACAATGGCCTCTCGAACGTCATTGTGTTCACGGTTTTCCCGCCGCCGAATCTCGTGCCGACGGTCAGCGCCATGACACCCAGCTGCGCCGTCGCGGGAAGCACCTCGTCCATTACGCTCACGATTACGGGCACGAACTTTCTTCCTGCGTCCGATCCGTCCGGAGGTTCTCAGGTCAACTGGAACGTGGCCACGCAGACGACGCTTCCGATCGTCGGCAGCATCAGCTCGACACAGATTCAAGCCACGGTGAGCGTGTCGCTCGTCGCGAAACCAGATACGGCGACCGTATCTGTCAGCAACCCGCCCGTACCCAATTCCCCGTCGGGCGGAGGCGGAACCAGTGCCAATCGCCCCACATTCACAATTCAATCGACTGCATGCCCACTGCTGCATTCCGCAGCCACCACCGCGCCCGCCGTCGCTGAAGAAACGCCTGCAGTAAGCCAGGACGGCCGGTATGTCGCGTACACCGCGGCTCAGAGTGACCACGCACAAATCTTCCTGCGCGATACCTGTGAAGGGGCCGCCGCGGGCTGCCAGCAACGGACGATTCTTCTATCGGCCGCGGAAGACGGCGCCGCTGCCAACGACGACAGCCGCTCGCCCTCGATGAATTCCGACGGCCGCTTTCTTGCCTTCAGCTCCGCCGCGACGAATCTAATCACCGAGGCTCCTGCCGGACGCCAGATCTATCTCCGCGACACATGTCTCGGTGCTACCGTGTCGTGTACTCCTTCGACGCAACTGGTCTCCACAGATCCCAACGGCGCGTTTGTTGGCACCGAAAGCATTCTTCCTTCTGTCAGTGCCTCGGGAAGATTCATCGCGTTTCTCGCGGTGACACCGAGCCACGCCGCCAGCCAAGCCAGAGGCCAAGCCTCTGCACAAGCGAGTAAGAGTCTAAACAGCGGTTATCGCCAAGTCTTCGTCCGCGACACCTGCTTCGGCGCGGCGAATTGCACGTCGAGTACCACGCGCATTTCGCTCCAGCCCGGCGATGCTTCCTCAACGGACGAAAAGCCTGCGGGCCCTGCAATCAGCGGAGCTGCCAAGCACATCGCCCTGGCTGGGGCCCGCACCTCGACGCTTTTCACGCGCTCCGTGGCCGTCGACGACGGCGTCTTTCTCGCCCTCACCAACAAACAGCAGTAGCCGCGCGATACCAGGATCCAGGGATTGGGTAAGAGCGATGCTTCTATTGGAGCGGGCATCCAAACTGCGACCGATGCCGTTTGCTTGCGCGAATGCGTGAAGCCCCGCTCGGGGCAGGAGTGTGGGATGCTACTGCGCTGCTGGCTGGTCGAATCGGATCAGCGCAATCTTCGTTCCCTCTGAATCGAGTGAAAGCGCCACGATGTGCACTTGCTTGCCGCGTTCCGCCATAAACGCAATATCACTGCTCGAAACCTGCGCGTCGCGGAAAATTTCTGGGAGAGGGTTCTCACCGGCATCATGGCGGGCAAATTCAGGACCCAAATGGCTGGCGTACCAGTTATCTACAACGGCTCGCGAATCTGCGGTGTGATACAGGACCGTGCTCAAGCGGTCCCCCGCGTGTTTCAGCGCTTCTTTTGTAGCCTCCTCGCCCGGCAGCACCAATGTCGCCCCCGGAAACACTGGCAGACCCGGGCCCATTTCGCTTTCTTTTTGAAGACGGAGAGAGCCGCCCGGCACCCTCAGCGTATCTTTGTTGGTGGATGCAGCCAGCCCCAGAGAGCGTATCACTCGGCTGGCCATGAACATTCCGCCACCCAGAAGTATCCCCACTCCCGTGAAGAGCGCGATCATCATCCAGAGCAGAGATTTAGAGCTGGAAGAGTTCCCTTGTGATGAAGGTTCTGGCAAGACAAGCTCCCACGCAAGGCGAAATTCGACCGCTCTTCAGTCTGGCAGAAGGAGTCCCGGCAGTGACAGGAAAACCGCCGTGGTGTGCTCTAAATGTGCCTGCTCCTTCGCGCGGGGGAGCGGCTCGCAACGTTTTGCGCCCGCCTTCTCGCGTAAGCTTCTCACCCTGGCATGCAGCGGCCGCACGCTCTCAACTAAATCGAACCTTCACGTCCGGGCGCTTTTCGAGATGCACGGAATCCACAAATCGCACTTGGCGGTCGTCCAAGGTTAGAATCATCGAACTGGTGCGGATGCCCTCACCAAAGAACCGTACGCCTTTCAACAAGTTCCCGTCGGTTACGCCCGTGCACGCAAAAATCATTTTCTTGCCCGGCGCCAAATCTTCCGTATCGTAGATTCGTTTCGGGTCCTTTACACCCATCTTGGCGAGCCGCTCTTCGTGCTCCGGCTTGCTCACCACCAGCCGCGCCAGGATTTGTCCGTTCAAGCAGCGCAACGCCGCCGCCGTCAAGACGCCTTCCGGCGCGCCGCCAATTCCCATCACCATGTGCACGCCCGTTCCGATGACCGCCGCCGAAATGCCCGCCGAGAGGTCGCCGTCACCGATCAAGCGAATCCGCGCGCCTGCAGAGCGAATGTCTTCCACCAGCTTGTCGTGCCGGGGGCGGTCCAGCACGATCACCACGAGGTCTTCGACATCACGCTCCAGGCGCTTGGCAATCGATTTCAAATTGTCCGCCACGGGAGCGTCCAGTTCGACCGCGCCCTTGCACGAGGGACCCACCACAATTTTTTCCATGTAGAGATCTGGCGCGTGCAGCAAGCCTCCGCGTTCGCTCGCGGCCAGCACCGTAATAGCGTTGGCCGCGCCGGTCGCGCATAGATTCGTGCCCTCGAGGGGATCAACCGCGATATCTACCTCCGGAAAGAGCGCCTTCGGCGCGTGCGTGGCCAGCCCCACTTTTTCCCCGATGTACAGCATGGGCGCTTCGTCGCGTTCGCCTTCGCCAATGACGATGGTGCCGTCCATTTCCACGGCGTCCATGGTCTTCCGCATCGCTTCTACGGCGGCTTCGTCGGCTTTGTGACGATCGCCGAACCCCATCGTGCGCGCGGCGGCTATCGCGGCGTTTTCGACGACGCGCAAAAACTCCAGACTAAGTTGTTCTTCCATTCGCAGGCGTCCTCCGCTTTACCCTGTTAAGGGCCTTGCCCCGCCCTGCCGGGACGGCGTTAATGATAGGCCAAAGCGCCTCTTATCGTCGATAAGAGAGACGAAAAACAGTTAATGCAAGACTGGTATCGCGGCCTACGTAGCTCTGGATGACTCCAGATGACCGAGGTGTCTCGTTCCGAAAATACGTGCCTTTTCTCTGTGGAGGGTCAGTTTCCGAAATGCTGACTTATCAGGACCCATCGCTCTAAAGCCCGTCCCAGGCTTTCGATCCTGCGGGAGCATGAGAATAGAAAGCAACTCGCCCCACGTCCGGCCGAGGGTCTAATGTTTGCGCTGTCTTACGCGCGCTGATTGTCAACTGACTGTTTTTGTTTTGATCGAAAAAGACAAAAACTTAATAGCAGTACACAGCCGCCACGTCACACCGACTCCGCTTCCAAAGGTCTAGTTGGCTTAGTACTGATAGGCGGCCGACCGCGCCAGGCAGCGAAACCCTCTCTTGCAAGACTGAAGATTGTCCGGCGATTTTGTAATAGCAATTTCACCCAAGCCAGAGGTCCCATTTGCGGGAAGTAGATTCCCCTGAAGCACATTCGTGCGACAAAAATGTTTAGTCGATAGCCCAAGGGCTTGTGATTAAGCGATTTGACAGCCTTTGCCATGGCCTCCGGGCTGTACGAGCTAGCCCACCCGTACTTCACCTCTGCATGAGCTTCTGCGATGGTCATCTTCAGCGGGGTGTGGGCCATCGCAAACGGTATGAACTCCTGCCAGTGCTTCGGCCGCGTCAGCCGCCCGGCGGCCTCAAGCTTTTTGTAAAGCGGTGTCGCGGGCAAAGGCGTGAGCAAGCCAAAAATGGGCAGCCCTGGCGGCCAGGTGCGTATCTCCTTAAGTGTCCGCTCCGCGACCCCAGGCGTGTCGTTGTCCATGCCGAAAATGAAGGAGGTGATCGCATAAACGTTGCGCTGGGCGAGCCTCTCGAGCACGGCTGCATACTCACCCGGCTTGTTGAACCCCTTGCTTACGCTGGCAAGGTTCGCAGGGTCGATGGACTCCATGCCGATAAACACCCACTTGCCGCCAGACGCAGCAATGAGGTCCACGAGTTCCTCATCGCGCAAAAGATTGGCGCTGATCTGCGCAACCCAGTGCACCTGAGCGCCGGCCGCGATGATGTCGCGCAGCAGCGATTTCGTGCGTTTGATATTGATGGCGAAATTATCGTCGATGAAAAAGACGGCAATCTGGCCGCCCTCGCTTTTCGCCCGGGCTTTCAATAGCAGCAGTTCATTCACCACGCTTTCGTTGGTGCGAAACCGGATGGAGTCGCCAAAAAACCCGGTTACCGTGCAGAACTCGCAGCCATAGGGGCACCCGCGCCCCGACTCCATCGGAATGATGCGAAATGTGCCCCAGCCACCCCCGAGACGCCGGAGCATGCGTGTCGCCACTTTTGGAATCAAATTAAACTGCTTGAGGTTTATTTTGTCCCACGGAATCACCGGATATTCCTGGAGACTGGGTTTGCGTTCCTGGCCAAACTCATCCACCGGAGCATAGAGATCCTTGAGCTGGCCACGTGCGGCATCCTCGACGATCTTTGGCCAGGTTTCATCGGCTTCACCGAGGGCCACGGAGTCCGCATGGCGCGGCCCGCCATTTCGACCGAGGGCTTCGTCCGCCTCTTCCGTAACGTGAGGTCCACCCATCACAACCGGCACGCCAACGGCACGGATGGCATCCGCCATGCGGTACGCCTTGGCGATCATCCGGGTCATCGCGCCGATCCCGACAAGTGCGATGTTGTGTTCGCGCACATACTGAGCGATGCCGGCTTCATCCATGGGTTGTGCGTTGCCATCGATCAGGAATACTTCGTGGCCCGACGGAGTCAATGCCTGCAGGAGAAACATCCAAAGATGCGGCATGAAATTACGTGTGACACCATTGTCGGGGTTGTAAAGCAAAATTCGCATTTGCTCATCTCCAATTCAGATGCCGCTTCATTGATGCTGAACAGGGCCGCCCACGATCTCAGGATCATTTTAATCAGCAAGTTACCCGTGGAGTGCAGAAAAACTTCAACGTGTGTTGCGGAGCATACTATATTCCTCATTCGGTGAATCAGGCGATTCTTAGGATATCTGTCCATGATGGCCTTTTGCACCGGAAGTCAGGGTCGCGCCCGATGAAAGCGCTAACCGGAAACTGAAACCACTTGTCCGATAACCCGGCTTATCAGGAGCTAGCGGAGTTAGCCCGCCGCTGCCAGGGCGGATTGCTGGTGGTAAGGGGATTTCCCGACAGTTATCCAACTTACCGCCCGTCAAATTGGATCTCAGGATAACTTCCGAGTGCGCGACCACTCGGGAGTTATCGCGTGTCAGCTCGAATCGAAAACCTGAGTGCGACCCCTTCTACGGCTTCAGCCTGGGCTTTCACCTTGTCCGGGACGCGCGGACGGGACGCCCGACCCAGGCATGGCGGTGTCTGTCGCGGATTGTTGGCACCGTTCTAAATTGAACTGTATTGCTTCGGTCTTCATGTCATCTTTGGATATTCAATGAAGAAGAAAGCCAAGAAGGAATTAGGGAAAGCGACGCTTGCCAGCGTCAAAAAAGAAATGGCGAAGCCGCGCATGGCCAATTCCGCACGCAAAGAGAAAGTGAATCTTGCCGCTGCGCGAATCGCTCCGGGTAAGCTATGAAAGAACAAGGTGTAATCGCTTCTGCTTCCTCCTCTGCGGCGTGCAAGGTAGTCTGCGCGTTGCGCCAGCGACGGAGGCAGCACTGAGAGACCGTTTTTGGAACATGGGGGAGACTGTTCGAAAACATTGATCTCGGCTGAAGAGGTACGAAAATGCCAGACGAAGAGTGGATCAATACACTTGCAGCCGGCAGAAACGTGAAGTTTATCTACCAAGAACTGCCGGTGGACGGGGCGTTTACCACCGCGCAGCTTGAAGGTAATGAGGTCGTCTATTCTGTCGTATTGACCAAAGCTGGAAACCCGCTTAGTCGTGAAGATGTTGAAAGTCATTTCAAGGGCGAGCTTTCAAAGAAGTAGTATCACTCATTTTGGAACACTGTCCGCGGAGCCGCCGCTTCAAACTGCGCCACCACCCGCCAATCATTAATCCTGCTTTGAGCCTCATGATTATGATAGGTTTACTATCCAGCCCAGCGGGGAGTGTTATGCAAATAACCGGGGGTTCAAGCAACATTAAATCCAAAGGAAAATCCACGCAGGAACGCGCTTTCAATGCCCAAGCTTTCCTCGATTCGGCCGGTGTAGCCAGAAGAGTTGTGGAGTATCGAAGATCACAGAAGGTCTACTCTCAAGGTGATCCCACTGAGAATGTCATGTACATTCAAAAAGGCGCGGTAAAGCTGTCCGTTGTCAATGAGGCCGGCAAAGAGGCAGTCGTGACGATCCTGGGACCCGGTGACTTCTTTGGTGAAGGGGGCATGGCAGGTCAGTCTGTTCGTATGGGGATGGCTACCGCGATCACGCCGACTACTTTACTCGTTCTTGAAAAAAAAGAGATGATTCGCGTGCTCCATGAGGAACATGCTTTCTCCGACCGCTTCACGGCTTATATGCTTACGCGGAACATCCGAATCGAGGAGGATTTGATCGATCAGCTTTTTAACTCCAGCGAGAAACGACTGGCCCGCACTATTCTGCTGCTCGCTCGGTATGGCAAGGAACCCCAACCAGAAAAGATGCTTCCCAAAATATCGCAAGAAACGCTGGCGGAAATGATTGGCACAACGCGGTCGCGGGTGAATTTTTTCATGAATAAATTCAAGAAACTCGGCTTCATTCAATACAACAATGGCGGACTTCAGGTCCACAGTTCCCTCCTAAGTGTTGTCCTGCACGACTAACGAACCACTTTCGCGTGGCGCAATGTGGCAGTGGTTAGATCCTCGTTCTATACCAGCACGAGCAACTTTCGCGCCACGGAAAAAGCAAACAAAACGCGAGGGTGTCTCGAATTGTACAGATATCCATCTTCGTCTCTTTCATGATGCCGCCTACGGGGGGAGTAAGGCGAGTCAACCAGCTTCCTTTGACGAGTGAGGTAGAGACATGGAAACCATATTGATCGTTCTTCTAGTTGTGTTTTTGCTCGGTGGTGGGGGCTGGGGATACTCTCGTTGGCGCAGGAACTAGCGCCTCCTGGGCGTCAAGAGGACAGACGCGATCACGAGTGAGCGACTCTTAAACTTGTTCGCGGAGCGCGAGATTTTCGGAGCAGGCAGTTTGCGGCGCGCGGTGAACCCGAAGGGCGCTTAGCCGGGCGCCGGAATTCAAATCGTTTCAGAGGAGGCAACAAGATGAAGCCAAGCACTGAGAATGAGATCGCAGGCAAGGTTCACGAAGTGAAGGGCAAGATTAAGGAAAAGGTGGGCCAACTGACGAATGATCCCGACTTAGAAGCCGAAGGTGTTGGCGAAAAAATAGGCGGGAAAGTCCAAAGGAAAATCGGCCAAGTGAAGAAAGTCCTCGGAAAATAGTGTGGACGGCCCCGCTTGGCGCGGGTGGGAGCCTTTTCAAATATCTTAGCCCCATAAAAGGAAAGACATGAAAACGGTCAGATTGTCGGTAACCTTGCTCACGCTCTTAATCGTCGGAATCCTTGCGGGGTGCTCAGGCACAACGAAGTCTCCCGATGTTTCTGACAGCATCCGCAAATCGCTAGACCAGGCCGGTCTCCAGGCTGTTTCCGTAAGCCAGGATCGGGATAAAGGCGTCGTTACCCTTGGCGGACACGTTCCATCTGACGTTGACAAGTCACAAGCTGAATCCATTGCCCAGTCCATTGCGGGCGGACAAGTTGTGTCAAACCAGATTGGGGTGATTCCGCCAGCTGCCGAAAGTGAAGCTAAGACAGTCAATTCGGATCTGGACAAGGGTATCGAGAAAAATCTGGACGCTGCTCTCATCCAGCACAGGC
>DASZZI010000063.1:0-12503 GCA_035544995.1 Candidatus Acidiferrum sp.
GGGCGGTTTGGCTCTCCAGGCGGTAGGGTCAAGATGTTCGATAAGAATCTGGTTCATGCGATCATTGGCGGCAAAGATCTGGACTGCGGCTCGGCCGAGTTGAGTATGAACCTTGTGTTGACGCGTGGTCACGGCTCCCTACTCCTTGACCTATAATACTTCCGGGCCATCCGGAAGTAATCCACTTCATCCGGTGACCTTGCGACTCTGCCCGGGAATAGGTTCGAGGCCCTGAAGGGCGACCGCAAAGGCCAATACAGCATCCGCGTCAACGACCAGTGGCGTGTATGCTTTGAATGGCCGGAACGCTCACCTGGCCCGACGAATGTTGAAATTGTCGATTACCACTAGGAAAGGAGAACGGACACAAATGCGACCGGTAGCCATTCATCCCGGCGAACATCTGGCCGAGGAACTGAAGGAACTGCACATGAGCGCCGCCGCACTGGCACGCCATCTCAAGGTTCCTACAAATCGCATCACGCAAATCTTGAACGGAAGCCGCGACATCACGGCGGACACGGCGTTGCGCCTGGCTCATTTCTTCGGCACCAGCGCCGAATTCTGGGTCAACCTGCAAAGCTTGTATGACCTGCGTATCGCCCAGCAGGAAACCGGAGAAGCCATTAAGGCCCTCCCCACCCTCAAACGGGTGACCGCCCTGCATGCATGAGAATCAAAGTCCCCGGAAGAATCATCTGGGAGGGCGCGGCCAAGAGCTACGACAAGCTTGCGGAGATGTTGGCGTCGGTCGCAGGACGCTCCGTGATGCCCCGCGGGTAAGTCGCACACCGCCAAGCGAAGACCCACGTGTAACCTCGACACGTGGGGCACCCAAATCATCTTCGCCGCTTACGTCCGGGCCACCCGCCTAACCAAGACAAGGGAGGTACGCTATGAAAGCCGTGACAGGGCGTAACAAAACTAATTTGGTTTTCCTTGTGTCGAACGTGGGGGTTGTGGAACTGCCTGTTGGCCCATTACCTGCAACATTTGGAACAGGACAAAGCTATTTTTTGCAGCACCTCTCCAGTGGAAGCGGCAATTGTCAAAACCCGTCTCTATCCATTCGTAATCGCCGCCAGAATAAAAAAGATCACAGTTCTTCAAGCGGCAACGGATGAAAACCACGTCATCAAGAATGAAACTCTGGTCGTTTAGATTTTTGTCTTCATACACCCTTATTTCGTCTCTCATGTCAACCCTTTGAAAAGATAACATGCCTGAAACACTTGATACAATTGACTTGTTGTTACACGGCGTGATAAGAGGGTGCCCCAACAACGTGCCATACTGTAATGCATGGGAACTTGCAACTCATTTTGCGAAACACGGGCATAAGTTCGCGGCTTCTGATGCATCTGAATATGAGAATATAGCAGAGGCTTTTTTGAATGGGCCGTTGAATGGAGATACGCAGGAATGCACTCGGCCCGATGCTGACCGCGTCAGGTTTGGTTTTGTCACTCACTACTTTGGTGTGACCCGTACGGTTCCTGCACCCGAGTGCATTAGGACTTTTTATCCCGTTAAGTTGACTACGATTGCCGGACGCGGTGGCGAAGCTGGATATTTCAACTTTGAATGTGGTAGGCACAGCGGGATAAACCTATGAAATATCGTTGCCCCGTTTGCATGTACGCTCAATTGCCATACCCGCCCTGTGACTATCACATTTGTCCCTGTTGCAGTACGGAGTTTGGCAACGATGATGCCGATTTTTCCCATGAGCAGTTGCGCGAGGCGTGGATAGCAGGGGGGCCTAATTGGTTCTTTGGTAGGCCACCGGAAGGCTGGAATCCATGGATGCAACTTCTCAAGGCTGGTCTCGGGGCCTACGTACCACGGATTGTTGTCGATTGGCGGTTCCAGTCCAATGCAATTGTTGAACCAGGCGGGATTATTTATTCGGGGCAGGAATTTACTGTCAATCTAGCAGCATAGACATGCTAAAACCCTACGTCTGCGTAGCTTGTGAGAAGGTCATACTTGCGGGTGATGGCGTCGCCTCGTTAATTGGTTTATTCAGTAAGTTTGTTGTCGTCGTTCCCGCCGAGACGGAGATTCCAAAGAACGCTGTAGCCCCAAAAGAATGGGCTATATTTGCAATTTTTGATACCGACCCAGGTGACGAACTCAAGGAATACTTCCTTTTTGTCCAGATACTTTATCCTGACAAAAGCCAATTTGGAGAAACCTCCAAGACTAAGATAAAAACAGAACTAAACAAGCGATCACAAGTGGTCGCCCAAATACCTGCCTTCCCATTAGGACAGGTAGGAAACTACACAGTTCGCGTTTGGGTAGAAGAGAATCAGCAAAAAGTTGTCGGTCCGATTGAGTTTAAGATTGAGTTGGAAATCATCAAACAAGCGCAGAAAACACCATGAAGCACGCACCAAAGAAACAGTCAAACGAATATGTAACGTTCTCGGCGGTGCTCAAGAAAGTGTTGACGGTATCACGCGCTGAATTAGAGAGGAGAATGGAAGCAGATAAAACCGAAAAACAGAAGCGGCAGACTATTCGCGCTTCTTCGGCCCGCGTTTCACGCGCCAAGGATTAAAAGTCCGTTTCTCCCACCTTACCAGTCACCTCCGAAAAAGTGAGCCGCTTTCCCGCCGGGTGCCCCAGGTGCCGGTGTCGCACCTGGGGTTTTTGACTTCGCTTTTTTCTTCTTCGCCTTGCTGTTGCCCGCACCATTCGCCTCACCCCGTTACCGTTCACCCCTTAATTTTCCCCATTCCCCGGCAAAGCGTTTCTCAGCGAGAAGGACGGCCTCGGCCGGGGCAAACGCCAAGGGCGGATAGGAGTCCCGGCGAAGCAGATCCCTTCACTGCGCGGCCGGCACTCGTCCCGCAAGGACATCCGGGATGCAGAACTCGCACGTTCGCGAGCGGAGGAAAAAGCCGGCCGCTTCGGTCGGGATGACCATGGGGGTGGGGTGAGCCGTTATGTCGGAGCTCCTTCGGCTCCGCTCAGGACAAGTTCCGCTCCGACCCCCAAGTACGGGGCAGGCGGCGGGTCAGGCGCGGGCGAGCGTGGCGGCGCGCGCGGCTTCCAGAAGTTTCTTTGCGTTTTCGCGGATGTTGCCGTGGCCGAAGATGGCGTTGCCTGCAACCAGGAGTTCGGCGCCGGCGCGCACCACGTCGGTGACGGTATCCAGCGCGACGCCGCCATCCACTTCGATGCGAAACGCCAGGCCGCGCGATTCGCGGATGCGTGCGAGTTCTTCCATCTTTGCCAGCGAGCCGCGAATAAATTTTTGCCCGCCAAATCCGGGATTTACGGACATCACCAGGACGTGATGGACGATGTCCAGCACATTGTCCAGCGTATGAACCGGAGTCGCGGGATTAATGACCACTCCCGGCTTGCAGCCGTGCGCGGCGATCAGATGCAGCGTGCGGTCCAGATGAACGCACGCCTCTTGATGGACAGAAATCCAATCGGCGCCCGCCTCCGCAAAAGCCGGGACGTACTGGTCGGGATTCTCGATCATCAAGTGGCAATCCAGCGGAACCTTCGTCGCTTTCCGAAGGCACGCGACCACGGGCGGGCCGATCGTTATATTGGGAACGAAATGGCCGTCCATGACGTCCACGTGCAGCAAAGTACCACCACCTTCGATGGCCGCTTGCGCATCGGCGCCGAGCCGCGTGAAGTCCGCCGAGAGAATCGAAGGCGCAAGCTCTATCTGCCTGGGCAAAGTGGGGCTCCTTCCCTGCTCCGCGAAAAGCGATTATACGCGGAACGCTGGGAACTCAGCCAACTAGATAGGAGCATTAAGGGCCGCGCTCTTCCACGGGATTGTTGTTCCGGTCTGGCTGCTCTGCCGGGCAAGTTCGAGCACGCGCATCACGTCCAGCGCATGCTGCGGCGTCACGGCCAGTGTGGCCTTGCCCAGAATGGCATCGCGCACGTTGGCGTAGAAATCCCGATAGTCGCCCGTGCCCGAGGGGATTCGCCGCTGCGAAGGCTTTTCCCCATCGTAGAGAGTCAGGACGCCCCAGTCCTCTTCGGGCTCGGCGCCCCACGGCGCGTCCTTGGGAATCTCGCCGCGGCGCAAATTGTTTTCCTGCGGGTCGAAACTCTGCTTGAAGAATCCTCCGCGCGTGCCGTGGAGCACAAAGCGAGGGCGAGGCGAGGCGGCCAGCATGGTCGCGCGAAGAAGCGCGCGCATGCCGCCTGGATAGCGCAGCACGATATCGAACGCATCGTCGGTCACGGCGTTGTCTCGTTCGTTCCGCACATCCGCAGTGATTGCTTCAGGTAGTCCAAAGAGCACGAAGGCGTGATCAATCAGGTGCGGCCCAAGATCGAAAAGGATGCCGGTACCGGGGCCGGATTTTTCGCGCCATGTGCCGGGACGAATCTGCGGACGGAACCGGTCATAATTCGTCTCGAAACGCACGATGCGGCCGAGCGCGCCGCTGGCCACGAGTTGCCGGATGGCTTGAAAATCGCCATCGTAGCGGCGGTTTTGATACACCGTGAGCAGCCGGCCAGACTGCTGAGCGAATTGAACGAGCGCGACTGCCTCTGCAAGAGTGGTTGTGAAAGGCTTGTCCACAACGACGTCGCGTCCCGCGGCGAGACATTGCCGGGCGAAAGGATAGTGCGTGTCGTTCGGAGTCGCGATGACAATCAGGCGAATGCTTTCGATGGACAGCAGCTCTTCGACGCTGCGAACAATGCGCACGTCGGGATATTGCCCGGCAGCTTCGCTGCCGCTGCGCTGGAGAATGGCGGCGAGCCGCAGTCCCGGAACGGCACGAATCACGGGCGCGTGAAAAGCACGTCCGGCGAGCCCAAATCCGATAAGTCCAACGTCAATCATGCTGGCGATGTGTGCGTGCGAGGAATCATCAACATTCGCGCCCAGTTACGGCTGAAATTCTGCTTGAGACTCACCCGCCCGTAAAGGCGCTTTCTCGCCGCCGGACAGAGGCTCCCACCCACGTCGCGAAAGACTCCAATAAATGAAGCAGCCCGAAGCCGCCGCGGCCGCCAGAAGCAGGAAACCCGCCAGCCATTCCTGCAGGACAAGCTCCCCGATGGAAAACATGCAGCAATAGACGAGGGCGCAACCCATAATCCAGTCGAATGTGTTGGCGCTAAGATCCCGGACAGGCTGAATTTCCGGAGCGAGCACGGCAATGTGTTTCCAACCATGTACGGTTGGACGGACACGCCTGTAAAACTGCAGCAATCGTTCCTCGGTCTCCGGCTGAGTGATCAAGGTGGTAATGAGCCAAACGACGGTGGTCGCGACCGTCGTGATCAACGCTGTCTTGGCAAACACCACCGAATCGTTTCCGCTAAATTGTGCCTTTCGCAGCGAGAGCGAGACGACAAACGCCGCTGTCATCGAAGAGATTTCGCTCCAGGCATTGATTCGCCACCAGTACCATCGCAGGAGCAGCACCCCTCCGGTCCCCGCGCCCATCCCCAGCAGCAATTGCCACGCGGATTGGATCGAGGTGATATTCGCGGCCGCATAGCCGCTCAGAATTACGAGCAAGACAATGAAAAGCTTGCTGACCGCCACGTAATGTTTGTCACTCGCGCGCCGGACCAGGAAGCGGCGGTAAAAATCGTTGAGGAGGTACGAAGTTCCCCAATTCAACTGCGTCCCGACCGTTGACATAAACGCGGCGAGAAACGCCGCGATCATTAGGCCCCGCAGCGCGGGCGGCAGAAAATCGCGCAGGACCATCACATAACCTTTTTCCGGCTCGGTGGCAAATTCAAGACTTGGCCGCAATCCCCCATGCGGCGAATAGACCGCAACAGCTACCAAGCCAGTGACAATCCATGGCCAGGATCGCATGGCATAGTGCGCAATGTTGAACCACAGAGTCGCGCCGAGAGAATTCTTTTCGTCTTTGGCGCTAAACATTCTCTGCGCCACGTAGCCGCCACCGCCCGGTTCCGCGCCTGGATACCAGCTCGCCCACCATTGTACTGCAAGATATAATATAAAAGTAATAACTGGAAGCGTCCAGATGGCGTCGGTGGTCCAACCCAGGTGAAAGGAGGGAAAAAAGGAAAGGGCGGAACCCGTGGCCTGGCCGCTCGCTCGTGTCGCACTGTCAACGTGCGACAACTGAATCTTGAGGAGAGTCATGCCTCCGACTCTGGCGACGGCAACCCAGGCAAGCACGACGATCATGCTCATTTTCAGGGCAAACTGGAACAGATCCGTCACGAGAACGCCCCACAGTCCGCCAATAAACGTGTAAAGGCCGGTGAAAGGCACCAGCAGCAGTACGCAAATCAGCAGTGCGGTGTGTTCGGGCGCGCCCAGCGTGTAGTGAAACAGGGCGTGACTCCCAAAACCTACCTGCAACACACGGCCCTGTGCGATCGCGTCACCCAACAATACCGTAATGATGCTGATCATGGCTTTGATGACCCAGCCAAGAATCAGACAATTCATCAATGCGCCTAGATAGATGGCTCGAAAGCCGCGGAGAAATGCCGCAGGCTTGCCGCCATATCGCAGCTCCACAAATTCCACGTCGGTGAGAATTTCCGCGCGGCGCCAATAGCGGGCGAAGAAGAAAACCGTCATCATGCCGCAGAGGCACTGCGACCACCACAACCAGTTTCCGGAGATGCCATTTTTCGCCACGAGCCCCGCTACCAACAAAGGAGTATCCGCGGCAAATGTCGTCGCCACCATGGACGTCCCGGCCAGCCACCAGGAAACGTTTCGGCCGGAAACGAAAAATTCCTCAGTACTGCCGGAAGAGCGCCGCCGGTAGTACAGACTGATCAGCAAATTGATGAGCAGGTAGGCTGCAACGACCGTCCAATCGGTCGCGGTAAGAGCCATCTCAGGTCTTACTCCTCTTTGCGAATTACCAACGTGCTGATCTCTAGCTCTGTTTGACTTATTCTTTTGCCATCATCTCATTAATTCGGTTCAACTCTCCAAAATCGTAAGGCAGGCCGGAGTGGAAAGAATGTGGTGCTTTTGCCGGTTGGGTAGCGGCCCGGCGTAGCTGGGGTCGTAAGAGTGATCGCAATCCGTCGTCAGCATCGGCTATGCTTACGCGGGTTCTCCTGGAAGCCGGCTCCTTCGAGAGGCGCGAAAATGCTGGTTGTCCTAAAAAACAATTTTGAAGAAATCAGCCAGGAAGCCGCGCGCATGGTGGCGACGGCAGTGCGCAACAATCCCTCGGCGACCTTGGGCTTGGCCACCGGTGCAACCATGCTCGGCATGTATACAGAGCTCGCGCGGCTGCATCGGGAGGAGGTTCTCAATTTCTCGCGAGTGGTGACGTTTAATCTGGATGAATACCTGGGGATCGCGGCGGACCACCCGGAGAGCTTCCATTATTTCATGCGTGAGAATTTTTTCGCCCACGTCAACGTCAGTTCAGCGAACACGCATATCCCCGACGGAAAAATCGGCGGCAATTACAAAAAATATTGCGCCTCATACGAAGAGTCCATCCGCCGAGCCGGAGGAATCGATCTTCAAATTCTGGGCGTCGGGCGCAACGGCCATGTCGGGTTCAACGAGCCGACCTCGAGCCTCGCCTCTCGAACTCGCCTGAAAGTCTTGAACAGAGAAACCCTCGAAGACAATCGCAAGTCCTTCGCTCCTGGCGAAGAGATTCCCCGTTGCGCCATTACCATGGGGATCGGAACCATCCTCGAAGCCAAAAAAATAATCCTGCTCGCCACCGGCGCGGCCAAAGCCGAGGCCGTCGCAAGGGCCATCGAGGGTCCCATCACCTCCTCGCTTACCGCCTCTGCTCTTCAACTACATCCCGATGTTACGTTTATCCTCGATGAAGATGCGGCTTCGGAGTTGACGCAACGCGAGTATTATCGCCGGGTTTTGGAGATGACAAAGATTTACACTCCAAGCCGCTTGGAGTGAATGTGCGGGCCAAAATATGTGCCGGCCGGATGGGGAATCTCAGAACGCTTTCTCGATAACAAACTCTTCAGCGCCAAGGTTGAGCCGCGTCTTCCTCAAGAATGGAATTGAGCGTCCCCACAAACACGTCTGCATCCGCCTCGGAAAAAACCAGCGGCGGGCGAAGCTTGATCACGTTGTGATGCGGACCATCCGTGCCGGTCAGGATGCCGCAGTCGCGAAGACGGTTCACTATGTAAGAAGCTTCATCCGGCGCAGGTTCGCGGCTCGTCGGGTCACGCACAAAGTCAACACCCAGGAATAACCCCGAACCACGGACGTCGCCGATGAGCGCGTGACGTTCCTGCAATCCTTGCAGCTTGGCGATCAAGTAGCCCCCCACACGCAGAGCATGCCCTTGCAAATGCTCTTCTTCGAGCACATCGAGCACGGCCAAACCGGCGGCCGAAGCGACCGGGTTCCCTCCGAATGTGCTGAAAAATTCCATGCCATTGTCGAAAGACGCGGCAATCTCCGGCGTCGTGATCACGGCAGCCAGCGGAAAACCATTGCCGATGGGCTTTCCAAGTACGACGATGTCTGGCACCACGCCTTGCGTTTCGAATCCCCAGAAGTGCGTCCCGAGCCGCCCGAATCCGACTTGCACTTCATCCGCGATACAAACACCGCCTGCGGCGCGCACGTGGCGATGCACCTCGGCAAGATATCCCGGCGGGAAAACAATCTGGCCAGCGACGCTCGGCAGCGTCTCCGCGATATACGCTGCCGCCCCTCGGCCCTCTGCACGGAGCCGTCCAAGAATTTCGGCAACGTGGCGGGCGTACTTTTTTCCGGCCTCCGCATCGCCACGCCGATACAGCCCCCGATAGTCGTCGGCGATCGGCGCGACATGGACCCACGGTTTGCGCCCGCGGCCTCCGGGTCCGTCGAACTTGTGAGGGCTGATGTCGATCAACGTGTTCGTATGACCGTGGTAGGCGTGCTCCAGGACGATGATGTCCTCTTGGCGTGTGTGGGTGCGGGCGAGACGCAACGCCAGCTCGTTCGCCTCGCTGCCGGAATTGACGAAATAGCAGACGCGCAAAGGCTCTGGCATGTATCGCGTGAGGCGCTCCGCGTAGCGGTTCACATTGTCGTGCAGGTAACGCATGTTGGTGTTCAGCACCGCAAGCTGCTCTTGCACGGCTCGCACCACGCGCGGATGACTGTGCCCGACAAGCGGCACGTTGTTGTAAACATCGAGATAGGCTCGGCCCGTATCGTCGTAGAGATACTGCATTCGGCCGCGCACAATTTTGAGCGGACGCCGGTAGGAAAGGCTGAGGTTTCTTCCCATAAGCGCCTTGCGCGCGGCCAGAGTCTCAGAAGCGTCAGGCTCTTCCGCGGGAAAGCGCTCGGCGGGAATCCCAAGCAACAAATTGGGATCAGGGGAAAGGCTCGTCCAAACGGCGCGCTCGCTGGCCCGAGCGACACCCGGAAAATTCGCGCCGCATTCGAGCAAATCCAGAATGATTTGGAAATGGACGTGAGGCGCCCATCCACCATTTTCGTGCAGCATACCCACGCGAGCAAACTGCTGGCCCTGCGCAACGGGTTGCCCGGCTTGAAGATGTTTGAGTGTGTCTTTGCTGAGATGGCCATAAAGCGTGAAAAATTCCTGACCGTCGCCGGTGGCATGCTGCAGGATCACCATTGGCCCGTAGTCCAATGGTGCTTCCTTGTTCGCGAGAGCATGCACGATGCCCTGGAGCGGCGCATGGACCCTCGTGCCCGGCTCGACGAAGAAGTCGATGCCTAAATGGATGGTGCGGCGTTCATCCGTCGGATTGGTGCTCGCACCGAAAAGCGACGAGGTATACAGCAGCCGCGGTTCATCGTATCGGCCTATGCCAACTCGCACGCCATCGCGCTTCATTTCACCAAAAATCTTATCGGTGAGTGTACTTGTTTCCGCATCACGTGGGTCGGCGCCAAAGTAGGTGCTGCCAACGCTTAGGTCAAAGACGCGGCATGGCTCGGCGCGAACATCCACGTCAAGAATCGGGGCGGCTGCCTTGGCGTTGTTCGTCAACCAACGCTGGACATTCTCGCTCTTAGGTACGACCGGCATTCCACACGCCGCGCGAAAACTGTAGTGGGCAAAACGGGGATGAATCTGCGCGAGCCGTTCGAGCGCTTCCCAGGCTGGCGTTTCGCTGATCGTGATGTAGGGATCATCCGGAATCAGAGTCTTGCGGTGAGCCGAATTCACAACGCTCACAGCCAGCCGCATGGCGATGAGGGGAAAAATTACGGCGAGTTCCGCTTCTTCCAACGGGAATGCGTTGTGATATCCCCTGACCAGAGCAGTTGCAGTTTGCAGCGGATCTTTCTTTCCTAGAATGGCATATGCGGAAGCGACCGCGGGCTCGGAGACAACAAGGCCGTGATGCATGTCTCCGAAGTCAATTACGCCGGCAACCTTTCGCGGTTGCGGCCAGGGAGTGCTGACGAGCACGTTGTGATCGTTGGCGTCCCCGTAGATGGCGCTTCGCCGCAGGCGTGGCAGAACGGGAACCACCTCGGACTCATAGAGGGCAAGGAGCCTCTCGACAAGTGCCCGTCTCGTCGCATCACCAACATGTTGCAAGTAGTCGCGGATCCAGCCCGCGCGCGCCAGGTCCCATTTCAACTCGCGCTGTAGGGAAGGATGCGAAAAATCCTTCAGCGCGGCGTCCATCTCACCAAGCAAACAGCCGAGGCTCTCCAGCAACTCGGGTTCGTGAGGCCGAACTTCGGCAAGCACCGTTCCAGGCAAGAAGGTGAGCAGCCACACGAAGCGCTCGGAACCATCAGCCACGGCCACACTCTGGAAGGCTTCTCCGCTTCGCGTTGGACAAACACGCGGCACAGCAAGATGCGGCGCTCGGCGTGCCAAGTGCTGCAGCGCCCGGCACTGCATGTCGATGAAGGACCGCTCCCTCCCGGCATGCATCACTTTGAGCACGTAAGCTCGCGCGTTGCTAGCCGTCAGATGAAAATTGTCATCGTACTCGCCCGGCAGCGAACGAGCGCCGGCTTCCAGTCCAAAAATTTCGTGCGCCAGCCGCGCGGCTTCGCTTTCGGTGAACGGCTGGGTTACGCGTGCCTCAGGCAACATGGATCAAATCTTATCGCGAGTGGGATTTGGTAGCGATACCGGGACTCGAACCCGGATTTCGACCTTGAGAGGGTCGCGTCCTAACCTTTAGACCATATCGCCGCGGGCTTACTCGAGAATCGCGCAAATGCAAATTCCAGCGCTGAATCACATTTTCGCACGGACGATCCGGTTGATCAAGGAGGCGGATTCAATGTTGCGAAGTGCGGCGCCGTCCGCAGCAGTCGGCGCGTAACACAGCAACAAGCAAGAGGAAAGAAACCGGGGTAAAAGTCCCCGGTCCTTCTCTTCAATTCGAGATGAGACAAAGAATGGAAAGGGCAAGTCCGACCTCCTCAAAGACGATAGCTGAATTCGTTAATTGTCGGACGGGAACAGTAATTAATCTGTTAAGATGTCGCCACTAGGACAGGTAAACGAAGTTCAAGTAGAAAGGTAAAAATATGAAACTTGTTGCAACACTTTTGATCTCAGGATTTTTCTTTCTTTCAGGTGCAAACGCGCAGGTCGTTCCGGTTGTAGATTCAACAACGTATCGGCAGTTTTTTGTTATCACAACGGCAGACCGCTCGACATTGCCAGGGAAAACTGTTGGAGACGCTGCTGCGCCGGTCACCCCAGGCACCGGAATAAGCGACAGACAACTCGCGCATCTTAAGTCAGCGGGTCTCAACGACAGCGACGCGCTGATAGCTGCTGGTATTCTCTTGGACTTTCGTACACAGCACGACCAATTAGTTACAGAATACAACAACCTGCCAGAAACACGCGCCGGTACGAACGATGCTACGCCCGTCTTTTTGAGTCGGATGGAAAACCTGGTTCAAAAAACAGCATATATGCTGAATAATTCTGTATCTGTTGCTGGGGCAATAAATCTCAATACTTTTCTTCAAGGGTGGGCGGCTAGTCAACCACAGGCCGCTTCAAAGCCTGTGACCATATATCCGAAATCTTCCTCGGCGGTACTTACAAAGGCCGTCTTTCGTACCGACGGAGCAACAGTAAAGCCAGCAGTAGTCGTCGGTAGTTGCACTCTTACACCGCATTATGATGCTAATATGGCTCTTTCGTATAACACACTAACGTCCATTTTGAATCCCTATATCACCAGTTCGGGGTTCACATTTTTCTCGGGGCAGATATTGGTATACGGCCCTGATAGTAAGCATCCGTACGCTCTCGGCACAAATACAAGCACAGCGGGCGCTTGGTTTATTGTGGACTATGCCGCAGCGGGACTAGCACCGAAGGCACTAGACCAAGCGAACGTCTACCTTACTGCCGCAGGCTACAATGGAACTTATTCCATTTCGTATGCTGACAGCTGACCAGCCCGAGTTTTTGTACCAGTTTCACTGAGAGAGTCTACATCACAGCCATAGGCTGTGAAATTGGATTTGGCGGCACCAAGGGGCTGCGGGCCGCCGGCGCCGGCGCCGGCGGCCTGTAGCCCAGCGCCGAGTG
>DASZZI010000064.1:0-284016 GCA_035544995.1 Candidatus Acidiferrum sp.
TATGCTATAATCCCTTTGTCTTTAGCGCGGAGAAGAAAGAAGGTTCTCCCTTGTCCGCGCATCGTCCTTCAACTCCATCACTTCCTCTGAGTCGATCACTACATTCAACTCCTTTACTTCCAATAGTTTCCGCACTCTTTCTATCGCAAAGGGGGTGTACCCCCCTCTCTCTACCTTTTTCGCCTGTCTCTTACTCTTTTATTTCACGCTGCTCCGCCGCGCCAAAACGCAAAAATGCGCTCTTTTGCGCATTAACTCCTTTGTTTGTCGCACTTGCGCAAAAACAGGGGGGAGGGGGGAGGGGAGAGCCAGCTCTCTTGCTAGTGTGCGCTGACGGCGTGGCTGCGCCACCACTCCTGGCCGGAGGCGGGCAGCGTATAGACGGGGTCGTAATACTCGTAGCGGCGCGTGAGGGCTTCGGCATCGTCGGTTTCAATCCCGGTTTTGTAATTCTTCGTCCAGTAGGAAATCCCCTTCTCGCGGTCGTAATCCTTGAGCTGATGCACCCACCGCTTCCCAACGAAGGGAACGTCGCACACGACTCGCGGCGTGGCAAAGCCCGGCAAATAGCCCATGATGTCGTGCTGCAACTGCTGCGCTTCATGCACCGCCAGCCGCCAATGCTCGGCATTGGGGATCATGTCGCACTGGTAGAAGTAGTACGGCATTATTTTTGCCTGGTCCAGCAGCGTAAAGCACAGATCGAGAAGTTCCTTCGGACTCGTGTTGACCCCGCGCAGCAAAACGCCCTGATTGCGCACATCTCGGAAGCCGATCTCCAGGAGCTTTTTCGCAGCTTTGGCAACCAGCGGCGTAACCTGGCACGCGTTGTTCACGTGCGTGTGCACGGCGATGTCCACGCCACGCTCGCGCGCCTTTTTCGCCAAGCGTTCCAGTCCTTGCAGCACTTCGTCCTGCAAAAAGTGCTGTGGAATGCCCATGAGCCCCTTGGTCGCCAGGCGTATGTCCTTGATGTTGGGCAGATCCATCAGCGCGGAGACGAAGGATTCCACCTGGCCGATCGGCAAATTCGCCAAGTCCCCGCCGGATACGACAACATCGCGCACCGAAGGTGTGACGCGCAGATAATCGAGCATCTGCGCGTAGCGATCCTTCTGCAACATCTGAAACTTCAGCTTGGTCACCTGCGGAACGTCATTGCCCACCAGGTCCATTCGCGTGCAGTGACCGCAGTATTGCGGGCAAGTGGAAAGCATCTCCGCGAGGACTTTCGTCGGATAGCGGTGCGTGAGCCCCTCGACGGCCCACATGTCGGCCTCATGGAGACTGTCGCGGCTGGACTTCGGATGGCTGGGCCAATCGGGATTGCGATCCTCAAACGCCGGCAGCATGTAAAGGCGAACCGGATCGTTCCAAAGATCCTTTTCGTCCATCGTGTTTAGCATCTGCGGCGGAATGAGAAGCGACATGGTGGCCCGCTCGCGAATGTCGCGCTCGATGCTTGCCAGCAGACTGTCGGGGAGAAAGCCTCCGAAGACGGCTTTTAATTCTTTGAGATTTTTGACCGTGTGGCGCCGCTGCCACAGCGCCGTCTCCCATTCGGCGGCGGTGACGTCTTTGTAGCCGGGCAGGCGCCGCCAGTCCGGCTCCACAAACTCGCGGTCAAAGTGATACTTGAAGGGCTGCTCGCTCGCGCCGACTTTTCCCGCGGGCTTCCACGTGGGCCGCGCGGTTTTCGTTTCGTTCATGATCACCACTCTTTGGTCGCAAAATGGTATCCCATTCGTGGCTCCATCGGCTAGTGCGTTGCCGTGCTGCATGAGCTGCTGCTCATTTGAATATCTTGCTCGAGTAGCAGACGCATGTCTTTTCACAGCTCCAAAAGAGCCGGCGGGAAGATGAGTCCACTGGAGGTTTCGCGGCACCGATTGACATGCCTGCCGTGCATGTATAGGGTGTGCGACATGTCGAACCAGAAAGCAGTCGATCCGTCCGGCTCCAGTAGGCCGATAAGGGTCGTCATTGAACGGGCCGGGGACGTTCTCTCCTTTACTTTGGATAACCCTGGGCACGGGAATGAGGTCACCGGTCCGATGTTCGACGCGATGCTGGCTGAGCTTCGCGCAGAAGCAGCCCAACCCCGCGCACGGGTCTTGCGCGTTCGAGCGCGCGGCGAGATCTTTTGTACGGGCCGGGAGCGGTCGGGCCGGGACGTCTCGACGATACGTCACGAATCCGCGCGTCTCATTGAGTTGAAACAGACCTTGCGAGCGTCGCCGTTGATCAGCGTCGCGGAGGTCCAAGGCGACGCTTTCGGCTTCGGCTTTGGTCTCGCCATAGTGTGTGACTTCGTTCTTGTCGCCGAACATGCAGCGTTGGGAATTCCCGAGATGCGCTCTGGTCTCGCCCCGGCCGCCATTATGGCCTATCTGGGGGAGTACACCCTTCCGCGCTTCGCCTTCCCCCTTGTCCTCTTCGGGGATCCCATCAACCCGCAACGCGCTCTGCAAATCGGCCTCATCTCGCAAGTCTGCGGGGCGGACCGTCTTGCCCACGATGCCGATGCCCTCGTCGAGCGCATCCTGCGGCTCGACCCGGCGGCCGCGCGGCGCTGCAAGGAGTTTTTCCTCACCGCGCAGCAAAATTCTTTCGACCAAAACTGCCGCCTGGCCATTGATGCCCTAACGGTCGGCTGCCTGACCGTGCTCCGAAAGAAGGACTGAATTGGCTGTAAGGGTAAATGCAGCCGCGCGTCTCGATCGCCTGCCCACATCTTCGTTTCATCGCCGAATTCTGTGGCTGATCGGCATCGGGATGTTTTTCGATGGGTTTGACGTGTACGTTGCTGCAACCGTTCTTGGCGCCACTCTCAAGAGCGGTTTTTCAACGCTGGGTCAGAACGCGCAGTTCGTCTCCGTTACATTTCTCGGAATGATGTTGGGATCGTTTCTGACGGGTTTTCTCGGCGACCGCTATGGCCGGCGCTTCACCTACCAGGCCAATCTCGCAATTTTCGGCCTCGCCTCGATCGCCTCCGCCTTCGCACCTTCGATGCAGGTCTTGATCGCGTTGCGGTGCATCATGGGATTGGGGCTCGGCGCAGAAATCGTAGTTGGCTTTTCGACACTGACGGAGTTCGTTCCCCCGCAAAGCAGAGGCAAGTGGCTGGGCACCATGTCCTTCATCGTAGTTTCCAGCCTGCCGATTACCGCACTTGCCAGTACGTTGATCATTCCACGGTTCGGCTGGCGCACCATGTTTGTTCTCGGCGGATTGGGTGCGCTGGTCGTCTGGTATCTGCGGAAGGCGCTGCCGGAATCGCCGCGCTGGCTGGAATCGGTTGGTCGAGACGAAGAAGCTGAGGTCCTGCTGCAAGCCATCGAGCGCGAAGTGTCGTTTCAATACGGCCCTCTTCCGCCGCCTACAGAGTTGGCACCTGCTCCTCCTTCGAGGAGCCTCGGTTCGCTGCTAAGCCCCGTGCTCCTCCCTCGTATGTTTGTGGGAGGCGTCACGCTGATAGTGGCCAATACCCTGATTTACGGGTTCGTGACTTGGCTGCCCACATTCTTCGTCGAGGAGGGGCGCAACATCGCAACATCGTTCGGCAATTCATTGGTCATGATGGTCGGCGCGCCGGTCGGGTCAGCGATTGGTGCACTTACATCCGACTCGTGGGGGCGCAAGCCGGCCATCATCGGCGCTTCCCTGGTTACGATCCTTGTTGGCGGCATCTATCCCTTCATCAGGGATCCCGTTCTGCTGCTGATCGTAGGCTTTTTGTTGATCGTGCCGATCTACGTCCTTGTCGCGCTGCTTTTCGCAATTTACATTCCAGAACTTTTCCCGACGGAAGTTCGCTTGCGGGCTACAGGGATCTGCAACACTTTCGGGCGCGGCGCGACGATCATTACTCCCTTCATCGTCGTCGCGCTTTACAGGTCCTATGGGGTCGGGGGTGTCCTAAGCCTCATGATTGGGCTTCTCATCGTACAAATTGTTGTCGTCCTCCTGTTCGGGATCGAACCCCAAAAGCGGCGCCTTGAGGAGATCGATTCCGAGGCGTGTGTTTCGCCCTTTCCCACAAAGGTGTGAGCTGTCCGGATTGGAAGAGCGCGCCTGTGGGACCAAACCAGTGATAACATTTCTCTATCAAACTTGATAACAAGAACCGAATTGACTGTGGCGCTACCAGGCTCAGAATCGCTCTGCATCCTGATGCGCGCGAAATGAGTGCAGGGGTGTGGGCCTTGGGGTGAGTCTCGAGAACGCGCGGCCTATTTATTTATACAGAAGCCCTGACGGCGAAGACAGCCCGTGTTTGCCGTGCATCCGCAGTTCCTTTCGGCTACCTCGCAGCAAGAAAGCGGACGGTTTTGGCAGGAGAAGTAAGTAAAAAGAGAACTACTATGATAGATACCAAGTCTATAAATATGTTCCTCGGCCTCATGACGGCATTCCTGTTGACGCTCGGATTTCTTGTGGCAATCCCTATCTATTCGCAAGTCGTCGGCGGGACTTTGTCTGGCACGATTACAGACGCCTCCGGAGCAGCGATTCCAAACGCGACGGTCTCGATTAAGAATGTGGCGACCGGGGTGACTACGAATGCCGCCTCGAACGCGCAAGGTCTCTACAATGCGCCAAACCTTTTGCCAGGTACCTACGAGGCAAGAGTCACGGCCGCGGGCTTCGATACCAAGGCGGTGAGCAACATTATCCTGACCGTCGGAGCCCAGCAAGTTTTGAACTTCAGCATGAAGGTGGGGACCATCAGCGAGAAGGTTGAGGTTTCCGAGATCGCCCCGGACCTACAATTGGTATCGTCCACGATCAGCGGGGTAATAGATTCGAACACCGTTCTACAGTTGCCTTTGAACGGCCGCTCCTGGACGGAACTGGCTGCCCTGCAGCCGGGGGTCTCTACCATCCGTGCCATGGTGAGTGTTGCCAGCCCCGATCGGCTGGGGCGCGGATTGGGAGTCCAGTTGAGCGTCACGGGCGGGCGCCCGCAGCAGAATAACTATCTCCTGAACGGGGTCAGCATCAACGACTATTCGAACCAGTCACCGGGCAGTATCCTGGGCGGAAACCTGGGGGTAGATGCGGTTGCAGAGTTCTCCGTCTTGACAACCAATTATTCCGCGGAATACGGGCGCACGTCCGGCGGGGTGGTCAGCGCCATCGGGCGGTCGGGCACGAACCAGTTTCATGGAAGCGCGTTCGAGTTCCTCCGCAACAGCGCGCTCGACGCGCGGAACTTCTTTGACGGGCCGATTCCGGCTTTCCGGCGCAATCAATTCGGTGCGTCCGCGGGAGGCCCGATCCGCAAGGACAGAACTTTCATCTTCGGTGCCTATGAAGGGGTGCGCCAGGCACTGGGCACGAGCATAGTCGACAACGTACCGTCGGATGCCGTCCGTGGGATCGGGACTGGGCCTGGTGGGACGGCGGGGCCTTCTACTTTGTGCTCAATCCCACTAGGGGATCCAATGAATCCCTGCACGACTACTATTCTTACCGGCGCTTCCACTCCGGACCCGACGACGGGCATAGACACAGCAGTTTTGCCATATCTCGCTTTCTATCCCCATGTGAACAACGGCTTGATCGGTAACGGCGACACCGGAATCTTCATCTTCGGCGGGTCGCAGATTACCAGCGAGAACTACTTTACCACGTGGGTAGACAACAAGTTCTCGGAAAAAGATAACCTGTCGGGCAGCTATATGTTCGATAATTCTCCCTCCTCGCAGAACGACGAGTTCAAGAACAAGCTTCTCTTCAACCGGGCACGACGCCAGCTCGTAACGCTGGAAGAGAACCATGTGTTCACCGGGTCTTTAGGGAATTCCTTCCGGCTGGGTTACAGCCGAGTGTTTGCGGCGGCACCAGCGGGCAGCAAAGCCATCAACCCGCTTGCTGCCGACACCACTCTAGGTTTCCTGCCAGGGGAAACGGTAGGAACTATCGGCGGGTCCGGAACCGGATTGACGCTTTTCACCGGGGGGCTGAGCGCCGCTCATCCCGCGGTCTTTCATTGGAACTCCTGGCAGGCTTATGACAACGCGTTTCTGACTAAAGGAACTCACTCTTTCAAGTTCGGCGCCAACGGGGAGCGGATCGAAAACAATCAATTCACGCCCTCCCGCCCCGGCGGAGAATTCGATTTTAATTCGCTTGCGGATTTTCTCACCAATGGTGTTGCCACGTTCACCGCCGACGAGCGGTCAACATCGAAGGGGGTTCGAGAGACCATCTTTGGCGCCTACGTTCAGGATGACTTCCACTTCCGCCCCAACCTGGCGCTTAACCTGGGATTGCGCTACGAGATGGCCACCGTACCAACGGAAGTTCACGGAGAGCTCGCAAGCCTGCAACATCTGACCGACCCGACGGTGGTCGTGAGATCGCCGTTGTTCGCGAATCCCTCGCTTCGGAACTTCGAGCCGCGCGTCGGTTTTTCGTGGGATCCGTTCCGCAACGGTAAAACCGCCGTCCGGGGAGGCTTCGGAATGTTCGATGTGCTGGTGCTTCCTGCGAACTTGCGGCACACCGTGGATGGAACAGTTCCTTTTTCCCAGTCAGCTAATGGCTCGAATTTGAAGGGGTTGTTTCCGAAGGCGGCATTCGCCGCCCTTTCGGTCCAGCAGTCTTCGGAACGCGCGGCTTTCATCGAGCAGAATCCGCCGCGCAATTACGTGATGCAATGGAATCTGAACATTCAGCGCGAGATTGCTTCAGGAACCACAGTGATGGCCGCTTACGTGGGTTCGCACGCTTTGCATAACACCTTTCAAACGGATGACTCCGACATAGTGCTGCCCATCGCCAAGACCCCGTTCGGCTATCTCTGGCCCCTTCGGCCCCCTCCCCCGGACTCGAACTCAGCCCCACCAACCCTGCCGACTTTCAACCCGAACTTCGCTCGCATCGCGCTCACTACCTGGGGCTCGAGTTCGCTCTATCATGCGCTCGAGGTTCAAGTAAAAAAGAGGATGAGTCACGGCTTTGAAGCGCAAGCCTCTTACACCTTCGGCAGAAGCATTGACAGCAGCTCGGGCTCAACCGATGGCGACCAGTTTCAGAATGGACTTACCAGCATGATGTATTTCGACCAGGGGCTCCGCCGCGGCCTATCTGACTTCAACCAGTCGCACAAAGTGGTGGTTAGTTACACCTGGGATGTGCCGAGTTCCAAAAATCTCACCGGCGTCCTAGGCTGGGCTGCGAGCGGCTGGGAGTTCGGAGGAATTTTCGAGGCGAGTAGCGGCTTGCCGTTTACCGCGGTCATCTCCCCGGATCCGCTCGGTATGAACAGCACCGATCAGTTCGCCTTGCCGGATCGCGTGAAGGGATGCAACCCCATCCAAGGCGGCTTCAACTACCTTAACGTGAACTGCTTCGTTCTTCCGCCTCAGCCTGCCTCCTTGGCTGGGCAATGCCAACCTTTTGGTTTTAGGTTTCCCGACCCTACCGTTACCCCGCAGGACCCAGGGAGCCCGGGCATCGCAGGCACTTGCGGGAACCTCCTCGGCAATGGCGGACGCAACACGCTGATTGGCCCCAGCCTGGTCAATCTTGATCTGTCTGTGTTTAAGAATAGTCCAATCAGACGAATTTCTGAGCTATTCAACGTGCAGTTCCGCTTCGAGGTTTTCAACATCCTTAACCACGCCAATTTCAATCCACCGACAGCCAACAACGCGGTTTTCGATGGAACGGGTGCTCCCGTCGGCGGCGCTGGTCAGCTCAACGGGACGTCGACAACTTCGAGGCAGATTCAGTTTGCTTTGAAGTTTGTCTGGTAAATTCGACAAGCCTCGACGCGCAGTGTGAAGGGACCGAAACGGGGCAGCCGCTATTTTTGTACCGCGCTTACTTGTCGGTCTGAAGACAGGAAAGCAGAGGTGCTGGCCGCAATCTTTCCCGTTTTTGCCATTCGAGTACTGTAAAATTCCTAGCCAGACCTGAAGAACAACGAACGCCCATCCAGGAGTTTCAGTACTCCTATACTGCGATTGGTACTCCCTTTCTCCTTGACAACGCGGGACGTGGCAGTCAGAATCTCGCAGCATTGTGCGCTGGTCGAGGCTAGGCACAAGTCCCCGGTACCTCCAAAATCGTACGCGCACATGATCGGCAGCTTTATCCGAGCTGCTCTGACCGAGCTTCTCAGCCCGCCTCAAGGAGGCAGCAATGAAGGTATCCGAATTGAAAATGCGCCTAATCGCGCCTTTGGTAGTGGTTTGCTGTTTGGCCGGCGTTGGTAGCCAGGTGGCACAGGCGCAATCGCCGACCTTTCAGACCGGCGATGTATTTGTAGCTATTGGCGGTTTCTCATCAGGAGACATCACCCGCCATGGCAGGGTACTGTGGTACCGGAAAGATGGAAGTTTTGTAAAAACGCTGGATACGGGTCAGGCAAACACAGAAACTGCCGGCATGGCCTTCGACGCATCCGGCAACCTGTACGCGGCAGTTTTTCAGGCTAACAACGTTGTCAAGTTCGACCACAGCGGCAACCTGCTGGGGACATTTGGTACCGGATACAACCTTGACCCGGAGTCGATCCACTTCGATTCCTCTGGAAATGTCTATGTGGGACAGGCGGATGGAACTCGCCAGGTTCTGAAGTTTGATGCATCCGGGAGCTTCATAACTTCATTCTCACCGCTAACGGGACCTCGCGGCACGGACTGGATTGACTTGGCTGCGGACCAGAAGACACTGTTTTACACATCCGAAGGGATGTCTGTGAGGAGATTCGACCTGAGTACGAGCACACAGCTTGCAGATTTTGCCACCGGGTTGCCTGGTCGCGCGTTCGCCTTGCGAATCCTGCCCAACGGCCAGGTGCTCGTTGCGGACACTGATAGAGTCGTGCGGTTGGATACTTCGGGGAACGTGGCTCAGACCTATCTTGCCTCTTCCCTTGAACCCGGCAGCACGTGCATTGGGACTAGCCCGTGCCCGTTGCTTTTTGGATTGACTCTGGACCCGGACGGTAAGAGCTTCTGGACCGCGGACCTCTTTGCGGGTACCGTCTGGAAGATCGATATCGCTACTGGACTGATCGATCTTACGATTAACACGGGTTTCAACGACGTGGGTGGAGTGGTGGTCTTCCACGAAATTACCTCATCCAATAGCGTCAACCTTCTATTCAGTCCAAGCGCGACCCCCGAAACTCTGATCGCCACCGTCGGCAACCCGACCGATCCCGCTGCCCAGTCCCTGGCTCTCACGCTGGCGAGCGTAACGAATGCTATCAATGTGTCGGTAAGCTTCTTCTACGAGCCAACGGAGTTCTGCAATGGTAGACCGACTGGCGTGGGTATCGCTGACGGCGTCTTTGAGGCGGGCGCAACGGAGGATCAAGATTTCGATGGGCGCCTCGCGGGTAACTTCACCTATCAGACGTTTACGAACGGTGACCGGCTTGTTCCGCACATCATCCCCTCTCACAACTGCCTGGGCGTGTGGGTGAGGGTGACCGCCACGGTCGTTTCCACTGGCCTGCCGGCAGTGGAAGGGGTGGACTACAAAGGTCCAGTTCAGTGGTATTACGCCTGGAACTCGAACCCCTCACTCGTCGGATTTCCGGCGAACCCCGAGTATCTGCCTGGCTGGAACAATCAGAATCCGCAGATGTACGACAGACCGGGAGAGAACACGGATATCGCGTTCACCAACAACATCACCACTTTCTCCAAATTCAATTGCACTCCGACCTGTGTTGGCACGGCCGATCCGGGCACGGGAGGGACAACAGGGAAACTAAACGATATCGTGGTTGCTGCCCCACCCAACCCACCAACGGGCACTGCCCCGGATACAGTCGAACTCCTCGTGCCCGTCCCCCGCATCTCTCCGTTCCCCTACCTGAGCGGCTTGCCGATGCTGGTTGCATTCGAACTGGAAAATGAGAGCGCGGAGAAGTCCGACCCGACTGCTCTGACACCCCCGCATTCAGTGAGCGTCGCGACACTCGACCCGAGCGGGGCCCCGATACCAGTGCAGTACCCCAAGGGCTTCCCGACGACCTTCACCTACAACCCCTTCTTAAAGGTGTACTACATTTTCCTATCGCCCGCGCCTTATAAGGCGGATGGGACTACTGTGTACACCCTGCAGATCGGCTCGGATCTGTTCCCGCAACCGGTGAACGTGAAGTTTGTGGTGAAAAAGTTTCTATAATAATCAGATCGGATATTCACAGAAGGAGAGCCGGATCCACCTCAGATCCGGCTCTTTTTTTATCCCATTTTCGTTTTGGTTGAGGACTATCTGTCTTTCGGAGGTTTGACATTGGCGTCGGTCAAGGAAACGTATGGCTGTTAACAAGGGCGGGGACAGACCAAAAAGGAAAGATTTACAAACTGGGTGATCGCATCGCCAATCGCAAACTACCGGTGCTCGCGCAGCCAGCGATCGGATTCCGCGTAGATGGCCTTGAAGTCGGAGCGCTCGATGATCTTGTCTGCGCCGGGTTCTTTGCGGAGGCTGTCCAGCAAGCTCAGCGCCTGCCGGTAATGCGACGTAGCATCGGCCGGCGCTCCCTTCTCGCGGAACATTTTGCCCAGCGAGAAGTGGGCTCTTAAGAGCAGCGGTCGAAGTCCCAATTTTTCACTCTGCAAAACAGCGCGTTCCAGTTGCTGCCGGGCCGCCGAGTAATCTTTCAATTGCATTCTGCCTTCAGCTTCGTGGATCGAGCACTCAATAGAAAGATACTTTAGGCCAAGCGCCTCCGCCTCATCGGCAACGCCTTTAAGCGTTCTCATCGCGCCCTGAGGTTGTCCTTCCTCAATGGTGATCTTTGCAGAATTGAGCCTGGATACCAGCAGCAAATGGCGATCAGTCGTCTTGGATGCAGTTTGGAGAGCTTGGTCATACGACGATTTGGCGGATCTGCGGTCCCCGCGGTACAAGAAATTGTCCCCTTGCCAGTTCAATGCCTGAGCTACAAGAGCGTCGTTCTTGAGTTGGCGAGAGAACCCGAGAGCCTCTTCAAGCGTTTTCGAGCCTTCGTCGAATTGTCCCGCTTCGGAAAGCGCATTACCGTAACCGCTGAGCGCTTCTCCCATCCAGAAACTGTTCTCCTTAACTTCACGAAAATTCTGGAGCGCTTGCTTTTTTGAGCTCTCCGCACTGCCGTAGCGGCCTTGATACTCGAATATCGTTCCCATGCTGTAGGCCTCAACCGCGGTTCCGTGCTTGTCTCCCGCGTTTCGGTATAGCTCAAGCGCTCGCATGTATTGCGACAAGGCCTGCTCGTACTGCCCAGATTTTGTATTAACCTCGGCAAGGTTATGTACAGTGCTCGCAATATCGCTGGGAACGTTGATTTTCTCGCGCAGTTGCAAGGCCTGCTCGAAATAGATGCGGGCGTCGTCGTAATCGCCCTTGAAGAGGTAGGTGTTGCCTATATTATTCAGCCAAAGAGCCTCACTGTTTTTGTCTTGGTTGCGCAAGTCTCGGTGGATTTGCAGCGCTTCCTTAAAAAGCTTGAGAGCTTCGTCGTATTTACCACGATCGTCATAATACTGTCCCAGATTGCCCAGGATGTCGCCGGCGTCTTGTTGATCGCCGATCTCACGGTAGATTTGCAAGGCATTATTGTAGTTTTTTAACGCCAGATCCGATTTTCCAAGTCCAGCGTAAGTCTCGGCAATCATAGTCAAACCGTCGGCAATGCCCTTTTTCTCTCCCAAGCTCCGTCTTATTTCCAAAGCTTGTTTGTAATTCTGCAGGGCGTCCTCTGGTTTGTTGAGATAGAAATAGGCAGCGCCCAGGACATGCAGAATCGTTCCCTTCTGTTCCTGGTTATCCACCTGAATGGCCAAACTTAGAGCACGGTTCAAGGGATCGAGACTGGCTTGGGGATTGCCGCTCTGGATCTCGACCCGGCCGATTGCAAGCAGTGTGACGATGTCTTTTGGATTGGCCGCGAGGAGCTTCTGATAGAACTCCCGAGCCTTGGCAAAATCACCGGAGTTCTCGTAGATGGCTCCCAGGGCGGACTCAATGTCGGAATTATCCGGCGATACCTTGGCCAGGTTCTGGTAGGCCTCGATAGCTTTAGGGTAGTCCTTAGCGATGCGGAAATGATTGGCCGCGATCAGGTATTTTTCGGCCGTCGGAAGATTCTCGCTCAACTCCACGGCTTTGGAAGCGGACTGTTCGGCTTCGGTATCATAGCCAAGCCGCGAGTAGGCATCCGCCATCTTGGAGAAGGCCAACGCGAACTCCGCATCATCTTTTGTGGAGTTCTGGAAATATTTCAGCGCGTCCAAATTCTTGCCTTCACGCAGCAGTTCGGATCCCTGGTTGTACGCGCGGAGTGCCGGCACGGATTGTGAAGTGGGTTGGAATGAACTGGCCTTCAACTCTTTCAGCACATCGGGAGAAACTGCGAGGTTCTTGCGGATGAGCTCGGCAAGCCCATCCACGGTACCCGGGATCTCCTTTTCGCTTGCGGCTTCGATCTTCAACGGCGCGCGGCGATTGTGCTTCAGATCCAGCAGGGTGGCGTCGATGCGGATTTGTTCGCCGAACTTGGCGTATTGGCCCCAGACGACGGTATCCGCGCTACTGAATTCCGCGATGCGGCCGACCATCGTGGGATCGATGGCAGTCCCAGGAGTGATCCGCAGGTCCGAGAGCACCTGGTGCAGGCGGTCCGGAGAAATGCTGCGCAGACGTGCAGACTGGCCCACGTCGGTGCTGAGCATGTCCGCCAGACTAGGGCCAAGCCAATCGAGCGAAGAATCGCCGGACGCATTTCGGAAAGGGAGAATGGCGAGGGAAGCCTGCTCCACGGAGGCGCCGCGCTTCGCGGCGGACCCGGAGAAAATTTTGCCGCGGAAAACAATTCCTAGTGCTGCCAGCAAAACAACCGCGGCAGCTCCGGCGATCCAAATTTGATACCGCTGGAAAAGTGAGACCTCCGTGGGCTTGGGAGCCGCGGCTGTCGGCGGCCGCGTGGGCGCGACGGCCCGCACGCTCGTAGGCATCTCATGGCCAAGATCCTCGAGAATCTCTCTGGCTGTGGAATAGCGCTGATCGCGATCGATTTCCAGGCACTTCATAACCACATCGCTGATCGCCTTTGGAATCGTGGGGTCTACTTCCACGAGAGGCGGAGGCCGCTCCTGGGTGCGTTTCAAAAGGGTAGCTAGAGCCGTGTCCGCCTTATACGGAGAAATGCCGGTCAGCATTTCATAAAAAATTATGCCGAGAGCAAACAGATCCGAGCGCGCGTCGACCTTGATGCCCTTGGCCTGCTCGGGCGACATATATTCCGGCGTGCCCATCAATGCGCCGGTCTGTGTCATGCCCGGTGTTTCGAGGGAATGCGCGATGCCAAAGTCCATTACGTAAACGCGGTCTTTCGCGTCCAGCATGATGTTTTGAGGCTTCAAATCGCGGTGGACCACACCGGCGGCGTGCGCAGATTCCAGTGCGCGGCAAACCTGCGCGATGATCCGTACCGTCTCGTCCGGCGGGAGTTTTCCTCTTTCACGGAGCACGACGCGAAGATCGCGGCCTTCCACGAACTCCATGGTGATGAACTTAAAGCCCTTGGCCTGTCCCAGGTCGAAAATGCGAATGACGTTGCGGTGGGTAACTTCGCGAGCCAGGATCAGTTCCTGTTTGAAGCGGCGGAGGATTTCAGGATTGCTGGCGAGGTCAGCGCGGATCAGCTTGAGAGCTACGAGGCGTTCGAGCTCTGTGTCGCGCGCCTTATAAACGGCGCCCATTCCGCCCTGACCGAGTAATTCGAGAATTTCGTAACGTTCGGCCAGCAACGTTCCTACAAGCTCTTCACCCTGGGCGTAGGGGGCGCCAGGCGGCGGAGTGACGGCGATCGACCATGCCGAAGTGCCGCGGGGGGTGGTTCCTGTGGGTAGGGTGCCGCCGGAAACGGTTCCGTCGAGCGTTTGGTCATTCAATGGCAGGGGCGTGCTGCACTTCGTACAGCTGGCGGCGGTGGGCGGGTTCTCCGCCTGACAAAGAGGGCATTGCATGGACTGGCAGTCTAGCGCACCAAAGTACTCCTCATTATGTGATTTCGTCGAGGAAATGCAAGCGGGAGTTGAAGATACGGGTTAATAGTCAACCTGTGACGGTGATTGCCGACCAAGGTTGAGCGAGCAAGCCGGCAGGGAATAAGGCGGCTGCTGGCTGAAAATCCTTGTCCCCGAACTGCCGGCTGAATTGGCGCTGGGACGCGGAACCTTCTGTACGTCCAAGTAGCGCAGAACAGGGAACAAATATTGCTCCGGTTCGGCGAGAATTAGCTACCAAATTTCCCTCACAGAATTCTTAGATAGCCATCACCTTTTCCTAAGACAGTTTCTTCTACACTCCATTTGGTTGGATAGTCCGGTTTCGCAGATTGGGGAGAGCTGCATGCGAGACGTGATCTTTATTCTTGTGACGCTGGTCTTCTTCGCCGGAGCGATTCTGTACCTGCGCGGCTGCGAACGGCTGAGATAGTCGGAGAATTTCCATGCTGGAAAATATTCTTCTCATCGTTATTTGTGTGCTGCTGTTCGGATATCTGCTGGTGGCGCTGCTGAAACCGGAGAAATTCTAGTCATGACGGCGAATGGGTGGTTTCAAATCGGCTTTTTTCTGTTCGTCATCCTTGTGATTACGAAGCCACTCGGTGTTTTCATGACACGAGTATTCAATCGCGAGAAAACGTTTCTCGATTTTGCGCTGAGGCCGATCGAGCGTTTGATCTACCGGCTGACCGGAGTACACGAAGAGCGGGAAATGCGCTGGACGGAGTACGGAGTAGCAATGTTGCTGTTCAGCGCGGCATCCATGGTTTTGCTCTACCTGATCGAACGAGCGCAGCAGTGGCTAGCGTTCAATCCGCAGAGGTTTGCCAACGTTGATCCTGCCCTCGCGTGGAATACCGCCGCGTCATTCACGACCAATACCAATTGGCAGGCCTACACACCCGAAACAACGATGAGTTACCTTACCCAGATGGCGGGGCTCGCGTATCACAACTTTGCTTCTGCTGCCACCGGCATCGCACTCGCCATCGCTTTCATTCGGGGAATTGCGCGGCGCGAATCAAAGACGATCGGTAATTTCTGGGTCGATCTGACACGATGCTTTCTTTGGGTGCTGCTGCCGATCTGTCTCGTCGTCTCCCTGGTATTCATTTCTCAGGGGGTGGTGCAAGACTTGAAACCATACGCCACTGCCCAACTTGTTGAGCCGCAGACGGTTCAGGCGCAAGTGCCGGACGGCAAGACGGTGACACAGCTCATCACGCAGCAGACGATCGCGCTGGGTCCGACAGCCTCTCAGGAAGCGATCAAGATATTTGGGACCAATGGCGGCGGATTTTTCTACGCCAATAGCGCGCATCCTTTCGAGAATCCGACGCCATTCACGAATTTTCTGCAAGTCGTCCTGATTTTCGCAATTCCATCCAGTCTGACGTACACGCTCGGCCGCATGACGGGTTCACCTCGGCACGGATGGGCAGTCTGGGCCGCCATGGCGGCACTGTTTTTCGCCGGCGTAACCACGGCGTACTGGGCGGAAGCCCGTGGCAACCCTCTACTGGCCAGCGCCGATCAACGCGTAAGCGCCCTGCAACCGGGCGGAAACATGGAAGGGAAAGAGACGCGATTCGGGATTGCGAATTCGGCGCTGTTCGCCACGGTCACGACCGACGCGAGTTGCGGGGCAGTCAACAGCATGCACGACTCCTTCACGCCGCTCGGAGGGATGATTCCGTTGCTGAATATTATGCTCGGCGAGGTGATTTTCGGCGGTGTGGGAGCAGGGCTTTACGGAATGCTCGTGTTTGTCATCCTCGCGGTGTTCATTGCAGGGCTGATGGTGGGGCGAACGCCCGAGTATCTGGGCAAGAAAATTGAATCGTTCGACGTGAAAATGGCGATGCTCTCGGTTCTCGTTTCTTCCCTGACCATTCTCGTGTTTACTGCAATCGCCGTCGTGGGAAAATTCGGCACCGCAAGCATTGCGAATCCTGGCCCGCACGGGTTCTCCGAGATTCTCTATGCCTACACTTCTTCGGTTGGAAATAATGGCTCGGCGTTTGCTGGCCTTAATGCGAATACTCTCTGGTACAACACCAGCACTGGCTTCGCGATGCTGCTGGGAAGATTCTTTGTGGTCATTCCCATTCTCGCAATTGCGGGAAACCTTGCAAGGAAGAAGACGACACCGGCCTCGCTCGGGACCTTTCCGGTGACCGGGCCACTTTTTACTACGCTCCTTGTATCCACCATCTTAATCGTCGGCGCGCTTACGTTTTTCCCGGCGCTGAGCCTCGGCCCCATTCTCGAACATCTGCTCATGCTCGCCGGAAAGTCATTCTGAGGGACTTATGGATCAAATATCCCAAGTGAAGACAAAGCCTCTCTTCGAAAGGAAGATTGTTTCCAGAGCCGTGGTGGATTCGTTCCGCAAACTGCATCCGCGGACGATGGTGAAGAACCCAGTCATGTTTGTTGTCGAGGTCGGAGCTCTCTTGACGTTGATTCAATGGGTGCGCGATTTGGTTCACCATGCAGGTCAGCTGGGCTTCGGTCTCCAGATTACTCTGTGGCTGTGGTTTACCGTGCTTTTTGCCAATTTCGCCGAGGCCATGGCTGAAGGGAGAGGCAAGGCGCAAGCGGATACGCTTCGGAAGGCCAGAGCAGAAACGCAAGCGCGCCATCTGAAAAGCGACGGCTCCACGGAAACGGTACCCAGCTCGAATCTGCGCACGGGGGACATCGTGCTGGTCGCGGCGGGAGAATTTATTCCGGGCGATGGCGAGGTAATCGAAGGCGTGGCTTCCGTCGACGAGTCCGCGATCACAGGGGAATCCGCACCGGTGATCCGCGAGTCGGGCGGCGATCGCTCCGCCGTGACCGGAGGAACCCGCGTACTCTCAGACGAAATCAAGATTCGCATCACTTCGAATCCAGGCGAAACTTTTCTGGACCGCATGATCCGGCTTGTAGAGGGCGCGTCACGGCAAAAGACGCCCAACGAAATTGCCTTAAATATTCTTCTGGCCGGGCTAACGATCATCTTTTTGCTTGCGGTGGTGACGCTGCAGCCCTTTGCGATCTATTCGGGATCGCCGCAGACCGTTTTTGTTCTTGTGTCACTGCTGGTCTGTCTGATTCCCACGACCATCGGGGGACTGTTGTCTGCGATCGGCATCGCGGGCATGGACCGGTTGATTCAGAGGAATGTCATCGCCATGTCGGGACGCGCCGTGGAAGCGTCTGGCGATGTGGATGTGCTGCTACTCGACAAGACCGGAACTATCACGCTGGGGAACCGCCAAGCGACATCGCTGCACGCGTGTCCCAACGTGGATGAGATGGAACTCGCGCGCGCGGCGCAGCTCGCGTCACTTGCGGATGAGACTCCTGAAGGGCGCTCGATCGTGGTCCTCGTAAAGGAAAGGCACGGGCTGCGCGGGCGTGAGTTGGCGCCGCATAACCCGGTGTTTATCCCATTTTCAGCGCAGACGCGCATGTCGGGCGTTGATCTGGATGGGCAGCAGATTCGCAAGGGAGCGCCGGAAGCCATCACGAAATATGTGGCGGAGCGGGGATATGAGGTTCCGGAGGAGATCAAAGAGCGCGTCAGAGAGATTTCGAGCGGCGGGGGCACGCCGCTGCTGGTGGCGCAGAATCACCGCGTGCTGGGCGCCATCGCGTTGACGGACATCGTCAAGGGCGGGATGCGCGAGCGATTTGACCACCTGCGCGCCATGGGCATTCGCACCATGATGATTACGGGCGACAATCCACTGACGGCCGCCGCCATCGCCAGCCAGGCCGGTGTGGACGATTTTCTCGCCGAGGCCAAGCCTGAGGACAAGATGGCGTTGATTAAGAGCGAGCAGGCGAAGGGGAAATTGGTGGCGATGACGGGGGACGGAACGAACGATGCTCCAGCGCTTGCGCAGGCGGATGTCGGCGTGGCGATGAATACGGGTACGCAAGCAGCCAAAGAAGCCGGGAATATGGTGGACCTCGATTCGAACCCTACCAAGCTGATCGAAATTGTTGAGATTGGCAAACAACTATTGATCACGCGCGGTGCGCTGACGACATTTTCGGTCGCGAACGACGTGGCGAAATATTTCGCCATCATTCCAGCGATGTTTGCGGCGGCATTCCCCGTGCTTGGCGTGTTGAACGTGATGCGGCTGCACACACCGGAGTCTGCAATTCTGTCCGCGGTAATTTTCAACGCATTGATCATTATCGCTCTCATCCCGCTGGCCCTGCGAGGAGTCCGGTACCGGCCCGTGGGGGCAGCTGCGTTGCTGCGGCAAAACCTTCTCGTCTATGGCGTAGGAGGAGTAATTGCTCCGTTCATCGGGATCAAACTGATTGATATCGTCATAACGTACCTGCATCTTGCGTGAGAAAAAGTTATGAAAGAAAACATACGAATTGCGATTTTGATGACCGTGGTTACGACCGTGGTGTTCGGGCTGATCTATCCCTTGGCGGTAACGGGATTGGGGCAGCTCTTCTTTCCCGCGAAGGCGAATGGGCAATTGATCGAAAAAGACGGCCATATTGTGGGATCGCGGATTATTGGCCAGCCCTTTTCCTCCGATCGCTATTTTCATCCTCGGCCCTCGGCCGCAGGCAACGGCTATGATCCTGTCTCACCGAGCGGTGGCGCCTCGAACCTCGGCCCAACCAATCGTCAGCTCCTGGATCGCGTGAAAGGTGACGTAGAAAAACTCCATGCGGAGAACCCAGGCGCGCCAATCCCCGTAGATCTTGTCACCACCTCAGGATCCGGGTTGGACCCGGACATTTCTCCCGCGGCGGCTGAATTCCAGATTCCACGCGTCGCGCGCGCGCGTGGTGTGAGCGTCGAGAAGTTGCGCTTGCTCGTAACGAAGCACACACAGGGAAGAAAGTTTGGATTTCTCGGAGAAGCGCGAGTCAACGTTCTCGAACTGAATCTGGAGCTGGATACAACTTACGCCCCACACTGAATGCTAGCTCTTGCGGGACGCGGCCTTCGATGAGGTGTCACGCGGCGGCTGGAACCGATAGCCAACCCAGGGTTCCGTCAAGATGAACTTCGGCTGCGCGGGGTCACTTTCGATCTTCTTGCGCAATTGATTGATCACCACGCGCAGGTTTTCCGTTTCTTCGCCGTAGTCGGGACCCCAGACCGCTTGCAGGAGGCGCCGGTGCGTCAGGGGCTTGCCTAGATTGGCGACCAGATACTTGAGGACGTCAAATTCCTTGGGAGTGAGATGGACGTCGCGGCCTCGCACGGTCAGCCGGCGGCTTTCAAAATCGATGGTGACGTCGCGAGAAACGAAAGCAGGGATGGCATCCCCCGGAGAACTGCGCCGGAGCGACGCGCGGATACGCGCCAGGAGTTCTTCCATGCCGAATGGCTTGACGACGTAATCGTCGGCGCCGGCATCGAGAGCGAGCACTTTGTCACGCTCAGCTTTGCGCACTGTAAGCATAATGATGGGAGCATCCGAGGAGCGGCGAATTTCGCGGCAGGTTTCGATTCCACCCATGCCGGGCATGTTCACGTCGAGCAGCACGAGATCGGGGCGCTCCTTGCGAATGGAGTCGAGGGCTTCTTCGCCGGTCTTCGCCTCCGTGACGGTGTAACCCTGAGACGAAAGCGTGGAACGCATCACCCGGCGTATTTGCGGCTCGTCATCGACGACGAGGATGTTGGCTTCGCTCATGACCTCTCCTGTGCGGAGCGCGCTACGGGCAGCGTGAACGAGAATACGGAACCTCGGCCAACTTGGCTCGTGACGCTGATGGTGCCGTTGTGGGCGGCGACAATGGCTTTGGCGATGGGCAGGCCCATGCCGGTGCCTCGCACCAGATAGCGCTGGTCTTTGCCACGGTAGAACTTGTCGAAAATCATCCCCTGTTCGATGTCTTCGATACCAGGTCCGCGGTCGGCCACGCTGGTGGTGACTGAGTCGCTCGTGAGCTCCGCCGAAATCGTGATGGGCTGATCCTTGGGCGAGTAGAGGCTGGCGTTCTCGAGTAACTGAACGAGTACGTCTTTGGCGCGGTCAAGGTCGGCGCGCACAGGCGGAAGGTCGGGGCTTACATGTAGCTGGATATTGCGACCCGCTAACGACGTTTTCGAGTGCTCGATTGCCGCCTGAATGATTTTTTCGATCGGCGTGGGCACGAAATGCAGCTCAATTTCACCCGATTCGAGCCGGGCCATCTCAGCCGCTTCTTCGACCAAATGATTCAAGCGGTCACATTCTTCATTAATTATGGTGAGCAATTCACGGCTCTGGGATGGATCCGGGGACGCTGGGGCGAGGAGGCCGGTCACGGCAGCTTTAATAGAGGTAAGTGGTGTGCGAAAGTCGTGCGCGATGGAATCGAGCAGGGCGGACTTGAGGCGCTCGCCCTGGCGCTCGGCTTCGGTCTCGCCGAGTTGCTCGATGGCACGGGCCCTCTCGATGGCGATGGCGACGAGGCTGCCAATGGCGTCCAAAGTCTGGCGAGAAAGTTGTGAGCCGGAGATGCCCAGGCTCCCAAGGGGGCGGACACCCAGGCGCACCGGGAAGAAGTAGAGCCCGAGCTGCGTATCCATCGTAGTTTCGTCGCGGAGGAAAGCGGTCTTCATCTGTTCTTCGTCGAGGTGAGCGGCTCCGAACCCGGAACGGTAAAATTTGTCTTTCTGCGGGAGGAAAAGCTCCGCTGCGCCTGCTTCGAAACTATCGACGATGTAATTTGGAATGGCGTTCATGAGCTGGATGACGTTTCCTTCGCCCAGCAGCTTCTGGCTGAAACGGTACAGCCGTTCAATCTCGCGACGGCGATGATGCGCCTCGTCGGCCTCTTTGCGGATTCGCGCGGAAAGCTGGCTGCCCATGATGGAAGAGAAAAGGAAGGCGAACAAGGCGACCCAATTCTGAGGATCAGCAATCGTTAAAGTCCCGACCGGCGGAAGAAAGAAATAATTGAAGGCCAACATGGCCACAACCGACATGAACACGGAGACCACCGTGCCCCAGACGGCCGAAACTGCTAGAATCGCGAGAAGAAAGGAAAGCGCGACGGTGGTTTGATTAACTTGAAGAACGCGGCTAAAAAAGAACGTAATGCCGGCCACGATGGCAAGGGATACGCCGATACCAATCGCGCGCCCCGCGAGATGCCTCTGCATCGGTACATTCTAGCGCAGGTGCCGGACCTGCCGCGGAGAAGATAGCCTCCTTGCCGAAGAAACCCGAAGAATGGCTCGAAGTAGCCTCTCCTCCGCAGAAAACGCGGGGGATTTTCAAGCTCTTTCTTGGCTATGCGCCCGGCGTAGGCAAGACGTACAGCATGCTCAGTGAGGCCATGCGCCGCAAGAGCCGCGGCGAAGACGTGGTCATCGGCGTCGTTGAGACACACGGGCGAAAAAGCATTGCGGAGCTGGCCTCGCAGCTCGAGAAGATTCCACGGAAGAAGATCGAATACAAAGGGACAATCTTCGAAGAGATGGACGTGGACGCAATCCTGGCGCGAAAGCCGGAGGTTGTCCTCGTCGACGAACTCGCGCACACGAACATTCCAGGCAGTAAGCATCGCAAGCGGTATGAAGATGTTCAGGAACTGCTCGCGGCAAAGATCGATGTCGTCTCCACATTGAACATCCAGCACATCGAGAGCATCGCTCCCACCGTTCGATCCATTACGGGGATCATCGTGCGCGAGACCGTTCCGGATTGGGTGCCGCTGACGGCCACAGAGACCGTTATGGTGGATTTGACGCCGGAAGCACTGCTGAACCGCATGCGGCGCGGAGACGTGTACAGCGCGGAAAAAGTCGAGCGGTCACTGAAGAATTTTTTCCGGCGAGGGAACCTCATTGCCTTGCGCGAGCTGGCTTTGCGGCAGGTGGCTGAGCAGGTGGACCGCAGTCTCGAATCGTACATGGAGGCACAGGACATCCGGAAGAATTGGGGCGTTCGCGAGCGCATGGCCGTGTGCGTGTCTGGGAATCCTGCCGGGCAGTACCTGGTTGCGCGCGCGGCGCGGATGGCCCGGCGGATGGATGCCGAGCTTTACGTCATTCATGTTGACAGAGAGTTCGGTCCGAAAGAGCCCAATCAGAGTGCACTGGCAGCCAATCTGCGTTTCGCCGAAAACTTAGACGCCCAAGTTGTACGACTGAAAGGCCGGAGCGTTGCGGACACGGTGGCCGAGTTCGTGCGCGTGAGGCACATCACGCAGGTGATTTTTGGCCGGGCGGCGGTGCGCGACTGGCGCAAATATCTGTATCTTTCCGCGGTGCATCGCTTTCTGCGGGAATCTCCCGCCGTGGACGTGCACATTGTCACGCAGGAAACGGAAGAGTGAAAGCGCGATAAGCGAATACTGCGGGAGCTGATGAGTGCGTTGGAACTTGCGGGACAAAAATGCAAGTGGCTCGCCATAGAAAAGACGGCGCGGGGTAAGCGAAGATGCGCGTGCACCGGAAACAAATTCATGTGGAATGGGGAGATTGCGACCCCGCGGGAATCGTCTATTTTCCGCGCTATTTCGAATATTTTGATGCTTGCACGAATGCTTTGTTCGAGTCGGCGGGTTTGCCGAAGCCGGAACTGCTGAGGACATACGGAATCATGGGTATTCCGTTGGTCGAGGCCCATGCGCGGTATATTGCGCCGTCGTCTTTCGGGGACACGGTGCTGGTCGAGACGTGCATCACGGAGTGGAAGAACAGCAGCTTCAGCGTTCAGCACAAATTGTACTGCGGAGAGATTTTGGCGGTGGAAGCAACAGAGGTGCGAGTTTGGACCGTGCGAACAGGAAGCGATCCGAAAAGGATCGAGAGTCGCCCAATACCGCGCGAGGTCATCGAAAGATTCACGGACTCCTGAGGCGAATCACTTTCGTCTGATGGTGAGCCCCCGGGGACAATTCTTGATGCGGACGCAAGTCGGAATTATCGGAGCGGGACCCGCGGGGCTGATGCTGTCGCATCTTCTGCATCTGCAAGGAATCGAATCCGTCATTCTGGAAAGTCACAACCGCGAGCAGGTGGAATCACGAATCCGCGCGGGTGTGCTGGAGCAGGGAACCGTCGATCTGCTGAGGGAGTCCGGCGTCGGCGAACGCCTGGGCAAAGAAGGACTCGTACATCACGGGATCGAGCTGCGCTTCGAGGGGCGGGGCCACCGAATTGATTTCGCTGATCTGACAAACGGCAAGGGGATCACGATCTACGCACAGCATGAAGTGATTAAGGATCTGATCGCGGCGCGGCTGGAAGCGGGCGGACAAATTCATTTCGAGGCCGAGGCGATCAGCCTTCACGGAGTTGAGGCCTCGCCAAAGATCGAATTTCGAAAGAGGGGAATGACCGAGGAACTCAGCTGCGATTTCATCGCCGGGTGCGATGGATTCCATGGCGTGAGCCGCTCCGCGATTCCACCAAGCGTGCTGCAGAAGCATGAGCGGATTTACCCGTTCGGCTGGCTGGGCGTTCTCGCAAAGGTGCCCCCAGCCTCTGATGAATTGATTTACGCCTATCACGAGCGCGGGTTTGCGCTGCTGAGCATGCGTTCGCCGGAGGTTTCCCGCCTGTACGTGCAATGCAACCCGGATGAAGATATCGCCCATTGGACAGACGACCGGATTTGGACGGAGTTACGAACACGGCTGGCGACGCACGACGGATTCGTGTTGAAAGAGGGTCCCATTTTGCAGAAAGGCATAACCGCCATGCGGAGCTTCGTTGCCGAGCCCATGCAGTTCGGCAAACTTTATCTCCTGGGTGATTCGGCGCACATCGTTCCGCCGACCGGCGCGAAAGGGATGAATCTGGCTCTTGCGGATGTCCGAGTTTTTGCCCGCGCACTCGGGAAGTTTTATGCGCACGGACGGACCGATTTGCTTGCGAAATATTCGGAAACTTGTTCCGTGCGGGTGTGGCGCGCGCAACGGTTCTCCAACTGGATGACCTCGATGCTTCACCGTTCCGAGAATGACGACGGATTTTCCCATCGGTTGCGTCTTGCCGAGCTGGGATATGTCACCAGTTCGCGGGCCGCTGCGACGTCACTCGCCGAGAATTACGTGGGGTTGCCGTTCGACTCGTAGCAGCAATGCCTTCCTAGCCCTTTGCTTTCATCTCGGAGAAAACTTCCTGAGCGGCATGGAAAGCGGAATTGGCCGCGGGGACGCCGCAATAGATTGCCGCATGGAGCAAGACTTCCTTTATTTCTTCACGCGTGACGCCGTTATTGAAGGCAGCGCGAACGTGCAAGCGGAATTCGTCGGGGCGGTTGAGCGCGACGATCATCGCGATGGTGAGCAGGCTGCGCGTTTTCCGCGGCAAGCCGGGGCGGGTCCAGATCTCGCCCCAAGCGTAGCGCGTGATCAGATCCTGAAACTCTTCGTTGAACCCGTTGCGGTTCTGCAAGGAGCGATCCACGTGAGCGTCGCCGAGGACGGCACGCCTCACCGACAGACCCTTCTCGTAGCGTTCATGCTCGTCCATCTCAGTTCCTCCTCACTCCGCAAGAAAACGGAGCACTTCCGATGAAAATTGACCAGCAGCTTCCACGTTCGAAAGATGCGCGGCCGGCAACTCTACTTGGCGCGCACCGCGAATTCTGTCCGCGAGGAACTGGCCTTCGCTCGGCGGCGTGGCGGAGTCCTTGGCACCGCAGATGACGAGAGTGGGCACGCGGATGGATGAAATAGTCTCGCGCTGATCCATATCCCGAATCGCGCCGCAGCAGGCGGTGTAACCGTCCGGCGGTGAGGCTTCGATCATGCGTTGGGTGTGTGCGACGGTTTCCGGGGCAGCAGCGCGGAAAGAGGGAGTGAACCAGCGCTCGATGACGGCGGGTGCAATGGACTTCATGCCACCCTTCCGGACTGCGTCGATGCGGGCGTTCCAAATCTCCGCCGTGCCGATACGAGCGGCGGTGTTGCACAAGACTATCTTGCGCAAACGCTCTGGCGCGTTTATGCCGAGCCACATTCCGATCATGCCGCCCAGGGAGAGCCCGCAGAAGTGAACGCGCTCGAGGCTCAACCGATCCAGGACATGCAGTACATCGCGACCCAGTTGCTCGATCCGGTAAGGACCCGCGGTAACCGAAGATTGGCCATGACCGCGGGTGTCATAGCGGAGAACGCGCAAATGCTTTTCGAATTCGGGCAGTTGGGGGTCCCACAGCGAAAAATTGGTGCCCAGGGAGTTCGAAAGAACCAGAACCGGGGCCCCCGCTGGGCCTGATAAAGCGTAATGCGCGCGGAAATCACCGATTTCAACAAACGGCATTCGGATTACTCGCTTTCGTCAGAGTTCTTAGACTTCTGATTTTGGTGCGAGGAAAGGACTCGATCAATCAGAAGATCAGCAGCACCCAGGTACCGGCGGGGATCGAATAGCCGATCGAGATCGGCGGAGCTTAGGTGTCTTGCGAATTCGTGATCCTGCGCGAGAATGGCGCGGAGATCCTTGCGCTCCGCAAACGCACGCTGGCAGGCAGCGCCGACCATTTGATGGGCCTGCAGGCGGCCAATTTTGCTCCCAAGCGCCATCGCCACGGCCTCGGCAAAAATTAGGCCGTTCGTCAAGCCTAAATTCTCGTGCATCTTTTGCGAATCGATTGCCAGGCCGGGCAGAGTCTCCGCGAGGTGATGAAGCGCGCCGCCCGAAAGTAAGATAATTTCCGGAAGACTTTCCCACTCCGCGTGCCAACCGCCGAGGCCGCGTTCGTCTTCCTGCACCATCGCCGAAAGAATCGTGCTAACCAGGGCGGGCACACGCGTGGCAGCGGAAAGAATGACCGCCGCGGTGACTGAATTGCGTTTGTGCGGCATCGTGGAAGAGCTACCGCGGCCTTCTGTGGCAGATTCTGAAAGTTCAGCGACTTCGGTTTGTGCGTGCAATGAGATGTCGCGCGCAATTTTTCCGAGCGTGCCGGTGAGTAAACCTAACGTCGTGGCAACTTCGGCGATTCTATCGCGATGGCTGTGCCAGGGAATATCGGGGAGTTCGAGATGAAGCTCGCGCGCAAGGGCTTGCGCGACCTCCCAACCATTCCCATCGAGGGCGGCGAGCGTGCCTACGGCGCCGCCAAACTGCAGCACGCGGGTTTGGCGCTGCAGCTCGGAGAAACGGCAGCGGTGGCGATTCAGAGCGTCAAGCCAGCCGGCAATTTTGAAACCGAATGTCGTTGGCAGGGCGTGTTGCATCCACGTGCGCGCGACGAGAGGCGTGGCCCGGAATACCGAAGTGAGTTCCGCGGAGGTGCGAGACAACCGGTCAAGATCCGCGCAGATGAGGTTCAGAGCCTCTCGCAATTGCAGAATGAAGCCGGTGTCGATGGCATCCTGGCTGGTTGCGCCCCAGTGCACGAATCGCGCGGAGTCCTTGTCGCCTTGCGCGACGAGCGCGGTGAGCTGCTTAACCAGAGGGATTGCTAGATTTCCAGCAAGGGCGGCAGCGTGCGCGAGTTGAGAGAGATCGATCAATTCGGCCCGGCACTTTTTTTCGATAGCGACTGCGGCCGCAGGAGGAATTACGCCAACACGTGCCTCGGCGCGAGCAAGCGCGGCTTCAAAATCAAGCATTCGCTGAACGCGAGCACGATCGGAGAAAAGCTCGTCTAGCGCTTGCGAACGAAATAAGGGATCAAGTAATTGCATGCCGTCAGTCTCTTCCCTCTCAGCAGTCGAAGAAAACGGTTTCTTCAGAACCCTGCAAGAAGACGTTCCATTGAAGCACGGCGTCCCGCTCTAGCACCTTTTTTGCAATGAGTGTGGGGCGGCGGGCCGGTTCGACCAAGCTCAAGACGAGATCGGAATTATTCGCGGCTTCGTCGGGGAAATAGATGCGCGTAACTAGGCGTTTCATCAAACCGCGCATGAATATCGAGACGACGAGATGTGGCGCCTGCGGTTTTCCGGCGGGGCCAGGAACTGACCCGGGTTTGATGGTCGTAAAGCGAAATTGGCCATTGCCATCGGTAGGCACGCGCCCGTGGCCAGAAAAGCCCGGCTCCAGCGGCTTTTCGTGGGTGTCTTCTGGATGAGCGTATTTGCCATACACATTGGCCTGCCAGATTTCGATCATCGCATCCGGTACGGGCTGGCCATCGCCGTCAAACACTTTGCCCTCGATCGTGAAACGCTCGCCGGATACTCCGGGGCCCGCCAAATTATTGGCACGGAGGCGGTCCAGTCCAATGCTGAAGAATGGTCCGACAGTTTGTGAGGTTGTGGCTGGAGTAGGCACGTTAGTTCTCCATCAGGGTGGCTTCGCGGCCTCTTAGAATAATGTCGAACTTGTAGCCAAGGGCCGATTCCGGAATCGTGGTTTCCCAGTCGAAAAGTGAAATCAAGCGACTGCGCGCTTTTTCATCGGCGATGCAGTTGAATATCGGATCAAAGGGAAGCAGAGCGTCACCGGGAAAATACATTTGCGTGACGAGGCGCGTAGCGAAGGCGGGTCCGAAAAGAGAAAAATGAATATGGGCGGGCCGCCAGGCATTGTAATGATTGCGCCAGGGATATGCGCCGGGACGAATGGAGACGAAGCGATAACGCCCCTCGGCGTCCGTGATGGTGTGGCCGCAGCCGGTGAAATTCGGATCAAGCGGAGCATCGTGCTGATCAATCTTATGAAGATACCGGCCCGCGGCGTTGGCTTGCCAAATCTCGATCAGCGTGTTGGCGAGCGGACGATTGTCTTCGTCGAGAACGCGGCCGCTGACGATGATGCGTTGGCCAAGAGGAGAGCCTGCGCGTTGGGAAGTCAGGTCGCAGGCCTTGGGTTCCACGGCCTGGGGGCCGAAAACCGGTCCGGTGATTTCGGAAAGGGTTTGCGGGATAGTCACGAGCGGCTTCGTGGGAGCGCGCTTGATGGATGAAACGTACGGGGGATGCAGATGAGCAGGCTGCGTGCCCGGCTCGGGCCGGCGGTAACCCCGGATTCGGACCATGTTACTTGCCCTCCAAGCAGGCGGATGAAATCATGCCGCATCTCTAAATTTCGCGCGGCCTAGACACGCTCGAGAATAATAGCAATCCCTTGCCCTACGCCGATGCACATGGTGCAGAGTGCATAGCGACCGCGAGTGCGCTGCAATTGATACATGGCCGTGGTAACCAGCCGCGCGCCGCTCGCTCCCAGTGGATGGCCGAGCGCGATAGCGCCGCCGTTTGGATTGACGTGCGGCGCATCGTCGGGAATGCCCAAATCGCGCAGAACGGCCAACGCCTGTGAGGCGAAGGCTTCGTTCAGCTCGATAACATTCATCTCCGCGAGGGCGAGGTTGGCCTTCGCGAGAACTTTTTTCGTTGCGGGGGCCGGGCCCATTCCCATGATCCGCGGCGCAACGCCTGCCGCCGCAGCGGCCACAATGCGAGCGCGAAGAGTGAGACCATGTTTTCTTGCGGCAGATTCGCTGGCCAGGATGAGAGCACAAGCACCGTCGTTTACTCCCGAGGCATTGCCCGCGGTGACCGTACCTTCCGGTTTGACCACGCCTTTGAGCTTCGACAAGGCTTCGAGAGTCGTGTCTGCGCGCGGATGCTCATCCGCGCAGAAGGAAACAGGGGCTCCTTTTTTCTGGGCGATGGGGACCGGCACGATCTCTTCGGCTAAGCGGCCGTTTCGCATGGCCTCGGCAGCGCGCTGCTGGCTGCGCAACGCGAAGGCGTCCTGATCTTCCCGGCTGACGTGAAATTCTTTCGCGACGATCTCACCGGTTTCGGGCATGGAATCGACGCCGTATTTTCCTCTCATGAGCGGGTTGATGAAGCGCCACCCGATGGTCGTGTCTTCTAGTTTTATGCTGCGTGAAAAAGACGCGTCAGCCTTGCTTATGACGAAGGGAGCGCGCGACATGCTCTCGACGCCGCCGGCAATGATGAATGACGCCTCTCCGCTCTTGATGGCGCGTGCGGCGGTCGCGACGGCATCCATGCTTGAGCCGCAAAGACGATTAACGGTTGCGCCGGAGACTTCTTTTGGCAAGCCAGCGAGAAGAAGAGCCATCCGCGCGACGTTGCGATTGTCCTCGCCTGCCTGGTTGGCACAGCCGTAAATCACATCGTCGAGCGTGGACCAGTCGACGCCAGGGTGGCGTTCCATGAGGGCCTTGATTGGATGAGCGGCTAAATCATCCGTGCGAATCGAAGCGAGAGCGCCGCCGTAGCGCCCGATGGGCGTTCGAATAGCGTCACAGATAAAAGCATGGTCCATGAAGAGGTTTCCTGTGTCTTGCGGTACCGCGTGAGATTGCAGCCAATGTCCTTAGGGATTGTATGACAGTTGTCAGTGTCGAGTGAAATGGATGAACAAGAGGAGAAGCCCAAGATGACCTGCGGACAGATAGAGGAATAAAAGAGCGGTCAAACGTAACTACAACTTGTATATTCCTAGTGATAAGAAATCAGTTTGCGAAAATTCATCACCTGACCAACGGTCATTGCTGAGCATGAGTGCTTTACCCAAGACGATGTACGACGCCATTGTTGTCGGCGCGGGGCATAATGGCCTGACGGCGGGAGCTTATCTCGCGCGGGCGGGTCTTTCCACTTTAATTCTGGAACGTCGGGAGATTGTCGGCGGCTGCTGTGTGACGGAAGAGATTGCGCCGGGCTGCCGCGCATCCACAACGTCTTACATAGCCAGCATGCTGCGCCCCGAGGTGATCAAGGAGTTGAACCTTCGCGAACATGGCTTGCGCATGGTGTCGTGCGATCCCGCGTTGCAAGTTGCCTTTCTCGATGGAGAGGTAGTGCCGTGGTGGGCGGGTCGCGAGCGTGCCGTTGCTGAGTTTCGGAAGATTTCGGTGAACGATGCGGAAACATTTGCTCGCGTGGATGACCAATTGAAGAAGCTCGCTCGGTACTTGCAACCGTTTTTTATGGAGCCGCCTCCCGAGCCGGGGACGAATTCGCTGGATGGGTGGATGGATCTGCTGCGCGTTGGGAAGCGCTTTCGAGGCATCTCGAGCATGGAGATCGCTCAATTGATTTCTTTTCTCACGGGAAGCTTGGGCGAGTTTCTTGACCGGAATTATGAATCGGAGAAAATCAAGACGCTGTTTTTGGCGAACAATGTTTACGGAAAGCATGGCGGTCCCTACCAGCCGGGAACGGCGATTGGCTTACTGTTTCATCTGCTCAGTGGCGGAGAGCACGAGCTGCAGGGCTTCTTTGGACATGTGATGGGTGGGATGGGGGCAATCACGCAAGCGCTGGCCGCCGCGGGATGGAAGCTTGGCGCGGAGATTCGAACGAATACGCCTGTGACCCGGATAGACGCGCGCAATGGCCGCGTGCGCGGCGTGATTCTCGAAGATGGAACGGAGATTCGCGCGCGGGTGGTGCTTTCGAATGCCGACCCGAAGCGGACCTTCTTGAAAATGGTGGCGCCGGGCGACTTGCCAGCGGAGTTCTTACATGCGGTGCGCGGGATCAAGATGGACGGCCCGTGTGCAAAAGTGAACCTGGTTCTGCATGAGGAGCCGCGCTTCACGGGTACTCCCGCAAATGCTTCGGCGCAAGAGCGCTCTTTGTACACACTCGTACCGTCGCTCCAGTTTGCGGAGCGGTGTTACGACATCGCGAAGTTTGGGGAAATCCCCGAAGAGCTGTGGGTGGATTGCGCGGTGGCTTCAAACGTAGATGATTCGCTGGCGCCGCTAGGCAAACACATTATGACTTGTTTTGTGCAGTATGTCCCGTATCGTCTGAGGGAAGGGAACTGGGATGAGAAGAGGGACCTGCTCGGGGATCGCGTGGTCAAAAAGATTGCCGAGTATGCGCCGAATGTTCCCGGCGCAATTATTGCACGGCAAGTGTTGACGCCGCTCGATCTCGAACGTACCTACGGGTTGACGGAAGGGAACATTTTTCACGGCGACCTGAGTCTCGAACAATTATTTTTTATGCGACCCGTGCCGGGCTGGTCGCAATATCGAACGCCGATTGCCGGTTTGTATTTGTGCGGCGCGGGCGCGCATCCAGGAGGTGGCGTGACTGGGGCTCCCGGCCGTAATGCCGCGCACCAAGTGCTACGAGACGCGAAGAAGAATCGCTGGAGGGGGAACGTCGAATGACGACGGGCAATTCAATTCCAGCAATAGGCGCTGTATTTCATGGGATGCGATCTAAGATTTTCCCATCGATCATGCTAGTGAGGGAACAATGACCACCACAAATAAGACGTCAGGGAGTGTGCTGGAAAAGTCGCTGCCGACCTCGTATTACCTCTCGGCGGAAATCTTCGCCCGAGAGAAGGAGCGTATCTTCTGCCGGGAATGGTTTTGCGCGGGCCGGGAAGAACAACTTCGAAATCCAGGGGATTATGTGGTGCTCGATGTATTGGGGGAGAGCATCCTCGTGGTTCGGACCAAAGCAGGTGAGCTGAAAGCGCACTATAACGTCTGCCGCCACCGCGGTACGCGGCTTTGCGCTGCAGCAGGTGAGGAAGAGGCAGGTGGGGTACAGCTGAACGGTGGAGTGCTCGGGCCGAACGGCATCCGGTGTCCGTATCATCATTGGACATACGCACTGGATGGCCAACTGCTCAATGCGCCGCATCTCCGCGAGGGAGATGGCTTTTGCAAAGCGGATTTTTCGCTGTATCCGGTGGGCATTGAGACGTGGGGCGGATTTTTCTTTCTGAATCTGACGCCGGAAGCCTCCGCGAAAGAAGATAAGACCCTGCTGCGGCAGATGGGTGAGGCGGCGGAGCGGGTGAAGCGCTACGCATTGCGCGAGCTACGCGTTGCGAGACGCCTCGAGTACGTTGTGGAGGGAAATTGGAAAGCGATCGTCGAAAATTACAATGAGTGCTATCACTGCGGCGGGCTGCACCCGGAATTGTGCGAAGTGGTCCCGGCATTTAAGCAGCAAGGGGGCGGACAACTCGATTGGGAACGCGGAATACCTCACCGCGAGGGAGCGTTCACGTTTACGTTCAGTGGAGCGACGAATCGTAAACCGTTTCCCGGATTGAACGAAGACGAGAAGATACGTCACAAAGGGGAACTCATCTATCCTAATTTCATGCTCAGCTTGGCCGCCGAACATGCCGCCGCGTTCACGCTCTGGCCGCAGGGGCCTACGCGGACTCGCGTCATCTGCGAATTTCTATTTCATCCGGACGAAATGGCCAAGCCGGAGTTCGATCCGAGTGACGTCGTGGATTTCTGGGACCTCATCAATCGGCAGGACTGGGCGATTTGCAAGCGCGTGCAGCAAGGGATCAGCACGCGAGTACACAAATTTGGCTACTACGCGCCCATGGAAGACATGAGCCTGGATATCCGGCGCTATGTAAACGAGCGCCTGGGCCCGCAGGGATAGCCAGTCTCCGTCATGGGAATGGCAATCGCGCCGCTCGTGTGACCTTCGATTTCCCGATCCAATAAATAACCACGCCCACCCCGACCAGCACCGCCGTCGAACCCAGAATCTTGCTTGTCGCGAGGAACTTATGAGATTCGTCGGGTGGGGGAATGAGTGAGAGGAGGATGGCGAAAAGTGTCGTGGTGAAACCGACGCAAGCGACCAGGCGCGCAACACGCTTGCCTCCAGGTACCCGAATTACATCCGGACCAACCGGATCATGCTGGAGGCGGATGAGGGCTGCGAATAAGAGGAGGAAAGGAAGAAGAGCGGTGATCACGCTGATGCTAACGAGGACATTGTAGGCACCGTTCACTGAAGTGCCGGCTTGGCCGAGGAACACGAAAACGATGCCAATGGCACCTTGCATCAGTACAGAAACGTACGGCGTCTTCCAGCGCGGATGAAGCTTGCCAAATGCGCGCGGCAAATAGCCGTCAATCCCCGCAACGAATGGAAGCCGGGAGGAAACCGCCAGATATGCCGCAGCCGCTCCGATGTTGCTGATGGCAATCAATGCCGCGGCCGTCTGCGCGACACCTGATACGCCGATGCGGCTGGCGGTTTTTGCAATCGCTTGAACCAGGCCATCAAGATTGCTTGTCTCAGAGCTCGGCAACGCCAGGAGCACGCAGATCGTTCCGAGGATATAGCACGCAGCAATGGTCAGGCCCGCGAGCATCAAGCCACGAGGAATATTTCTTCGCGGATCTTTGATCTCCCCGGCCATAATTGAGCCTGACTCGCAACCTATGAAGGCAAAAATAAAGGTGGACCATAAGATGATGTCGCGCAGATGTGTGCTCGGATAAATAGCGGGCGGACGGAAAGAGGTCGCCGAGCCAAAATGCCACCAGGCGATTATTCCCATCACCACAACGATGCCCGCCGGAGCCCACATCGCCAGCGCGCCGACGTTGTAAGACCATTTGGCGATGTTCAAGCCGACAAGATTGAGTATCGTCAAGCCGGCCAGTACCACAACCGGAAAAACAATGAAATAGGTCGTATCATGCGAATGGCGTTGCCAGCCCGGGCTGAGATACAAGACGTTGCTAGCTGCAAATATCAGCACCGTGGGGAAGTACGGCAGATTGCTGTTCCAATACATCCAAGCCGCGAGGAAGCCAGGGCCTTCGCCGAACGCCCTCTTGGTCCAGACGTATAGCCCACCTTCCGCGGGATAACGCGAAGAGAGCTCGATAACGGAAAGCGCTAAAGGTATGTAGAGGAAAAGCCACGCCCCGATCCAGATTACCAACGAACTCGGACCGACCTTCGCCGCGGTTGCGATCCATCGCAAGCTCACACCGGTCACGACATAGAACAGCACCAGGTCACGGAAACCCATGACGCGGGCTGGACGATCGGCAGATGTGGTGGTTGACGTCGACGCTCTCGCTGACAACGCTCAGTCCTCGGACGAATCGGAAAGCCCAGACAGTACTGGGTGCAGCGTCTCGCGTCAATGGAAAGGTCGAGAGGCGAGCACTATGGAATCTATTCGGCCGCAGAACTGCGATGGCACGGAAGCGAAGTGCGATCTTGTGGAGGACTCTAAGAGAATAAACAGAAACGCTCTGCGGGCCATTTTCAAGGCCCGCAGGGCGGCAGGGCTTAGCGCCTGGCCGTGACTTCGAGTGGCTGCAAAAGTTTAAAGGAGAGAGCGGTTTCTGCCGGCAAAGTGATGTCGCGGTTCCCTGTCAGGCCGGCACCGCCGGTGCCCGCGGCCGCACCGATTAATGCGCCGATTGCTGCGCCTTTTCCGCCTCCCGCCAGTGCGCCGATTGCGGCTCCTCCGGCGGCGCCTCCGCCGACCATTACTGCCGTCCTTTTGCCTTTACCCTTACTGACCATGGTGGCCTCGGAAGCCTGAATCCCGTGTTCCTTGCCATTGATTTCGATGCTCGTCAGCGCCAGGGAAAGTACCGCGGCTCCCTTGAAGCGGCCGGCAGGTTTGGCATCCTTCACGATGCCGGAAGTCCGCGCGCCCTTCGGAATGGCGATCTTGCCTTCGACTTCGATGGGTGCCTCCACAGTGGCGGAGAATGTTTGCCCGGAAGTGCTGGTCTTCGAACCCAGAGTCTGATCCAAGACTACGGTAATCTCGGTATCGGCGGGCACGATGATGGGCCTCGCTTCCACTACCTTCTTTGGTTGGGATTTCGCTGCTGCGGATTTTGCAGCTTCTGGCCCGGACGAAGTCGCATCCGTCGCGGCTTGCTGGTCAGCCGGTTTCTGGCAGCCAGCGAGTGACAGGAACAGGCAACCCGCGGTAAGCAAACCAAACGTCAGTCGTCGATTCACAATTCACCTCCGGCTGGGGAAATTTTCACCTTGAGATAGAAGATACACTTATCCACGGTCAAGTCAAATTGGTGTTTCCGACAGCGAAACACGTGATCCGTTTTCGCATCTTAAGACCCCATTCAGGGGATAACGTTTCGGCCTACAAGCTTGCAACGCTTCTTGACAGTTTTCCTGTCCATGCCCACACTGGTTTCACCCCCTTCCTAGATATTTTTCCAACGAGTGTGTGCCCATGCGTATTCTTGTCGCGGAAGATGACGCGGACCTCGCGGAGTCCCTTGGCCAGCGGCTTCAGCAGGAGCAGTTTGCGGTGAGGATCGTTGGCGATGGAACCGAAGCGCAGCGCCTCGCCGCCGATCAGCCTTACGACCTCGTGATTCTCGACCTCAATCTCCCGGGTGCCGCAGGTCTGGATGTGCTTCGCAATATTCGTTCGAAGAAGCCCGATCTGCCCGTCCTCATCGTCACCGGAGCTGCCCAGGTCGAAGAGCGCGTGCGCAGCCTCGATGCTGGCGCGGACGATTTCGTAGCCAAGCCGTTCGCCTTTGCCGAGCTCGTTGCGCGCATTCGCGCTGTCCTGCGCCGCGGCAACCGTCCCGCGCGCGCGGTCTTGAGCGTTGAAGACCTCGAACTCGACCGCATTACCCATTCTGTCCAGCGTGGCGGACACGCCATCGATCTCAGCCCGAAAGAATTTGCCTTGCTGGAATTCTTGATGCGCAATGCCGGTCAGCCCGTCTCGCGCACCGCCATCGTCCAGCAAGTCTGGAAGCTCAACTTCGACGCCGTGACCAACGTCGTGGATGTCTATATCAATTACCTTCGCCGCAAAATGGATACCGGCTACGATCGCGCCTTGATCCGAACGATTCGCGGCTTAGGCTATCAAATAGGTGGGAATGGGGCCTCCGCTAGTCGACAGTCATCCCAGGCTGCGTCCTCTGGCAGTTTGTCCTAAGTTATAGATTCGGAGCTAGTTACACTTGCCCTAGGGGTATGAGAACCCGCCTATCTCAGACCTTTCACCCCCGGATGCCTCCGCATGGGCAACTTCTTTTCCATCTCCGGGTTCTACCCCATGGGAGATATTCCAGTTATATACTCCCGTTGGCTGGCGGGCATCCCGCGAGCCGAGAATAGGGGACAGCCATGAAGACCACATTTATCGGAAAGAGCAGCCTCAGCCTGCTGCTGTGTTTGACCGGTCTTCTTTTCATTGCAACGCCGAAAGCGCGTGCGGATCAAGGCGATCCGCCAACGCGTGTTGCGCGCATCAGTTACCTTGACGGCTCTGTTTCGATGCAGCCGGGCGGCACTGGTGATTGGGGGGCTGCGGCGAAGAACCGCCCCGTGACCATTGGGGACAAGATCTGGAGCGACAAAGATTCCCGCGCTGAATTGCAGGCTGGCCAGGCGGCCATCCACCTCGGCAGTTTGACCGCGCTGTCTTTCCTAAACCTGAACGAAAACATCATTCAGATACGCCTCGCCGAAGGCTCCATCAACTTCCGCGTCCGCGATTTGCGTCAGGGCGATTTGTACGAACTCGATGCGCCCAATCTCGCGTTCACCGTGAAGCAAGCGGGTGCCTTCCGCATCGACGTCAACGAAAACGGAGATTCGAGCCGCGTCACGGTGATTCGTGGAGAAGGCGAAGTTACCGCTGGCGGCAAGACGTATGACATCCACGCAGGAGAGAGCGCCGAATTCAACGGATCTGAGAATCCTTCATACAGCACTTCCCAGGCGCCTGGCCCTGACGGTTTGGACAATTGGGCCGACGAACGCGATCTTAAGGAAGACAACTCGGTCTCCGCGAAATACGTCTCGCGCGACGTGCCCGGCTACTCCGACCTCGATGACAACGGCGATTGGCGCGACGAGCCGGAATACGGACATGTGTGGTATCCCCGTCACGTTGACGTGGGCTGGGCGCCCTACAGCGTGGGTTATTGGAATTGGGTGGGCCCGTGGGGCTGGAGCTGGGTTGACACTGAACCCTGGGGCTTTGCTCCCTTCCACTACGGCCGCTGGAATTATTTCGGTGGCGGGTGGGGCTGGTGCCCAGGACCGATCTTCGAGCGTCCAATTTTCGGCCCCGCGTTCGTGGGCTTTTTCGGTGGCGGAGATTTTGGATTCGGATTCGGTTTTGGCGGGGGAATCGGTTGGTTCCCCTTGGGATTTGGGGAACCGTTCTTTCCCGGTTTCGGTTGCAGCCGGACTTTCATCAATAACATCAACATCGTGAACACCAGGATCAACAACGTCAATTTCGTCAACTCGACGAACATCCACAACTTTAATTTCGTCAATGCGCACAATCCAAACGCGGTGACTGTGGCCTCGCGCAACAATTTCGTCAACGGCCAAGCTATCAACCGCGGTGCAGTCCACGTGACCACGGCCTCCCTGAAGGGCGCTCAGATGAGCAATCGCGCCTCCTTCACGCCGTCCAAGCAGAGTTTCGTCGGCGCGGCGAACGCCCGTGGGCACGTGGCTACGCCGCCGTCGGCCATTCAGAATCGCTCCGTGATGGCACGCACCGCTCCTGCGTCAGCTGCATCCCACATCCCCGTTCACACAATCAACACGAAGGGATTGGTGGCGGGCCGCACGGCCAACGCACCGGTGAATGGCGCCGTGAGTCATCAGACGAACGGCAGTATGAACCAGCGTGCATTTTCTCGGAATGCGTCACCCAATTCGGGTCGCTCGACGACAGTGCCAAATAACGAAGCAATGTCTACCCGGCAGCGCCAGTTGGCCAGCAACAGGCCACCCTCGGCGATGCAAAACATGTCGCGCACGCCGAGCAATGCGGGCGGCAGCAACATGCCTCAGCGCGCCGCCAACGGCACACACACCTGGGCAGCGCAGGGCAATGTGACCGATCGTGGTCAGGGCCCACAAGGCTTTGGCCGCTCCAACGGCCCGGCGGTCGGTTCCACTCAGACCGCGCGCACTAACCAGTCGAATCGTCCGCCGTGGGCGCGCGGTTCGCAGGCCGGTGCAGCCGGTTCTAGCTCACGAGGCACGCCGTCTTTCAACAGCAATGGGGCGCCCTCTTCTAGCGGCAACCGCTCCTCCGCACCGTCGCAACGCACATCGCCCTCGTATGGCAATGGGGCGCCCTCTTCTAGTGGCAACCGCTCCTCCGCGCCACCGTCGCGTTCATACTCCGCTCCGCAGCGCGGCTACTCAGCGCCCTCTCGCTCGTACTCGGCTCCGTCGCGTTCATACTCCGCTCCGCAACGCGGCTACTCAGCGCCCTCTCGCTCTTACTCGGCTCCGTCGCGTTCATACTCCGCGCCTAACCGCAGCTCAGGCGGCGGATCCCCCGGCGGCGGGGGTGGCGGCAGCTCTCATGGCGGGGGTGGCGGTTCGCCTCCCCACGCACACCACTAAATCCTGCTTAAACGCAAAGGCCCGTTCCGCTCATCCGGAACGGGCCTTTTTTTGTTGAGTTTATGACCGGGTCATCGCTCCCTGCCTGCAACAACTCTTTGCCCTTGCGCGTGTTCCATCAGTAGGAAGATGTCCTGTCAGGCATTTCCTGTTTGGAACCAAAGTCTAGGCTTGAGAGACGCAACATGGTAACGCGGTGCTATTGTGATGTTGACGGGATCAAAAACCAATCGGAGAGATGCAAGACTCTCGCCGCCCAGCAGAAGGCCGCGCGAGATTCAGGAGAGAGGATTTGGACATGAGAAAACACGCGCTCAAATTGGTGAGCCTGCTCAGCGTCGCGCTGGCCATGGCTCTTTTTGTGCCACTACGCGCTGCCGCCGATGACGACGACCCGCCCACGCGCGTCGCGCGTCTTAGCTACACACATGGCGCGGTTTCGTTCCAGCCCGCCGGCACCGATGATTGGGTTTCCGGCATCGTCAACCGCCCGATGACGACCGGCGACAAACTGTGGTCCGACAGCGGCGCCCGCGCTGAACTGCAACTTGGCTCGGCGTCGATTCGCCTTTCGGGCACCACTGGCTTTTCGTTCCTGAACCTTACCGACAATGTCATCCAGCTCCGCCTCACCGAAGGTACGATTCGGGTTTGCGTGCGGCGCCTCGGCGATAACGAAACGTTTGAAGTTGATACGCCCAACCTCGCGTTTTCCATTCTCCGGCCCGGCACTTACAAGATCAATGTGAACCAAGAGGGCGACACCACCGTCGTTACCGTCCCCGGCGGCGAAGGCGAAGTGACGGGAGGAGGTCAGGCCTACACCGTACACGCCGAAGAGGTCGGCACCTTCATCGGCACCGATCAATTGAACGGCGACATCGAGAGCTACGATGGTGACGAAGACGATTTCGATCATTGGTGTTCCGGTCGCGAACGACGCGAAGATCACTCAGAATCCGCGCGGTACGTCTCCACTGATGCCATCGGTTACGAAGACCTCGATGACAATGGAGGCTGGCGCCCGGTGCCGGAATACGGCAGGGTCTGGTTTCCGCACACCACGATCGTTGGCTGGGCACCCTATCGCTATGGCCACTGGGTTTGGATTTCCCCTTGGGGCTGGACGTGGATTGATGATGAACCCTGGGGCTTTGCTCCCTTCCACTATGGCCGCTGGGTGACTGTTGGCGGCGTATGGGGTTGGGTACCCTGTGCACCTGCTCCCGTCGTTGTGGGAGTGGCATACGTTCGCCCAGTGTATGCGCCTGCGCTCGTCGCCTGGGTCGGTGGTGAGCATTGGGATGTGGGCATTGGTGTCGGCGGCTTTGCCGCCGGGGTAGCTTGGTTCCCCTTGGGACCACGCGAGGTTTACATGCCGTCCTATCCTGTCAGCCGCACCTATGTGACAAACGTAAACGTGACGAACACGACGGTAAACAATACTGTCGTCAACAACTACTACAACAACGTGGTCGTCAACAAGAACGTCAACGTGACCAACGTGACGTATGTGAACCAAAGCGTGCCCGGCGCGGTGACCGCGACCTCGCATGCCGCTTTCACCTCGGCGCAGCCGGTGGCGAAAAATATGGTGAAAGTCGACACCAGGCAAATAGCGAGTGCACCCGTGAATGTGACCGCACCCGCCGTTGCGCCTCCGAAGCAGGCCGTTCTTGGGGCCGGTGCCGCCGCGGCAGCCAAGCCGCCCGCGGCAGTGGAGAACCGTGCCGTTATAGCGAAGACGACGCCACCTCCCGCACCACAGAGATTCGAGAAGCAGCAGGAAGACATCAGGGCCAATGGCGGCAAGCCGCTGGCCAACTCACAGGTGCGGCAAATTCTGCCTGGACGCGCGGAAGCTGCGGCGCCTGTGAAAATCGCTCCCCCGGCAAAACCAGCCACACCGCAGAACGCCCAGGCTTACAAGCCTGGTCAGCCACCGGCAAGCGCCGGCAATAGGCCCGGCACTCCACCCAGCAACGCCCGACCGCCTGTGCAGGCCAATATGCCCGGGACGACGCCAGCGAACAACGTCAACCTGAAGACCTACAATGACCGGCCGCTGTCAGCCCGGCCATCGACGAGCGCGAACAACGTCAACCCGAAGACCGACAATGACCGGCTGCCGTCAGCCCGGCCATCGACGAGCGCGAACAGCGTCAACCCTCAGCTCGAGCAGAAGCACCAGCAGCAGGTCGAACAGCTCCACGCGAAGCAGGACCAGGAGCGCCAGAAGATCGAGCAGCAGCAAATTCAGGAACGCCAGAAGGTTCAACAGCAACAGGCCGACGAGCAAAGGCAGCAACAGGTCAATCAAAAGCACCAACAGCAACTACAGCAGTTAGAGCAAAAACACGATCAGCAGCAGCAGAACTTACAGCAGAAACAGACACAGGAGCGGCAGAAGGAGCAGAAGCCGCCACCGCCGCCACCGAAACCGGCCAAGGAAGATAAGCCTCCACACAAACCGTAATCAATTGCGTTAGCGGTTCGCTGGGCGGAGTACTTGCCGAGAGGCATACACTCCGCCCGTTCTATTTTCAACCTTGTCACCCTTGCGCAATCGCACGACGCCCGGCTTCGGCCGAGGGTCGCTCTTTCGAGCGTGAAACGTTGCCACTCCTCGCGTAAAATCCTACCTTTCACCTTCACATGTCGAGATCAACCAATCGCCGCCCTGGAAAGACTGCAAAGCCAGCCAGTGGCACACTGAATCTCTTCGTCATCCCCGGCTTGCCGGAGATCCGGAAGCGCGACAATGTCGCCAAACTTATTGTCGAAGCCTCTCGTTTTGCTGGAATTGCATTCGAATCCGGTGATGTGATCGTCATCGCCCAAAAAATTGTATCGAAGGCCGAGGGCCGCACAGTGCAACTGTCTACTGTCAAACCTTCCGCGGAAGCTATATCCATCGCGCAATCTGTTCAGAACGATCCACGGTTTATCGAAGTTGTATTGCGCGAATCGCGGCGCATCGTGCGCAAGGGCGCACACGCCCTCATTGTCGAGACTAGGCACGGCTTCGTTTGTGCCAACGCAGGTGTTGACCGTTCGAATGTACCCGGCGATGACACTGTTACTTTGCTGCCGCGCGATCCGGACGGTTTTGCGCGACTTCTTGCTGCGGCGCTTCGCAGGCGTACTGGCAAACGCCTTGCCGTCATCATCAGCGATACATTTGGCCGCCCCTGGCGCCTTGGGTTAACCAACGTCGCGATCGGCGCCGCCGGTGTGCCGGTGCTCCTCGATCTTCGCGGCACCCTGGACCGCGCTGGAAAGCCTCTGCATGCTACGATTCTTGCCGTGGCCGATGAGCTCGCAGCTGCCGCAGGCCTGGTCATGGGAAAGACTGCGGGCACGCCCGTCGTCGTCATTCGCGGTTATCGCTATCGCCCAGTGCTGGAGCCCGCCGCGAGCATCATCCGGCCAGCCAGCGAGGACCTGTTTCGTTAGAAGCTCATGAACACAAAGTTACATCCAGATACAACGCCCGTAGCACGGCCCGCTTCCCGCGAAAATGCGCTCAACCGTGCTCGCGAAGGCCGGGGCATCAATCGCGATACGGCGCTGTTTCTTTCGAATACGACGCCTCTCCACGCTCTGCTCGCGGCCGCCGCGGAGGTCCGCGACCGGGGGAAGGGAAGCTTCGTCAGCTTTTCGAAGAAAGTTTTCATCCCACTGACCACACTTTGCCGGGACTACTGCGGCTACTGCACCTTCCGCAAGGACCCCGGCCAGCCCGGCGCTCATTTCATGACGCCGGACGAAGTCCTTGCCCTCGCCGAGCAAGGGCGCCGCGCCGGATGTAAAGAAGCGCTATTCAGCCTCGGCGATCAGCCGGAACGCATCTTCCCCGAGGCTCGCGAATTCCTGCGTCAGCAAGGCTTCGTACGCACGCTCGATTACGTCGCTGCGATGTCCGAGTTCGTTCTCGAAAAGACGGGGCTTCTTCCTCACGCCAACCCCGGCGTCATGGACCGGGCTGCTCTCGAACGCTTCAAAGATTCAAACGCCAGCGTTGGCTTGATGCTCGAAACCGCTAGCGTTCGCCTCATGCGCGACGGCCTGCCTCACGCCAAAGCGCCGGACAAAGTCCCCGCACTCCGCCTGCGTACCATCGAGGAAGCCGGCAAACTATCCATCGCCTTTACCACGGGTATTCTCATCGGTATCGGCGAAACGATGGAGGAACGCATCGACTCTCTCCTGGCCATCCGCGCTCTCCACGAAAACTACGGCCACATCCAGGAAGTGATCGTCCAGAATTTCCGCGCCAAACCCGATATACCCATGGCCGCGCATCCCAATCCCTCGCTCGAAGAAATGTTGCGGACGCTCGCGCTCGCGCGCTTGATCCTCGGCGGAAAAATGAATATTCAGGCGCCGCCCAATCTTAGTTATGGTGATTTTCCTCGCCTTCTTGAAGCTGGCATCAACGATTGGGGCGGAATCTCTCCGGTCACGAAGGACTTTATCAATCCGGAAGCCGCGTGGCCGCAGATTTCCCGCCTTCGATTAGAAACCGAAGCGCGTGGCTTCACTCTGCGCGAGCGCCTCGCGCTTTATCCCGAATTCATCGGCCGCGCCGAATTCTTGTCGCCTCGCGTCCGCAAGCAGGTGAATCGACTCGCGGATTCGGATGGATACGCCTCCTAGCACTCGCGTCAAAGTCGGCGGCTCAACTCTTCTATGACTGAGATCAGAAACCTTCGCATTACCGCTCTGGCGGGCGGCGTCGGCGCATCGAAATTACTCCTCGGTCTCTACGAAGTCATGGACCCGCGCGCCTTGACCGTCATCGTAAACACCGGCGACGACATTACTCTTCACGGCCTGAAGATCTCTCCCGATCTCGATATTGTGACCTACACTCTTGCGGGCATCGTCGACCCCGCAAAGGGCTGGGGTTTTCGCGGCGAAACGTTTCATGCACTCAAGCGCCTGGCGAAGTATGGCCGCGCCGATTGGTTTAACCTCGGAGACCGCGACCTCGCCACGCACATTCATCGCACCGCCTTGCTCGCCGAAGGGAAGACGCTCACTGAAGCAGCGGAATCCGTTCGCACCGCCCTTGGCGTGAAAGCGCGCATCCTGCCGATGTCCGATCAACCCATCCCGACGATCATCGACTCCAGCGAAGGTGTCCTGCATTTTCAAGAATATCTCGTGAAGCGACGCTGCGAGCCCATCGTGCAAGCGATCCGTTTCGAGGGCGCCGAATCCGCGAGACCTGCTCCCGGTGTTCTGCCAGCGATTCACGACGCTGATCGCGTCATCATTTGTCCCAGCAATCCCCTCATCAGTATCGGCCCCATTCTCGCTGTTCCGGGGATTCGCGACGCTCTCCGCGCACGGAAAGGGGACGTCATCGCCGTCTGCCCCATCGTGGGAGGCAAGTCTCTGAAGGGTCCTTCGGACAAAATGCTCGCCCAGCTCGGCTATGGATCTTCCGCATCGAGCGTGGCAAAACTCTACGCCGATTTCACGGGAATTTTTGTGATCGACCTGCAGGATAAATCCCAGCAGAAAGCGATTCGTGCTTTGGGAATAGACGTCACCATTCTGCCGACGGTAATGAAAACGCGCGCGCAGAAACGCAAACTCGCCCGGGCTATCCTCGACCTGGAGGAAAACTAGGATACAAAGAAAAACTGCAATTCCGAGTGAAAGAAGCGCAGCAAACGAAGTCGAGGAATCTTTCTTCGATGTTGACGTTTTTGACCGGTCTGCGAGGAAAGACTATTTCTATTTCACCGGCAATCCCGTAAACCGAATCCCCGCGCCATGCACCTTGTACCGGATATTCAAACCGATCAGCAGTGCGGTCAGTGACTCCACAATTCTCGCGTTCTCAAGTTTTCCGCCATTCAGCGCCCTTGCCCCGGGAATCTTTCCCGCTAGTTCAAACGCGACTTGCTTCGCCCTTTCGTCATCGCTGCACACGAGGACATCGCATTCCACTCGCTCATCGCCTGCCAGCAGCTCCGCGCCGAGGTTCTGAAAAGCTGCCGCCACGCTTACCTCCGCCGGAAGCAACTCCTTCGTTTGCTCCGCTGCGGAACCTTGCCAGACGCCCAGCATCCGGGTCGGCGCTCCGCCCACCGTTGCCGCCAGTGGCACGGTGGTATCAATCACGACCGTCCCCGGTCTCCACACGCTCTTCAACTGCTTCAGCAGCGCGGCCTGCCCAAAGAAAGGAACTGCCAGCACTACAATTTCACACTGCGCGACCGCCGCGGCGTTGTCCGTGCCATCGATCTGCGGCGCCCCGCCAATTCGCGCACGTAACTGCGCCGCGGTCTCCGCCGCGCGCTGCGCGTCACGCGAGCCGATCACAATATGCTCGCCGGCACGTGCCCAGCGGTACGCCAACCCTGAACCCTCCGGCCCCGTGCCCCCCAGAATGCCGATCTTCCTGGCCATGATGGATGCGCTCCCTTGCGGCGAATTACTCTAATCCTCTCTTCGGAAACCGCCGCGGGCCTTTCAAGACAGTCCCCGATTATACGCGTCCGCGGACAACTTCAGGCTCCTGGAAATGGTTCCGAATTATCCGTAGTGGCTCAGCTTCCGGTTCGCACGTTATTCATTCAAGTGACTCTAACTCACTCAATATTCCTAGGTGTATTATGTCCTCTGGTGGTGAGCTATATGAGACAGCGCTTTCTGCTCCCGTTTCTTATCTTTCCGCTACTTGTGCCATCTAACTTTGCGGTGCCACAAAGCCCTCACTCGACACAAGCTGCCTCAATGTCTCAAGGTCCAAAGTGGACCGAGGCCGATAGGAAAGCACTTCTGGCCAAGGGGCAGCGAGGAGACAGAGGGGCGCAGTTCTGGCTTGGTATCGCCTACGAACAGGGCTGGTTTGGAAAGACTGACTTTCAAGAAGCGCTGAAGTGGTTGAGAAAAGCAGCCGCGCACGGCAACCCTGACGCCCAAAATAGCTTGGGACAAATGTATGAGGAGGGAGAGGGTGTAAAAGAGAATTACGTCCTAGCCGCCAAATGGTACCGAAAGGCTGCGGACCACCTCCCAGACTTGGGGGGAGCAGGTCAGGGAAGGAATAATTTGGGCCTGCTATATCTGGATGGTCTTGGTGTTCAGAAGAACTACGTTCAGGCTTACATGTGGTTCAGGCTGGCTAACGACGACACCAACCTCTCCTATGCCAAAGCTCAGATGACTCCTGCACAGGTTCTTAAGGCAGAGCGAATGGCAGCGAAATGGAAAAGCCATCATCCAGAGCGGTGAGGTTGTTGAAGGAAACGGCTAGGTGTTGATAATCGTCCTCCACTCAAGCGAGCAAGTTTGCGCCCACAGAATGTTCTTCCATGGCACCCGGCCACCGTTTTCCTTCCGCGTCGCGCAGTGTGGTATCTTCAAAAACTCAAACTATGCTCCCGACGCCGGTCTCTGAAAAAGATTTTCGCCAGGCCCTCGGACATTTCGTCACCGGCGTCACCGTTGTCACCGCCGAGCGCGCGCCGGGTCAAGTGCACGGCATGACCGCAAACGCTTTCACTTCCGTGTCGCTCCATCCTCCGCTCGTGCTCGTTTGCGTCGACCATCGCGCGCGTCTGCTGTCGCTGCTAAGAGAAAAGCGGAACTTCGGGGTCAGCGTGCTCAAAGAAGGTCAGGAGGCCTGGTCAGAATACTTTGCAATAGGGGAATACAATGCCGAGGCGGAGGAGCGCATGGGCATCCGCTACCGCTGGATTCGCGAGGGCGTTCCAGTTGTTGACGGCACCCTCGCCCAACTGGCAGGCACGATCGTCGCCTCGCACTTGTCCGGAGATCACACGATTTTTATCGCTGAGGTCGAAGCCGCCGAAGTCCAAGCCGGCGAGCCGCTCCTCTTTTTTCGCGGGGAGTACCGTCAAGTCTCTCCACCGCGTTAGATTGGCGATCGGATCCTTTGAGTCGAATGCTCTTGACTCTTCAACTCTTCCTCAGTGATGTCCACCCAAGGGATCGCGTTTTACCCCGTACTCCGCACCCCAGCGGTCCGTCATCTGGCTGCGTATCTCCCACAACTCCGGGAAAAACTTGTGCTGCATGCCCTCTTCGAGAATCTCGACGGGCCGCCCCTTTAGCGACTTGGCTGCGAATCCGATCGTCCGGTGAATCAGCTGCATGTGCTCGTAGCGGAACTTTTGAAAGAGTTCATCGAATTCCGCCAGCGCTTCCGCCACCACGTATGCATCTCCATGCGCATATTCCGAGTCATAAATCTTTTCTACCGAAAGCCCGTGCTTCTCCAAATAGTGCGTATGGAACGAATTCCACAGCGGCTGGTACATCTTCAGCAATACGCGGAAACCCGGCGATTCCTGCCCGCTGCCATTCCCGAGCTTTTTGCGGATTTCCTGGTATTCCTTCGGCGACATGGTCTCCAGCAGCGCAATCTGCTGAATCATCAGCTTCTGCGCCGCGTGCACGCGCCGGAACAGCGTGATCACGCGGTTCGTATTTTCCGCTTGCAGGTATTCATCGATATCAAGCAACGTGTAGGCGATGAGCTTCATCCACAGTTCTTCGATCTGGTGCACCAACTGAAACTGCAACTCGTCAGCGTTGCACAGCTCTTCGAACCTTGTCTGGCAGGAGAGCAGCGTCTTCGTATTCAAGTACAGCTCATAATCGAGCGTGCCTTCTCCGCTCATGATGGCGTAATACTGTTCGCGATTCACGATGCCTCCCTGACGTGGCTGATGGTGCACACCGCTGCTACGGGCCGTCCCATGAAAACCACGAGCCCGGCGGTTAGATGCCAACTCAATTGGGAAAGTGAGGAAAAGACCGAGAGCTTTCCACTCGAAAACTTACCGCTCGGAGCTGCCCGAGGGCCGCGCCTGCTCCGCGGAATCGCCCGTTTCTTTGCGGTGGCTCTTCACTTCGCGCAAGGCATAGATTGGCTTGTTCTGCGATTCGTAATACGTCCGCGCCAGCATCTCGCCGAGGAACCCCATCGAAATGAACTGCACGCCGCTGATAAAGAGCGCCATGGCCATCAGCATAAGCGGCCCGTGCTGCGTCATCACCGGCGTGTGGTACACAAATTTCTGGATCGCCAGGAATATTCCCAGGAGCATCCCTAGGCCCGCGCCCGCTACACCCAGCAAGCCGAAAAATTGCAGCGGCCGGGTCGAGTAATCCAGCAGAAATTTCACGACCATCAGGTCGAGAAAAACACGAATCGTCCGGGTAATCCCGTAATTTGACTTCCCGCTTTTCCGGACGAGATTCGTGATCGGCACTTCCGTAATTCGCGCGCCCGTTGTGCTCGCCAGCGCGGGAATGAAGCGGTGCAGCTCGCCGTAAAGTTGAATTTCTTGAATGATCTCCCGCCGGTAGGCCTTAAATGTCGTCCCGAAATCGTGCAGGTCCACACCCGATAGCTTGGCCATCATCAAATTCGCCACCCGGCTCGGAAATTGCCTCATCAACCAATGATCGTGCCGCGCATTCCGCCACCCGCTCACCAGGTCATACCCTTCCTCGATTTTTTCCAGGAATCGCGGGATCTCTTCCGGGTCGTGTTGCAAATCCCCATCCATCGAAATGATGATCTCGCCGCGCGCAAAATCGAATCCGGCCTTCAGCGCCGCCGTCTGCCCGAAGTTCCGCCGCAACCGCACCAAGTTCACGCGGCGATCGTGCTCATAAATGTCGGACAACACTTTGAAAGTATTATCACGGCTCCCATCATCCACGAACACCAACTCGTACGGCTCGCCGAGCCCGTCCATCACTTCCGTCAGCTTCATGTACAAAGGTGGGATGTTTTCCTGTTCGTTAAGGAAAGGAACGACGATCGAGTAGCGCATGGACGATTCGCTTTTCATGCTTGAGTGGCTACTAGGCCATAGTCTATCAGGCGTATACCCCGCGATGCGACAAGATTTCGGATTCCCTTGTCCGTAAGGATTTCCACCTCCGCCTGCCGCGAGCCTTGCAACCGCGTCGCCGATTCCCCCAATTCCGCGTCCACATATCCGGGATGACACATCAGCTCCGTCGTGCCCTCGGGCAAACTATTCAGCAAATGCGCCACTCCTTCTCGCGTCATTTCTCCCGTCTGCGCAATACCGCAAAAATAATCCGCCGTTGCGATCCCCATTCGCTCTGCTTGCCCACGCGCATCCCGCGCCAGCAACTTCAGTCCACGCGCCTGCACTCCCTGTTTCATCACCACCGACGCACGGTGCTCCCCGCCGGAGGAAAGTGCCGCGCGCAAGTTCGACGCCTCATGCGCGACCCTCACCGCGCCGATGCCGTGCCTCTTCGCCAGCCGCAGCGCAATGTCAAACAGTCCCGGCAGCATGTGCACATGTTTATGCCCGTCCAAGTGGGTCGGCTGAATCCCCTCCGCGCGCGCTTTCTGTATTTGCGCCTCCCATTCCCGCTCTACCTCATTCAGCGCCAAGCTTCGTCGCGCCAATCGCAGCAGCAGACTCTCCGGTCCGCCCTCGAGCATCCCCGCTTCATTCACCAGGCTCTTCACCTGCTCCCGCGCCGCCACGGGCGCTCCATCGCTCAGGTTCAGGTGCACGCCCACCCCCAGCCCCGGCATCGCCCGTACCAAATCCACAGCGCTGGCAAACGCCTTCCCATTCGCCAGCAGTGACGCGCTCGTCACAATCCCATTCCGGTGCGCTTCGGCGATCCCTCGGTTCACGCCCTGGGTCCACCCCAGGTCATCCGCGTTGACAATCAGATTTCTCACGGCCTGTCCTGTTCCACCGCTCCTACCTGTCCTTTCGGCCAGCTATTCTTTCGTCCGCAACCCCGCTTGTGTACCATTGACGACTTCTAATCTCAACTCTAGCATGGCCACATTGAGGCGAAAATGCCCCTGAAGACCAAGGAATCGAAACCTATTGGCTCGCGCCTTCATGAAAAGCGACGCGGCCACCGCATGAACTCGCGCGTTCCCGTGCGCCTGGAGTGGGACGCCGCAGCCGGACCGCGCTTGAGCGTGGAAGCCCACACCCGCGTCGTCAATCCCTACGGCTGCATGGTCGTTCTTGAGCACTCCCTCAATCTGGAGCACCGCCTCGCTCTCACGAATCTCGCCACCGGCGCCAGCACCGCCGCGGTGATCGTCTGGAAGGGCAATCCGCGCCCGGATGGCTGGGAGTATGGCGTCGAATTGGTCGCGCCCGAGATGGATTTCTGGGGGATGGAACTGTGAAGCCGACTATTCCTGTTAAGCCCGGTCCGGCTAAATCCTCCGCGAGTGTCGTCACCTCGCGCCCGCCAACGGCGGAAGAGCGTCGCCGCGCACAGCGCGTTCTCTTGCGCATGCCCGTCCACGTTCACATTGAGGGAAAGCCCGAACCTGTCCGGGGCATCACCCACACCGTCAGCGAAAATGGCGGTCTCATCGTTCTTCCCGATCCGCTTACGGTAGGGACTAAGGTCACCGTCGAAAATCAAAAGACGCAGAAGCGCGTTGAAGCCAGGGTCGCACGCCCGCCGCAAATCTCCGGCGAAGGCTCCCTCATTCCCATCGAATTCTTAACCCCGACGCCAGGCTTCTGGGGCATCATCTTCCCACCCTCCGCCAATTAGGGCTCCGCTCACAAATTTCATTGCATCATTAGGGTAGGAATTTTCGGGTGTTTCTTTTCCGTGTTCTCTGTGCTCTCCGTGAAATCCGTGTTGAATTCTTTGTTCTTCCGCTATGTTTTGGCGCACAAAATCCAACCACAAAGAAAGAGCGGCCCGGACCGAGTCGGGGCCGCTCCCCTTTTTGGCGGTTTTCTTCGGCTACTGCACGGTGACGGTCGTAGTCCCGCTCGAAGCCGTGTAATTACTGTCTCCGACAAATTTCGCAGTGACGGTTACCGTCTTGTTTTTAGCCACAGGGGGAGTGCTGCTTCCGCTCCCGCCGCCGCATCCGGCAATCCCCGCTGCTGCCAGCGCCAAGACAACCAATCCCGCGTAAGCAAATCTGCGCCGACTCGCCTGCGGCGTCTTCACGAGGAACAAGCCGTAGAGCAGCGCGCAGCAGCCCAGCAACCAGAATAGCCCCGGCGGAAGCTTCGGCTTCCAGGGAGATGTAGTGTCCGGAATGCCCAGAGCCGAGAGCGTGGTCGTCAGCGTCGCTGTCAGCGAAGCGCTGCTAGCCGGGCCGTTAACTGCATTGAGCGTTATCGTCCCACTAATTGGCGTCGTACCGTTCAAGAATTGCACCGGAGTAGTCAGCGCCCCGCCGGGCGCAACGCCGCTGCTCTGTGTTGACACCGTCGCCGTCAGCGTCACCGTTCCACCCGACGTGATCGTAGTCGGACTCGCCTTTACCGTCGTCGTTGTCGCCGCCTGCGTAATCTGAACCGTATCCGTGGCCGACGTGCTTCCGGAGAAACTGCTGTCCCCCGCATACGTCGCTACCAGCGCATGCGATCCGGGAAGGAGCTGGACAGGTTGATCTTCCAGGATGCCCTGATTATTCAAGTTAGCGCTGCCTGTCCCATTAAAATCGTTCAACGCTGCATTGTTGTCTGTCAGCGTCACCTTTCCCGTCGGGCAGGGAAGCGGTGTTGGCACAACAGAACCGTTGGAAGGAAAGCATTGCGTTCCCGATCCGTTGGTGACACCAACCTTCAGGATATAGGGCGAGCCGTAAGGCACGGAAGTCTGGACACTCTGAGCTCCATTGGCGGCAAACGCCACCAGCGCAATCGTGGTTTGACTACCCTCTGGCGTGACCATAACAGAAATCGGAGGTGTGGAATCGCTCGGGCCGAACGTTCCGTCTCCCGCATAGTGAGCGGATACCGTGTAAGTGCCCCCCGGAAGGTTGTTGATTGTCCCCGAACCTACGCCACTTGTGTTCAGCGTGAATGAGGCAAGACCAAGCTGCGTGGTAGCCGTAGTGCCGGGCAGGTTACTCGAATCTGGATTTGAATCAGTAAGCAAGGACGCGACGCCCGTCGGCGTTCCCGTGCCACCGGATCCATGACTCACTGTCACACTCACGGTGATTTGCTGGCCGTGCGGGATCGGAGGAAACGGGGGGGTGCTCGAGCCATTAGAAGTCACTTGCAGGGCCGTTGCCGACGCCTTAAATCCTCCGGAGGGGACCGTTGCCCAGGCATTCGTCAGGTTGGTCACGTCTACCGATCCGAGGCCGGTCGCCAAGTCATACCCCACACCGGCGTTAAACGCCGGAGTCATTCCGCCCGTCGTGGTCGTCAGGATCCCAAAAGAATTGGCCGCTGTGCTCTTGTTGCTGCAATTGGGCGTACCCCCTTTGCACGCGACCGATATAGTGCTCTTGGTGGCTTGCGTGGAAATGTCGTTAAAGACGCATGTCGAGGGCGACGGCATACTCGGGTTTGTCCGGCTGCTGGAGTTGCAAATAGAAAAGTTTTCTGCTGCCGCCAGTTGATACAACACGGCATTCGCATTGCCTTGCCGCGGCGCGGGGTTCGTTGGAGAAGAGACCTTCTGGTTGACCAGCGCCATGATGCCGGCAAATGAGGGCGAGGGCCCGGACGTTCCACCTACCAGTATAAAATCTTGGAAAGGTGAATTGAGATTGCACGATCCCGTTTGCCCCGCTGGATTTGTATCCGCCTGACAAACGATATATGCGCTCCCATGATTCCCATTACTGGAGAACAGCGAAACATCGGGAATATCCCGCACACCGTCTTGGGGAATGCCAATGATGTTCAGCTTTTGATACGCCGGCTTCCCGTAAGCGCCAGTGCAAGTCGACACAGTCGGACCACTCGGGTTGAGACAGTTGCTCGGCCCCCCACTTCCCGCGACGATATCGTTGCCGTTGCTGTTCACCGTGGTGCAGCTCGTCAGGCCATTCACAGCGCAGGAGTCATTCCAAGTGGTTTCCGGAATATACCCCTTTGCGGACTCCTGCCCGGGATTGCTGTTGGTCGTATTCCAAAAAGTCGCCGTATTGCCCACGTCATCGAAGTCCGTCCCGCCGACGGCGACGTTAAACGGTGTCGACGCCGTGCCACTGATCGCAAGTCCCTGCGTTGCGGCAGTTTCGGTACCACCATCGCACCCCGCCGAACCGTTGTCACCTGCTGCAACCATCACGCTGATGCCTTGCGCCGCCGCTTGTTCCCAGAGCGCGTTTTGAAATCGATTTCCCGCGGTCCCTTGCGCAAATTCGCAGGAGCCGAAGCTTTCGCTCATCACCCCTGCGAGGTTGTTGTCCACGATGTACAGCGCTGAGAGGTCAACTCCATCGCTGCCGTTAGTCAGGGGGGTTTCCGTCACCACAAAATCGATGGTGGCGTTCGGCGCCACTGCCCCAGACCACTCCACGTCCAGGTCTGCTTCTGTCTCCTCGCCCCCGCCAACGTTCCCCGGGTCCGGCCCATTCAAGATGATATTAGGAAGATTCACCGGTAATCCGAATAGGTTCCGGAAATCAGCCACATCTTGGAGATTAATATTTGTCCGCCCAACAATCGCGATCGTCTGCCCTTGGCCCGCAGGATTGCCGTTTATAGTTGCAGGTACGTTGTAAATTTTTGCAAAATCCGGCGGCCCGACCGCAAAGCACTGCGCCGTTCCATTCGCGCCGCATCCGCTGGGCGTCGTAAACAACGGCTTCAATTCCCCTGTCGCCCTCGTCCGCCGGAATGTTCCAAGAGGGTGCAGATGCGGCCGCTTTCGAAAATTGTGCAGCGAGACGACTCCTGCAACCACCGGCGTCAGCGCCGCCGGTATCTGAGGGTCGCTCACATTCCCCGCGTGCTCTTCGCCCTTCACCATGAGCTGATGTATCTCCGTGTGAAACGCGTTCCGCACCTGTCCCACGTTGCCGGAAAACTCGATCACCGTCCGGCCCTTTCCTACTTTGATTCCCTGAAATCCATGCGAACCCAGCCACGCCGTCACCGCTTGAATGTCCGCGTCCGCCGGCCCAAATTGCTTCCCAAACTCCTCCGGCGTCAGCCACTTGTGATAGTTTGGGAAACTCTTCGTTAGTTGCTCCTCCATCAAGTTACTCAGCGCCGCCTGCTGCTCCGGGCTCCGCTGTAATAGCAGCAGTATCCGATTCATCGGCTGGGAATCAGCCACCACACCCTGGTCAAACTCCGCCCGCGCCAATGGGTGCACGTTTCCCCGCAACTGCACCAAGTTCGCCTCGTCCACCGCTTCCGTAATCCGCACTCGAGTTGGCCGCGTCTGCGCGCCCGCTCCACCGCACCATAAGGCTAGGAGGGGACCAACCATTAGGGGGATCGTTTTATAGCCCAGTTTAGTTATTCTCATGACCCGCCCAGTTGACACATTTTGCGTGCACTTCCGCGAAGCATCTCCAGTACAAGCACACAAACACCATGCCTAAAGGATAGTTTTCGCCGTGGAATGGTTGCCTGCGGCGGCTAGGACTCGGTCCGAAGACGCTCCCACCCCGAAAAACGAGAGTAGCCTAGCACAATTACCTATGCACTCCCTAGAGACTTGCCTCCCGCGCCGAGACAACGTCCCTGCTCATCCGAGCAACTCCAAGCGGCCCAGCCGTCCTCCCCATTGTCGCGAATGAGGCGCAACAAAAAAGGGCGTTCCGGTTTCCCGGAACGCCCTTTCTCTCTGGCACAACATCGTTGACTGCGGTCCGCCTACTACACGACCTATCGCATCAGAGCTGCTTCCCCTCCGCGTCCAGGAGCCGCAACTCGCCCAACCCCAGCTCCTTGATCCCCGCCTCGATCTTGGCCCGGTCGCCCACCACCACCCAGATCAGTTGGTCCGGATGGACCACCGTCTTCGCTGCATCAGCGACGTCGCTCGTCTTCAGCGCCCTCACTTTGCCGGCATATGTCTCGTAGTAATCGTCAGGCAGCCCGAATTGCACCAGGTCGATGATCGAAACCCCCACGGAATTTAGAGTTTCTCTCGATCCCGGAAGACTGAGCGTCTCATTCGCCTGGATGTCCTTCAGTTCGGCGGCTGTGAGCGGATGCTCTCCCAGGATGCCGCGGAACTCCTTATTCATTTCCGCGAGCGATTCCTTGGTTTTGTCGGTTTGTACGGGCGCAACGGCCATAAAAGGCCTCTGCCCTCGTGCGTCATTGAGGAAGCTCCTGACACCATAAGACCAGTGCTTGTCTTCGCGCAAATTCGCATTTAGCCGGGAGGCAAACGTTCCACCTAGCCCGTCGTTCATGGCCTGGATGGCGATCTCCTTCGGGTTCGCCGTCGGAGGGGCAACGTTCCCCGCAATGATCACAGATTGCAGGGCGCCCGGCTTGTCCATCAGATAAACCGTCGACTTCGCTTGAAGTGGAACGGCCTTGATGTTCTTCTCCGGAACTTTTCCGGACTTCCAGCTCGCAAACAGTTTTTCGAGCTTCGGGGTCACTTCGGCGAGGGTGGTGTCTCCCACAACGATGAGCGTCGCGTTGTTCGGCCGGAACCACGTTTGATGAAACTTGGCGAGGTCTTCCCTGCTCATTTTCGTCACGCTTTCCGACGTTCCAGAGCCGGTGAGCGGATTCCCGTAGGGGTGGCCTTGCCCGTATATCAAGCCCGGGAAAACGCGCAGCGCCATTTGGAAAGGCGTGTTTTGCTCGCGCTTGATACCTGCGAGCTGCTGCTTCTGTTGGAGTTTGAAGTCCGATTCAGGAAACGACGGGTGCAGGATCACATCGGCATACAGCTCGAGCGAAGGGTCCAGCTTGGACTTGAGTGTCGAAAGCCGGACGACAGACAAGTCCAGGTTTGAGTACGCCTGAAGCTGTGCCCCCAACAAAGCAAGTTGGTCGCTGATTTCGAGAGCGTTTCGGCTGGCCGTCCCTCCGTTGAGAAGCGCCATGGTCATACTGGCGGTTCCGGGTGCCGCGAACTGATCCGCGGCATAACCGGCATCGGCCGTCATCCAAAAATTCACCAGCGGAACTTCGTGACGCTCGGCAAGAATCACCTTCAACCCATTCGAAAGCGTCGCCCGCTGCATCTTGGGAAGCCTCAACTCGGGCGGCGTGCCCGGCTCTGGGGCTTTCGTACGATCCGCGCCGATGGACGCCGCCTTGTACTCGGGGAAGGGATGCACTTCGAGTACGTACACCCCGTCGGACAGCCAGCGATTCGCCGCGGATTTCAGGTCTTCCGCGGTCGCCTCTTGATCGCGCTTCAGCGAAATCTTATAGGCGTCGGGGCTTCCTCGAAACACCTGGCTTTGCGCCAGCCGGTCCGATTTTCCGCCGAACCCTCCAATGCGCTCGATCCCGCGAACGAAGTTCGCCGCGCGTTGCGCTTTCACCCGCTGCAGCTCCTCCGGCGTCGGCCCATCTTTCAGGAAACGCGCCAGCTCCTCATCTGTTTCCTTTACCACCTGGGGAAGGTCTTGTTCGGGCCGGGCCGTCACTACAATGTAGAACTGTCCGCCAATTTCGCTCAAATCCACGAAAGAATTCGCACTCGTCGCGATTTGATCGTCATAGACCAATCGCTTGTACAGACGTGATGTCTTGCCCTGGCTCAGGCAATTACTCACTAGGTCGAGATAATCGGCATCGGCGCTGCCGTACTCTGGAATGTTCCAGACCTTGTAGACTCGCGCCTGAGGCACACGGTCCTGCACCTTTTGCTGGTGAGTTCCCGACATTTTTGCCACCCAAACCTCTTGGTGCGCCACCGGCGGGCCTGCCGGGATGTCTCCAAAATATTTTTCGACCTTTTCCTTGGCGGTTTTGACGTCGATATCCCCGGCCAGTGCGATCACTACGTTCGACGGCCCATAATATGTCTTGAACCACTCTTGCACGTCTTTCATCGACGCCGCATCGAGGTCTTCCATCTCACCAATCACTGTCCAGGAATAAGGGTGGCCCGCCGGATAGGTGTTCTTCGTGATCAGTTCCTCAGTCACCCCGTAGGGCTGGTTCTCGCCTTGCCGCTTTTCGTTCTGCACCACGCCGCGCTGCAAATCCAGTGTCTTCTGATCCAGCGAGCCGAGTAGGTGCCCCATGCGGTCGGACTCCATCCAGAGCGTGTAATCCAGCGCCGAGGTCGGCACATTCTCGAAGTAGTTCGTCCGGTCCGAATTCGTCGTGCCGTTCAAATCCGTGGCCCCGATTCGCTCCATGGCGTCAATGTACCGGCCCGGCGCGTGCTCGCTGCCTCCGAACATCAAGTGCTCGAAAAGATGCGCGAATCCCGTTTTGCCCGCCTTTTCGTTCTTCGACCCCACGTGGTACCACACGTTGACGGCAACGATGGGCGCTTTGTGGTCCTCGTGCACGATCACCGTCAGACCGTTGTCCAAAACAAATTTCTGGAAGGGAATATCGATCTCTTTAGTCTGCGCAAAAACTCTTGCAGTCAGGACCGCGCAAACCAGCAGTAGCAAAGCCGCTCTAATCCGCATGGCCAAAACCTCCGCTAAGGATAAGGATATTGTCTAGCTCTACTCCGCACCCGAATTTACTGGGCACACTTCTGGTATTGGCTTAGACGCTCTGGATAAACAGATGTCACCACCTGATTTCCACTTTTCTGCCCGTCTTACCGGACTTCTTATCTCATTTACCGAGAGGCGGCAATTGTATACCCGAGAACATCATGGCGATAGCCGCCGGTTACAAAACCCGGAACAGGAAATGCCAAGTAACATCTACCAGCGCATGAACGATCGCCGACGCGAAGATAGACCCACTCTTCCGCCACGTCCAGCCATAGAAAAACCCTGCAATCGACGCCAGGATCACGTACCGCCAATTCGGAAAGCCCATGTTGGTGATGTGTGAAAAACCAAAAAGGACCGACGCCGTCCACCACCCTGCCAAATCGCTCTTGCATGACCGCGAAAGCATGTTCTGCAGCACGCCGCGGAAAACAAACTCCTCGGGCCACGCCGTGAAGAAGAGGATCGCGGTCGCCAGGAATGGCAGTGACTTCCATTCCGCCCACCGCGGCGCGAACTGAATGAAGTGCATTCCTTCGCCCAGCGGAATCGCGATGCATCCGAAGAGGATGAAGCTCGCCAAAACATAGAAACCCCATCGCCGGCCCCAGCCAATCGAGTACCCGATGCCGTTAAACCGCCGCACCAGCAGGTATGCCGCCAGTGCCACATTTAGCGACAGCAGCACCGTGAAAACGTAAGCCAGCCGCCCTCCGGGATAGGGCCATAGCCAATGGGAAGGCGAAAATTTCACCGTGACCCACACGCCTGCGAGCGTCACGTAGTCCTGCCAGGTGCCCATGGGCCGTTGCTGCGCGGATGCCGCTAGCGCCAGCGGCACGAAGATGAGCCCCGCCACCGCTCCAACACGCGTGATTGCGAAAGTATTTGTCCCCAGCGCGTAAATCAGGTATCCAAGAAACGCGGCGGCGCCCAGCAAATATCCGCCACCCGCGCCAAAACGCGACGAAAGGGAATCCGCCACGCCGCGCGCGGCGAAGAGCAGCATCACGCCAAAGAAAAATGCGAACGCCGTCAGCGTCGCGGCAAAGTCCCGGCCGCCGTAGCCAAGCCAGGATGCGTAAAGGGCTCCAGCGAAGCACAGCGCGGCCCACAGGCCGAGCATCGCAAGTGGTCCGAGTTGGCGCGTGGCAGGCAAGCGAGCATTTTAGCTCATCGTGATGACAGACCAAATCCAACGCAGACCGCAGTCGACGATCAGCCGGCTAGTCTATATTGACTGCATGCGTCCACCGCTTCGCGGTGCCACATAATAAAGAGGGCCGCGCTGCCCCGAGCGCTAGAAATGACAGAACAGGCTCGATCTCTGACGAGGCGGTTAGCCTACATCGATTGGATGCGCGGCCTCGCCTGCGTGCTCATGTTCCAGACTCACTGCTATAACTCCTGGCTCAGCCCGCAAGCGCGCAAATCTTCTCTCTACGGGTGGTCCCAGCTTGGTGGAACATTGCCCGCCCCACTCTTCATTTTTCTTTCGGGCGTTTCGTTCGCACTCGTCACCGAGCGCCTTCGCGAGAAAGGAGCCTCGCGCTCCGCCATCGCCAGAACGACCATTCTTCGCGGCGCAGAAATCTTTGGCATGGGATTGCTCTTCCGTGTGCAGGAATACGCGCTCGGCTACCGCTGGGTGCCGTGGACCGATCTTCTCCGCGTCGACGTTCTCAATATTCTCGGTCTCTCGATGATCCTTTTGGGCGTCCTCTGCTGGCTCAGCGCGAGCGGGAGTACCTCAAGCCTTGCCACCGCTATCGCTTCCTCGCGCAATCGCGGAATCACCTCCGCTCTCGCCGCTGCTGCCGTTGTCGCCTTGGCCACGCCGCCGCTCTGGACCACGCACCGTCCCACCTGGCTGCCTTGGCCGCTCGAGTCCTACATCAACGGCGTGCACACTTTCAATCAACCGCAACCCTGGCTCTTTCCGCTCTTTCCCTGGGCGGCATTCGCCTTCGCAGGCCTCGCCGTCGGTTTTTTTCTTTTCACAAAATTCGCCAAGCGCAGTGAAGCCCTCGCCTTCGCGGCTCTCGCTAGCACCGGCACTCTTGCCTGTGCGCTTTCTCTTCTCCTGGATGCATCCTCATTTCGCCTCTACACCGTCTACGATTACTGGCACTCTAGCCCGAACTTCTTCCTGATGCGCTGCGGTATTCTCCTCGTCATTCTGTTTCTGACTTATGCCTGGTGCCGATGGGGCCTCGCGCAGAAAGGTTTCAGCCCCATCATCCAGCTCGGCCACACGTCCTTGCTGGTCTACTGGGTCCACATCGAATTTGTGTATGGAAGATTTTCGATCTTGCCGAAAGGTCAGTGCAGCGCTGCGAAGGCCTCGGCCGGCTTGCTGACCATCTTTCTTGCCATGCTGGCGCTCTCGCTTGTGCGCACGCGATGGAAGAAAAAGCCCGCTATGGTTTCGCGGGCGAGTTCTGCTCCGGCTGCTGCCCCTGCGGGATCTTGATGATTACCTCGCCGTCCTTCGCGAGTCCCAGGTCTTCGCGCGCAATCTTTTCGATGTAGCGCGGATCGGTCTTCAGAGACTTCACTTCCTCCGCGAGCTGAATATTTTCCTTGTTCAGGCGGTCGATGTCCTTTTGTACTTTTTCGATTTCATTCCGCGTGCGCCGCATGGCCAGAAAGCCATGCGCTCCAAAGACGTCGTGAACAAGCAGCGCCAGAAGAAACAATCCCAGCATCCCTCGCCCGTATTGCTGCAAGAACCCCGGTGGTTCTGCCTTTCGTTTCATCGCTTTACCCCTTCAGAATCCATTTGGTGGCCTCGCGCACCAGCCGCGCGGAAGACGCCGCACTTTCCGCCTCCACGTAAAGCCTGAGCAATGGCTCCGTGCCGCTGGGCCGTAGCAGCATCCACGATCCATCTTCGAAAACGAACTTTGCGCCGTCAGTCCGATCGATCGACGCAACTTTTCTTCCGAGCAGCGTGGAAGCATCTGCTGCGGTTTTCTTGATCGCCGCACTCTTTTGATCATCACTCAAATGCAAATTTTCCCGCACCGGCCAGAATTCCCGCCCAATTTTCTTAAAAAGTTGCCGAATCTGCTCTCCGAGCGATGTGCCGCGCGCCGCGCTCATTTCCGCCACGAGCAAACACGCCAGAATGCCGTCTTTTTCCGGGACGTGCCCGCGAATCGTCAAGCCCGCGCTCTCCTCGCCTCCCAGCGCGATTTTGTCTCCCCGGATGAGTGGCCCGATGTACTTGAATCCCACGGGCGTCTGGTAAGTCGTCTGGCCGTGCACTTTCCCCACCGCGTCGATCATTTGGGTCGTCGCGACGCTGCGGGCGGCGGGCATCTTCCAGCCGCGGCTTTCGACAAGATAGTCGTAGACCAGCGCAAGAATATGGTTCGGTTGAATCCATGTCCCGTCGCGATCGATGATCCCAAAACGATCGGCGTCGCCGTCCGTGGCCAGCCCGGCGGTTGCTTCGGAATCGAGCACGGCCTTGCGCAACGGCGCAAGATTCTCTTCCGAGACATCCGGCCCCGTGCCGTCAAATAGGCAATCGCGTGCGGTGCGCCTCGCTTGAACGGCAACGCCATGGTCGGCCAGCGCCCGGTCGAGATACCCCCCGCCACAGCCGTGCAAAACGTCTGCCACGAATTTTACTTTTGCTTTTCGCAGTGTGTCGAAGCGCACAAGCTCTTCCAGCCGCTTCAAATACGATTCGCGCAGATTGACGGTTTCGGCCCCGCCGCGAGAAGCGAGTCCCTTGCCCGCTTTCCGTGGCGCCCCGTTCTTCGCGATTAACTTCTTCACACGCGCTTCAATATCCTTGGTCACTTCCGGAAGCGCTGGTCCCGCGTCAGCCGACGAGAACTTTAATCCGTGATATTGCGCGGGATTATGGCTGGCCGTGAAATTAACCGCGCCGTCGAGCTTGCCTCGCGTAATTTCATACGCAACCGCGGGCGTGGGCGCAAAGGAATCGCACAGCAACGCGCGAATCTTGTGTTCCTGCAATATGTCGACGGCCAGCCGCGAAAACTCCTCCGAGTAAAAGCGTGTGTCGTAGCCGACCAGAATCGTGGGATTCTTGACCTTGCTTTTCACGTGCTCAGCGATGGCCGTGACCGCAAGTCGAACATTAGCGAACGTAAAATCATCGGCGATCAGGCCGCGCCATCCCGATGTCCCGAACTTAATGGGAGTCGACCGCTTTGCGGTCGCACCTGCATTAGACCGCTCAGCGGTCGCTCTTGCACTTGACCGCTTCGCGCCTGCCCGTGTTGAAGATCTCATGGCGCTGTATTCTAGCCCGGTACGGCAAGGGACAAAAGGTGTGTGCGCGATTAGGATTCCATCACGGCAAGCCATTTGCCGATAGCGGAAATACTGAGGAGGGAAGCGATGATCGCGGGCGGAAAGAACCGGGTTGTGCTGGTGACATGTGGAACGCTAACCGAAGCGAGGCGCATCGCGCGAGTTGTGGTCACGAAGCGTCTAGCGGCCTGCGTCAATATTGTTTTGAGTCCTGCGGAGTCGGTCTATCGCTGGAAGGGCAAAGTCGAGAAGGCACGCGAATACCTTTTGCTCATCAAGACGACCTCCAAACTCCTCGCCGGTCTGGAAAGGGAAGTGAAGCGCCTGCACAGTTACGGCGTCCCGGAATTCATCGCGCTGCCCATTGCCGCAGGCTCGCGTGAATATCTCGCCTGGCTCGGCGAAAGCGTCAAGCCATCTGCCCGATGATTAAGTCACTCGTAGCGCAACGAGGTCATCGGATCCATCCGCATCGCGCGCCTCGCGGGCAGATACCCTGCCGCGAGTGCCACAACGAGAAGGAGCGCCGTGAATCCCAGCAGAACCGCGAAATCGGTGTCGACAATACCAAATACAAGGCTGGCCATCGCGCGGCTCACCACGAAAGAAATCGGCAGCGCTATCGCTAAACCGATTCCCGTAAGTTTCAACGCCTGCCCCAGCACGAGTTTCATCAAATTGCCCGGATAAGCGCCCAGCGCCAGCCGTATCCCAATTTCCCGCGTGCGTTGCGCTACACTTTCCGACAGCACGCCATAAACTCCTACCGTAGACAGCGCCAGCGCCACCATGCCGAAAACCCCCATCAGAATCCCTAGGATGCGCACGATCGCGATGGACTCCACAACTTCCTCTTCCAGCGTATTGACCCCGCGCAGCGCAATTCCGGGATCCGCTCGGCGGATCACCTCGCGCATCGGCGAAACGTAGCTCGTCGGATTCGAGTTCGCGCGCAGGAGAAACGTCATTCCGCGCTCCGGCGACTGCAAAAATGGTTTGTAAATCACCGGGCGCGTCACCGGATTCCACCAGTTTTGCCGGACATCTCCGGCCACACCCACCACCGTAATCCAGGGCTCCGCGGAATCTGGCGCTCCCAGCTTGATTCGGTGGCCCAGCGCATCTCCCCCGGGCCAGAATCGCGCGGCTGTGCTTTGGCTGATCACGGCCACGCGCATCGAATCCATCCTGTCCGCTTCGGAAAAGAAGCGCCCGCCAACCAGGGAAATCTTCAGTGCGCCAAAATAGTCCGGGCTCGCAATCTGCAAATCGGCTGAAGGCTGTTCACTCCTCTGAAGCGCTGGGCGTCCTTCAATGGTGAAGAAAGTCGTCTCGCTATCCACATTGCTCGCCGGCGGATTCGTGACCAGCGCTACATTGCGCACTCCGGGCAGGGCAGAGCTGTCCCGAAGGACTTGCTGATAAAAGTTCGCGACCTTTGCGTTGTCCGGATACTCCTTCTCCGGCAATGCGATTTCGATCCTCAATACGTTGGCGGGCTCGAATCCTTGATAGACGCTGGCCAGGCGCACGAAGCCTTGAATCGTGAGGCCGGCGCAGACGAGCAACACCAGCGCGAACATCACTTGTGCCACGACCAGCGCGCTGCGCAATCTTCCCTTGGCGCGCGTCATCGAGCCGCGGCTCGTATCTTTCAGCGTTTCATTCAACTCCACATTGCCGGTGTGGAACACTGTGGCCAAGCCGAAAAACACGCCGACGCCCAACGCAAGAAAAATTCCGAAGGCCAGCACATTCCCGTCCACCTGGATTCCATCCCAGCCAGGAACCCATCTCGTCCAATTCACCGGAATGCTGCTGCGCAAGGCGCTTACGCTCCAGAACGACGCCGCGATCGCCACGGCACCCGCGACCGTCGACAGCACCAGCGTCTCGGAAATAAAAAGTTGCGCCAGCCGTCCTCGCCCGGCTCCCAACGCCGCGCGCACCGCAATCTCCCGCTGCCGCCCGATCATCCGTGCGAACATTAGATTCGCCAAATTTGCGCAAGCCAGCAACAGCACGAATCCTGCCGCCGCCTGCAACAAAAGGAAGAGCGGCAAGGTATAAAGATACAATTCCTTCCGCAGCTCCAGGAGCGTCGTAATTCTGCCTGCATTCGTCTTCGGATATTCTTGCTCAAGCCGCTGGGATAAATTACCGAGTGCCGCCCGGGCTTGCGCGACACTCACTCCCGGTTTCAGCCGGGCTAATGCCTCGAGAGAAAGCTGCGAACGATCCGCTTTCTCCGCAGGGGTGAGTGCGAGCGGAACCCACAGCTCCACCGGGGCGGGATAATCAAAGTCTTTCGGCATGATCCCGATCACTGTATAACCGCGCTGGTTCAGCTGAATTGTTTTCCCGATGAGCTGCGGGTCGCTCCCGAACCGGCGTTGCCACATTCCATGACTCAGCACCGCCACTTGATCGACTCCCGTCTGTTCCTCCCCTGGCGTAAACAGCCGCCCGGCTGCGGGCGTGACACTAAGCACGTCGAAAAAATTCGAGGAGACGCGGCAGCCCAGGACCGGTTGAACGGCTCCATCCTTGCTTAAATTAAAATTCCGCCAGCCGAAGGTCGTCATGGACTCAAAGACTTGTGTCCCGGTGCGCAAGTCATCCGCGTCCGCCGGAGCGACGCGCCTCGCGTCATAGCCCTGGCCAATGCCCCGGTCTTCCCATACGCGCACCAGCGTATCGAGATTCTGGAATTTATAGGGATGAAGAAGGAGCGCATTCACCATGCTGAAGACAGCCGTGTTCGCGCCGATGCCCAGCGCAAGCGTGAGCACGCTCACCGCCGCGAATCCAGGACTCTTGCTCAGGGTCCGGAATCCATATCGCAGATCCGCCCCAAAAGTTTCGATCCGGTTCACGCGCCGTTCATCGCGGCACTGTTCCTTCATCTGCTCGACCCCGCCAAATTCACGCGTTGCTCTTCTGCGCGCTTCTTCTGGCGTCATCCCTGCGGCAACGTTCTCCGCGATCTGCCGCTCCAGATGGAAGCGCAATTCGTGGTCGAGCTCCTGCTCAACAACGCTTTTGCGAAACAGCGATCGAAAACGATGAGATGTGCTTTTCAGCCAGCGCACGTCGCACGCTCCCCGTGTCAAACCGTCTTCAACACCAGACCAATCGCTGTGGAAAGCCGCTCCCAATTCGCTTGTTCGTGTTGCAGATATTTTTTTCCGGCTTTCGTTAGCGAGTAGTATTTCGCGCGCCGGTTATTTTCCGACTCGCCCCATTCCGCCTGGATCCATCCCTGCTGCTCCAGCCGGTGAAGCGCCGGGTACAGCGCGCCCTGATTGACCTGCAGCACGTTGCCCGAAACTTGCCGGATTCGTTGTGCGACCGCCCACCCGTGCATCGGCTCCAGCGCCACCGTCTTCAGGATCAACAGGTCCAGCGTGCCTTGCACCAGATCCGTCGGTTTGCTCATCACCACTCCTCTCAGTTACTGAGGGGGAGTTTACCTCCACTCCTGTCATTAATCAAGGGGAAGGAATTAATTCTTCGTGGACAGTCCGGCGCGCCTTGGCCTCATGAAAGGGAGCTTGGGGGCAGAAATGGCGCTCAGGATCGCGCCACGGCCCGGTGTCGGGTTGTTACACGTACAAGAGTGCTTGGTCGAGATCCGCGATGATGTCTTCCACGTCTTCGATGCCCACGGATAACCGCACTAGTCCTTCTGTGATACCCACGCGCTCGCGCACTTCCGCGGGCATCGAAGCATGCGTCATCAGCGACGGCAGCGAGATGAGTGTTTCCACGCCTCCCAGGCTTTCCGCGAGCGAGCACAGCTTCACCTTATTCAGGAAGCGCCGCGCCGCATCGAGCGAGACGAGATCGAAGGACAGCATGGCGCCGGGTCCCTTCTGCTGGCGCCGCGCAATTTCATGCTGCGGATGCGTCGGCAGGCCGGGATAGTAAACCTTGCGCACCTTCGGATGCGCGTCGAGGTGCCGTGCCACCGCGATACCGTTGGCATTGTGTTGAAGCATGCGGATCGCCAGTGTCTTGATCCCGCGCGAAATCAGGAAGCAATCCATCGGTGCAAGCCCGCTCCCGGCGGAGCGCTGGATGAAATAGATTTTCTCCGCATCTTCAGGACGCGTGAGAACCGCGGCACCGCCCGTGGAATCGCTATGGCCATTGAGGTATTTCGTCATGGAGTGCACCACGATGTGCGCGCCCATCTCGATGGGCCTCTGCAGATACGGGCTCAAAAACGTGTTGTCCACCACCAAAGTGACGCCACGATCGTTGGCCAGCTTGCCCATCGCCGAAATATCCGTCACGCGCAGCGTGGGGTTCGTTGGCGTTTCAACGTACACCATTTTCGTGTTGGGCCGGAGCGCGGCCAGCACGGCATCCGGCGCGGACGTATCCACGAAGCTGAACTCCAGCCCGAAATGCACCAGCAGCTGCGTCGAGAGGCGAAAGACGCCGCCATATACCGCTTCGGACAAAACCACGTGATCACCGGGACGCAATAGCCGGAAGACAGCGTCAATCGCCGCCATGCCGGAAGAAAAAACGTACGCGCTATGGCCGCCTTCGAGCTTCGCGACAGTGCGTTCCAGGGCCTTGCGATTCGGATGATTCGTGCGCGCATAGTCGTAACCTTTCGTTTTCCCCAGCTCTTCCTGGACGTACGTGGAGGTCTGATAAATAGGCGCGACGATCGCTCCCGTGGCCGGATCGGGTTCCTGGCCCACGTGAATGGCGTTAGTGGCAAAACCCATGCTCTTCTCCTCTTGCCGCAGCGCGCAGAATGCGCTGCCTTCGGTTCCGTGTGATGAAGTTTACGGAATCTCGGGGCCGTTCGTCTGCGGTAGTGACCCGCTGTTGCCTACCGAGTAGTTTCCTGAAAAGGTACAGGAGCAAAACCATCGAGTCAATTCCGCCGTGCCTACCTGTGCCTTCTTTTTCCGAATCGCGGTCAGCGCTGCAGCAGCGCATCTACCGAGTCTGGCATCGAATAAACCAGCGGAGAGGCTTGACCCACCCCGGCCTTCTGTGGAGGATGTAGTTCAGCAAAACATGCAACCCCTGCGATTTCTATCGGTGCGTCGGCCAATCACCTTGACATTGCTCCTGCTTGCCTCGATTGCTCTTTACTCCAGCGCGCAGGATTCACCCGCACCCGCTCCGAAGACGCAAACATCGCGGCCCGATGCTCCGAGCCGGCTCACGATTGAGGTTACTGGTGGCGATAACAACATGCCCGTGGAAAATGCCAGCGTGTATGTCAAATACATCGAAGAGCGCAAGCTGTTGAAGGACAAGAAATTGGAATTGAACGTCAAAACAAACCGCGAAGGAATCGCGCACGTCACTGGCGCAAAACCCGGCAGAGTGTTGATTCAAATCGTCGCCGATGGATGGAAATCCTTCGGCCGTTGGTTCGATATCACTGATCCGAAGCAGACCATCAAGGTCCACCTCGAACGGCCGCCCAAGTGGTATTAACTTTTCGCGCCCTTTAACAGCTCTACTTCTGATCACTAGTGATGATTTGCTTGCAATCGATTCCCGCCGGATGCGCAACAATTTCAAAAGGTTGCGGACGACACGTTGCAGCAAGCGTGCTTGCGGAAAGTTCGCGCTGGCCGCTGGATGACTTGCACAGTAATTGTGCAAACAGGAGTAGAATGTTGAAGGACGTACGGTTAGGTGCACACCGGCTGACCTTTTCCACAAACTTATCAACACTTGTGTTGAAAACTTAATGCCACTGAAACATTCTGGCTCGATTTCGGCACGCAGCGTGCCCTCTGCGCGCTCACGCGCACTTTTGACCCGCGCGAAACCCCGGTGATACAGTACGTTCTTGGTTTAGCTCCATGAACGAAACCTTCGAGGGGCGTTTCGCGCAGATCCGGATGTTGTGGGGCAATATTATTGCTCGTCCGCTCCGCAGCTTCCTCAGCGTGATTGCCATCGCCATCCAAGTCATTCTGGTTCTGATGATTGTGGGGCTCACCACAGGTGTGATCTCCGAATGGGGAAAGCGCGTCGAAGGAGTTGGCGCGGACCTTCTTGTTCAACCTCCAAACTCTTCTATTTTCTTCGCCTTCTCCAGCGCAGTGATGCAGGAGACACTCGGCGATCAAATCGCGGCGTTGCCGGGTGTCGATGAAGTTTCTCCCACGCTCATCCTGATGGATCAAAAGAACTTCGTCGTGGTCTATGGAATTGACTACAAACGCTTCAACGCCCTTAGCCGCGGCTTTCTCTATCGCACTGGCCGCCCTTTTGAATCGCCGGATGAGGCGCTAGCCGATGATATTGTGGTGCAGACGCGACATTTGCAAGTGGGTGACCACGTCAATCTCTTGAACCACACCTTCACGATCAGCGGAATTGTGGCGCACGGCAAGGGGGCGCGCTTTTTCATTCCATTAAAGACCGCGCAGGACATTGTCAGCGCGGAGAAACGCGTCTCCATGTTCTACGTGCGGAGCAAGGGCGATACAGAAGGGACGCGCGCAGAAATCCTCAAGCTGACGCCCGAGAACCGTGTTCGATCCATGTCCGAGTACATGACGCTCATGAATTCTTCCAATCTCCCTGAGTTGAAACCCTTTATCCGCACCATGGTGGGAATCGGAATCGTCATCAGTTTTCTGGTTGTGCTTCTCAACATGCATACGATGGTACTGGAACGAACGCGGGAAATTGGAATTCTCAAAGCGCTTGGATGCTCGCGCCTGGATATCGTAATGATGCTTTTGGGGGAAACGTTTGTTCTCACGCTATTCGGGAGCGCGATGGGTATTGTTTTGACGTTCCTCACGCAGGCCATACTCAAGGAGGCCAACCCCGCTCTTATGATTCTGATTTCATTGCGCTGGGTCTTGCAGGCCATCGTGCTGGCCCTTGCCGGAGCCGCCGCCGGTGCGATTTATCCGGCGTTACGCGCGTCGGGTTACGACCCCGTCGTAGCGTTGGCTTACGAATAGCATCGCCCCATCGATTCGGTGACGGATTTTCCGATTCACGCGCCGGGGGAGCGGGTTACCAGCTCGCTGGCAGCGTCTTCCATAGTTTCTAGCGGGCAGGCGATGTGGACCTTTTCCGTGGGATCATCCACGTCGATCAGGAACTTGCCATTGCGCGTGCGGACCCGGACGTGGCTGCGCGAATCGCGGACTTCCACCAGGTCGGCGTCGGGGAATTTCTTCAGTTCTTTAATCAAGGCGCGCATCGTCGGCATCCAGGGCTGGATTTCTTCACCGGCATCGCGCAGGTACTCCTTTGGTACGAAGTGCAGGGTCATGGGAACGGCAGCCGCCGGAACCCAGAAGTGCACGTGCGAGCCGCTGGTGTGGAATTCATCCACATCAATCCGAATCAGGCCCTCGCGAAACGTGTAAGCGCCGGCCAGGACAAGGGTTCCGCCGATTCCCAGAGCAAGTTTGCCAAGCAGAATCATGAGGTCATTCTCCTTCCGCACGCTTGCGGTGTGGTCCTTTTCGTAAGCCTCTAGTACGTCCCATTCTTGGAATCGAGCCAAATCCGGACGATGTTTTCTTCATCCTTGACGGAGACCAGTTCGGTATCGCCTTGCGTCGAAAGGGCATGGAGCGCGGCGACGAGGTCAAGCTCATCCTTGCCGGCAGAGAAAAGGGCATCCACGACCTTCATGGGGATCTTGACCTCCACCTGTGTCTTTTTGGACCTGCCTTTGTCCAGGACATGAACGATCAGGTGGCCGGCCTGCTTGGCAACGCGGATATCGCTGTCGCCATTCTCCACAGTGACGTATTCGCCGTCCTTGGCGGTGCGCACGGCTTCCACGAGCGCGCGCAGGTCCACGTCGTTCGCGTGGACGCAGTCAATCTTGACCTTTCCGTCGTGGAGCCGGTCCTGGTTGATGGTAGGGAGAACCTTTTCGGCCAGCTCGAGGGGGACATTGACGCGCACGGTCTCGCCCTTGTTGTCCTGGTTTTCCACGCGGACGTGCAGCCAGCGGTCTGGCGTGGCGGCGGAGGCGGTTTGGGACTTCGCGGGCTGGCTGGTCGTGGCCTGACTTGTTGCCGGAGTCGAGGCCGCCTGGCCAAAGCTGGCGAGCGGCGTCAGGAACAGGGCTGCGGCGCTGAGAAGGGATGCTCTTTCGAGGGACCCGCGGTTGCGGCTGGTCATAGCGGCATGCCTCCTTGGCACTTGCAGGAGATACGAGAAGGGGCGGAAAAATGTTTCCGGGGCAGAAAGCGCGGAAGGGAATCCTTGGCCACCCCGACAAAGTCGGTGCAGGCCCGCCACGGCGGGCAGGCGGGATGACAGGTCAGGGGTCGGTGGGAATGAAGAAGATGGCGGTCTGTCCGACAGGAGCCGGACCGCAAGAGGCGCGAAGGGCCGCCGCGCCACCTATTGAGCGGCTTCGATGGTGAGCCTCACCCCGATTGCCTTGGTAACGGCGACCAGCGTGGACAGGCGGGGGTTGCCGTGCACCGACAATGCCCGGTAGAGACTTTCTCGCTCAATGCCGGCAGCCTTGGCGACTTTGGCGATGCCCTGAGCTTGGGCGAGGTGACGCAGGGCAACTAGCAGAACGCGGGGCTCGTCCTCATCTTCCAATGCCGCTTTGAGGTACTCGGCGGCAAAATCCGGGTCCTTCCGGAGCCGTCGAACTATGGTCTCGTCGTGGGAAATACTGGCTTTGCGTTTCATGAGGTTCAGGTCCTTTCCTTGTAATCTCTGAGGTACTCCACCGCCCGCTCTATGTCTGACGACTGTTTTCGTTTGTCGCCGCCGCAGAGAAGCAATACGCATACCCTTCCGAGTATCGCGTAATAGACCCTGTAGCCAGGTCCCCAATCGATCCGCAGCTCGGACACACCCTGTCGCAACGCTTTGCAGTCGCCAAAGTTCCCGGCGGCGAGCCGGTTGATTCGGTTCGCAATCTTCGCCTGGGCGCGGGCATCCGCCAGTTGCGTCAACCAATCGTCGAAGATATCTTTGCCGGCACGGCTGACGTAGTGCCGAATTTCGATCACGTTCTTTAGTGTAACCTATAAATTACATCATGGCAAATCGGGGCGATTCGCTCCGTTTCCATGGGGCCCCCGGCCACCCATGAAAGCGGACATTTCTACTTTGCATAAACCGGACATTCTCATTTTACAGCGACACTTTGCAGCGACACTTTGCGTTCAGACAGGCAAAGTGTTAACTTTTCCCGGCGTTTGTGCAGCTGAGAAATGCCGCGATTGAATGGTGAAGGATGCCCTTTTGGAGAGGGAGAGATTAATGAGCAGAACTTACCTGCAAGCGACGTGGATGGGTGTTGTTTTAATTGGCTTGGGCCTATCGTCTCCTCTTGCTTCCGCGCAGGACCCGAAGTACCCCGAGACTCGCAAAGTAGAGCAGGTTGATACCTATCACGGGGTGAAAGTGGCCGATCCTTACCGCTGGCTGGAAGATGATCGATCGGAGGAGACCACGCAGTGGGTTAAAGCCGAAGATGAGATCACCTTCTCCTACTTGGACAAGATTCCTTACCGCGCACAAGTTATGAAGCGGCTGGAACAGCTATTCAATTATCCCCGGTACACGGCGCCGTTCCGGCGGAGCGAGTCCTACTTTTTCTTCAAGAACGACGGGTTGCAGAATCAGAACGTACTCTACGTGCAGAAGGGGCTGGAGGGCACACCCGAACTGCTCCTGGATCCCAACAAGTTTTCTGCGGATGGCACCTCTCGCCTATTGGCACTCGACATTTCCAAGGACGGCCAGTATTGCGCGTATGGCGTGTCGACGGGAGGTTCTGACTGGGAGGAAGCCCATGTCATGGAAGTGGCTACCCGAAAAGTTCTTTCGGACGATTTGAAGTGGCTCAAATTCACGGGTCTCGCTTGGGCGGGGAAAGGGTTTTTCTACAGCCGTTTCGATGAACCTGCGGCGGGACACGAGCTCACCACCAAGAACGAAAACGAAAAAATCTACTATCACCGCATGGGTACATCTCAATCAGCCGATGAACTGATTTATGAGGACGAAGCCAACCCGGAGAGGTTGTTCAACGTTGACACCACCGAGGATGAACGGTTCGCGATCCTGAACGTCGCCGACAGGGGTAAAGGGAAGAGAGGCAATGCGGTCTTCTACCGCGACCTTTCGAGAGGCGAAAAGACCTTCACACCGATTGTGGCGGAGATTTCCGACGACACCTTTGAGGTCATCGATAATGTCGGCGGCAAGTTCCTGATCAGGACGAATCGAAAAGCGCCAAATTACCGGGTAGCTCTTTATAATCCCGCCACCCCAGACTCCGCATGGAGTGATGTCCTACCTGAAAAGCCGGAGGAACTGGAGAGCGCAGCGACGGCCGGAGGAAAACTATTTGCCACGTACCTCAAAGATGTCAAGAGCCGCTCGTATGTCCATAGCCTGGACGGGAAGCGGGAAAATGAAATCAATCTTCCCGGAGCGGGGACTGCCTTTGTTATTGGCGGCAATCACGACGATAAGATTGCTTTCTTCTCGTTTACTTCCCTAAATTTCCCGCCCACCATTTTTCGCTACGATATCGCGTCGAAAGAGGCCAAGGTTTTCCGCACGCCGGAAATTCCCGGGTTCAAGCCGGACGACTATGAGACGAAAGAGGTTTTCTACAAGAGCAAAGACGGAACCCGGGTTCCGATGTTTCTCGTTTACAAAAAGAGACTGAAGCTGGATGGGACGAATCCGACCTTGCTGTATGGGTACGGCGGCTTCAACGTCACAAACTTTCCGACATTCAACGCGCTGCGGCTTACTTTGCTCGAGCAGGGATTTGTCTATGCCTCCGCCAACATGCGTGGCGGAGAGGAATATGGCGAGAAGTGGCACGAGGCTGGGACGAAGCTGCAAAAGCAAAATGTTTTCGATGACTTCATCGCCGCCGCCGAATGGTTGATTGCCAACAAGTACGCGACACCCCAGCATCTCGCCATCATCGGCGGTTCCAACGGCGGCCTGCTGGTGGGCGCGGTGATGAATCAGCGCCCGGAACTTTTCCGTGCGGGGGTTCCGCAGGTCGGCGTCATGGACATGCTCCGTTTTCAAAAGTTCACCATCGGCTCGGCCTGGATCGCGGACTACGGGTCCAGTGATAACGCGGGGGAATTCAAGGCGTTGTACGCCTACTCTCCGCTCCACAACATCCGCGCGGGCGCGAAGTATCCGGCCATGCTGATTACCACGGCGGATCACGACGACCGCGTGGTTCCGGCACACTCCTTCAAGTACGCAGCAACGATGCAAGCGCTGGCGAGCCATGACAATCCCGTGCTCATCCGCATCGACACCAATTCCGGCCACGGCGCGAGCAGCACCACAAAAAACCTCGAGCTGACTAGGGACATTTACTCTTTCCTGTTCTACAACCTAGGGGTTACTCCGAGATTTTAGCTGGCGGAGTGATCGGCGATTCGACCCTTGCCTAGCGAGGAGATGTTTGAACGGGGAAGACCTTAGTATTGAGCTGCGAGAACTCAAAGCGCACGATCCAATCGGTCGAAACGTTGCTCCCATCCACTTTCGCGGGGGCAAACTCCCAACGCCGCGCGGCTTGCAGGGCCAGGTCGGCAAAATATTTGCTGGGGCCGGGCGAATCAAGTTCCGCACCTGCTAGGTCGCCTGACGGATCCACGTGAACTTTCACTCTGACCCGGACTCTGCCCCGAATGGTGTCTCGCGCTTTCTGGGAGACGTCCGGCAAGACTTGACTAAGAACTTCACCCGGAACAACCGCGGTTGCGGATGCCTTCGGCTGTTCTTCTGACGGAGCGATGACGGGCGATGGTTCAGGTACAGCAGAGGCTTCTTCTTTTTTGATAGGTTGCTTGTCGCTGGCCGTTTTTAGAGATTTCTGCACGGACTGTTGCGCGGAAGGCGGCGTCGGGGTCGATCGTGGAGACGCTGGCGCTTTCTCGGATTTCGGCTGAGCTCGCGGTTGAGGAGTTGAATTTTCGGAATCAACCGATGAAGTTTTTTGAGGCTCTGGGCGACGGCTTAATAGTTTTGGAACGGTGATAATCGCAGCGACCGCCAAGACGGCTACGAGCAGAGGAAGAGCGAAACGGGGAATGGAGATTGGGCGCTGCGGTGCAGCTTTTTTCGGCGCCTTCATCACGGGTCGTGGAGGCGCGGAAATGCTCTGAGGCGCTGGAGCGGACGAAACGGGAGTGCGAGGAACGCTTGAGGTTGGACGCAGCCGCGCGGAAATGTCAGCAATGGTGGAACGGAGCTGTGGGTCACGGCGGAGACAGTTGCGCGCAATATCAAAGAAAGGCGACGGCAGTGACTTCGGGAGTATCGGATCACCGTGCCCTATCCTTTCCCAAACAGGCACGCGTTGCGTCAGTGTCTCGACCAAGGTCATGCCAAGAGACCATACGTCCCTAGCCGGGGAGAATCTTCCGCCTGGAGCTTCGGGTGGGTCATAAACGCCGGGTTTGCGCACGCGGACAGTTTCGGTCGTGCGGAGGAGCCCGTCGGTGGAGAGTTTGATTTTATCGGCGACGGCCATGATATTTGAGGGTTTGAGGTGACCGAACACAAATCCCTGACGGTGAACGCAGGCAAGGGCATCGAGAACGGGCATGAGCACGTCGCGAGTTTCTTCCGGGGTGAGCGGCCGTTGGGAAAGGATTTGTGAAAGATTTTCGTCGGCATATTCCATCACGAGGTAGAGAAGCGCGACATTATCCATCTCGCAGCGCCCCATGAGAGAGAGCCGAAGCAGATGAGGATGAAAAAGTTGCGCCGCGTGTTTCCAACGGGAGATCTGGAGCTCCGCGTTGGCAGGATCCGCGAGAATAAGTTTGATGGCGGCTTTTTCAGGCTCGCGCTCGCCATGCTCCGTCACGAACACAGCGCTGTGATCTGAGCCGCCTAAGTACTGGCGAAGAGGGAATAGCCCATCGACTACTTGGCCTTCCCACTGTTTCCAGGCTTCAGACATGTCGCACCTCCGCCTGTCGAGTGGGCTGAGAGGGCACTATTATACCTGAGGAATTGCGGGGTTGCTGCTGTTCAAACGGGTAGGTCGGGGAGTTGGTCAAGGTGCACCCCCCCTCAAAAAGAGATGGCACCCTGCTGATGCTTGCGGCAAACCCTGAAACCTAAAATATTTCTCAATTCCGATTGAGTGGTAGCCTATCAGGAATTGCTCAGTCCAACACAAGCGAAGACCGAATAGATTGACCAAGAATAACGAATGACCCACTGTTGACATGTGTCCGTAAGAAGCAAAGTGAGTTGCACGTGTTGTATGCATATGTAAACTCAGGCCTTAGACTCAATCGCCGGCGGGGAACAGGCGAACAATGCCTATTGCGCCCCTACCCGAGAAGCGGGCATTTCAAAGCATTCAGCTTCGTTTTCCTGTTGACTACCCTCCTTTCTATATTCTCGTGCGTTGAGCGGTTGCAAGGGCAAACGAACGAGGCCCAGGACATCAAACCGGTGCCTGTCCTGTCAGGCAGCGCAGGCTTTATCACGACGATTGACGGAGGGAACCCACATCTTGGTCCCATAGTTGCGGCCGTTCTGCTCGTGCCCCTGGGTGAGCGCTGGATGATTGAATCGCGCGGCACGTTTGAATCCGATCTTGCACAGCCGCCGGGGGAAAGCGGTTTTCACGGAGTGGTCCGGAAGGAAGTGGATTATGCGCAGTTGGATTTCATCGCCAACCCTTATTTGACGGTCACGGTGGGAAGGTTTCTGACGCCGTTCGGGATTTTTGACGAGCGGCTGTACCCCGTATGGATCCGGAATCTTCAAACAGATCCGTTGATTTTGCCGATTGGAATTGGGCCGAGTAACGCGAGCACGGGAGCGATGGTGCGCGGCGGCTTCAAGGCAGATTCAAAATTCAACATCAATTATGCGGTCTATTATTCCGCGCTCTCGACGGCGACTCCGGTCAACTCGGACCGTTTTGTCGGCGCGCGCGTGGGTGTTTTCGTGCCCAAGGCGCGACTGGAGATTGGCGGATCGTTTCAACATCTGCTCCAGGAGGAACGGTCTAATCTGTTCGGATTTCATTTGGTCTGGCAACCGCAGTCGCTGCCGCTCGACATTCGCGCGGAAACGGCTCGATCGAGGAGGGGCAGCGGCTATTGGCTGGAGTCAGCATACCGTTTGAATCAGGTGCCGTTTTGGCGCGACGAGCTGCGCCGGACGCAAGTCGTCGCGCGCATGCAGCAGTTCTTCGTTGGCAGATTGCCGAGCGATGCTCTGCCAACAGTGAACATCCATATGTTCGAGTTTGGTCTGAATTACTACCTCATGGACGGAATGAAGGCCACGACCAGTTATGGCCGGCAATTTAGCGCCGGGGGAAACAAGAACGTCTGGACAATCGGCGTAACCTATCGCTGGGTGTTTCCCCTCGGACGAGAAGGGAACGAATAATGGCCAAGCGCACTGTTCTGGCGGGACTATGCACGGTGGTGATGATGGGGTCATGCTTTTGGGCCATCGCGCAAGAGCGAAAGGAGGCGCCAAGCGCCGCGGCTCCCACACAAAGTCAAAAGGCGGAAGCGCTGGTAAGCGGCGCGAGCCATGCCGCAACAACAGCGGCAAATCATGGTGGAGAGACTGCCCGCGTTCTTGATGAAAACGCTATGCGGATCGAGGGAGAAAAAAGGTTTCGGACGAATTGCGGGCGGTGCCACATGGCCCCGCATAAATTCCCACCTCGGACAATGGCCATGATTGTCCGGCACATGAGAGTCCGCGCCACGATCACGGATGAAGATATGCGGTTGATACTCCACTACATGACCCAATAACCATGCGAACACAAGGGAACCAAAAGAAGACTAATCTGCAACGACTGCTTGCATTCCTAGTCGTTGCGCTTTGTTGCGATTGCGCGTTACTTTTCGGCCGGCCGCCGTCCCGGGTGATCGAGATTCTGGCGGATCATGACAGCCGCTACAAGATGGCTGGACAGAAGCAACCCATGATCACGGTTAAAGCTGGAGAAGAGATCACTCTGCGCATCACCGCGAAAAAAGCGGGAAACCACAACAGAGACGGCTCGATCCATGGATTCACTTTGCTCCGCTCCAAAGATCGGAAGCCTGTCCCGGGCTGGGACTTGCTGCTGAAACCCGGAACACAAGAATTCAGTTTAGCCGCACCGAGCGAGCCGGGCGAGTACGTCGTCATTTGCACGGTGATTTGCGGGCCAGACCATGAACAGATGAATATGAAATTTGTCGTCGTACCGTGATTCCAATCGGAGAGTACATTCCCAATTTTCGAAAACAAGAGGTTAGTAAAAATGATAAAGACGCGACGATTATTTTTGGGGGCGGTGATCTTGGTGAGCGTGACCGTAAGTAGTTCGCTGGTCCGCGGCGCGGGGGTTAAGACGTTCGAAGGTGAAATTGCGGATTCGCAGTGCGCACTGGGCGTACATTCGCTCAATCAATCGCATAAAGAAATGATAGACATGGGATCCGCGGGTAAGACACCCACGGATTGCGCTCGTTATTGCGTAAAAGAGAGGGGAGGAAGATTCGTCCTGCAGAGCAAGCAGGCCGTCTACAAGCTGGATAATCAGGAATTGGCTGAGAAAAGGGCAGGGATGAAAGTGAAAGTCACCGGCACAATTGACCCCAAGACCAATACGATCCAGGTCCGCACGATAGAACCGATCACATCGAAGTGAAACGAAGAATGGATTTCGACGAAGGTCCAGCACCCCAAGGCCGGGTTAACTCCAATAACGAGGGGAAGCACCAATTGCGGTGGCTAGCTGTTTAGCATGCCCTGAATCTGCTTGTTGAGGCGAGCCCGATCTTCAGGGGACATCGAGATAAATTCGATCCCCATCCCCTTGCTGGGTGCTACGCGCCGCACGATGGCACGAGCGCGAACATCCCCATTTTGCATATCTAGAAGCATATTGATCATGCTCCCGACGGGTGGCGACTCGGGTGTGTGGATAAAGACTCCGCCAAGACTCAGGGTTTCCAATCGCGAGACAGAACGGCGAGAACCTGTTTCCCAGGCGACGAGAAGCCCTTTCGGCGATTTGACTCGAGGATGACGCCGTGTCCGTTTTGGTTTGGTGTCAGCCATCGCTTTTACGGAGACCGCAAGGCGGTCAAGAGATACTCGACAATTCTCCAAGGGCCTGTCCGTTTGTGTTCTGCTACCTACCGTGACTCAAGCAAGCGCGTATCGATTCTTCGAAATGACCTGGCAAACGAGAATCGTTCTCTGCTGACGCGTTCCTACTGGAGCGCCGGGTCGGCCGGGCTCGCCGGAGCAGACTGGTTGTAGTAAATCACCCCGGCCTGGTCCGTATAAAAGCTGCGCCGTCCGGTCGTGCCACGCGATTGAGGGTCCGCATTCAGCGTGTAGCCGTCGTTGATGACAGCACCAGGCACCACCACGTAGGTGAAAGTGTAGCCATTCTTAGAGGGCGAGATTGAACCACCGAGGACATCGTCCACGATACCCATTCCTGTGCAGTCGCCCGCGCCGGGACCAAGGCCCGTCAAATCATTGGGAAATCCGACATCCTCACATTGCGCGGAATAAGCGAGCATCGCAGTGGTGTACGTGCGGAGAGACCCCACCGCGGAGGCTTCATTAGCCGACATGCGGGAGGAAAGAAGATTGGGAATGGCAATGGCCGCAATAATTAAGATGATGGCCACGACGACTAGAACCTCGATGAGTGAGAAGCCCTTTTGCCGGTTACGCATCTCGTTGATTTCTCCTTAGAACTCCGGGAATTTGTCCCGGGGACGAAGAACAGTGAACTCAAGCGCAGGCCAAGTTTACGGTTGGCAAGTGTTAGAAGCTATGGTGCGGGGGTGCCAATTTGAGGTAGGCCAAGTGTCCCAGATTGGGATAGGACAAGAGTCCATGGTCGTACAGGTCGTCGGGGAACAGAGGTCCTAGTACTATCTAAGCTGTACTCCAGGTTAAACGCGCCCGTTTCTTATCTAAGGCATTGATATTAAAACACATAAGACTTACCCTCGCGCATCCGTAGCGGGGTCCGTTCTGAAGGCACGAACTGAGTGGAGAGAACGATCCATCCTATTTAATACGAAGTACAGGTTGCCGATGGGTTGGACGGAGCTGGATTCCGCGAAGGACAGGTGGGCCGCCGGGAGGCCCCCGCGGTGGATGGCGTTAACTCGGGGAGGCGTAAATCAAGTTAGGCACAACGTCCCGGCAGGCTCCAAGGAGGTGTGGGACGACCAGGCACCTAGATACTTTGGTGCTTAAGAAAGAGGGTGGCGAGGGGAGGGAGAGTCAGAGGGATGGAAAAAGGCTGGCCCATGTGGGGGACGGGCTCCGAGTGAACGCCGCCGAGATTGCCGACATTGGAACCGCCGTAGGGGCCGGCGTCAGTGTTGAGGATTTCGGCGTAGAAGCCGGACTCGGGAACCCCGATGCGGTAGGCTTCACGGACGACGGGCGTGGCATTCACAACCACTGCGAGCAAATCCACGGGATTTTTTCCTCGGCGAAGGAAGGAGAGGACGCTGTTGTCGGCATCGTTGGCGTCGAGCCATTCGAAACCTTGCCAATCGAAATCAACCTCGTGGAGGGCGGGCTGCATTGCGTAAAGCTTGTTGAGATCGCCAATGAGGCGCTGGATGCCGCGGTGGGAATCGTGCTGGAGCAATTGCCAATCGAGGCTGCGAGTTTCGCTCCATTCCTGGCGTTGGGCGAATTCCTGTCCCATGAAGAGGAGTTTCTTACCGGGGTGCGCGTAGTGATAGCCGAAAAGGAGTCGGAGATTCGCGAATTGCTGCCAGAGGTCGCCGGGCATCTTGTGGAGCAGAGAATTTTTCCCGTGTACGACTTCGTCGTGGGAGAAAGGAAGGAGGAAATTTTCGCTGAAAGCGTAGAGGAAGGAGAACGTGAGCTTATTGTGCTCGTATTTGCGGTAAACGGGATCAGCCGAGAAATAGTTCAGCGTGTCGTTCATCCAACCCATGTTCCATTTGAAGCTGAAGCCGAGGCCGCCAAGATGGGTGGGGCGAGAGACGCCGGGCCAGGAAGTGGATTCTTCGGCGATGGTAAGGATGCCGGGGAAATGACCGTGGGCAACTTCATTCATGTGCTTGAGAAAAGCGATGGCGGCGAGATTTTCGCGGCCGCCGAATTCGTTGGGAATCCATTCGCCGGGCTTGCGGGAGTAGTCCAGGTAGAGCATGGAGGCGACGGCGTCCACGCGGAGGCCATCTATGTGGTACTTGTCGAGCCAAAAGAGGGCGTTGGAGATGAGATAGTTTTGGACTTCGTTGCGCCCATAGTTGTAAACGAGCGTGCCCCAGTCGGGATGGGCGCCCTGGCGGGGATCGGAGTGCTCGTAGAGATGCGTGCCGTCAAATTGCGCGAGGCCGTGAGCGTCACGGGGAAAATGCGCGGGCGTCCAATCAAGAAGGACGCCGATCCCCGCGCGGTGACAACGATCGACGAATTCCATGAACTCCGAGGAAGAGCCATAGCGGCTGGTGGCGGCAAAGTAGCCGAGAGTTTGATAGCCCCAGGAGCCATCGTAGGGGTGCTCCATGATGGGAAGGAGTTCGATGTGGGAATAGCCGAGGTCTTTCACGTAGGGGATGAGCTGGTCGCCGAGTTCGCGATAGGTGAGCCAGCGATTGGAGTCTTCGGGGAAGCGTCGCCAGGAGCCGAGATGAACTTCGTAAATGGAAATTGGGGATTCGAACCAATTTTTTTGTGAGCGCCGTTGAATCCATTCCGCATCATTCCATGGATAATTGTCGAGGTTAGCGACGACGGAGCCGGTATTGGGGCGCAGCTCGGAGCAGAACGCGTAGGGATCGGCTTTGAGCGGGAGAATCTGGCTTTGTGGCCCGATGATTTCAAATTTGTAGATGGCGCCTTCTGCGAGCTCGGGGAGGAAAATTTCCCAGATGCCGGAGGAGCCGCGGGAACGCATGGGATGGACGCGGCCATCCCAGCGATTGAAGTCGCCAACAACGCTGACGCGCTTTGCGCTGGGAGCCCAGACGGCGAAGTGGACGCCTGTTACGCCTTCGAGAGTTTTTACGTGGGCCCCAAGTTTTTTGTAGGTGTCGTAGTGGCGGCCTTCGCCCATGAGGTGAAGATCGAATTCGGTGAGGAGATAAGGGAAGGCGTAGGGGTCATAGATTTCGAAGGGTTCACCGTCATGGGTGCGGCCCTGGATTTTGTAGCTGCCTGGTGCGGGAGCGGTGGACTGATTTGAAGCCCAAGCTGCTTCGAAGAAGCCTTTGGGGCGGAGTTTGACGGCGTCGGTAACTTTTGGCGCACCTTTCAGAGAGATGCAGGCTTCAGCAGCCCAAGGAAGAAAAACGCGGACGGCCCATCCCCCGGAGATGGGATGCGGACCGAGGAGCCCGAAAGGATCGGCGTGGCGCCCGGCTAGAAGCGCGTCGATCTGGGCGCTTAACTGCGCGTCCTGGTGAGCATCGGGCGAGGGGGTCTGTGCCGCGGATGTGCGTTCATTGGTCAATGCTGGCGTCTCCCGGACTCGGGCGTCCTCTGAATTCTAGGGCGTCCTGAGGCAATTGCCAAACGTTCCTAGCGGGGCGTGTGCCTGTCTATCGCTAACGCCGAGGCCGCTTGCGGGAGACCACAGGGCAGAGTAGAGTGCCAGAGGAAAAAATCGATTTTGCGGCAGATGAAACGATTGAAAGACTGGACAGCAGAGTTGCAGCCAAGGAGCGGAAGGCGACCATGCGAATCTCGTATACGCTGCGCATTTTCTTACCTCTTGCCTTTATGACCCGGATGATCGGAGGACCCACAGCGGATGCGCAGGACCGCGGGCAGGCGCGGTCGATGGTGATATCGCGGAACGGAATCGTGGCGGCAGAGTCGCCATTGGCAGCGCAGGCCGGAGTGCGAATACTCGAACGCGGCGGCAACGCTGTGGATGCGGCAATCGCGACGAACGCCATGATGGGCGTGGTTTCCCCGATGATGAACGGGATCGGCGGCGACTTGTTCGCGATTGTTTATGATGCGAAGGCCAACAAACTTTATGGACTGAATGCGAGCGGATGGGCACCGAAAGGGCTGACGATCGAATACTTGCGCAAGCAGGGATTACGCGAGATGCCGCAGCAGGGAGTGAACACGATTACGGTGCCGGGCGCGGTGGATGGGTGGCAAAAGCTGGCGGATAAGTTTGGGCGGAAGAAACTGTTCGAAGACCTGGCGGCGGCGATTCGAACGGCGCAGGACGGATTTCCAGTAACGGAATTTGTGGCGGCTTATTGGGCGCAGGAAGTGGATCGCCTTCGAAGCGATGAAGCGGCAGCAGCGACCTATTTAATTTCGGACCGCGCACCGCGGACAGGGGAAGTGTTCCGCAATGCGGACCTGGCGGCGTCGCTGCGACAGATTGCCGAGCATGGCCGCGACGCGTTCTACAAAGGCGAGGTCGGGAATAAGATTCTCGACAGCATGAAGCGCCATGGCGGGACGATGACGGCGGAAGACCTGGCAGAATATTCGAGCGAGTGGGTGGAACCTATCTCCACGGTGTACCGCGAGTGGACTGTGAACGAGTTGCCGCCGAACGTGCAGGGACTCGCCGCGCTTGAAATGCTGAACATCATGGAGACGTTTCCGCTGGGGCAGAAAGATTGGGGCTTCGGCTCGACGAAAGCGCTGCACGCCATGATCGAAGCGAAGAAGCTGGCGTATGCGGATTTAGCGCGCTACATCGGCGATCCGCGAAAGCAAAAATTGCCGGTGGCGCAACTGCTTTCGAAAGAGTGGGCCAGCCAGAGAGCGAAACTGATCGATCCGGACCACGCGAACTGCGACGTGCATGCGGGGGAATTGCCCGCAGGCAACGATACGACCTACCTGAGCGTGGTGGATCGCGAAGGCAACATGGTTTCGCTCATTCAGAGCAACTACGACTCCTTTGGCTCTGGGATCGTCGCGCCGGGCTCAGGATTTGCGCTGCACAACCGCGGCGGACTTTTCAGTCTGAATGCGGCTTCACCGGATGCACTGGCGGGCCGCAAGCGGCCACTGCATACGATCATCCCCGCGTTTGCGCAGAAGGGCGACACGCGGATCGCGTTCGGAATTATGGGCGGCTGGAACCAGGCGCAGGCACACGCGCAGTTCGTGGCAAATATTGCCGACTTCAAGATGAATATTCAGGCGGCACTGGAGGCGCCGCGTTTCAGCAAGCGAACGTTTGCAGGGTGCGACGTCTCGATGGAGAACCGTTTTGCGCAAAATGTGCGGAATGAGTTGGCCGCGAAGGGCCACACGATCGACCTGAGAGGGACGTTTTCCAGCGCGATGGGCGGGGGACAGGCCGTGATGAGAGACTTTGCTGCCGGAGTAAATTACGGCGCCTCGGACCCGCGCAAGGACGGCCAAGCGGCTGCGGAGTTAGCAGTCGAATAGTCTGACGGAAGTGGACGCTAGCATCAGGATTTACACCTAGGCGCACGCTGTTTCAGCGCAAGAACCTGACACCTTCGTTACTCGTCTTACAAGCGATGCGGCGACCGAAGAGTGCGCGGAATTCTGAACGTCTCTTTCTGACGAGCTATGGACGTCTCTTACGCGAAGCCTTAAAGGGTGAATATGGCGCCGCCATCTTGGCATGGAACTCATCAAAAAAATCAATAGTTCAAATAATTCAAAAAATGTTGACAGGCGCAAGATTGTGATATATCAGGGCGCTTATTCGAAAGGTGATGTCTCAGCCTTTACGAGGGATTTCAGCGGAAACGAAGTCGGGCTATTCGGGGAAAACGGGTGGTGGGAAGTTTGCATTCTGTTCCGGGCTCTTAAGCTCGCGAGAAGGCAACGCAGTCTGCCAGGTAGCGGAATGAGTCCTCGCGCGGCATGATGCAAATGCTGTAGTCTGTTCACTCTATCATCTCCGAATTTCGCACCATTCCATGGAGGAATATATGCCGCGGTTGGGACCTGGAAGAGCGATGATCTTTTCGATTCTTTTGTTTGCAATTATCAACGCAATTTTGCCGAATGCCGCGTGGGCCCAGGGCGGTTCGACAGGAGCTATCACGGCGACGGTGCTCGACCGCAGCGGGGGGTTTATTCCCAATGCGGCCATAAAGATTATTGACGCAGGCACAGGTCAACAGGTGCGGGACCTGGCGGCCGGCGCGAATGGCGGCTTCACGGTAACACTGTTGCCGCCAGGCAACTATACGGTCGTGGTGAATGCCCCAGGTTTCGGCGAGACCCGCGTCACGGCGGTGGTAGTTCGCGTGACCGAGACAACTACCATCAACGTCGTCTTGCAACCCCGTGGCCTGTCAGAAAAGGTTGAAGTTTCAGCCCAGGTGGTCAGTGTAAACACGGAGAATGCCACCACTGGCCAAACGATCGAGCAACAGGTCGTTGGCGGTTTGCCGCTGGCAACACGGAACTTTCAACAGCTCTTGACATTGTCGAGCGGCGCTTCCAGCACGCTCAATAATTCCGAACAACTCGGACGGGGCACGGTTCGCATCAACGTCAACGGCCAACGCGGCGACAACAACAACTATCTCATCGAGGGGATCAGCGCTACAGACAACAACGTCGGCGAACTCACCAATACGCCTCTTCCGAGCCCGGACGTCATCCAGGAATTCAAGGTCCAAACGAGCTTGTACGATGCCAGTCAAGGACGCAATGGCGGAGGTATGGTCAACGCCGTTCTGAGAACCGGGACGAATGAATGGCATGGCGACGCATTTGAATTCTTCCGCAATGATGTGCTCAACGCCAGTGACTTTTTCTTGAATCGCGCCCGATTGCCGCGTCCCGAACTAAAGCAAAACATATTCGGCAGCAGTGTCGGTGGCCCGCTCGCTCCCGAAGGCAAATTCGGATACATCTTTGGCAATTACCAAGGCTCCCGTCAGCGTAGCGGCGCCGATCTTGGGACGCTGATCGGTACGGTCATCCCGGTTCTGCCTGCCGATCGTTCCGACGCCTCGCTGTTGGCGGCTTTTTTTCCGGGCAATCCCAATGCGAAAATCGATCCGGTTGTCAGCAAGCTCCTGAATGCGAAAGGAAACCAGTTTTGCAGCGGCGCAAATGGTTTCCTAGTCCCCTCGGCCTCAAGCCCGAGCGGTAACTTTAATTGCAGCAACCCGGGCCGATTCAGCGACAACCAGTTCACCACGAATTGGGACCGCAAATTCCGCGATGGCAAGGACAAGTTTGGAGTTCGCTTCTTCTTCAGCAACTCCGATGCTTTGAAACCATTTGGCGCAGGGGGCCTCTCTTCAACTTACGGCGCACCGCCCAGCAAGACCGATTTGAATTTCCCCTTGGACATTCCATTGAACACACGCTTTCTCAGCGGCACGTGGACGCACACATTTTCTGGTGAAAAGGTCAATCAATTTGCGTTTGGCTACAACCGCATCAACAATGCCTACACAAACGTCCCCGTTCTCAAGAGATCCGCTTTGGGCATTACGAGCCCCACCGATTCCGTCACCAATTCCATTTACAAATTCACCTTTAACAGTTCGGGATTTCAGATCGGCCCGAGCCCGGGCGATAACTCCCAGGTCCAAAACAACTTCACCTATGGCGATATTTTTAGCTGGGTCCGAGGCAAGCACGAGCTCCGCTTCGGCGGTGAATGGGATCGCATCAACCTTTACAAGCTGTTCCCGCAGATTTTCAATGACCAGATCTTTTTCTCCAACACATTGCAAATCCCGGCGGCGGCGACGACGCCTGCTGTCCCCGCGTTCACCGATTTTCAGAATTTCTTGCAGGGCGCGCCTCAATTCGTTTTTGGCCAGAGCGGCGCCTTCAATCACGATTATCACCACAACAATATGTCCGCCTTCGCCCAGGATGACTGGAAAGCCACTCAAAATCTCACTCTCAACGTCGGCCTCAGGTTGGAGGAGTTCGGAGCGTGGTACGATAATGCCTGCCACATTGGCAACTTCGATCCATCTCTCATCGCTCAGAGCAAATATCCTTACATTTACCCCAAATGCGTCAATAAATTTAACGTCCAAGGATTGCAGGGCACTGCCAGTTCCACCACGCTCAATAATTCCTATGCCAGAGGATGGGGGCCTCGAATTGGGCTTGCTTATGACGTCTTCGGCCACCATACAACTACCGTTCGCGCGGGATTCGGCATCTATTACGTCCAGCAAGACGTGGGTGCGGTCGATAACCTTTCTTTCCAGTCGCCGCTGCTTGACGTGGTGTCTTTCGGAGGGCCCGGGGGATGTTTGGCCACGTTTTTCCAGCCGGGCAGCCTACAACCGGCGAATTGTCAGGCTCTGAATCCGAACAACCCGAATGCCTTGCCACCCGCCGGTGTCATTTCGCCAGCTTTCGTTCCAGTGCTTTCCCAGGTCACAAGCTTCCCTGGCGGCGACACTTCTCAAGCCCCCAATTTAAACAACAATGGGGTCAATCTGTTTACGCTGCAGGTGCCGCGCCACTTCAGAGTTCCGAGCGTCCAGCAGTGGAATCTCACCGCCCAGAGATCTCTCGGACACGATTGGGTGTTTGAGGTTGGATACGTGGGTAGCCACTCCGTCCATCTCCGTGAGGTCCATGACGCGCTGCAATCCATTCTCGTGAGTACCCAGAATCCTCTCGCTCTCACCCTGGCAACCGGTCAAACCGTGCAAATCACCAAGAACACGCTCGCGAATGCCATCGTTCGAACGCATGCTCTGGGTGTGAATGGATATGGAGCTTTTGAACAATTTGCCGATGACGCTTACGGACACTACAATTCCATCCAGGCCACTCTCTCCCGGCGCTGGTCGAATGGCTACATCCAGGCGGCGTATACTTTCTCCCGTTCGACAGACGCGTCCTCCAGCTACAATACTGCCTTCAACACTTTATTTAATAACCAGCTTAACCTGAACGGTTCCCGCGGCCTTTCTGATTTCGATCGAACACATCGGCTGGCGGTCAGCTATTTGTACAATTTACCTTTTTTTGCCAAGACCAAGGACTTGAAGGGTAAAATAGTTGGCGGATGGGCCCTTTCCGGTGTGAGCGTCTTTCAGACTGGCTTGCCGTTCTCTATCATCGATTCCAGCGCAGGATCCGCGTTCGATGCGCTGACCACTATTCCCAACACCACAGCGAGCCTCGCTTCCGGCGCCACTCTTGCGAGTGGCTTAACTTCGGGGAGCATCGGCTCCCGCCTCGGCGGCAACGGGCAACCCGGCTATCTCAAAATAAGCGCGTTTGTGGCAGCTCCGATCATCGGCGATGATGGCGCAGCCACCGGCTTTGGGACTCTGGGACGCAATACTTACCGAGGGCCTTTCCAGCAGAACTGGGATGTGTCCTTGATTAAAAATTTCTCTCTAACCGAACACCAGAAGATTCGCTTCACTTCTGACTTTTTCAATGTATGGAATCACCCTGTCTTCAGCAACCCGGCGTTCACGGATATCCAGAACCCAGCAGGTTTCGGACAGATCATTTCGACCGAGAATAACCCGCGAATCCTGCAGTTCTCGTTGACCTGGTCATTCTGAGAAACGGGGACATTGTTTTCGGGCGATTCACTTGGAGGAGAACGTCAATGAATCCGCGATGGAAGCTCTTGTGTGCAGTAACAAGTCTTTTGGGGTTGCTTGCCTATTGTCCTTCCAGTAGGTCTCAGGCCCGACCCCTGCCGGGCAAAGATGTCAATGCGATATACGACCGGCTGCTGCCGCCGATCGAAAAGATTCCGATCGTGGACATGCACGCGCATCCTGGATATTGGGACGACACCGACGTGGATGCGATGGCGGTCACCACGACGGAGCTCGATCCGGCTCGTTCGCGGCCCACAAATGCGGAATGGGCCGCCGCTGCGAAAGCACTCTTCGGTTATCCCTATTCTGATTTGTTACCCGAGCACGCCCGGTGGCTCGACGAAAAAGACGATGAATTACGAAAACAATGGGGCAAGGAGTACCTGTCGAAAATTCTGGATAAAGTAGGAATCCAGGTCTCTGTGGCAAACCGCGTAGCAATGGATTACCTGGAAAACAACCCGCGATTCCGCTTTGTTTTCTTCGTCGATCCGTTCATGTTTCCTTTCAACAATCAAAAACTGGCGATCAGTCCGGATCGCGCCGTCTACTTTCCCATTCAGGAGAAGGCGCTTCAGCGCTATCTCCAGCAAGTGGGCGTTTCTCGACTTCCGGACGATTTTACCGGCTATGAAGCGGCCATGCATCGCAAACTAGAACAAGATAAGGAGCACGGAGCGGTGGCGTTGAAATTTGAGGCGCCTTATTTTCGTTCCTTGGTAAACATCACCGACCCTCCGCGCGAGCAAGCAGAAGTGATTTACAACAAGTACCATGCAGGGGGTGTGCCTACGGCGGATGAGTACCGGGTTTTTCAGGACTACATCTTTCGCTCCCTGATCGCTCAAGCAGGTCCATTGCACCTGGAGGTGCATATACACAGCGCGGTTGGCAGCGGCAATTACTATCACCTGACCGAAGGCAATGCCATGGATCTGGAAAACATTCTCCGCGACCCACGATACAAGGACACTATCTTCGTGATGATACACGGTGGATTTCCGTACACGGAACAATCGATTTGGCTGGCGGCCTTGCCGAACGTTTATCTGGATACCTCGGAGTTCAACCTGCTCATTTATCCGGCGCAATACAGCCGCATCCTAAAGGAGTGGTTTGAAATCTTCCCGGAAAAGATAGTTTTTGGCTCTGACTGCTTCCCCTATTCGAGGGAGATTGCCGTGCCGGAGACCTACTGGCTGGCAGTTCAGACAGCGCGGACCGCGGCGGCGGCAGCCTTAGCGGAAATGGTTTCGGAAGGCGAGATCTCGGAAGCCCGCGCGCTCGAAATTGCTCGTGGCTATTTCCACGACAATACCGCGCGGCTCTTCGGCATCGAACTGCTTTCGGCGAAGCACTAGGAGGGGGCCGCCGGGACACTTTGCAAAAGAGTTCCGTTGAGGTACGCCAAGGGAAACAAATGTTCCCTGGAGCAGCCAGTCGCTTGCACTTCATCCAAACTAAAGGCTGCAAAATGAGCGGGTTAGGCTGGTGATGCTTGGCGGGTGAGTTGCAAGTACTATCCCTGGCCGGAGCCTTGACCCCGCTGGCGCACCCGGTGCTGGAGGTTCGAATGGGGTCCGCCCGGGTCCTGAAAGCTTTACGCTTCCTTATCCTTGCAGCAATCCTCTTCGTGTTCATGCCAGTCAGCCCAGCGCAGACCACGGAAGTTTCCGGGCGCTACGAGTGCACGCAAGCGACGGTTCATGGAAAGACGGTACCTTGCAAAGGAGCGCCGCTGTTCCTTAAGAGCGATGGCAAGTTTGAGCTGCGCGGGTGGGAAGGCAGCTACCTGGTGAGCGGGTCGTGGGTGGAATTGTCGGACTCGCTGGTCAAGTCACGCGCGAAGATCGCGCCGGGACACAAGATCGTTTTCAAGTATTACGGAAAACATGGACTCGTTGAGATGATCTACGAGCGCCGCCTGGCGGAACTCGGGAATACCTCGTTAAGCTGAAGGTGGAAGCGGCATCCCGTCCGCGACCGAAGGGACTGACCCTAGGACTTTTTCTTTTCGAATAATTCAAGGAATAGCCGGACTGTGGCGGGCCCGTGGCCTGCATAGTGGTTGTTCGCGAAAGCGAAGCCGGCGATTTTGCGCTTAAGAAAAGCGCGGCAGGCCTCGACCCACTCGAGCAACTCCGATTTGCGGTCGACGATGGTTTCGTTCCACGTGGTCGTACGTTCCTCGATCCCCTTGCGGTCACCGAGCCAGCGAATGTAAGTGAAATCCGCGGTGATGGCATCTCCCCGAGCGAACCATTCGCTAGGGCGCGGCATCCACGGATGATCAATGAGCGCGAGAGCGATGCGATGTTTGCGGAGAAGATCGTACAAGGCGGGGCCAAGCCAGTTTTTGTTGCGGATTTCAAGAGCGAAGCGCGGGCCCGCTGGAAGGTTTTCGAGGAATGGTTTCAAGCGGGCGAGAAAATCGGGCGCGGCAGAGAAGACTTTGCGATTGAAATAGGGAAATTGAAAGAGGATGGGGCCGCGCTTTTCGGCGAGAGCCTCGGTAGCGTTCAGGAAGGCGGTGAGAACTTCGCCGGAGTCCACCAGAACACGTTCGTGGGTAATCTCCTGGGGCGCTTTTAAGGCGAAGAGAAAGCTCGCAGGAGTGCGAGCGTACCAGTTTTTCACCATGCTGAGAGAAGGGATGCGGTAGAAGGTGCCGTCGACCTCGACAGCGTCGAACTGGGTGGCGTAGTAAGAAAGATAATCCTTCTGCGCCAGGTGTTCGGGATAGAAACTGCCGGGCCAGCCATTCGCAGTGAACGCGGAAGTGCCCAGGTGAAGAAGCGGTTTGTCTTTTGTCTCTTCCATGATTGGGCTGTTGAGATAGCCAGGAGTTTTCAGAAGAAACGAGCGTTTCACGCTTAGCCGAGGCTATTCACGTGTTGTACCACCGGAAACCCTTGCGTTGTTCGTCTGCGATCTCCTTGACGATGACAAGTGTGTGCGAGCGGCGGTATTGGCCGCAAGCGGCAACGATAGCGTTGATGAGCGAAATGGGCGCCGTGAGGGCGATTCTATTATTCCGATGTAGCGGCCTTTTTTTCGAGGCCCGGTGCAACGACGGGCTGAAGGAAGGGCATCATGGCTCTTAGCTTCGGCCCTAACTGCTCGACCGGATGCGATTGTTCGCGCTGGCGAGTGGCGAGGAAATTCGGGCAGCCTTTCTCGTTTTCCTCGATCCACTTCTTGGCCCAACTGCCGTCGCGGATCTCCGCGAGGATTTTGCGCATCTCTTCACGCGTCTGTTTGGTGATGATGCGCGGCCCGGAGGTATAGTCGCCTTGTTCGGCGGTGTCACTCACGGAATAGCGCATGTAGCTGAGCCCGCCGCGATAGATGAGGTCGACGATCAGCTTTAGTTCGTGGAGGCACTCGAAGTAGGCGAGTTCGGGCTGATAGCCAGCAGCGACGAGGGTTTCGAAGCCTGCTTTGATCAGTGCGCTAACGCCACCGCACAGGACGGCCTGTTCGCCAAAGAGGTCCGTCTCGGTTTCTTCGGTGAAGGTGGTTTCGAGAACACCGGCGCGGGCGCAGCCGAGCCCCTTGGCATAGGAGAGGGCGAGAGCTTTGGCCTGGCCGGTGGCGTCCTGCTCGATAGCGAGGAGCGCGGGCGTGCCTCCGCCTTCGGTGAAAACTTCGCGCACCCGATGGCCCGGCGCCTTGGGGGCGATCATGGAAACATCAATGAAGGAGGGAGGTTTGATGGTGCCGAAGCGGATGTTGAAACCGTGGGCGAACATCAATGTTTTGCCGGGCTTGAGATGGGGCTCCACAGCTTCGCGGTAAAGCTTTGGCTGCTTGGTATCGGGAGCAAGAATCATGATCACATCGGCCCAGGCAGCAACTTCGGCGGGAGTGCCGACGGTAAGACCCTCTTTTTCCGCTTTCGCGCGCGAAGCGCTGCCGGGATGGAGCCCAACGCGGACGGTCACGCCGCTGTCGCGAAGATTGAGCGCGTGCGCATGTCCCTGGGAGCCGTAGCCGATGATGGCGACTTTTTTTGATTGAATGAGTGCCAGGTCCGCCGAATCGTCGTAATAGAGATTTGCCATTCTTATCCTCGTTTTCTAGCTTGAGATTTTCTACTTCATTTTAGAACCGGTACTGGCGAGATCGGTGTCGTTCGATGGCGTGACGGGAGGACGCAAGAGATCGCCGCCCCGCGTCATGGCGATGCGGCCGGTGCGAGCCATTTCGAGAACCCCAAAGGGCCGCAAAACTTCAAGCAGGCCGTCGATTTTGTCAACGGTACCGGACACTTCGAGAATCAGCGATTCCGGAGCGACGTCAACGACACGCGCGCGAAAGACTTTGATGAGTTCCATCAAATGCGGACGAGATTGTTGATCGGCGAGTACTTTGATGAGGGCCAGATCGCGCTCGAGGACAGAACGCCCCGAAATGTTTTCCGCGAGCAGGACGTTGACAAGTTTTTCGAGGCTGGCTTCGAGGCGGTGCGCGCCTTTTTCATCGGTGTGGGCAACGATGGTCATGCGCGCGACTTCTTCATTCTCGGTCGGTCCGACGGTGAGCGAATCGATGTTAATGGCGAGCCGCCGCGCGAGGGAGGCGACGCGGTTCAGAACGCCGGGTTTGTTTTCAACGTAAGCGACAAGTGTCTGCATAGCTTCCTCGGCCTTCTTCATGGCTCCGTGGCCGTTTCCACAAGCGGGTTATTGGGCCGGCGGATCATTTCGTGTAGAGATCCGCCTGCAGGAACCATCGGGTAGACGGAATCTTCCTGCTCGACGCGGAAATCAAGAAGCACCGTTTCGGAGGACTCACGCGCGGAACGGATCGTCGTGATGACGTCAGCGCGTGAAGTGACGCGCTCGCCGCGGATGCCGAAGGAGTTCGCCAGGGCGGCAAAATCCGGTGCGATGAGGGGCGTGGCGACGTAGCGTTTGTCGTAGAAAAATTCCTGCCATTGCCGCACCATGCCGAGATAGCCGTTGTTAATGATGGCGATGTTGATCTTGATTTTTTCCTGGACGATGGTGGCGAGCTCACTCATGGTCATTTGAAAGCCACCATCACCCGCCACGACCCAGACTTCGGAATCGGGCTTGGCGAACTTCGCGCCGATGGCAGCGGGCAGAGCGAAGCCCATGGTGCCGAGACCTCCGGAGGTGATGAGGGTGCGCGGCTGATTGTGGTGGTAATACTGCGCTTCCCACATTTGGTGCTGGCCGACGTCGGTGACCACAATGGCTTCACCCCGAGTTTCTATCCAGAGGTCGTTGATCACGTGAGCGGCGTAGAGGTGGCCACTGTCGGGAAGATTTTGGATATCGCGGACGGCGGAATCGCCTTTGAGCTCGCGGATGTGTGCAATCCAGTCGCTACGGTCGCGCTTTTCGAGACTGGGCAGCAGCTTTTCCAGGACTTCGCGGGCATCACCGATGAGTGCTGCGTCCACGGGGACATTCTTGTTGATTTCCGCGCGGTCGATTTCGATGTGAATCTTGCGCGCGCCTTTGGCGTAGGTGCGAAGGTCGCCGGTTACGCGGTCATCGAAGCGCATGCCGACCGCGACGAGCAGATCGGATTCCTGGATGGCGTGATTTACCCAGGCTTCACCATGCATGCCCATCATGCCGAGATTCATCGGATCTTTGGCAGGGAAGCAGCCGATGCCGAGAAGAGTCATGGCCACAGGGAAATTGCCAGCGCGGACGAATTGCTCAAAGACCTGCATGGCGCCGGAGAGCATGATGCCGCGGCCAGCGAGAATGATGGGGCGTTTTGCCGAATTCAGAAGTTTGACTGCGCGGTCGAATTCAACTTGATCGTGATTGCTGCGCTGACGCTTGGGCGGGAGCTGCGGCGCGGAAGCGTCCCAATTGAATTCGGCGGAAGCCTGCTGCGCGTCTTTTGTGATGTCGACAAGGACGGGACCCGGGCGGCCGGAGTTTGCAATCAGGAAAGCTTCGCGTACCGTGCGGGCTACGTCTTCCGCGCGGACGACGACGACGTTGTGCTTGGTGATGGGCATGGTGATCCCGGTGATGTCGATTTCCTGGAAGGCATCGGAGCCGAGCAGTTTGCTGCTGACTTGCCCGGTGATGCAAACGACGGGCGAGGAATCCAGCATGGCGGTCGCGATGCCCGTGACCATATTCGTTGCGCCCGGACCGGAAGTGGCCATCGCCACACCTACGCCGCCGCTGGCGCGCGCGTATCCGTCCGCCATGTGCGTGGCGCCCTGCTCGTGGCGGACGAGGATGTGGTGCAATTTCGACTTACCGAGCGCGTCGTAAACGGGGAGAATCGCGCCGCCCGGATAACCGAAGATATGGCGCACGCCGAGGCGCGTCAGCGATTCACAGAGGATTTCCGCACCGGTGAGTTTCATAGGGTCCTCTTTCTGTGTGACCGCGAAGCGGCCAACGCATTCGATCCAGGTTGAACTGGAATTAAGAAGCTCGCGGGCACGGCGGTGACCGCGCCGAGTGAAGATGACGAAACCAGGAGCGCGTACTTAGCCATCACGCCGCGGGTGTATCGCGGAGCAGGTGCCTTCCAGGTGGCGAGGCGCTTCTGCAATTCCGCGGCGCTGAGCGCGACGCTTAGCGTGCGCTTCGGAATGTCGAAGACAATGATGTCGCCATCGGCAACGGCGGCGATGGGGCCACCGTTCACGGCCTCTGGTGCGACGTGTCCTGCCATTAATCCGTGGGTTGCGCCGGAGAAGCGGCCGTCCGTCAAGAGAGCGACGCTATCGCCGAGTCCCGCGCCGACAAGCGCGGCCGTCACGGCGAGCATCTCGCGCATGCCGGGTCCGCCTTTCGGTCCTTCGTAGCGGATTACGACGACATCGCCTGGTTTAATCGCGCCGTTTTCGACGGCGGCGAAAGCGGCCTCCTCGCTATCGAATACGCGCGCCGGACCGCGGAAATTCTGCAGGTTGTGGCCCGCAACCTTTACAACGCAGCCCTCCGGCGCAAGATTGCCTTTCAAGATGACCAGACCGCCTGTCGGCTTGAGCGGTTTGTCGAGCTTGCGCACGACTTCCTGGTTCGGTGTTTCTTTTGCACTGGCAGCTTCTTCAGCGAGGGTGCGTCCTGTCACGGTGATCGTGCCCCCGTGGAGAATCTTTGCGTCGAGCAAACGTTTCGCGACCAGTGCGGTGCCACCGGCGGCGTAGAGGTCGGTGGCCATAAAACGGCCGCCCGGCTTGAGGTCCGCGAGGATCGGAACGCGCGAACTGATGCGGTCAAAATCTTCGATGGAAAGAGGAAGGTGCGCCTCGTTGGCAATGGCGAGGAGATGAAGCACTGCGTTTGTCGAGCCGCCCGTCGCTGCCACGCCCGCGATCGCGTTTTCGATCGCCGCTTCGGTGATAATTTTCGAGGGGGTGATGTCGCGGCGAAGGAGCTCGAGGACCAGTTCACCGGCGCGATGACCGGCGTTGGCTTTGGCCGCGTTGGTGGCGGGAACGCTGGAGAGCCCCATCGGCGCAATGCCAAGAAATTCGCAGACCAACGCCATGGTGTTAGCAGTGAATTGCCCGCCGCAGGCGCCCGCGCCGGGACACGCCGCGCATTCCAGGGCATTAAGTTGTGCATCGGTCATGGCGCCACGCGCGTGCGCGCCCACGGCCTCAAACACGTCCTGAATGGTTACGGAGTGCCCCTCAAACTGGCCGGGGGCGATCGAACCACCGTAGAGGATTAGCCCGGGAATATTCAGCCGGGCGAGAGCCATCACGCCGCCGGGAATTGTTTTGTCGCAGCCAACGAGGACGACCAGGGCATCGAAGAGATTTCCGCGAGTGACGAGTTCGATGGAATCGGCAATCACTTCACGGCTGACGAGCGAAGCGCGCATGCCCTCCGTGCCCATGGTGATGCCGTCAGAAATGGAGACGGTATTGAATTCAAGGGGTGTGCCGCCCGCCGCGCGAATCCCTTCCTTTACATGCCCGGCAAGCTCACGCAGATGATAATTGCAGGGACCGATTTCGATCCAAGTGTTGGCGACGCCGATCAGAGGTTTGGAGAAATCGTCATCGCGCAAGCCTACGGCGCGGAGCATGGCGCGCGCGGGCGCGCGGTGGGCGCCGTCGGTCAGCGCGCGGCTACGCGGTCTGGGGAATTGTTCGGTCACTGCGGCTATCCTCTCGTGATCGGTTGCGCCCTCATTGCGCAAAGTTCAGGATCCAAAAACTTAGGGCCATCACCCGGCTTTGGATGATGGCCCCGAATCTTTCCGGTCGTGCTGTGCTAGGCCACCATCATCCGGCTACGATTCCCCGTACGATTACGGGGCTAATTCGTACGACGACACGGAAATCACCGCCGGCCGCAATGGCAGCCGCTAGGGTCCGTCCGTTCGAGATGGCGACGCGAGGCATGTCGATCGCCATAAAGAATAACAGGATGAGGCCGGGTGGGTCAATTAGTCAAATTAATAGATATGTTGTACTAAATAAGTGTATCTTATTCGAGGGGAAAGCTCGCCGCGGAGCGAGGAATCTCGCTTTCGCAAAAAGCCAAGAAAAAGAGAGTTTCCTCGTCGCTTCGCTCCCCGGAATGACAACGTCCGGAGGGTTTTTCAACAAGCTTTCTGAATCAGAATTGCGGGTCGCCCGTCAGATCGGCAAGCGCAATCTGGCTTCGCAGCCGCGCGCGTCGGTGCGATTTTTCAAAGTAAGTTCGCCGCCGTGAGCTTCCGCAATTTGGCGGCTGAACACCAGACCGATGCCGGAGCCACCGGGTTTGGTGGTGAAAAAGGGAACAAAGAGATTTGCGGTGTTCGTAATTCCCGGCCCGTCGTCGAGAACCCACACATCGAGTTGCGAGCCCTGGCGCGACCATCCGACCTCAACCCCACCCCCGGTTTCCAGAGCGGCATCCACGGCGTTGCGGATCAAATTGATCAATAACTGTTCCAATTGATCGGCATCTGCGGAGATTTCTACGGCAGGCCCTTCTGCTACCTTAACTTGAATACGTGCAGCAAGTTTTGCTACCCGGGCAATCCACTCCGTAACATTCATCCGAGCCAATTTTGGCTGCGGCAACCGCGCGAGGCGCGCGTACGCGGCCATGAATCGAGCCAGCGCTTCCGTGCGCGAACGGATGATTCCAAGTCCCTGGCGAAGGTCCTCCAAGATCGCATTGCCCGGCCCATTCTGCAATTCAGACGCCTTGATCGCGGACTGCAGCCCGCTCTCGAGGCCCTGCGCCACGGACTGAATTGGTGCGAGAGAGTTATTGAGTTCGTGGCCGAGAACGCGGATCAGACGCTGCCACGCCTGGCGCTCCGCATCTCGCAGCGTGCGGCTCAGGTCGCTCAGAACGATCAGATGATGGGGCAGACCACCCTGGCGGAAAGATCCACGGCGCATGCCCCAGCGCCCCGAGCCGCCGGCGAAATTCAATTCCATGGTGCGACTGGATTCGCCCTCAAGACAGGCCTGCAAGCCCAACTCTTTGGCCGTAAAACCTAGAAGCCGCTCGACTGGCCGGGCCAGCAGACGCTCACCGGCACGGTTCACCAGGCGAAGCTTCGTTTCGTTGTCAAACGTGAAGATGGCGACATCAATCTCCTCCATCACGGTGCGCAACAATGCACCGGCTTCCAGGGCGCCCAGGCGTTGCTGACGAAGTGTCTCGCTGAGCGCGTTCACCTCGATCATGACTTCGCCCATGGCGTCTTCGCGTTTCGCCCCTCGTCCGCGGACGGAGAAATCTTCCTCACGCAATGCAGCCAGGAGATTCGAAAGTGTTTGCAAAGAGAAAACGACGCGGTGGCGAAGAGAGAGCGCGAAACCCATCCAAAAACCGACGATGAGCAACGTCAAGGTCCAGGCGGTTGAGCTGGAATAATTGCCCGTCCAGAGCAGGATAAGAGAAATGAGCGATCCGGGCAGGCCCGCAGCCAACGCCAGAAGCTGAAGCCGGCGTTCGTAGGTCAGATGATTCATTCGAGACCGTATTTTTGAAGACGGCGATAGAGGGCGCTGCGGCTCAATCCCAGCGCCTTGGCGGCTTGACTCACGTTGCTATCATTGCGCGCGAGCGTGCGCTGAATAAGATGGCGTTCTACTTCATCGAGGCTCATCTCCTCGAGGCGCGGCGAGCCCGCCGGAGCGGGGGCGCGCAAACCAAGATCCGCGGCGTGTACGAGTGGACTTGTCGAAAGGAGCACGCCACGCTCAATCGCGTGATCCAGTTCGCGGACATTTCCCGGCCAGGGATGCTCCCGGAGCACCTGGGTGGCCGCCGGATCAAACCCAGAAAGGCTCTTGCGATAGCGCTGGGCGTAGCCCCTCAGGAAATGGTGCGCCAGCAGCAGAATATCTTCGCGGCGTTCCCGTAGAGGCGGCAAATGAATCTCGATGGTATTCAGACGAAAAAGCAAATCCTGCCGGAATCGCCCAGCGGCTGCTTCGGCGGTCACGTCCGCGTTGGTAGCCGCCAAAACGCGAACGTCGACGCGCCGCGTGGTAGAGGAGCCGACTCGCTCGAGTTCACCGGCTTCCAGGATACGAAGAAGTTTCGCTTGCAGATTCAACGGGACATTGGCGATTTCATCGAGAAAGAGGGTGCCGCCCTCGGCGAGTTCGAAGCGACCCACGCGATCCGTACGAGCATCCGTGAAGGCCCCCTTGACGTGGCCGAAGAGCTCGCTTTCGAACAATCCTTCGGAGAGGCCCCCGGCATTGACCGTGACCATGGGTCTACTCGCTCGGGCGGATAACGCGTGCAGTGTCTGAGCAACGACTTCTTTGCCCGTGCCGTGCTCTCCCGTGATGAGAACGGTTGCGTCCGAAGGGCCGATGCGCCCGATGAGCTCGAGCACGGGCTGCATCACGGCAGACTCTGCGATCATCGTGGGGCGTGATTCGGAGCGGAGAAGGCGATTTTCTGCTTCGAGGCGCGAGGCTTTGCGTAGCGCCTGGCGAAGGTCGATCTGGGTGCGAATGATGGCCAGCAGGCGGTTGTTCTCCCAGGGCTTGGGGATGAAATCGCGGGCACCGCGGCGCATGGCTTCGACGGCGATTTCCACGCTGCTCCAGGCGGTCATCACGATAAGCGGGAGGGTGCTGTCGACGATCTGGATGCGGCTGAGGAGATCCAGCCCCTCCTGCCCTGAAGTAGTATCGCGCGCGTAGTTCAGGTCCATGAGGACGGCGTCGAACTCGCGAGACTCGATGGCCGAAAGAGCCTCGGCGGGAGAGGCGACGCCGTGCGTCTCGTATCCCTCCCTTTTCAGAAGGAGACGGAGGGCGTCGCGAATGTCGGACTGATCATCCGCCAGAAGAATGCGATAGGCGTGATTGGTGGTGGTCTTCATTCGAACTTGACAGTGAAATCTATTCTACAACCGTCTCCTAAGCGTTGCTCCGAGAGGTTCTCGGTGATGAGTTTTGTTTTACAAGTAATTATTCGTAGCATTCGAAGGGCATAGCGCAAGTCCTGGAAAAGGTTCGTCATGGTATTGCCTCCTGCAAAGCGCAGAATCAAGCTCGGCGGCTTCAACCCACGGGTCACCCGACTCGAGCGGCAGTAGCGCTTTCGCTGACGATCCAGCCGTCTTTGAGCTGGATGACCCGGTCACTGTAGGAGGCGTTTTTCTCCGAGTGCGTGACCTGAATAATTGTCGTGCCGCCTTCGTTCAGCTTCTTGAAAAGCAGCATGATCTCTTCGCCCTGCGCGGAGTGAAGATTGCCCGTAGGCTCATCGGCGAGGATGAGCTTTGGATTTTGAATTACGGCGCGCGCCACGCCGACAAGTTGTTGCTGACCGCCGGAAAGCTGATTGGGGAAGAGGTCTTTTTTTCCGACGATGTTGAAACGGTCGAGTGCGTCGCACACGAGGCTGGCGCGTTCCTTATGCGGGACGTTTTTGTACGAGAGCGGAATTTCCAGATTTTCGAAGACCGTTAGATTGTCGATCAGGTGGTAACTCTGAAAGACAAAGCCAATGTTGGCCTTGTGCAGTTCGTTGCGTTTCTTGACGTTCAGTTTATGGACGGGCTGTTCCAGGAAGTAAAATTCGCCGGTCCACGCGCCATCCAACATGCCGATGATGCTGAGCAGCGTAGATTTTCCCGCGCCGGAAGGGCCCATGAAGGTGACGAATTCACCCCGCTGAATATCCAGCGTGATGCGGCGCAAGACGAAAAACTTGCTTCCGCCTGCTTCGAATACTTTTTCAAGATTTCGCAACTGAATCAGCGGTTCCACGGTGGCCTCACTCGTACCGCAGGGCATGCATGGGATCTACACGCGTGGCGCGGCGAGCTGGAATGTAACACGCGAGCACAACAACAATCGAGAGCAGGAGAGTTCCGAGTGTGAAGCTAGAGAGATCCGTGGCCTGGACGCCATACAAGAGGCTCGCGAGGAGGCGAGCCAGTACGTATGCCGCGGGGAGCCCAATGGCAATGCCGATGCCCATCAAGGCCAGCCCGCCGGTAACGAACAAGCGCAAAACGTCACGCGATTGGGCGCCAAGCGCCATGCGCACTCCGATTTCGTGAGTTCTCTGCGTGACGGAGTACGCCATGACGCCGGCTACACCCACGGCCGACAGAACCAGACCCATAAAGCCGAGCACGCCCATTAAGACAGCAACATAGGACAACCCCAGAATCTGATCGGAAATGACGCGATCGAAGGGGAGCACATCGTAGATGGGCTGGTCCGGGTCAACCCTGGAGATCGCCTGCCGGATGGCGGGAAAGATGGCGCGCCGGTCGCCCGAAGTCCGCACGGCGATGTACGAGCCCCTGTGAGGCTGCTGGCGGTAAGGAAAATAGATCGCGGCAGGAAGGTCGTGCTGCCAAGGGTCGTAGTAAACGTCAGCGACAACACCAATGATAACGGCCCAGGGATTCTTGGAATCATCCTCACCGGTCTTGAGGTGGTGGCCGAGCGGACTGCGTCCCGGCCAGTAGCGACGAGCGAGACTCTCACTGATGATGACGACGCGGGACGCGTCCGCGGAATCGCGATCGCTGAATTCACGTCCTTCTTTGACCGGAACATGCAAGAGCCGGAAATAATCCGGGCTCACGCTATCGATGAGGGCGTTGCGGAATTCACCGAGCTGCTTGGGTTGTCCCTCCACGCTGAAGGACTCGGCGTCTGATGTCTCGCCAAATGGAATTAGCCCGGCGACCGCAGCCGATTCCACGCCCTGCACGTGATTTAACTGGTCGAGTAGACGATCGTAGAAATCGGATCGCTGGCGAGGCGCGGCGTACTTGGAGTCCGGCAGCACGACGCGCATGGTGAGAACGGATTGCGGAGCGAATTTGAAATTGAGTGCGAACAGTGACAGCACGCCCTTCGAAATAAGAACACCGCCAACGAGAAGCATCAGCGACAGAGAGATTTCCGCCACCACAAAGGCATTGCGCAGCCGGGTGCGAGAACGGCTGGCGGTTCCGCTCCGGCCACCTTCCTTCAAAGTCTCACCAATGGCCGTGCCGGAACCCTGAAAAGCGGGGACAAGACCAGCGACGATTCCAGCAAGCAGCGCAACGCCCAGGGTGTACAGAAAAACCTCGCGATCCAGACGCACCATATTCCATCCGGGAATGTACCGAGCCACTTCGGGAGGCATGTTGGCTTGAATCAAAGAAATTCCCCATGCGCCCAAGAGCAGGCCAACCGCACCTCCTCCCAATCCCAAAAGCGCGCTCTCGATCAAGAGTTGCCGGATGAGGTGCCACCGGGTGCCGCCCATCGCGCGGCGAATCGCAAACTCGGTCTGGCGAGAGGTGCTACGAGCCAAGAGCAGGTTCGCGACGTTCGCGCATGCGATCAGAAGGACGAAACCAACGGCCACGAGGAGAAGGAGGGTATACGCTCTGCCCGGGCCCGCCACGAATTCGCCCAGGTCCTGAACCATGACGCTCCAACCGGATTCCGAGGCCGGGAAGGCACTTGTGAGGCGCTGCTGAATCGCGTTCATTTCCGCCTGCGCCCGCGTAAGCGAAACGCCGCTCTTCAATCTGGCCAGCGGAGAAACAGAATGCTCATTGCGCACGGTGCGTTTCTGCGCGCTGAAGGTCAAAGGCATCCAGAGCTGCGCGTTAAAAGGGAAATTCACTTCTTGGTTCATGACACCCACAACCGTGCACGGCCTGCCATCGAGCCTGACGGTTTTTCCAACAATTTGAGGATCGGAAGCAAACTGGCTGGTCCATAGGCTATGACTTAAAATCACCTTCGCATCTTGGCCGGGCAGATCCTCACCGCTTATGAAACCGCGGCCAAGCATGGCGTGCACGCTCAGGACGTCGAAGAAGTTTGGCGTTACGCGGAAGCCTTGGAGTTTGACAGGTTCTCCGGCGCCGGTGAGATTGACGTCATTCCAACTGTAAGCAGTCAGCGAGTCAAAAGAATGCGCCTGTTCTTTCCAATCCAAAAAATCCGCCGGAGAAGCGGAGGTCCAATCCTGAACCTGGCCCGGGGCGCGGTTCACTACCATCACAAGGCGTTCGACCTCGGGGAATGAAACTGGTTTGCGCAGAAAGGTGTTGGAGACGCTGAACGTGGCGGTGTTCGCACCGACGCCTAGACCGAGAGCCAAGATCGCCAGGAGGGAAACGCCCCGGCTCTTCACGAGCATGCGTACTCCGTATCGAATGTCTTGCCAGAGGGTGTTCATCACGATCTCCTGGTCACAACAACGAGCGAACATGGGAACGACACAAATAACCCGCCTGCTGCGAATTTCGAAGCGAGCGCCGCAACGGCGATGCCGTCAGCGTGTTACCCAGTAGCGGCTCTCCGCTTCAGGTGTTTTTAGGTTCAGGCGTGCGCTTCCTGGGTCTCTTCGACCACGCGGCCGTCAAACAGATGAATGGTGCGTTCAGCGAAGTTGGCGTAGCGCTGGTCGTGCGTGACCATGCAAATCGTTGCCCCGTTGCGATGCAGGTCGCGCAACAGTTCCATCACCGCCTCGCCGTTCTTCGAGTCCAGGTTACCAGTCGGCTCGTCGGCCATCAGGATTAGCGGATCGCCAACGAGCGCGCGCGCCACCGCGACGCGCTGTTGCTGGCCGCCCGAGAGCTGCGAGGGGTAATGGCGCAACCGGTGGGCCATGCCGACGCGCTCGAGCGCGTGCTGGACCTTCTGTTTGCGCTCGGCAGCGCCCGTACCGCGATAGGTCAGCGGCAGCTCGACGTTTTCATAGACGGTGAGGTCACCGATCAGGTTGAACGCTTGAAAAATGAAACCAATTTCGCGGTTGCGAATCCGCGTGCGTTGGCTGAGAGTAAGATTCGAGACCGGCTGTCCATTCAGCCAGTAATGGCCGCCGGTCGGGGAGTCCAAGAGCCCGAGAATGGAGAGCAGCGTCGATTTGCCGCACCCGGAAGGCCCGGCAATCGAGATGTACTGACCCTTCTTTATTTCCAGATGAATTTCCGAGAGTGCATGAGTCTCCACCTCGTCGGTGTAGAAGACCTTCTTCACTCCTTCGAGCTTGATCAGCGTATCGCTTGCTTCCGGCATGTCGTCTCCTTGTACTTCAAACACTATCGAGATAAATTTGCTGCCCGTTGAACCATGGAATTACCTGACCTCAAATCCCTTCGTGCACTACCTCCGACTGTCATTCGTGCCGCGACGCCACCATCGGCGCGACACTGGCGGCACGGCGTGCAGGGATATAGCATGCAGCCAGCGCTACTACCGTTAGCAACGATGCGACCAACAAAAAAGTTCCCAGCTCGCTTGCCGGCACGCCGTATCGAATGTCTTGCACCAGTGTTTGCATCCCGTTCCTTTATTCGTACCGCAACGCCACGATGGGGTCGACCCGCGTCGCGCGCCGCGCGGGGAGGTAACAACCCGCTATCGCCACGAGCGCAATCAGTGCCAGGCCGAACGCATAAATGAGCGGGTCGCCAGCTTTTACGCCGTAGAGCAACGATTCGCTCAGCCGCGCGAGGCCATACGCAAGCGGCAGGCCCACTGCTGCCCCCACAAAGACCATAAACCCCACTTCGCGAAAGACTAGGAAACGCACGTTCCATTCTTCCGCACCCAGCGCCATGCGGATGCCGATCTCCCGCGTTCGCTGCACGACCACGTAGGCCAGGACGCCGTAAATGCCGAGAGCCGCGAGCAGAGCCGCCAAGCCTCCGAAGCCGGCCGAGAGGCCGGCTATTACGCGCTCGGCAAAAAGATCCTCATCCACTACCCGGCGAACGGTCTTCAGCTCGTATACGGGCAAATTCGCGTCGGCTTGCTGGACAATCTCCCGCAATTCGTTGGCGATCAGCAAGGATTCTTGCTGGCTTCGCACGTAAAAGGTCATGCCGTCGAGCTTCCCAAATTGCGAATAGGGCAGATAGAAATAGGGGCGGTACTCCGTGCGGACATTTGCTTCTTTGGTATTCTTTACTACTCCGACGATTTCGATGTCCGGCTTGACCTGGCTCCCACCTAGCGCGAAGCGCACGCCTATCGGATCTCGCTTCGGGAATAACATTTTTACCATCGCTTCATTGATGACCGCTACTTTTGTACTTGCCGCAGTATCCCCGGCGTTAAATTCGCGCCCGGAGAGCAACGGAACTCTCATGGTTGAAAAATAGTTCGGGCTTACGGCGTCAAAATTCACGTGCCGGTCGTCGCTATCCAGGTTTTCGCGCCCCTCGACGGTGATATTCCTGCCCATATCCGTCCCGGTAAGCACAGGAATCTGAGATGAGCCAACCCCAAGCACTCCAGGAAGCGCACCCAGGCGTTGCCTCAGTTGATCGACCAGAGTGATTGTCCGGGGCGTGTCATAACCGCTCAACTCCGGAGCGATGGAGAAAGTGATCAAGTTCTCGGTGCTCATGCCGAGATTCTCATTACGCAGATTCCACAAAGTCCGGGCAAAAAGCGTTGATCCCGCCAGCAGCAGAAGTGTGAAAGCCACCTGTCCAGCCACGAGGAACTTGCGAAATCGCACGTGGGCAAGACCTGCGGATGAAGTAGAGCCCTGGTCCTTAAGCATCTGCGAAACCCCAGTTCGTGCGATGCGCGACGCGGGGAGTAGGCCGAAGAGAATGGCCGATACGACCGTGGCCCCCGCGACAAATCCAAGTACACTTCCATTCACCTTCGAAGTTAGCCCCCGCACCCCTCCTTCAGAAACGACGGCTTGGGTCAAGATATTCATCAACCAGGAACCCAAAACCAGCCCCAATCCGCCGCCTCCCAACGCGCAGAGGAAGCTTTCCACCATCAACTGCCGCAGCATCCGGCCCCGAGTGGCCCCGAGCGCCGAGCGTATAGCAAACTCTCGCTGGCGCGCCGCTCCCTTGGCCAGGAGAAGATTAGCGACGTTGGTGCACGCGATGAGCAGCACCAGCGCGACCATCGCAAACAGCGCGATCAACGCCGGGCCGGAGTCGCGCTGAGCAGTGGTTCTGCCTTGCGCCCCGGGATACAGAACGATCTTCTTGTTTAGAAACTCCTGACGCGCTTTCGCATCCATGCCTTTGAGGCTCGCAATTTGTTGCTCGAGCAATGGGCCGTACTCAGGGTTGATCCCTGCCTGCGCCCGTTCCACAGACACGCCCGGTTTAAGCCGCGCAAACACTGCTAAGAACGAATCATTCCAGTCGTCCAACCCGTTCCGGACTGGCGTCATTTGTCCCTTCATGGTCATAGGCACAAATATGTCCGGCGTTCGTCCCACCTGTATGCCGGTGAAGCCCGCTTGCGTAACGCCAACCGCGGTCATTTCGGTGTTGTTCACGAGAATCACTTGATTTAGTACGCCCGTGTCACCGCCGAAATGCCGCATCCAGTAGGCATGGCTTAGCACCAGAACCGGATGCGCTCCCTGAACATCGTCATCGGCAGACGTCAGCACCCGGCCGAGCGCGGGTCGCACTCCGAGCACGTCGAAATAATTTCCAGTCACGAGTTCGCCCGAGCCCCGGTCCGTCTGGCCGTGGCTCGCGATGCTCGCGGGAAATTCATATCGAGCCATCACGCCGTCGAAAACCGAGGTATTCTTTGCCAGACCCTTGTAGAGGGGATAGGAGAAAACTTCCGAGTCGTCACCATCGCTCCACACATGGCCGCGTTTCGGCCCAGGCGATTTCAAGATCACCAACTTATCCGGATTGCGAACGGGCAGCCGCCGCAGCAGTACTTGATTGAGAATGGAAAAGATGGCGGTGTTGGCGCCGATGCCCAAGGCCAGCGTGAGGATGGCAATCGCCGTGAACCCTGGATTCTTCGCCAGCATCCGCAGGCCGTAGCGCACATCTTGCCAGAGCGTGTGCATGCTCACCTCCTGTGAACGGGACTCACAATTAGACGCCGTTTCTGGTGCAAAATCTTGTCCCGGCCTGATGATTCAGTCGGTGCGCTCCGGTTACTTGAGCCGTATGCGGTCGAAATTGTCCACGGCCGACATATCCGAGAGGATCACTTTGTCCCCGACTTGCAAGCCTTGCAGGACTTCAATCGTGGTGACCGAGCTCCGGCCGAGCTTTACATTGACGCGTACAGCTTCGGCGCCGTCGTTAACGATCTTGAAAAGGCCAATGGTGCTGTCCGCTTGTCCATGAACCGGCCGGCCGACGTAGAGCACATCTCTCAGGTTTTCGATCTCGATCGTGCCGTCAACGCTGAGGTCAGGCCGCGCGCCTTGCGGCAACGGATCATCAATCGCGACGTCCACAGTGACCGTTCCGTTTTGAACGGAGGGGTCGATTCTGAAGACGCGGCCAGCCACGATTCCATTGCGGGTGTCGATGGCGGCTTTTTGCCCAATGGCCACATCTTTCGCCTGCGTCTCCGCAATCTTGATTTCCGCCTTAAGCTTTTTGGGGTCGGCGACGCGGGCGATATTGGCGCCGGGCGTCACACGCTGGCCGACTTCGACAGGAACCAGTTGCAATACACCACTGATGCCGGCGCGGACGTGCAGCGCCTCAAGCTGGCTGTGGCGGAGGTTATACAGAGCTTTCTGTTGGTCGACACGGGCTTGCTGCGCAGCGAGACGTGTCTTGGCTGTTTCCGCGGCATTCTTTGTTCGTTCCTCTTCAAGTTCCGTACGAATGGCAAGCTGTTCCGCGCGGACTTTCGAAAGTTTTGCGGTCACATCCGCGGCCAGGCCTTGCTTCTGCAGCTGGTCATCGACTTCATGTTGGAGCTTGGCCTGTTCGTAATCACTCCGCACGGAAGCGGCAGCCGCGCGTTGATTCAGCAAATCGCTGTTGACCTGCACCTTAAGGTTTTCGTAGTCCGCCTCCGCCCCTTTGAGCTGGTATTCCGCGTCCAGGGCGTCGCGCTGCAATTGAGGATCGCTCAGTTCCAAAATTATGGAGTCCGGCTTCACGATGGCTCCGGGGCGCAACACGATCCGATCCACGCGAGAGTCGGTCTGCGCAGGGATCCAGCGAATGTCCTCGGGTATCAGCGTTCCCAATCCGCGCACTTCCCGCAGCATCGGGCCCCGCTTGACGGTATCCGGCCAAATGGTGGCGGCATCGACCGTTGGGGCAGCGGGCCTGAGGCGGGATAGGCCGACCGTCACTCCCGCGATCAGGATCACGGCGATAGTGCCGTACGCAATTCGACGTATCTTCTTAGCCCTAGCGTTTGATGGGCGTTGGATATCCATAGTCTTCGTCACGTTCTGGAAGCGCACACCGGCTTCCGAAAGTTTGTTCCGGTAACACGCAGATCCTACATGACTTATCGAGGAAGAGAGTCATGTCCAAAGTCGCTTACTGACCGTGAGTGGGATTGATCGTCCCAAAATCGGACAGTTCCAAACCCTTTCTTTCTGGAATGAATCATGGCAGAAAACAGCTGAGATGTCAGTCCCAACTCGAAGTGTGGAGGTTCACCTCGACTTGCGTTATGTGTAGAACCAAGAGCTCGAGTCTCTAGTATCGCCTCGACCCGTAAACCCTCGCTGTCCCCCATCCAGTATCCAACTTAGAGCAATCTCTCCTTTTGGCCCACGCCGAATGCACTTGAGATAAACACGCGTAGAATGGCGGCATGAGGTGTGCCGATGGAAGAAAAAGAAGCGGAGAGCGCGGACCTGGAGCGCTTGTGTCAGGGCGTGTCGCCTAACGATGAGCCGTGCGGTTATCCGGCGACGGTGCACTGCGCGACGTGCAGGAGGTGGTTCTGCGATGCCCACGCCGAGGATGAGGAGTGGCATCCGTGCATGCTGCCGCCTGGAGAAGAGGGCGGTGAGGCATAGGGCCCCGTCCATCGATCCGGCTTCGGGCAGTGCCAATTCCACGCCGTCCCTAAGGCGCGCCACCTTCTTCGCCCCCAGACAACTGTCGAGAACAGGCCTTTCGGCCACCCATCTGGATCACGGGTAGGAAGGGGATTTCCCAACAGCTATCCAACTTACCGCCGGGCAAATCGGGTCCGAGGATAACTTCCGAGTTGGCGACCATTCATCCGGCGCGAGGCACGAAGGCACACTGTAATGGCCGGGCAGATTAAGCTCGAAGAGCTTGTGTGCCGAGACTGTCAGGCGTACAGTACGGGCGGATTCAAAAATGAAAGAAAGGTCTCGAATTGATGCTGTCGGTCAGAGCTGATTTTACGGCGAAACGCTTCTTCCTCTATCTGGTAGCCCTTTTTTCTATAGCCCCCCTCGCAGTGGCTGGGCAGAACAATGCAACAAATTCCGGATCGTGGTCGGGCACCCTTGTGTCCAGCAGCTGCAACGCGGACGAAGCCTTTAACGAATCTCCCGAGTGCAACAAGAACGTGCCGGGAGCGAAGCTGTCGCTGTATGACGATACGAACAGGGTCATGTACGGCCTTGAGCCGCAGGTGTCGGTAGTCACTCACCTGGGAGATAGTGTGACGGTCCGGGGGACACTCGATGGCGATACGATTCAGATGGCTTCCATCGAGTTGATGTCGATTGGACTCGCGGTCGGTCAGAAGGCTCCCGCTTTTTCGCTGCGCGACCAGTTTGGCCGGGTACAAACTCTCGATACCTTGAAAGGAAAGAACGGCACCGTCCTTCTCTTTTTCCGTTCCGCGGACTGGTGACCGTTCTGCAAAGGGCAGCTGGTCCAGCTGCAAAGCGCATTCCCGCGATTCGAAAAACAAGGAGTCAGGCTGGCAGCCATCAGCTATGATTCGGAAGAAATCCTGAAATTTTTTGCTGACCGGCACAAGATCGAATACCCAATGCTCGGGGACCCTGACTCGAAGACTATTCGGGCTTATGGCGTCCTCAATCAGGAAGCTACGGGGATGCAGAAGGGCTTTGCTCGCCCTGGATATTTTTTTATTGATCCCAACGGCATCATTAGGGAAAAGTTCTTTGAAGTGAAATACCGGGAGCGGCTTACCGGAAATAGCATTATTTCTAAGCTTTTCCCGGAATTAGGCCAAGAAGTAACAGAAACGGTCGAAGCCCCGCATCTCCAACTGGCCCTCGAACAATCCGATCCTACCGGCGTTCCCGGTACACGCGTCACCCTCGTTGCCGAAGTGCGGCTGCCCCCCGATGTGCATGTGTATGCGCCCGGCACCCAGGGGTACAAGCCCATTAAGCTCGTGATTGAACCTGTCCCACAGCTGGAGCTCAAACCGGCAGTTTACCCGGCGTCCAAAACCCTCTATTTGCCCGCGATCAAGGAGCGCGTACCCGTCTTCGAAGGGACGTTCCGCATCAGCCAGGATGTGAAAGTGAGCTCCGGGTCAGAGTTGGCGGGCTCGCTTGGGAAGGATGGGAAAATCTTCACGATTACGGGAAAGCTTGAGTATCAGGCTTGCGACAAGACCATCTGCTACCTGCCAACGTCCGTCCCGGTCAAATGGCAACTGCAAGTGTTTCCCCTGGATCGGACCCGGGCCCCCGTGGACATTCGACACAAATAGGCAGGCGATTTAGAAATCCGGGACGTATTGACCAAGCCGGAGTTTTAGCACACTATCCGCCCTCCTCAATCACGATCTGCGCCTCCAATGGGTGGGGAATCTCTTCGTTCAAGCACTTGTCTAGCAGTTATCCGTTACTGAACCCGTTGCCCACCAGGGTATCTCCCGAGTGACGGCGCACTCGGAAATAATCCACTTGATGTCTGTAGAACACGCAGTTCCGGATAACGGTCGATAACAGGGCCTATCACCATCTAACCGAAAAGTCGACAGCGCACGGCCCGCGAATCGGCAAAATGTGAAAACCAACGACCTTCGATTTATGAGAATTAAGGGCCTATGCTAAGTCTCGTCGATTCAATCGCGCTGATGCGTCGAACAGGGGAGGATTTCGCTGATTCTGAGCCCACTTCTTGCTCCCTGGGATGCCACGGGCACTACGTATGAGCTCCAAGAGTTCTTGCCCTTAACCTACCCAGACTCCTTTCCGCGAAGCCCTATTTAAATCGCAAGATCAGCGCAGTAGCAAAGCAGCAGGATCTCTTAACGGATTGTTAGATTGCGATACGGATGGCTACCTGAAGCAATTCAAGTTTGCATCGCTTGTTACTGGACTGCACTCGATTGCGCCGCACTACAAGATTTTCTCGGATTCGGCTTTCCTCAATTTGTCACAAGTCCAGGTTCAGGTGATCGGTTTGCTCGCGATCCCGCTTCCTTCCATATCGGAATGCCATCCAGACGCCCAGGGTCATGAATCCAAGCGGCGGCACCAATAGCACGATCACGCCTCTGCTGATGGCCCTTTGCCCATCCTTGGAAGTCGCCTTGGCCGTGCTGTAACACATGGAACAAGCCTGGCTGAAAGCCGGCGTGCCCCATAGCAACAGGCAAGCGGCGAGAATGGCGGCGCGAAATCTCATTTCACTCCCAGCGAGAGGATGCGAAGCGCGTCCGGGAAGAAAATCATCATCAGCGCCAGGCACGCAACCAGGGAACACATCGTCAGCCACTTCATGCGCGACACTTCATACTTCATGTGCATGAAGTAGCCGATGATCAGCGCCGCCTTCACGAGCGACAAGCCCATCAGGATCGTCAGCATCCGCACGGGCTGCAGATTTTGATAGGTCAGATAAACTTCGATGGCGGTCATTGCGAGCAGCGCGCCCCAAACCCAGAAGAACTGCGACTTGCCATGATGGCGGTGTTGCTCGGCGACGCGTTCCGCGATGGCTTCTTGGAAGGCTTCCATGTCTTTGTGGTTCCTAGAGTATCCTGGCGGACATCAAATACACCAGGGGGAAGATAAACATCCAAACCAAATCTACGAAGTGCCAGTACAAGCCGGCCACCTCGACATCGGACGAATCGTAGACCTTGGGCTTTAGCCAAAGGATGATCGAGCACACGATGGCCGCCACCAGCAGTACGTGCGCGCCGTAGTGGAAGGGACTATAGGATGGCGTCCCCAGCCACGCCGCCAGCCAGAACACCAGCAAAATGGGAATGAAATTGCGGCGCAACGCGACCACGCCGAGGTAAATCACCCCCAGCGTCACGTGCAGCATGTGCATTCCCGTCAGGCCAAAAAACGTGGCGGCAAACTGCGGCACGGTCTGCGCCACGTTGGCTAACTCACCCACTGCTTCGTGCCCCGGCAGTTTGGGAAACACGGGTAAAGTCAGGCCCTCCGCGATCAACTTGCTCCACTCCCGCCCGTGTAGGATGACGAAGCCCATCCCGCATGCCATGGTGGCCAGCAACCAGAGCCGCTGTGCTTTCGCGTTTCCGTGGACTGCCGCGCGCACGGCCATCACCATGGTCAACGAACTCGTAAGAAGAAACGCCGTCATGATGGTGGCGTTAACGATGCTCTCGGAATGGAACGGCGTGGGCCAGTTTGGTGTCGAAATGCGCCCGTAGCTGTAAGAGTAAAGCAGGGCGCCAAAAGTCAGCGAGTCGGACAGCAGGAACAGCCACATCCCGATTTTCTTGGAGTACGTCCCAAACAGTGACGGTTCGTAAGCCGCTGGCATGTCGTGTGGCAGCGTCGCTTCAGCCATGCGTTTGGTCTCCTCGTTACATGTGACCCCGACCGGGCCGGGGGCAACGTTGCTTTAACGCGCAAACTCCAACAGACACAAAATGTAAATCCACAAAAAGGCCATGAAGTGCCAGTACCAGCCGGTTACGTCCAGCACGATGCTTCGTGATTCCACCGGCCTGCGCAACAAAGAAGCGGCGCCCGCGGCCAGCAGCGCAAAAACACCGCCCAGCAAGTGCAAACCGTGCATGCCGGTCAACAAATAAATGAAAGAGCTGCTGGGGCTGGTGGCCACATAAAAACCGCTTGCGGCGAGTTCGCGCCACGCCATCCACTGCCCGGTCAGAAAGCTGAGGCCCAGCACCACCGTCAACGCAAGCCAGGGAATTTTATCTTCCCGGCCCAGAGAAACTCCTGGAATGGAAGTGACCTGCGCCAGTGTGGCCTCGCGCGCTACTTGGCGCCGGGCCAGTTCCATCGTCACGCTGCTGATCAGCAACACCACGGTATTGATCAGCAACAATCGGGGTAGTTGCACCGGAAGCCAATCGTGAACGAGCGTGTCCGTGCGCGGGTCAAGTGTCGGCAGTCCCTGGCGCACGAGGTATGCGCTGGTAAACGAAACGAAGATCATCACGATCCCCGTCACTCCGACGGCTAACCCTAGGCGCGCCCGGCGCAACCGCACTGGGAAGTCGGGCGAACCATAATCGAAGTGGTCGTCACCTCCACCGTCCCGCGTTGGCGGCGGAATATCGTTTCGCCCCAGGACAGTGCTGGGATCGCTGATCGATACAGTTGTTGTGAAACTCGCCATACCTTATCTAGTGTGCCGCCACGGTTGTTGGATCGGTTTGCATCACATAATCGCGCGGCGCGCCCGGTACGCTGTACTCGTACGGGCCGTTGTAAACCACGGGAGTGTGTCCGCCGAAATTGTCATGCGGAGGCGGCGTCGCCGTCGTCCATTCCAGCGTCGTTGCTTCCCAAGGATTGTCGCTCGCCTTCTTCCCGAACTTCATGCTCCAGAAAAGGTTAAACAAAAAAATAAACTGACCCGCGATGGTTACGAACGCCGCGTACGTGATGAACTTCTGCAGCGGGACCAGTGCGTGCAAATAGTTGAGTTCCGTTAGCTGTGAATAGCGGCGCGGGTGCCCAGCCATGCCCAGATAATGCATGGGCATGAAGATGGCGTACGCGCCGATAAAGGTGAACCAGAAATGCCACCTCGCCAAGCTTTCGTTCATCATGCGTCCAAACATTTTGGGGAACCAGTAATAGGTCGCCGCAAAGATTCCGAAGATCGACGCCACGCCCATGATCAGGTGGAAGTGCCCCGTCACGAAGTACGTGTCATGCAGCGGAATGTCCAGCACCGGCTGCGCCAGGAAGGGGCCGCTAATTCCGCCCGAGACAAACATGGAAACAAATCCGATGGCAAACAACATCGGCGAAGAAAAACGGATCCGCCCGCCCCACAGTGTGCCCAACCAGTTAAACGTTTTGATGGCCGAAGGCACACCGATGACCATGGTCATCACTGAGAACGCAAAAGCCGAATACGGGCTCATGCCGCTCATGAACATGTGATGGCCCCAGACCATGAAACCCAGGAGACCGATCGACAACATCGCGTACACCATCGCTTTGTAGCCGAATATCGGTTTGCGAGAGAACGCCGACACCAGTTGCGAGCACAAGCCCATCGCCGGCACGATGGCGATGTACACCTCGGGATGCCCAAAGAACCAGAACAGGTGCTGCCACAAAAGCGGCGAACCACCCTTGTGAGCGGCGAGTTGCCCGTTGACCGTGACCAACGGCACAAAGAAACTAGTGCCCACGTTGCGGTCCAACAGTAGCAGTATGCCCGCCGAGAACAGCACGCCAAACGCCAGCAGGCCCAGAATCGCCGTGATAAACCAGGCCCAGCAGGTCAGCGGCATGCGCATCAGCGACATGCCCTTGCAGCGCATGTCCAGCGTCGTGGTGATGAAGTTCAGCGCGCTCATCAGCGCGCCGATGCAGAATAGAGCGATGCTAATCACCCACAGGTCCGCACCCAGTCCTTCGCCCGGCCCAGCCGACGGCAGGGCGCTCAGCGGTGGGTAGCCGGTCCAGCCGTGCAGCGGCGCTCCTCCCGTCACAAAGAAGGCTCCGAGCATCACCAGGTAAGCTAGAAACGTCACCCAAAACGACAGCATGTTCAGGACCGGGAAGGCCATATCCGCCGCGCCGATTTGAATGGGCAGGAAGTAATTACCGAAGCCGCCTTGTGGTGCCGTCGTCAGCACGAAGAACACCATGATGGTGCCGTGCATGGTCAGCAGGCTTAGATAAGTCTCGGGCTTGATCTCCCCGATCAGCGGCAATGCCACTGATGGCCAGATCAGGTGGATGCGCATCAGCAGCGAGAGAAACATGCCGACAAACACCGCCGTCAGCGCGAGAAAGTAATACTGAAGGCCGATGACTTTGTGATCGAGACTGAAGACCCACTTGCGAATGAAACCTTGAGGCGCTGCATGCGCGTGAGATTCGTGGGCAGCGAATTCCCGGGTAGCCATTTTATTGTTTCTCCGCCTCCCGTGCGGCCAGCCATTTGTCGAACTCTGCCTGGCTGACGACCTTCAGCATGCCGTGCATTTTGTAGTGACCCAGCCCGCAGAGTTCGGCGCAGGCGATCTCGTAATCTCCGATGGAAATAGGCGTGAAGTGCATGTGGATCGCCAAGCCCGGCACTGCGTCTTGCTTGAAGCGCATCGCAGGAACAAAGAAGCTGTGGATGACGTCTTGAGCCCGCAGAATTAATTCTACTTCGCGATTCACCGGCACATACATCGTTCCCGTCACGACATCGTCTTTGGACGCGGCGTCGGTCGTATCGAGGCCAATCGCGGCCTCGCCGCCCGCTGATGCGTCAATCAATTCCGGCTTGGTCGCGCCGAACTTGCCGTCCGGCCCGGCATACCGGAAGTACCACGCGAATTGCATCCCTGTAACTTCCACTTGCAAAGCTCCGGGCCCTGCGGGACGAAAACGCTCTGACGCCCAGATGGAACTGCTCATCAGGTTTAGCCCGACAAACAGAATGAAGGTGAGCACGGTCCAGATAATCTCGAGCGTATTGTTGCCATGCGTATAGCGCGCCTTGGCAGCTGAATCTCGATCACGATACTTCCAGACAAAGAGGCCTAAGAATACCTGGGCGGCCACGAATATAATTCCCATGAGGATGTAGGTGGTGGCGAACTGATGGTCAATGCCAGCGGCCGCGGCCGAGGCCCCGACCGGTAACCACCATGTCTTGGCAACGAAGAAATAGGTGCTGACCAAGGTGATCAGCCAGATGATGATGAGAAGAACGAGGCCCATTTACCAAGACCTCCCCAGTCAAATTCTCCGCGTGCCCCACTACAGCAACTCGCCCGAACAGTGGAATTACGCGAGCGCGAGCTGCAAACTTTTGCGAGTCTATCACAGGTTTTTGCGGGCGCAAGCGGGTTCTTGCATGTTTTTTCTTCTCGCCGAGGCTTCCTTCGGAATATACTCCTGAAGTTTTCCCGAATAAATTCGCGACTCACCACATCGCAGACACGCATTGACGAATTTTTTCAATTTGAGTAACATCCGTTCCGTCTCCTGGGGGATCCAGTGGAATGGTAAGGACCTCGCGATGTTTGGCTCGATTACTTTCTCAATTCGATGGGCCCGACGCGCTCGTAACCGTCCGGCGATACCTCTGCGATTTGCACCTCGCTGATTTTTCCTTCGCACGCATCACACGTTGTCCTCCAGCAATATTTTTCTCCACCGGGCGCGCGAAGAAAATAGAACGCCCTTATGAAGTGATTGGCGGCGACCCACCCATTCGCCGTTTCAGCAATCAGCATACGCGCGAGTTGAGGGGGCGGTCATTAGCCCGCGCGCTGAAATATCAAGCCATTTTTGAATCGCAACCACAGGCCCACGGCGTAAGACGAGAATTGGTGGCGCACTGCGCCGCCGGTTTCTAATTTCGAGAACCCGGTTTCAGGAGGTATCGCATGGCGGGCCCGGAGAACAAATCGGACAAACCGAAACCGGACGCGGCAAAAACGTCTGCTGCTGGCGCCGAAGACGCGGCCAGCTATGTAGGCTCGCCTGCCGTGGGTACCTCGAAAGCGGCCGCCGCCGCGGGCGTCGCAGCCATCGGCCCGGATGACAGCCAGGTCAATCAGCGCCGCCGCCGCCTGGTGTGGTGTGCGGTCACTGGTTTCCTTGGTGCATGGTTCGTTGCCTTCCTTCGTTTCTTTCTTCCCCGTACGCTCTTCGAGCCTCCCACGGTTTTTAAAATCGGCTATGCCTCGGATTACGCCTTGGGCGTGGATACGAAGTGGCAGCAAAAGTACCGCATCTGGGTCGGCCGTACACCGGACCGCGTGTTCGTTATCTTCGCGCGTTGCACGCATCTCGGCTGCACGCCCGACTGGAAAGCCAGCGAGAACAAATTCAAATGTCCCTGCCACGGGAGCGGATACGACAGCGAAGGTGTCAACTTCGAAGGGCCCGCGCCGCGTCCCATGGACCGCGCGCACCTGGAATTGGCTCCCGACGGCCAGATCGTTGTCGACACTTCCCGGCTCTATCAATGGCCCAAGGGGCAGCCCAGTCATTTCAGCGATCCTGGCTCATTCTTGCAGGTGTAAGCCGGAGCACACGCAATGCCTGATGAGAAAAACGGCAACGCCAAGAACGGTAAGTCCGTTGGACTGGTCGGGCGGATCGCGGCCGGGGTGAAGGAAGACCTCGAATCCCTCAAGCTCGACCTGCCTGCCAAAGCCAAAGAGCAAGTCGATCTACTCAAGAATCCAACCAAAACCCAGGTCTACACCTCCATCTTCCGTCACAAGCACGACGACACGCCCCGCAATCGTGCCCTCGGAGTGCTTTCCAACGTTTTCTTGCATCTGCACCCCGCCAAGATCAATCGTGACGCGGTGCGCTACTCCTACACGTGGGGGATGGGCGGCATCACTTTTTATTTGTTTCTCGTGCTCACCTTCACCGGCGTGCTGCTGATGTTCTACTACCATCCCAGCAAGGTGCAGGCCTTCCGCGATGTGCTCTATCTCGAACACGACGTGCCTTTCGGCAAGTTGCTGCGCAACATGCACCGCTGGGCCGCGCACCTGATGGTGATCGCCGTCGAGCTGCACATGTTCCGCGTGTTTCTCACCGGCTCCTACAAGAAGCCGCGCGAGTTCAATTGGAACGTTGGAGTGATCCTGCTGGTGCTGACTCTGCTGCTCTCGTTCACCGGCTATCTGCTCCCGGACGATCAGCTCGGCTTCTGGGCGGTGACGGTAGGCACGAACATGGCGCGCGCCACGCCCCTTCTCGGCCACGAAGGCCCCTTCGGCGCGCAGTTAGGCATGACTCCCTACAACGATGTGCGCTTCGGTCTGTTGGGCGGCTCGATCGTGGACGCCAACGCGCTGCTCCGCTCATACATCTGGCATTGTATCGGCATCCCCATCGTCGCTTTGGTCTTCATGATGGTGCACTTCTGGCGCGTGCGTAAGGACGGCGGCATCTCCGGGCCGGCGTCTGTGATCCTCGAATCGGAGATCAAGGAGGTGCGGAAATAACCATGGATTGGAGGCAACTGTGGGAAATCATGTCCGCGCCGGACAATGTGCCGATCATCGCACTAATCCCTCTGCTCGCTTTCTATATGTATCTCGCTTGGCGCCAAGCGCATGCCAACGACCTGCTCATCGCGCAACTCGAAACCGACCCGGCCATGGCCAAAACGCATCACCGCAAAGCCTGGCCCTTTAAGCCTGGCTGGCAGAAAGAAATTCACGTCTGGCCATTTCTCCTGCGCGTGGAATTCCTCGCCGCCATCATCGTCACCATCATCCTGATGGTCTGGTCCATCACCTTGAACGCGCCGCTGGAAGAACCCGCAAATCCCAACCTCACCATGAATCCCGCGAAGGCGCCCTGGTATTTCCTCGGCCTCCAGGAAATGCTGGTTTACTTCGACCCTTGGATTGCGGGGGTGGTCATGCCCACGCTCATCATCATCGGCCTGATGGTGATTCCCTACATTGACACCAACCCGTTAGGGGCCGGCTATTACACCTGGAAGCAGCGCAAGTTTGCGATCGGCGTATTTCTTTTCGGCTTCATCGTCTTGTGGGTCTCGATGATCATCATCGGTACCTTCATTCGCGGACCCGGCTGGCAGTGGTTCTGGCCCGGACAAACTTGGGATCATAACCGCCTCATCTACGAAGTAAACCGCGACTTGCCGGACCTCTTCGGCATCACGTCCAATTGGGCTAAAGGTATCTTCGGCGCGGTTGTGGTCGGCGGCTTCTTCGCCATCGCCGGATTTCTTGTTCACGCCTTTTACCGCCGCTTCGACCCGAAAAACTACCAGCGAAAAAGCTTGCTGCAGTACTCCATCATGATGGTCTTCCTGCTCACCATGCTCGGATTGCCCATCAAGATGCTCTTGCGGCTCCTGTTCCACATCAAATATGTGTGGATCACGCCGTGGTTCAACGTTTAGGAGCAACTGGTGCCCGATAAGCCCATCCCCGAAGACGACCCGGTAGTAAGCAAGTCTCTCGCGCCTCATTATGTCGTCGCCATGGTCATCTTGATGGCCACGCTGTTCTGGGCTTTGTGGGACGAAGACTTCGGCCAGCGTCCCTGGAAGGCTTTTCAGAACGAGTGGAAGGATCGTTACACGGCCTTTTTGAAAACCGCGCGTTCCCAGTCGAGTGATTCGCAGAAGGACGTCGAAAGCAGTGCCGACTATCAGTCGCTGAAACAGGCCTACGAGCAAGCCAACCGGAACGCGGCCCCCCGAGTAAGAGAACTTAACGAGAAGCTGCGCGACTTGAGCGCCAGAATCCTGGCCGCGCAGAATGTTTTCACGGACCGGCGCGCTTACGTGAACGCCTCCACCTATGCCATCGAGACAGAAAACAGCACGTCCTCAAAACAGAGCAGGCAAAAAGACCTAGACAAGTACAAACAAGAAGTCACCACGGTTGAATACCCCGACGGCAGCAAGCAGAAATACAACTACGATCAGCTCGAGGAAGCTTACAACGAGCTGAAAAACGAGCGCACCAACCTAACGGCGGAACTTGGAGAAGTGATCAAGCCGGTGAACGACCACAAGGAAAAGCTCGACGCCTACCTCGCCGAGCGCATGGTGAGCTTGACGTCGTCGCAGCTCACAGGCCTGCAGGACAAGACCGAAGCCTGGACCCCGAAAATCCTGCAAATCAACGTCCCCGAGGCCAATATCGTGGACCGATGCGAGTCCTGTCACATGGGAATTCGCGAGCCGGTCAAGTTGACTGCGGCCGCCATGTCAGTGAAGGGCGGGAAGACGGACGAATACGCGCGCGCGTTCACGAGTCATCCCGAGCCTGACCTTCTGAAAACGCATGATCCGGAAAAGTTCGGCTGCTCCCCTTGCCACCAGGGCAACGGCCGGGCCACGACGAGCGTCGAGAAAGCGCATGGCACCTACGAGCATTGGCTTTGGCCTTTGTTCCCCATGGGAAATAGGGAAGCCGGCTGCCAGTCGTGTCACGCCTCAGACATGGTGCTGGTGACCAACGAGGTAGGCTGGACCCTCAGCGAAGGCAAAGATTTGTTCCGCCAACGCGGTTGTGTGGGATGCCATCGTTACGAAGGATACGACAAGGAACCCGAGGACCTGCTTTCCATCGCCCAGCAGATCAAGCTCATCGAACAAGACAAAAAGGACAACCTCAAGCAAGCGTCGTATCTAATGAAGCAGGCAGATACCGCCGAGAGCAACGACGAAGCTAGCCGGCTGAACGACCGAGCCGTTGCCCTGCAGGTCACCAACAGCAAGCTCGACCTCCGCATCGTCCAGTTGGACCGCACGACAAAGAGCTTGCTGCAGGATATGAAGAAGGTGGGCCCTAATCTCAAGGACATTCGCCTCAAGCTGAACAAAGATTGGATTCCGGTGTGGCTAAGGAAACCGAGCGACTTCCGCGCCACCACCAAGATGCCGAACTTCCGCTTGAACGACGGCCAGATCAAGGCCATTTCGGCCTACCTGTGGCAGTCGGCACTGACGGATCCGTTGCCCAAGCACAAGCCGGGCAGCGCGGCCCACGGAAAAGAGCTTTTCGAAACGCGCGGCTGCCTCGCGTGTCACTCCATCGGTGAAGGTGACCAGATGCAGGGTGGAATCTTTGCCGCAAATCTCACCCTCGTGGGCGAGAAGGACAACTACGACTATCTCGTGCGCTGGGTCCATGACGCGCGCGAGCGCACCCGCCCTTACTGTCCCTATGAGAAGAAGGACATCGGTCCTGAAGATTATAGGAAGAAGGGTTTGCCGTTTGTTTTCGACCTTGAGCACAGCCGCTGCCCCAACGACGGCCACGAGCTCCAAGTGCAGAACATGACTGTGATGCCCAGCTTGCGCCTCTCTCAGCAAGATGCGGAAGACGTCGCCACCTATCTTGTCTCTCTCAAGAAGCAGGAGCCGTCGGCCTATCCCGGTGCACAGTTCATGGATGATGTCAATCTGAAGGACGACGGCAAGAAGTGGATCCGCAACTTCGGCTGCGCCGGTTGCCACGAAATTTCCGGCTTAGAAGACGAGGGCCGCATCGGCACGGAGCTGACCTTCGAGGGCAGCAAGCCGATCGAGCGGCTTGATTTCGCGTTGCTGACGGAAGCCGCGCAGCGCGGTGGCAGCGAGCCCATCACTGATGCCGACGATCGGGCGCGCCTGCCCGAAGGACCCGCCAGGAATCCCTGGTACGACGACAAAGGCTTTTTCGAACACAAGCTGGCCGAGCCGAATATCTGGGACCAGGGAAAGATCAAGCCGGAAACAGAAAAACTGCGCATGCCCAATCTGCACCTGACCAAAGAACAGGTTCGCGCGCTCACGACCTTCTTGATGGGCAGCCAGGAAAGTGCTCTTCCCGCCAGCTACCAATACCGTCCGTTGGACTATCGTCGAGATATTCAGGAAGGCTGGTGGGTTGTCAAGAAGTATAATTGTATGGGTTGCCATCAGCTTATTCCCGGCCAGAAGACTTCGTTGATGGCGATGACGCGCTATCAAGACGTTCAGGAACAACTCCCTCCCAAACTCCTCACCGAAGGCGCGCGCGTCGATCCCCAATGGCTGTTGCACTTCCTGACGAATCCTGCGCTAAATGACAACGACACCAACCGCAACGGCGTGAGGCCCTACCTGCAAGTGCGCATGCCAACCTTCTCTTTCTCCGAAAACGAATTGGGCAAGCTCGTGCGCTTCTTCCAGGCACTCTCGCGCCAGCCTTTCCCGTATATCCCGGAACCTGCGCCGGTGCTAACGGCGAAGGAAACCGAGATGGCGCGCAGTCTTTTCAGCAGCCCGGCGGCGCCCTGCCTGAAGTGTCACGCCACCGGCGATCCGGCTCACGATCGCACCGCCACCGCGCCTAATTTCCTGCAAGCCAAGGGGCGTTTGAAGCCCGATTGGGTCGAGCGCTGGATCATTGACCCCCAGGCCATCAGCCCCGGCACCTCCATGCCTTCCGGTCTTTTCAAACGGGAGAACAAGCGCTGGGTCTTCGCAGGTCCCACGCCGTCCTCGTTCCAGGGTTACGATAGGGATCACACGAAACTCTTGGTGGATTACATTTTCCGGCTCACTCCGGAAGAACAGCGGCGGGTGGGCGCGTCGATGGGACGCGCAGGAGCGTCAAGCGGCAGCTCATCGCCCGCCATGCAAACCGCAAGCGACTCCGGTCGCAGCGCTCCGTAGCAGCCGTGGGATTTGTGAAGTCTGATTCTTAAGAGAGGTGCGGTAACAACATGAAAACCAGAACATCGGTAGCAATCGCGGCTTTGCTGGGACTCCTTCTGTTAGTGGGATGCGGCAGGAAGGAAACCGCGGAGGAACAGCCCGCGGCTCCCGGCCCTGCAGCAGCCCCGGCAGCCACGCCGATTGATCCCGCAACAGCGGCCACGGTCAGCGGCACGGTGAAGTTTGAAGGCGCCGCGCCCAAGCCCGCCAAGATTGACATGAGCCAGGATCCGAACTGCCAGGGGGGAAACCTTGCCGAAAATGTTGTGGTAAGCGACGGTCATCTCCAGAACATCTTCGTCTACGTAAAAGAAGGACTCGGCAACCGAACGTTCGACGTTCCCAAAGACGCGGTCACGCTGACTCAAAGCGGCTGCAGATACCGTCCCCACGTGCTGGGCGTGATGGCCGGTCAGACCATCAAGATCGTCAACGGCGATCCCACGACGCACAACATTCATCCCACTCCCAAGGACAACCGCGAATGGAATGAGTCCCAGGCCCCGCAAGCCGCGGCCCTGGAAAAGAGCTTCGCCCGTGAAGAAGTCATGTTGCCGGTGAAATGCAACCAGCACCCGTGGATGAGAATGTTCGTCAACGTCGTGAAAAACCCTTTCTACGCGGTCACCGGGCCGGACGGCAAGTTCGAAATTAAGGGCCTGCCCCCGGGCGATTACACCCTGGCCTTTGTTCACGAAAAGCTGGGCGAGCAAGATCAAAAGGTGACCCTTGCTGCAAAGGACGCCAAGACCGTCGACGCAACCTTCAAACCTTGAACGAAAGAAATAGTAGCAAGTGTCATTCTTCGCATCCCGACTCCTGTCGGGACGCGAAGAATCTCAACTGCAAGCGTGGCAACACACGCGGTTGAGATCATGAGGCCGCGACAAAAACCGTTGCGGCAAGCCGAACTCGAGGAGGTGCTTTGTCTACAGTGCTGCTGCTTTCCATAGTGCTCGGCATCGTCCCTCTCGCGGGAATTGCATGGATCCTCCTCGCCGGGTCGATCACCACAGTTGACGGTATGTTCATGAGCCTTATCCTGTTGACACTCTCAGGCATCTTCTTCCTGAACGCCTTCTGGGAACTCCGCGATCGCGGCTTCCTCGCCTTCCGAAAAAAAAACTAGCCCGCTACCCGCCCGCGCAGAAGTTGAGAAACCCCTTCGCGCCAAGTACAATCTACCTGCTGCTTGTTGGTCCCGGCAGCGGCGTGGCACAAAAAAGTTTCGCCGGTCGCCCTCCACTCGCGGGAAAAGCTTCCGGCCGGTGTCCGGGCAAAGGAGATCGTGAATGGCCTACGTAATTGCCGAGCCGTGCATCGGCACGAAAGACAGCGCCTGCGTCGATGTTTGCCCGGTGGATTGCATCCATCCGCGCAAGGATGAACCGGATTTCGAAAAGGAAACGCAGCTTTACATCCATCCAACCGAATGTATCGACTGCGGTGCATGCGTTCCTGTCTGCCCGGTGACGGCGATCTTTGCCCTGGAAGACCTGCCGGAGAAGTGGCAGAACTTTACTCCCATTAATGCGGACTGGTACGCCAAGAAATAACGCATCATAACTGGGGGCGTCTCAGAATCTGGGGCTAAAGTCCACGAGAATACATGCCGACTTCACCCTCCTACTCTGGTCCATCTGACGCACCAGAAAGCATTGGGGAGAGTCCCGCGCCGGCTTCCGCACCCACGCGCCCCCGCATGTCCATCCGCAATCGCCTGCTCTTCTTCCTCACCGCTTGGCTGATCGTACTAATGCCGTTCTTGTTCTGGTGGAGCACTTGGTTCGGGCGCCAACTCTCCGACAGGCAGATTGGCGAATATCTAAACGACGACAAGCACCCGCGCCACATCCAGCACGCGCTCGTGCAAATGGCTGAGCGCATGGGACGGCACGACGCCAGCGCGGCGCGCTGGTATCCAGAGATGGTGCGGCTGGCCTGGCACCCCGTGGAAGAAGTGCGCAATACCGATGCCTGGGTCATGGGGCAAGACACCTCGGCCGCCGGTTTCCACGAGACTCTGTTGAAGATGCTGGAAGACTCTTCCGCCACGGTGCGAGGGAACGCAGCGCTTTCTCTGGTGCAGTTTGGCGATGCGTCGGGCCGTCCGCAGATCGTGGCTCTGCTGCTGCCCGTCCGAATCACTGCGCCGGTTGCCGGGCGCGCCATCGATGCTGACAAACCAGGGACCGCTGTCCATCAAGGTGGATTGATCGCCAAGCTCCAAGCCGGGCAGGAGACAACAGAAGTGCGCTCGCCCATCAGCGGACGCATTCGGACACTCTCGGTGGCGACGGGCGCCGATGTGGCGGCAGGAGCCGAAGTGGCTACCGTGGAACCGGGAACCGAGCAAGTTTGGGAAGCGCTGCGTGCTCTTTACCTCATCGGTCAAGTGGATGACCTGCAAACAATCCGCAAATATCAACGCGATCTACCCGAGATTCCCGATCGCGTCCGCCAGCAAGCTCTTCTGACCGAGACAGCGATACACGCGAGAGCGGCGCACTAACCGTAGCCTGCCTCTTTCACAAGAATGACTTGGCCGTGCGCCCAAGAAACGAAAAGGCGCGCTTCCCCGCGCGTCATTTCGATGAAGGCCGGGAGCAAAACCTAAAACTTCAAAACGTCATCGCCCCCACGACCTTCTCCACTTCGGCGATATCCACCATGACGATAGCGTCCCAGGGACAGCCATCCAGGAAACAGCCGTCGGGCCCCTTGCTGACGCACTTCTTGCACCCGATGCAGAGAATGGGGTCCACGTCGATGCGGCCGAACGGCGGATTATTCTCATCCGGCGTCCAGAACATGCAGTCCTCCACCGGGCAGTACTCCACGCAGGCCGGCGATCCCGCGCAGCCCGTACAGCACTCCGTGATGACAGCGAGTTCTTTGGGTTTCTTCTTGCGAGGCGTGGTCAGCCCCTTGGAGCGGGGCTCCTGCTTCAGCTCGTCGGGTACCATCCCGGCGGGCTTCACAATTTCACGCTCGGTTGCCATGGCCGGAATTATACCCTCGATTTCGCGATTTTGTATCCGCCGCTCTTGCACCAGCTCTTTTCCATATCCCGAGCTACCTGCGTGCCATTCCGGCGCCGACGATTGATGCAAATTTCCTTGGCTGTATACTCTTCCCATGCGCAAAGTCGTGCTCGGTCTTGGGATCAGCCTCGACGGCTACATCGCGCGCCCGAACGGCGCCGTCGACTTCCTCTTCATGCCCAAGGACTACTCGATGGCTTCCTTCTTCGCCACAATTGATACTGCCCTCATGGGCCGCAAGACGTTTGACGCGGCCCTCCAGATGGGTGGCGGGTCCTTCGGCGGCATGTCGATGGCTACCTATGTTTTTTCCAATAGCAAACCGCCCGGTGCACGGGATGGTGTCGTGTTCACCAAGGAATCGCCTGCAACTCTCGTCCAGCGGCTCCGCAAGCGCCCCGGCAAGAACATCTGGCTCATGGGCGGGGGCGAGCTCGCACGCGAGTTTCTCAAAGCGGATCTGGTCGATGAACTCTACCTCGGCGTTGTTCCGGTCTTGTTGGGGGAAGGCATTCCGCTTTTCCCCAGCGGCTTCCCGCAGCGCGACTTCACCCTGAACGAGAACAAGACCTACTCGAAAGGACTGATCGCCCTCAAGTACAAGCGCGCTCAGACTCGCGACTCCTTTCGAGCGGGGAGCAAAACTAGCGCCAGAAAATAAAGCAAGGCAACAACAATCGCAAACGCCTGAAATCCTATTCTGATAGGCACGAGAAAAGGCGGCAGTTAGCGACTCGCCGCCATGGTAATCCTCACATCTCAAGTAAGACTTCATAAAATTTGCGGGTGCTACCCCCCCACCCCCCCATGTTTTTCATAAGTGTTCATTCTAAAGATAGTTAAAGTCGTTTGTTTTGATACACTTTTGCAAGTGTTGATTCTAAAAGAGTAAGTGACTCGTGGCAGGTGACCCAGGTAGACTCGGGGCAAGAAATCGCGCAATGCCTGCGCACGTACGCAGAGAGAGTGGAGAATAGAGAGGGGGGTATACACCCCCGTTGCGATGGAAAGAGTGCGGAATCGATTGAAAAGAAAAGGGTTGCGTGAGCGCCGTTGAAGAAAAGAGTGCGTAAGAGTTTGAAAGCAAAGGGTTTGAATGACTGGAATGGACGAGAGGACGAGACGAGAAAGCTCGGCTTGCCCACAACGGCGGGCAGGCGGGACAGGTCGGGGTAAACGCCGAACACAGAGAGGGGGATTAGGATCAGAAAGACAGGGATGAGTGGCGGCCAACACGGGAAAGAATAGCAGAAAGTACCCCGCGTGTCAATTACTTTATTGGTACCGTTCGAATGATCTGTGGAAAAGTAGCTGGAGGCAATACGAGGAAATCCCCGGTAGAGGGTCAGATTGTCACGAAATTGAAGCTCAATTTTTGACCCAAATGTTCTCTCTTCAGCCTTTTCAGATATTCATCCGTCTCATTTTGTCGGTCAATTACTTCAGCCTTCGTCAGCACAGAGATCTCCGCCCCGCCTTTCGATCCTAGGCCGTTGAACGATGTTCCCATACAAATGCCGGCGTTTTGAGTCAACCACCATCGATCGTGAATAGGTAGTTCCCCCGTTATTTGCGTCCCGACAATAGCCAGTTCGGTGGGCGGTGGTTCCTGATCTGAAAAATGCTTCTGCCAATACTCCCTATAGGCTTTCTGATAGTCGGATGGAAGGCCGTCGTCATTCTGTTTCTTTCTGCTCGTGAGGATTGTCACCTCTACCGTAGGCGCAGCTTCAAGAATCAGTCTAAGGACTTCCAGGTCCTCGACACCGAACCACGGATCACAAATATGAAGAAATGAATCCGCGCTTGTTTCCAGCCATCGCTTCAAATACTCCAGCGCAATTGCACGCTCTCCTGCGTGTACGAATATTTTCGACGACTGATCAGCCAATGTTGGTGCTTTGCTGGAACGAACAGGTCCGCTATGACGGTTCGCAATTGCAGATACAAGCTCACAACTCGCAATCGATGCATCACATAACTCTCGGAGAAGAACACGACCGTCAGATGCTTTCGACAGTCTGCAGATTGCGTTCTCGATGGCGAACGAGAAAACAGGGAAAGCTTTCCTGAGCGATTCCGCAGAAGCTAACTTGATCCACTCGCGCAGTGTTTTCACGTGGCGTGTTGGGATTCGATTCGCGTTCAATTGTCCGAGCAATGCCTGGGCAACCTCAGCTAATCTGTGAAAGTTGGTGCCCAACTCCTCAGGCTGTTCAGGCTGTTTGTTTAGCAAGCTGTCGCGAAACTCATTGTATTTGATTCTTTCTCTTGCTTTTCGGCGGGCCTCATCAGTGTCGAGTGACGATGCTAGCGAAGAAGCTGCATCTGGATCTATTCGGTAGGCCAAGTCGACTAGCCGGCGCTGGATCGGCTCAGTCTCGGGGTCATTAGTCCGCAGGAGCACGTCCCTGGCATCATTGAGCATCTTCTTCGCTAGCGGCTTGTCGATATCAGCCGCAAGCGATGCCAAAGTGTGGAGCCTGCCCAATTTGTCCAAGAGACTTGGTATGGAAGCAGTTAGTTGGTGAGCCTCATTCAGCAAAGCCACTTTCTGTGGCCAAAAATCATTTGGAAGTGTCTTTGCGAGAATCGCCAGTACGTATAGTCGATCGCAAACATTCGGAATTGACCTGCCAAGGCCGATCAGGTTCTCCCAAGCGGGGACTCTATGTTTTTGCAGTCTCGCGATTTGGGCGGAGGAAATGATCGCAAAGCCATTGTGCGTGATGAATCTGGGATTAGGCAATTTATCGGCTACTAAATTCGTCAAGCGTTGCGCCAACTCATTTCGTTGCTCTCGCGTGAGCGGGGTTTCATTGTGGTTCCAGATCGCGCTCTGGACCAATGTCTCAATATGGCCGTAGATGAGCGAGTCGCTGTCCATGAGGGAGAGCAACGTGCATATATCGCCTGCTGACTGCCAGTCTAAGTTGCATTGATCCTCTCGATTTTCAAAGGGATCGCTTGGCGGGACGCGACGAAATATGAACTCGACTATCAGATCTAAACTGACATCGCGCCATTGGCGTGGTAAACGATTCAAGAGCTCCAAAGTGGAGGCAGCGTGTGCTTGATAGAGTGCGGGGCTAGAACTAGTGAGGGCTCGTTTCCAAAGGGAGTAGTCCTGCTTCTCCAAGATACTCAACAAAGGCTGGAGATACTGACTAACTATCTTCCGTGCGTCATCAGTTCGGTTAGCTTTGACGTATCTCAGGGACACGTCAGTCCACAGTCGGACGCGAGAGATCAAGCTCGGGATGCGATCAATGGCGCTCGCAATGCTTGCCAAGTCATCTGCGGTTTCAAAACGGCTCGCAAACAAACCGGAAAACGCGCGAATAGCAAGTCGAAGGGTGGAAATATAGACGGGTCGCCCGCAATCCAATTGTGGGTCGCGCTTGAGTTCTTGACCTTTCTCCAAATAGAACAACGCTTCGGAACGGGCCTCCCTTGCAAGTAGACTCGTCAATTTATGAGCTGAATCGATTTTCTCGACACCCCCGTCCATCGACTCCCACGTCGATCTTAGTACCTGAAACACTTTGTCTCTCAAGCCCTCATACTTGGGCTCCCCGACCCTGGCCAGGAGAGCTGCCGACCATCCACACGCCTTACGTCGAAGAACGATATCAGAGAGTTTGCAAGACCTATCAATAAAGGAAACCAAGTCACTTATCGTTGTCTTTATGCTTGTACTATTCGATTCTTGGGCGCGGCGCAAGATTCTTTCGATGGCTTTATCAGCCAAGTCAACATCCACGATTTTATCGACGACGTTGCTGAGAAAGCTAAAGGGAATCGATTCCAGCGGTTGAATCAGCGCTGATTCAACCAAGTCCAACTTGGCCCTATCGCGCCTAGGTTCTGCATTAAGCGACTCCGCAAGCGCCAGTCCCCGGTGGGGAAGAGAGGTCGCCAACACTTCGATCATGCTTTGTGTAACCTTCAAATGCTCAGCGGTCGAGCCCAGCAGTTCACTGGTTTCTTTTTGAAATTCTTCCTCCACAAGCATCGCAATAATGGACGTATCCTGAAGCTTACTCTGCGGGTCAATTGAAGGCAAAGCGGCCATCAACCGTGCAGTGCAACCTGTTCTCACTTCAAGATCTTTAATCGCTCTGATTTCGAGATAGACTTCCTGTAGTCGCTTACTCGCCGCGTCGGGGTCGTTCTTAGCTTCAGCTTGTCCAATCGTGAGCTGCAATTGTATGTAGTCTTGGGTTGGTCCTTGCGTTTTGAGAACGCCTCGCTGAGTATCGAAAGTCGAGATAAGCTTCTCGAGCTTGGGTTTGTCCGTTATATAGGGGAGCGGAGTTGCCAATTCCCGAAGGTCTTTTGCGGTTGGAGCATATTCACTCGTGTTGATCACTAGCTTGAGTGCGTGCTCGATTACGTCGGCGGAGTTCTCTTTGTCGTCCGTGTACAGCGCCCAAAGCCGAAGCATGAATATCTTTTCGGAAGGTGTTGAGAGTTTTTGAACTTCAGCCAGGATGTCGTTGACCGAGTACGTTCCAAGCATGAATGACACGGCGCTAGAGAATTGGCGCGCGAGCGGATTTTTGATTCTGCGGCGAAAGGCTTCAGACACCGGATCAATCCCGACCTTGTCCTTCTGCGCGTTGACTAGCGCATCGACCGAAAGTCGAGCGAACGTCCAATCACTGACAGAATCCTCATCGTCTACAGCAGGTAGGCGTTCGGCTAACTTGATTCCAAGATCTGGTCTTGAGTACATCAAATCGGACGCAAGACGAACCGCACCATTCCCAAGCTCCTCCGGAGTGACCTGGTCAAACAGAAGGTTAATTTGTTCCAAGAGCTCTGGCTTTGGCGTCAAGCCATTTTCTTTTTGAAAGCGAGCGATCGTAGCTAGGAGTCTAAGCCGATCTTGTTTCAAGATTGCTGCCTGAGCCACGCTCACTGCTTCAGCGTATTCCCCGAGCGACATCCAAGCTCGAACTTCAGACCTTAAGGTCGAAAATCTGTCAAACTCCTGCAATGCGGCCTTCTGAACTCCAAAACGTAGCAAGTCTCCGTCTCGGCCTAGGCGAAAAGCAGTCGATACTCCAAGAGTGGCGCTTTGGCGTACCGGCAAAAGGGACCCGCTGCGGTTAACCATCGTGCCGAAGTGCTCAGGAGAGAGATACGCAACTAGCTCTTCTAGTTTTTCTGCTTGCTCTAAATACGTGGGGAGAAGCGCCAACGCACTGTCCGTTTCTGGATTTTGCAGAAAATACTCGATTGCCATTTGTCGGACCAAAGGGCGTCGCGATAGTAATCGATCTTCGATATATCGTCGGAAACGATCGGATACGAATTCCGCAACTTCTTGATCAGTTTTCGGAAGACGCACAAACGCCAGCGCCGCCAGAGACTGCCGAGCCTGGTCAGGCGATTGCCGTGTGATCAAAGCAAGATCCGCCACAGAATGCTTGGGCGTTGGCTGCGAGGCCAATGCAAGAAGATTCAGCAGGGGTTCATTAGTCTGATCAACCGTTTTCCATTCAAGATCAAAGAGGTTGGGTAATTTTTCCGGAAGCTCATTCAGCAACGATTCGGGAGTCGTGCCTGCTTCCAGTAGGCGCCTGATGCTGGCGATCTGTCCTGGAACCCCTCTACTTGAAATTTTGTAAAGTTCTTCGAAAAACCGCCGATCAATTTGCAAATCGGAAAAATAGGCAAAGGTTTCCTCAAGAGCGAAGCCGGAGAGGATATAAGACTTGTGTTGTACCCGTCCCCTTGAGTACCGGAAAATATATTCCGGTCGAGTGGCGATCAGACATTTGACATGCGGAACTCCCACCGGCAACAACCCGATGATTGCAGACTTGGCCTGAGCTTCGTCTGGCACATCTTCAATTCCATCCACGACAAAATAAAAGTCAGCGTTCTTGCGAGCGGCCAGTCGTGCTAACCCGAACACCAGCTGTCGATAATAAGATTCATCTGTTTGTTCGTCTTCTCTTAGCTCTCTTCCTTGCAGGATAAAATGCATTTGATTGCACATGTCCCTGAGGAGAATCTGAAGGTCATATGAGAACCAGCTCGTGGGTTTGACAAATAGGCTTATTGTCCTAGTCGCGTGTCTTTTCGCGAATTGTGCAAGTAGAGTGGTTTTACCGATCTCTTCCGCGCCCTCGACAGTAAGCAGCTGTATTCCACTGTGAAACATGTCATCTAAAGTAGACAAAATGTTCTCGCGGATGACTTGTTTGGATGGAAGCTCAGGCAGACTGGTTGCGACTGCAGTGACATCGCCTGCGAAGGTCGGCTCCAATGAGAATCCGCGGGAATTGGTAGGTTGCTGCGTCATAAGACGGTGCAAAATCATATGCTGGCAAGGGTGCTAGAATCAACGGGAGAGAGTATAATAGAAAGTTACGTGAACATCTCTAAAAATAGCAGGGGTCTTTGGCCCCGCTGTGACGTTCCCAGGTGTTAGGAGCTTCGATTCGATCGATGCTTCTGTCTGGTAGCAATAGTAGTAATCGTCTCGATAGGAGCGGCTGCAACGTCGCTGTTTACGGGATTTGGTGATAGGCCTTTTTCGATCCCCACCGTCCCTACCGACCCGCTTTTAAAATCGCTGGTGCGGCAATGTAATGGCGGGTGACCTTCGCTCTTCTCGAGCGCTACCCGCTGAGATCCATCTGGGACCTGCTCTCAAGATGGCGGTAATATGCTAGTGACAGGGCGTCGCTGGCACCAATGACTGACAACCGCAATCTTGAAGCTGCCTGGAGCTACCACAACGCTACCAAGCATTCCTACGCCAGCATCCGTAACAATCCGCATTTCATGGATTGGGCCAATCAACCCTTGCCCTTCAAGGTTTATGCCGCGCTAGAGCCGTTGCCCTTGCCCCGCGAGGTACGCCAAACGGGCGTCGCGGCCCTTTCCGCAATCGCCGAGAGCATCTACACGGAGGCTAATGCCGCACCTGATCTGGAGGCGTTGGCGCAATTACTGTACCTAACCGCCGGCATCACTCGGCATCGGAAACATCCCGGCGGCGAAATATATTTCCGCGCCGCAGCCTGCACCGGCGCACTCTACGAAGTCGAGCTCTATGTGGTGTGTGGCCATCTTGCGGATCTGGAAGCCGGCGTCTACCACTTTGCGCCCGCGGATTTCGCCCTGCGCAGACTGCGAGCCGGAGACTATCGGGGAGTCCTAGGCATGGCTACCGGGGGCGAAACAGCAATACTCCATGCCCCGCTGACCATCATTTGCACCTGCACCTACTGGCGTAATGCCTGGAAATACCAGGCTCGTACTTATCGCCATTTTGGCTGGGATAACGGCACCCTCCTGGGCAATCTGCTGGGCGTCGCCACGGCTCTTGGAATGCCTGCCAAGGTGATCTGCGGATTCGTGGACGCAGAGGTGAACCGATTGCTCGATGTCGATTCCGAGCGTGAAGCCGCATTTTCTCTGGTCGCCCTCGGCCATGCCGCAGACTCCGCGGAGCAATCAGCTGCAGAGTTCTCTCCTCTCCACCTGGAAAGCGTTCCGCTTTCTCGAAACGAGACTGACTATCCGGCCATGCGCGAGATGCACGCTGCTTCTTCGCTCCATTCGGCTGAGGAAGTTGAAATGTGGCGTGGCAGCACGCCGCTGAGTGAACTGCCGCCGCCAACGGGGCCGGTCGTTCCGCTCCACCCTTTTTCGGATGCGGAAATGGCACGTGATCCAATCGAACAGGTTATCCTTCGACGCGGCTCCGCCCGCAAGTTTGCGCAGATACCGATCGGCCTGGCGCAGCTCTCTACCATGCTGGACCGAGCTACACGTGGTATCCCAGCGGACTTCCTGGAGCCACAGGGGGCTCAGCTAAACGACCTGTACTTAATCGTGAATGCGGTCGAAGGCGTCAATCCGGGAGCCTACGTATTCCACCGTGACCGAGGCGTGCTGGAATGCCTGAAAGAAGGAAACTTCCGCGCTCAGGCAGGTTATCTGGGGCTGGAGCAGGAGTTGCCCGCAGAGGCTGCCGTGGACATCTTCTTCCTGGCTGACTTGCAACCACTATTGCACCGCTTCGGCAATCGCGGATATCGCGCCGTACAGCTCGAAGCCGGCATCCTTAGCGGCAAATTGTATCTTGCCGCTTACGCCCAGCGTTTGGGTGCCACGGGGCTAACATTTTACGATGATGAGGTGAACCGGTTCTTTTCCCCTCACGCTCAGAGGAAAAGTGTGATCATGTTGGTCGCGATCGGGAAGAGCGCCAAATCACCACTCTAGGGCTGGGTAATGACTCCCTGTATTACCAATAGCTGATTACTAGAGCCGTTTCAAAACTGGGTAGAAAGCTTGATTTGTGAGGTAGTTAGATTTTTGAAAATGAGAGATAAGCAGAGTCGCAGCGGCGATGGAGGGCCGATAGCGCGATACGGACTCTAAAGCTCCGACCCCTGACAACCGAGAACTAGCCGTGGCCGTCGCTGCCGGAGAGTTCGCGGACGATGTTGCCGACGAAATTTTTGGCGTCGCCGAAGAGCATCAGCGTCTTGTCGAGATAATAGAGCGGGTTATCAATGCCGGCGAAGCCGGCGGCCATGCTGCGCTTGATGACCATGACGGTGCGCGCCTTGTCCACATCGAGAATAGGCATGCCGTAGATGGGGCTGCCGGTATCCGTGCGAGCGGCGGGATTGGTGACGTCATTGGCACCGATCACGAGAGCTACATCGGTTTGCGGAAGGTCGCCGTTGATGAGGTCCATCTCCAGCAGCTTGTCGTAAGGAATGTCGGCTTCGGCCAGCAGCACATTCATGTGGCCGGGCATGCGGCCGGCGACGGGATGAATGCCGAAGGTGACGTCCACGCCGCGCTTGGTCAAGGAATCGTAGAGTTCGCGCACTTTGTGCTGCGCCTGCGCGACGGCCATGCCGTAGCCGGGAACGATAACCACTTTGCTGGCAGCGGCGAGAATTCCGGCAGCTTCTTCCGGCGTCGCGCTTTTTACCGGACGCTCCTCTTTCGCGCCCGCGGCGCTGGTCTGAATTTGTCCAAAGCCGCCGAAGAGAACGTTGTTGAACGAGCGATTCATGGCCTTGGACATGATGACCGAGAGGATAAAGCCGGAAGAGCCGTCGAGGGCGCCAGCGATGATCAACAGCTTGCTGCTGAGCACGAATCCCATGGCCGCGGCGGAAAGTCCGGCGTAGGAGTTCAACAGCGAAATGACCGTGGGCATGTCCGCGCCACCGATGGGAATGATCAGCATCACGCCAAATACCAGCGGAATAATAATCAGCGCGGGAAACAGCCGCATCTGTTCGGGATGCACGACCAAAACGCCAGCAACGATCATCGCCGCGCTCAGGAGTCCCAGGTTGACGAAGTTCTGTCCTTGATAGGTGATGGGCCGCTGCGGCAGGATTTCCTGCAGCTTGCCGGCGGCCATCAAACTGCCGGTGAAGGTCAGCGAGCCGAGAATCACTTCCATGGAGAGCACAGCCATCATGAAGGGCGGAATATCGGGCGCGCGAAGATAAAACTCCGCCGTGCCCACCAGCGTAACGCACAGCGCGCCGAAGGCGTGGCTCAGCGCGGTCCGCTGCGGTACCGCGGTCATCTGCACGTTGCCGAGCGGCACGCCGATGATGGTGCCGAGGACCAGCGCGATGACAATCCACTTGTAGTCCACGATGCCGTGGTGGAACAGCGTTCCAGCAACCGCCAGCAGCATGCCCAACTCGCCAGCAAACACGCCGCGCCGGGCGCTGGCCGGGGAGCTCAACCACTTCAGCGCGAGAACGAACAGCACCGTGGCGATGAGGTAAATGATCTCGATGAGGGTGTCGGTGCCGATAAAGTTGGTCATGGTTTTTTCGGCCCGCTGGATTTGAACATTCTGATCATGCGATCGGTGATGATGAATCCGCCCACCACGTTGCTGGTGGCCGCGACAATGGCGATAGTGCCGAGAATCACCGCAAGGTTGCTCTTGTGCTCGCCTACCAGAATGATTGCGCCCACCACGGCGATAGCGTCCAGCGCGTTGGTCAGCGACATCAGCGGCGTGTGCAGCAATGGAGAGACGCGGCGGATCACCTCGAATCCGATAAACGCCGCCAGCATGAAAACGTACAGGCCGGTAAGCAGGTCCAGCTTCATGTTTATGCACCCTCCTTGGTCGCTAAGGCCGGCAGGGAGAAAAATTCGCGGAGCCTGGCGTTCACCACTTCGCCGCCGTGCGTGAGCAGCGTGTCGCGGATGATTTCATCGCTGGTATCGAGCTGCAGTTTTCCATCTTTCACCAGATGGAGAAGGAACGCGGTGAGGTTGCGGGCGTACATCTGGCTGGCGTGGTACGGCACCGTGCTCGCGAGGTTGAACCAGCCGATGAGGGTAACGCCGTGCGCGACGATTTTTTCTCCCGCACGCGTGAGCTCGCAGTTGCCGCCGCGCTCGGCGGCCAGATCGACGAGCACCGAACCTGGCGCCATTCCCGCGACCATTTCCTTGGTCACCAGGACGGGAGATTTCTTGCCGGGGATTACGGCGGCGGTAATCACCACGTCGCTTTCCGCGATGACTTTTCCGAGGAGTTCGCGTTGCCGGCGGTAAAAGTCTTCGCCCTGCGCTGTTGCGTAGCCGCGGGCGTCCTGCGCGTCTTTGGCTTCGATGGGCAGCTCGACGAAGCGCGCGCCGAGGCTGTGCACTTGCTCTTTCACGGCAGGCCGCAAATCGTACGCGGACACCACTGCGCCGAGCCTGCGCGCCGTAGCGATGGCTTGCAGTCCGGCGACGCCGCAGCCAAGGATCAGCACCCGCGCCGGCGTAATTGTTCCTGCAGCGGTGGTCAGCATGGGGAAAAACTTCGGCAGCGTATCGGCGGCAATCAGCACTGCTTTGTATCCGGACATGGTGGCCATGGAGGAAAGCGCGTCCATGCTCTGCGCGCGGGTGGTGCGCGGCATCAATTCCACCGAGAACGAGGTGACGCCTTTGCCAGCGATCTCCTGGATGGATTCCGCCGAGCCCAGCGGCCGCAGGAATCCGACAAGCACTTGATCACGCTTGAAAAGCGGAACATCGGCCTTGCCGGTGCGGTCGTTCGAGCCGTAGCAGAGCACCTGAACGATAATATCGGCGGCGCGGAAAACCTCGGCACGCTGCGGAAGAATTTTCGCGCCTTTGGCAGCGAAGTCGGCGTCGGGGTAGCCGGCTTCGACGCCCGCTCCCGCTTCCACCACGACTTCGAGGCCTGCTTTCGCCAGGTTGGGGATCACCGCGGGCACCAGCGCAACGCGCCGCTCCCCCGGAAAGCTCTCTCGCGGAACTCCGACGATCATGAACCTTCCTCCGATTCTGCGGAACTGAACCCGATGTCCGATTTGGAATTCTGGCCGGGCGGCATTGTACACCGATTGTGCAAAGCGCGCCTGACCAACAATTCACGAGGCGAGTTTAAGCCGCCCTACTCGGCTGCCGTTTCTTTCCCCGGTATGAAGTAAACCTCCTCGAACATGGAGCCCTTCTGCCAGCCAGCACGCTGCAAGATGCCTTGCCCGTTTTCACACATGCTGGGATGGCCGCAGAGATAGCCAGTGGTATCCGCAGGCTTGAGTCCCCACTCTGCAACGTACTCGCGGACGAGATCATCGACGCGGCCGGTCTCGCCTTTCCAGGCGGCGTCTTCCCACGGGCGGCTAATCGTCGCCACATATTTGAACCAGGGCACCTCGGCGGCGAAGCGCTCCAGCTCCTCGCGATACCCGAACTCCCACGAACGGCTGCCCCCCTGCAGGCAGTAGAGCTTGTGGTTCCCAGGCATGGGGGTGCCCCCATTCTTCCAATCCTTATAGAGCGTCCGGACATAGCTCACAAAGGGCGCAATGCCGGTAACGGTTGCGAGCAGCAGGTGGTTCGTCCGTCCACTTTTCAAATCGAGAGTAAATCGACCCTTAGAGATCTTGCGGCACAGCATGGTGTCGCCCTTCTGCAGTTTGTAGAGATGGGGCGTCAGCGCGCCCTGCGGCACCAGCTCGATGAAAAATTCGAGCGCTTGTTCATACGGCGAGGACACGATGGAGTACGCCCGCTCGATACGCTGGTCGGCGTGATCAACGCCGAGCGTTGCATATTGTCCGGCCTTAAACTGGAATGGCCCTCCCGGGTCCACACGAATCAGCCACAAGTCTTCCGAAAAATCCCGCCGCTCAATGATTCGCGCGGTATAGTGTTTGTCCGTTGCAGGAACCATCCTTGTTTTCCTCCTCTGCCGATTCTCTCAGCTCATCCTCATTCAGCGAAGCTTCTTGCTACCAAATTTGAGCGCGTGGCAAGGCAACGAAAGCGCTCCTCTTGAACGAAGATTCTCACTCTTGCTAGATCGTCCCAACCAAGATCGGATGCCTGGAGCGGTGAGGCTTCCCCGCAAGCGGACCAAACCATCTGATTCCCAGCCGGTTCTTTTCCGTTTGTCTGAAACGGGATTTCCGTTTGACATCCCAAACGCGCGGCATTGTACACCGGGTTGCCCTTTCATAGGGCCTTTCCATTTCCGGCCGACATCTTTTGTTCGATTCAGACCGAGGACATACAGCTGGCGGAGGTCAGATTTGAACTGACGACCTTCGGCCCAGGCCTGCAGCGCTGGCCGACAAGAGAAATGACAGTCCGACTCGTGGCCCATAACCCCGCGTCGATCTTGGGAAAACAAGAAGGCCGGACGCCTGTGCCCGGCCCGTGAATCTCGAATTGGTTGCGGGGGTCAGATTTGAACTGACGACCTTCGGGTTATGAGCCCGACGAGCTACCAGGCTGCTCCACCCCGCACAATCACTATATCGGACGTGCGGGGTTCCGTCAAATTTACCCGAAACGGTGCGCAATGATAATTCCGCGGGCAGGGAGCGGCTACCAACTGCTGTAGGGCGTCGCTTCGAATGGGGAGACCTGATCGGAGTTGGAATGCACGTCCGTCACCCCGGTGCCGGACTGCTCCGGGCTCAAGACCACATCTTTGAATTCGAGGCGCCAGTCTTTCGCGTGCGTGATGGGGTCGGTAGGAACAAAGTGAAGATAGCCCGCACTCTCGAGATCTTCGAGCGATTGTGGCGCCGCTTCCTTGTCGAGCGTGTAGTTGTCAATCGCCTGGCGTAGAGCCTGCAAATCCTGATGCAATACTGCTTCGTGCGCGCGCAGAACGGATTTGTCATAGCGCATCGCCGCGATTCCCAGGAGGATGAAGATAATGCTCATCACGATCATCAATTCAATGAGCGTGAATCCCGCCACGCAGCGGCGCCCGCGGTGTGCCGTTCGATTGTTTCGTCGCAGAAGATTCATGACGACTAGCCCTTGCTCCGCTTACCAGTCAGCGTAATGCGTGCCATCAGAAGCCGTGGCTTGCGACTTCGAGTAAACGTCGAATACATTCTTGCCGCCCCAACTCGTCGAATCGGGGTCGTCTTGCACGGCGCGTAGTCCCCATTCCGCATGGCCCGTCATGGGGTCAACCGGTATGCTCCGCAGGAATCGAATCTTCCGGTCGCTGCTGGCACCCAATTGCACGCCCTTTACCAGAGTCTCCAGGTCCGGAGGATAGCCTTCACTTCCGACTTCCACGCGGATCAGGTTGCGGTCCGCCAGGTCCTTATACCGGTCGATCGCATCCCGCATCTCGCGGAGATCGCGGTGCAACTCCACCTCTTTCCTGTGCATGATACTGAACCGCGCAGCCGGCAGAGCGGCGGTAGACAGAATAACCAGGATAGAGCAGGCAATGATCAGCTCCAGAAGCGTCATGCCCGCTTCGAAAGAGAGCCGCCGCCGGGGGATGGAGAGCTTCTTCGACATGGGTCTCTAAGTTGGACTACGGCTGAACTTGCAGCGTTGCCTCGCTGGTAACCAGCGCAATCGGCCTTTGCTGCGAATCTTTCGCGTTGACCTGCACGATCGACAAATTCGATGAACCCGGTGCCAGTGCTTTGATCACGATGCCCATCAGCGTACCGCTGCCATTCACGCCCGAAGTGTTGGGCTGGCGCGTTGCCGAAATAATCGCCTGACCGTGCTCCTTATCCGCCCGATATACGATGGCGATCTCTTGCGTGCCTCCGGAGAGGAAGGTCCCGTGTTCCACCTCTTCCACGCTGATCACCGCCGGGTTGTACTGCAATAGCAGGGGGATCGAGAACAGGTCATTCACGTTATCGACCACCACGCCGATCGTCGCCGATTGGCCGGCCTTTAGCGTCAACGCTTGTGGCTCGAATCGTAGCCGTGCCGCCGATCCCTGCTGGGGATTCACCGCACCAGAGGGCGCGGGATTGGATGCCGGATTCGCCGGCGTCAGCTGCGTGGGCGCAGGTGGTGTGGCGGGCGCACGGATCTCACTTTCGCGCCTCACTTGGATGTTCTGGTCGGAACCCGAGGCGACTGATCGCAAGTTAGCTTTCGTCCATTCCGGAATGCGCACGATCCGAGGGATCATTACGATTAATACTTCGTCTTCCTGGTGATCGCTCTGATTATCGGCGAAGAGATAATGCAGAAGCGGCATTTTTGCGAGACCCGGCCAGCCACTCAGCGTTTTCGAATCCGTCCGCTGGATCAGCCCGCCGAGAATGTTAACCTCGCCTTCCTTCAGGCGAATGTCATGCTCGATGACGCGCTGGCTGATAATGGGCTGGGTAATTCCACCGATGGTTGCGTCGCCGGTGTGGGAAGAGACTTCCACCTTCACCTTCAGGCTGATTTCATGATTCGGATGCACGCGCGGGGTGATGTCGATGTTGACTCCGACGTCCAAGTATTGAAACTGGGTATTCACCAGCGGGCTGACCGAGCCCACGCCGCCCACCCCGCCGACTCCCACCCCTGCCTGAAAGCTGCCGGTTGCAATCGGGATTTTGTCGCCGATGCGAAGCTTTGCAATCTGGCCGTCCACCGATCGAATTTCGGGATTTTGAATAATTCTAGTCGATGTATCGGTCAAAATCGCATTGGCCGTAAAGCTCGGCAGCGTCACGCTGTAATCGGCGCCGGTCAGATGCCTGAGTTGGTTGAGAGTCAAGGCGGTATTACTGGCAGTGCTAGTTCCGCCGGTGGTGGGCGTTGGCGATGTACTCCCCGGCGGGATGACGCTGATGGAGGCGTGTTGCCCGGGCAAAACTCCCAAATCGCGCAAACGATCGGTTCTCGCCTCCAGCACTTCGACCTGGATCACGACCTCCGGTTTGGCCTTATCAATGTCCCGAATCATTTTCTCCGCCAGAGCCAGCTTGTCGGGGCTATCGCGCACGATGATGGCATTCTGTGAATTGAGCTGCTGAATGCGCTTCAAATCGAGCAACTGCCGCAGGCCGGTCACAATTTCCGTCAGATCCTGAGGCTGTACGGTGTTCGAAAGATAAAAGGTTTTCACCAGCTGCTCTTCGTAATCGCGCCGCTTTTGTGGCTGGTCCGGAATTACCATAATGATATTTTCCGTCACCGGCTTCCAAAACGACTTGCTCTCCAGCGCAATGATCTCCAATGCCTGTTCTAGCGTGACGTTGTTCAACTCGGTCGTGATCCGCCGAGCGGGGAAGTCGGGGTCATAGATCACTGTCAGACCCGCGAGCTTCCCAATCGTGTCGAAGACAATCTTTGCGTCATTCGACATCTTCAGATTGATAGGAGCGCGGGAAAGCGGCTTGATCTCCGGCGGCTTCGAAGCCAACTGCTGTTCATTTGGGTCTGGTGGGGGTTCGGCAGCGGCGTCCGTGGCGCGGTTCTTCTCCGCGAGCATCTCCAGGGTCTTATGCAACTCCTGGTCGGCGACCGGGCTCGAAGGGTCGATCACCTGTGCCCGTTGGAATTGCGCGACGGCGCCCTGGAGATCGCCATTGTCGCGCAACTTTACGCCTTGTTTCACGTGTAGCGCGCCTGCCTCGAAGCGCATCTGGTTCAGCTTGATCTTGAAGCTGGCGTTGTTTGGATCGGCTTTGAGGGCTTTCAGGTAATAATCGAACGCGGAGTCGTAGTCCTGGAGAGTTTCGGCCTTGCGCCCCTGGATGTAGTCGGGTTGGCCCTTTGGGCAGCCCGCAGAGAGCAACCCGAAACCGACACAAACAATCAGCGTTCCATACCGGCGCATGGACTCTCCGCGATCCCGACATGATACTGACGCAGTCTAACATCGTGTTAGAGGCCGGGCAAGCATAGGGAAGGTTGGCTGCCTTGCATCGAAATAACCCCTGTCGCTAAGATTTAGCCCTGCATTTATGTATGATGGGAACTCGTGGCCAAACCTGCGAAAAAGCCCGAGAAGCCGAACGAGATGATCGTGGCGCAAAACCGCGCGGCCTCGTATAACTACCATATCCTCGAGAAGCATGAGGCAGGGCTGGTCCTCCACGGCACGGAAGTCAAGGCATTGCGCGAAGGAAAGGCGAACATTCGCGACGCTTTTGTCGAATTTAAGCCCACTGGCGCTTGGCTCGTAAACGCACACATTGCGCAATACTTGCCGGGCGGTCCTTGGAACCACGAGCCGCTCGGTTCGCGCAAGCTCTTGCTCCACAAAAATGAAATCTACAAGCTGGCCGGCCGCACCCAGGCCAAAGGTTTGACCGTTATTCCCCTGCGAATCTACTTTCGCAATGGCCTCGCAAAGTGCGAGATCGCCCTGGCACAAGGCAAGAAACAGTGGGACCGCCGCCAGGACGAACGCACCAAGGAAGCCCGCAGGGAAGCAGAAGAAGCCATGTATCGCAACCGGAGGCGATAGAGCCACTATGCAGATCACGCTGGTAACCAGTCCGTACGCAGCACTCGATACCGAAGCGCTCGTAACGTATGTGTTCGAAGAAGCGGACCCGGTCCAGGGCCGCATCGCCGAGATGGATCAGGCCGCGAATGGCTTGCTGGGAAAACTCTCCAAAAGCGGAGAGCTGACCGGCAAGATGCTGGAATTCACCCTGGTGCACGCACCGTCGGGGTTGAAAGCTGCGCGACTCCTCCTCGTCGGAGCGGGTAAGCGCGAGCAATTCAACAGTGCGACCCTTCGAAAGGTGGCCGGTGCGGCGCTGCGTTATCTCAAAGCGAGGTCCATCAAGCACTTCGGTTTCCTGGTGCGCGAAAACGATGCCACGGAAGAGTCGGCCCAAGTGGTCGCCGAAGGGGCTCTAGCCGCAAATTTCGAATCGGACAAGTACAAGACCGAGAAAAAGAACGGCAAATCCGTCGATAGCGTTTTGCTGGCAGGCTATGCCGATATTGAGCGCGGCGCTGGCGAAAGAGGCTTGGCCCGTGGACGCATCATTGCCGATGCGCAGAATTTCACCCGCGACCTTGTAAACGAACCTTCCAACAAGCTCACACCGAGAATCCTGGCGGAAAAAGCGGAAGCCATGGCAAAGGAAGCCGGACTGACTGTTGAAATCCTTGATGAAAGTAAAATTGCCGAGTTGAAAATGGGCGCTCTCCTCAGCGTCGCCCAGGGCAGCATTGAGCCGCCGCGCATGATGGTCGTAACCTATACGCCCGCGAATCCCATGCCGGGCGCGCCGATCATCGGCCTGATCGGCAAAGCCGTCACCTTTGACACTGGCGGCATCTCCATCAAGCCCGCCGATGGCATGGAAAAAATGAAGTACGACATGGCTGGCGGCGCCACGATGCTCGGTGTGATGCGCGCTCTCGCGGCCTTGAAGCCCAACGTCAAAGTGATCTGCGTCGTGCCCTCAACGGAAAACATGCCGGGTGGGGGGGCGCAAAAACCCGGCGATATTCAGGTCGCCATGTCCGGCAAGACCATCGAAGTTCTGAATACCGACGCCGAAGGACGCCTGATCCTTGCCGATGGCATCACATACGCAAAGCAACTCGGCGCCACACACCTTATCGATGCCGCCACGCTGACCGGAGCAATCGTCGTCGCGCTGGCAAATATCAACGTCGGCGTCTTCGGATCCGAGCAAGCCTTTACGGACAAACTCCTCACCAGTTCGAAAGCCGCCGGCGAAAAAATGTGGCAGATGCCGGTGGACGACGAATATCGCGAATTCATCAAGGGCAGCGTCGCCGATATTCAGAACATCGGCAGCGGCAAAGGCGGCGGCGCCATAACCGGCGCGATGTTCATCAAGGAATTCACCGGCGACTCACCGTGGATCCATCTGGACATCGCCGGCACCGCCTGGAACGACGATCAGAAAGCCTGGCTCGCCAAAGGCCCCACCGGCGTCGCCCTCCGCACCCTCGTCCACCTGGTTATGTCCTACTGACCTTCGGTAACGAGTCAGGAGCGGAAGACCGCAGGTGCGGCAGGATGAAACATCTCCTCATTGTGCTTCTAAGCTTCGCAACAGTAGCCGGTCTCTTCTATTTGCGAGCGAAACGCGCGGGCGGTTGGCCATTGCCGCCAAAAAGCAAAATTCAAACGCCCTTTGGTGGCAAGAACAAGGACCGAAACCCCAGCTGATCCGCTCACATCTTTTCGGGTGCTTCAATACCCAACAGCGAGAGTGATCGCACAAGCTGCGCTTCAACGAGTTCCGTCAACCGCAACAAAAACGCCCGCTTTTGTTCGTCGGTTTCCGACAAAATATGGTGCTTGTGATAAAAATTATTGAACGCCTGCGCCAGTTGAAACGCGTACTTCGCCAAAAACGCCGGCTCCTGCGCACCGATCGCCGCATCCACCGCGCCATCCAGTGAACCTGCTAGGAGCAAAACTTCCCATAATCCATTGCCCTCCGGCACAGCAAGCAACGAGGCGACCGTCTCTTGCGTGACTTCGACGGTCGTCGCTGCTGCTTCTGCGCCTTTGCGTCGTATCCCGCGGATGCGCACCACCGCGTACTGGCAATACGGCCCGGTTTCTCCCTCGAAACTCATCGCATCCTTGAAATCGAACGCGATGATCGCGTTGCGCGTAAATTTCAGCAGGAAGAAGCGCAACGCACCCACTGCGATGGCATGCGCGGTTTTCTCTTGCTCCATCGCACTCATGTCCGGATGCCGCAGCCGCACTTCCGACAGCGTTGCCACCTCCAGCTTGTCGAGCAAATCGTCTGCCTTCACGCCAAACCCTTTGCGCCCGCTCACTTCGACATACGGTTTTTTCGCTTCTTCGGGTGAAAGGTCGTAGCCCATTTCTGCCGCGCAGCGCGGCGTCAACGCCACGATCTCGTAAGCAAAATGAATCGAATTCCGCGCCGCCTCTTCGTGCCCCAGCCGCCGCAGGCCCTCCGCAACCACATCCTGCAAATACGATTGTCGCGCATCGATGACGTTGTAAACCGTCGACGCCGCCTCGCCGAAGTGTGGCGCCGCGGGATCATCCTTGCCGCTCGTTGTGGCCCAAACAACTTGGCCTTCCGGCGCACCCTTCCGCTTCGCATAATGAAAATCCTTGCCGAGCAGCCCAAATTTCCAGAGCTGATAGGCAATGTCTTTGCCGACGTACGTCACCGTGCCGTTCGAACGCACGATGATCTTGTCTTGTGAGTCGTCGTCTTCGCCCGCTTCGCCTTCTTCTTCGCTGCTCCTCCCTGCGTCTTGATTCCACGGCATAATCCAGCAGCCGGCCATCTTCCCGCTGGTCGCCAATTGAATCGCGCCCGATTCTTTTAACTTCGCAAACGCCGCATCCCAGAACTTCAAGTGCAGGATTTCGCTTTCCCGGGCCAACAGTTCGTATGCGATTCCGAGCCGCGCCATCGTTCGCAAATGGCAAGTAACAATCGCGTCCGCTACGGCCTGCGCCACTTCCGCGTCCTCGCCACGGTCTTCCTCAATGGCTCGAAGTGTTTCGCCCCGCAATGTTGCCGCGCGCGCCTTGTCTTCTTCAAAAAAGTGCGTGGCCTTCGCATACAAATCCCAGCAGTAATAGTCGAACCGTGGCTCCATCGCGAGCATCTTCACGCCGATCGGGGTTCGCTTTTCCATGTGCAGAAACCCGATGACCACGTCCGCGACCTGCACGCCAGTATTGTCGATATAGTTTTGCACCTGCACGTTATAGCCAGCGTACCGCAGCGTTCTGGTCAGCGTGTCGCCCAGAACTGCATTTCGCACATGCCCGATGTGCGCGGCCTTGTTCGGATTGATGCTCGTATGTTCGACGATGATCTTTTCCGGCTTGTGCTCCGCTCTGCCACCGGCCGCTTCCTGACGCACGCTGCTCCAGAATGCCGCCCGGTCGAAAAATGCGTTCAGATAGCCCGCGCCTGCCAGCTCCATTTTCGCGATCCCTAGCCCGGGGACCAGACTAGCGGCAATCTCCTGCGCGATCTGTCGCGGCGCCCGCTTCAGCCGCTTCGCCAACTCGAAACATACCGGCGATGCCGCTTCACCTAGCTCGATCTTCGGCGGCCGCTCCAGCACAACCGCTAACTCGACGCCATACTTTTCTCGTATGTGCGCAGCCAGCGCCTCGCGCAACCGATTCGTCAGTACCTGATACACGTGTCCTCAGTCCTCTCCGCATCAATCTCAAAGCCCATCAGTATAGAGAGCCCACTACACGCGGTCAAAGCTAGGGTACCTCCCTCGCTGCTCCAACTGCATCCGTTTGACACGCTTTGCTTACGCCGATAGTATCAATCTGCTCCCGGCGGACACATTTTCTGCGGCCTTAGCCTCACCGCGCGGCGGCGGTTCCCATGAAACTTGCGTATTTTGACTGTTTTTCGGGCATCAGCGGAGATATGGCGCTCGGCGCGCTGGTCGATGCCGGGTGCGACGTCGAGCGTCTCCGCGCAGAACTGCGCGGCCTCCAGGTGCCTGGCTGGGAGCTCTCCGCCGAAAAAGTCTGGAAGAACGGCATGGCGGCGACCTACGTCAAGGTCAAGAGCGCGGACCAGCAGAAGCATCGCTCGCTCAGCGCGATTCTGGAAATCTTGCAGAAATCGCAGCTTGCACCACAGGTGCGTGATCGCGCGGCCGCCATTTTCCAGAAGCTCGGCGAAGCGGAGGCGCGCGTCCACGATGTGCCCATTGAAAAAATTCATTTCCACGAAGTCGGTGCAGTGGACGCCATCGTGGATATCGTCGGAGCCTGTATTGGTTTCGGAGCGCTGGGCATCGAGCGCTTCGCTTGCTCGCCTCTGAACGTCGGCGGGGGCACGGCCAAGATGGCGCACGGCATTCTTCCTGTTCCCGCGCCCGCGACGGCCAATTTACTCCGGGGGAAGCCAACTTACTCGAACGGAGTACAAAAGGAACTCGTGACGCCCACCGGCGCTGCCATGGTTGCAACACTGTGCGACACGTTTGGTCCGCAACCCGCCATGAGCGTCTCTGCGATCGGCTACGGCGCGGGTACGGCCGACTTGGAAGGCCAGCCTAATGTAGTGCGAATTATGATTGGTGAGGCCACAGAGAAGGCAGTTCCCGGTTTCGACGAAGAGATTGCGGTGATCGAAGCGAATCTCGATGACATGAATCCGCAGATTTACGGCTATTTCCTGGAAAAAGCGCTGGGCGCTGGTGCGCTTGATGTGTACACCACACCCGTGCAAATGAAAAAGAACCGCCCCGGCACGCTGCTGACGGTTCTGTGCAAACCGGAGGACACGAACGCGCTCATGTCGCTCATCTTCGCGGAAACGACGACTTTCGGCGCGCGCACCTACCGGGCGCAGCGGCGTGCACTGCCACGCGAATTGGTCAGCGTCACCACAAGTTTCGGCGACGTTCGGGTCAAAATCTCGCGAGTAAACGGGCGCATCCTGCACGTCGCGCCCGAATATGACGATTGCCGCAAGCTGGCCGTCGAAAAAAACGTACCGCTGCAGCGCGTCATCGCGGAAGCGCTGCGGTGTTACGAAACAGATCGCGACAGCTCGAATCCTTGATCTTGCCGAGCTGGAGCGCAGCAGTGCTGCGCCCCTACACGAGAGTTGGCCCCGGCATAGCTGGGCTAAATTCTTACGTGGCTAGAAGGCAACGAGTACTGAGTACCGAAAACTGAAAACAGACGACTGAAAATGGCTCAAAAACCAAAATTCTACATCACCACGCCGATCTACTACACGAACGGCCTGCCGCACATTGGTCACACGTACTCCACGATCGTATGCGACACCATCCGCCGCTATAAGCGCATGCTCGGCTACGACGTCGTGATGACCACCGGCACGGACGAGCATGGCGTCAACGTCGAGCGCTCCGCGCGCAAAGCTGGTGTGCCGGAATCGGAATTTGTCGCCCGGATGGCCGCGGAGTGGCGCGCCCTTTGGGATGAATTGGGCATCCAGGGTGACGAATTTATCCGCACGACAGACCTTCAGCACGCGCACACCGTGCAGTGGCTTTTCCGCAAGTGCCGCGAGAACGGGTACGTCTATGCCGGCCACTACACGGGACAATACTGCGTGCATGACAACGCCTATGTGGACGTGCAACCAGGCGAAAATTGCCCGGATTGCGGGCGTCCGACGGAAACCGTTACCGAGGAAAACTATTTTTTCAAGCTTTCGGCCTTTCAGAAGCCGCTACTCAACTGGTACGCCAGCCATCCGGAATTTATCCAGCCCGAGTCCCGCCGCAACGAGGTGCTCAGCTTCGTCGAGGGCGGCCTGAAAGATCTGAGCATCACGCGGACTTCCATTCGCTGGGGAATTCCCGTGCCCGGCGAGGAACGTCACGTCTTTTACGTTTGGTTTGATGCGCTGACCGCTTATCTGAGCGCCGTCGGCGGACCGGACTACGAGAGCCGCGGATTCTGGCCCGCCGATGTTCATCTGGTCGGAAAAGAGATCATCCGTTTTCACGCCGTCTTTTGGCCCGCGTTCTTGATGGCCGCGGGTCTGCCGCTGCCGAAGCAGATCTGGGCACACGGCTGGCTGTTGATGGACAGCACCAAGATGAGCAAGTCGCTTGGCAACGTGGTTCGTCCGCGGCCCATCGTCAAGGTCCTGGGTATTGACGCGCTGCGCTATTACCTTCTGCGCGAAACCGTTTTTGGTCAGGATGGCAACTTCAGCCATGACGCCCTGGTGACGCGCTACAACGCCGATCTCGCCAACGGCCTCGGCAACCTCGCCAGCCGCGTCCTCACACTGATTGAGCAACACTTGATGGGCAACGCTCCAGCAAAGCCTTCCGCGGCTGAGGATTCGAGAGACGAGCGAATTAACGAGTTGAGGAAGGAAACCATCGGACAAGCTTGTCAGCATTACGACCGTCTAGAGTTCTCGAGAGCTTTAGAGGCCATCTGGCGTCTTATAGCGGACGTGGACAAGTATCTCGTCGAGACGAAGCCTTGGGTGCTCGTCAAAAGTCCGGGAAGCTACGATCAATTCGTCACGACTATGTATACGGCCTATCAGGCGCTTCGTGAAGCCGTGATTCTGGCTCACCCCGTGATACCCAATGCGACGCAACGAATCTGGAAGCAGATGGGCCAAACGGATGATCTGGGAAGCCTGGATATCCATATCGACTGGCCACCAATCGCCAGTGCGCGCGTCGGGAAGATCGAGGCTGTTTTCCCAAGGATCGAGAAAGCAGAAGCAATCGAGAGGATGATAGCGATGGAAAACGAGGCACAGAAACAACCGGCACCTACAGCCGCAAGTGCGCCGGTCAGCACGCCTGCCAGTGCCGGCAGCGCGGCTGCGGCCACACCTGCGGCGGCTGAAAAGATCGGCATCGAAGATTTCACAAAAGTGGAGATGCGCGTGGGGCAGATTAAGACCGCCGAGCGCATCGTCGGCGCCGACAAGCTGCTCAAGATCACCGTTGATATCGGGACCGAGATACGGCAAGTCTGCGCCGGAATCGCGCAGTATTACGAACCGGAGACACTCATCGGCCGCAAGGTCGCTGTGGTCGTGAATCTCGCACCGCGCAAGCTGCGTGGCGTCGAGTCCAACGGCATGATCATCGCCGCCGCCGTCGGCCCCGAGGGCCGTCCAGTCCTCGCTGGTTTTCTAGAGGATGTCGAAGTCGGCTCGCGTTTGAAGTAGGGGTGACTTTTGTGGCGCAGGCAAAATTGCCCGTGCTCCTGAGCTAGGGCACGGCTGACCCGCACAGCCGGGATTGGCTGTGCAACAGGAGCAACAAGTATTAGCGATCCATGGAACTTATCGACTCTCACGCGCACATCGATTTCCCGCAGTTCGACGAAGACCGCGACGCCATGCTCGAACGCGCCCGCGCTGCCGGAGTGACCGCGTTGCTGGCCATCGGCACGGGGCCCGGCCCGGAGAAGCTAGATTCCGCGCTATCCTTCGCCGAACAGCACGACTGGATTTATGCGACAGTGGGCATTCACCCGCACGAGGCGGAACAAGTCAGGCAGCCACATCTCGATAAGCTTGCGACTCTCGCCAAGCATCCCCGCGTGATCGCTTGGGGTGAGATTGGCCTGGACTACTTCTACGATCACTCTCCGCGCCATGTTCAACAACGCGTGTTCCGCGAGCAAATGGCCCTCGCGCGCAATGCCAAGCTGCCCATCATCATCCATTGCCGCGAGGCTTGGTCTGACTGCCTCAACCTTATCGAAGAAGACTGGAGATCGAGTGGTCTCGCCGGCATTCTGCATTGTTTCAGCAGCACCCTCGAAGATGCCAAGCGCGGCATCGAGATGGGCTTTCTGATTTCATTTGCGGGGAATTCGACTTATCCGAAGGCGCAGAATCTTCGGGACATTGCGAAAGCTTTGCCGCTCGATAATCTTTTGATTGAAACGGACGCGCCGTACCTCGCGCCGCAGCCGTACCGCGGCAAGAGGAACGAGCCCGCCTACGTGGCGGAGGTAGCGCGCACGCTGGCGAGTGTGAGAAACTTACCGCCGGAAGAAGTCGCCGCAACCACGGCAGCGAATTTCCGGCGTTTCTTCCATCTCACAAAACCGGCAGCCTCAGGGGCCGACGGGAACCGGTGAGTTGACAGCCTCGAGGTCACAAGAAATTTGATGCAGGCCAGGAGGAAGGCCATCCCACTTCTGACGGCTAAAGAGATTTTCGATCTCGTCCGCGACGACCTCGTCCTGGTCGAGCAGGAACTCTCGCGACAAACCGCAGCCGCCTTCGAGCCGGTTTCGGAGATCACCAGCTATCTTTTGGGCGGTGGTGGAAAGCGTTTGCGTCCCGCGCTTCTGCTTCTTTCCGCGAGTTACGCGGGCAAGCGTGCGCCAGGTGCGATCCGCCTCGCCGCTGTTGTCGAACTTCTCCACAGCGCCACGCTGATTCATGACGACGTAATCGACAGCGCGGACACGCGCCGTGGCCGACCCTCGGCGAATTCACGCTGGGGAAATCACCGCAGCGTTCTCGCGGGTGACTGGCTCTACATGCAATCGTTTCAAATGGCTTTGGAGGAGCGCAACTTCCGCATTCTGGACATTCTCATCGACCTCACGCAGAAAATGGTCGAAGGCGAACTCATTCAGCTTGCCAAGATCGGCCGCATCGATGTGACCGAAGAAGATGCACTCCGGCTTGCGACCTACAAGACCGCCTGCCTGTTCAGCGGCTGCGCGCGCCTCGGTGGAGTTCTTGGCGGCCTCGAAGGGACGGAGGAAGAAGCACTGGCGGATTACGGGCGTTACGCCGGCCTGGCATTCCAACTCGTCGACGATCTCCTTGATTTCACGGCCTCATCCGAACAGTTGGGCAAGCCTGTCCTCAGCGATTTGAAAGAAGGCAAGGTCACGCTGCCTCTCATCTATGCAATGGAGAACGGCCACCGCGAAGCGCGTGAGCTGATCGCCCGCGTTCTGGAGGAAAAAGAATTTAATTCCGTTCGGCCGGAGACCATCGTTTCACTCGTGCGTGACTCTGGCGCGCTCGATCGCGCTCGCACCCTTGCGCACGATTACGCGCGCCGTGCCAAGGCCTGCGTCGATGGCCGCGTTGATTCTGATTATGCGCGCGCTCTCCTTACGCTGCCGGATTTCATCCTCGAGCGCGAAAACTAGCCGCGGCGCTCGCCATGTTGCCCTTCAAGCTGGTTTTCCACGAACGTTACGATCTTAATCTTGGCCCACATGTCTTTCCGTCGCAGAAGTTTCGTCTCATCGCGGAAATGCTCCGGCACGAGGGAATCGCCATGGAAAAAGACTTTCTGCGGCCCCCTCCTGCCACCGATGAGGACATCCTCCGCGTCCATACGGCAGATTGGGCGCGCAAGCTGAAGACTGGCACGCTGACCGCCAGCGAACAGATGAGGCTCGAGGTGCCGTATTCGCAGGAATTCGTCGAGGCCGTCTGGCTCGCCGCAGGCGGCACAATCCTCGCGGCGCAGTCCGCGCTGCGAGATGGTTTCGGTTGTAATCTCGGCGGCGGCTTCCATCATGCTTATCCAGGTCACGGCGAAGGATTCTGTGCCATCCACGATGTCGCCGTTGCGATAAGGCGCCTTCAGTCTGACGGCTCGATTCGCAAGGCCCTCGTCGTCGATACCGACGTCCACCATGGCAATGGCACTGCGGCAATTTTTCGCGATGACCGAAGTGTCTTTACGCTCTCGATCCATCAAGAGAACAACTATCCGGCGCATAAACCGTCTTCGACCGTCGATCTGCACATGGGGGATCGTGCCGACGACGACGAATATCTCGGAGCGCTCATCCCCGCCGTGCAGTCCGCACTCAATGAGTTTCGTCCGGACATGGTTTTTTACGTTGGCGGTGCAGACCCGTATTGTGAAGACCAGCTCGGTGGATTGTCCTTGACGAAGCAAGGCTTGATGCTGAGGGACCGCAAAGTGTTTGAAGAATCCCGCAAGCATGGAATTCCCGTCACGACGACGCTCGCGGGGGGCTATGCACGCCTTGTGGAAGACACCGTCCGCATCCATGTCAACACCATCCTTGCTGCGCGGGACGTCGCCGCGGTTTTCCCCTCTGCTTCCGCCGCACGAAACTGTTAGACTCCTGCTCGCCATTGCTTGAGATTATTTTTGGGAAAGAACGGAATTCTCGATGCCGCGCCCAAGATATCGGTTTCTCGCAGGTATGCAGGCTTTGTTGCTCAGTGTTCTGTCCCTGATTTTTGCTCCATCGAGTGTATTCGCTCAACCATCTGCGCAAGCGCCGAAAAAGCTCAAAGTCTATATCTCTATGGACATGGAGGGTATTGCCGGTGTCGTGACCGCGGACCAACTGGGGCCCGCCGGCTTCGAGTACGAGCGCTTCCGTCAGTTCATGACCAATGAGGCTCTGTCCGCGCCGCGAAAGCGTCCGGAGCCACGGAAATCGTGGTCAGCGATTCGCATGGGAATGGCGAGAATCTCTTGATTGAACAGTTTCCGAAGGACGTGCAGATCATTCGCTCCTGGCCGCGCCGGGGAGAGATGATGGCGGGTCTGGATTCGAGCTTTGATGCCGCGCTGTTCGTTGGCTATCACGCGTCGACAACGAATCCACGGGGGGTCCGCGCTCACACTTTCTCAAGCGCGCATCTCGCTCGAGTTGCGCTCAACGGAAATGCCGTGACGGAAGGAGAATTCAACGCGGCGTTTGCAGGTTCCGTGGGAGTGCCCGTGATCTTCGCGTCCGGCGATGACGCCGCAATGGAAGAGCTGAGATCCCGCCTCGGAAATATTGAAACAGTTGAGACGAAGAAGACACTCGGGTTTCATTCCGCGGAGACGCTTACCCCGGAAGCATCCTGCGAAAAGATCGCGGCTGGCGTAAAGTCGGCGATGGGCCGATTGCGCGATTTCAAGCCATACGTTCTCAAGACGCCCGTTACTTTGGAGCTGAGTTTCAAGAATTACTTGCCTGCAGAAGTGCTCAGTTATCTGCGGACGGTCCAGCGCGTGGATTCACACACCATCCGGTTTGTCGGCAAGGATATGGCGGAGTTAGCGGACTTCCTGGCGTTCGTGACCAACTACAGCCCCGAGCTGACTCCCTGATCGGTCCACTACTGCTTGACGCTTTCCGTCCCGAGGGTGCGCCGAATTGCTTCTCTGAGATCCTTTTCTACGCTATCGGGATCAAATCCTTCTCCGCGGTAAGCGATCTTTCCCTCTCGATCCAGAACGATAACGGTGGGGAAGGAGCGAACCGCGAGCAAGCGGTCCAGGCCATCCGCGTAGACGACGGTGGTCTTGGGATTTTCGTCTTTGAGATAGGGAGGCACGAGAGCCTCGTCTTCGTCGCAATCCGCAGCTAGGAAGAGAACCGCGCGGGTATCCTGAAATTCCGCGGCCACATGTTCGAAATGTGGCTCCATTGCACGGCACGGCCCGCACCACGTGGCCCAGAAATTCACAACAAGAATCGTGCCCTTGGTATTCGCAAGGGGGAAGGGCGTTCCATCGGGCGCTTTGCGCAGAGTGAGCTCGTACGGTTCTTTTGCAGACGCATTCTTCTTGCTCGCGCTGCCAACAGCCGCGTGTGTCACATCATCGTAGGTGCGCAAAAGGAAATCGCCCAGCCCGTCTTCGGAGCCGTGCGCCAATCTCCAGACGTTTCCCAGTTTCTGGCGGATCTCGCGCCGATTAGCGCCTCCGCTGGCCGCTTCGGCCAGGGCGAATGCACGGGCATACTCGGCAATCGCGCGCGTCAAATCTTTCTTCAACTCGGCGATTTCGCCCAGTTTTTCCGCCGGCCCAGTGCTGGGGAGCGACGCGTAGCTTGCTTCGAAATCTTTCTGGGCCGCGACCATATCGTGTAGCTTCATCTCCAGGCGTCCGCGCAGGAGGAGGATGGACATAAGGTCGCGTTTCTTTTCGTTTTCCCACTCTTCGGGCGATTGCCGCGGCGATTTGTCCGTGGAGGAGCTGTGTTCCACAGATTTCAGCACGCGCGACGAGTAGTTCGCAGCGCGTCGCAGACCAGCGTCGTCGCCGTTGCGCTCCAGGAGTTGAATTGCCAGCAGCGTCATCGAGATATCTTCCGGCGTCAACGCGACAATGCGTTCGGCGTAATCCGTCGCTCGCGCGGGGTCCCGCACTTGCAGGCTTGCTTCCACAAGAGCCCTATAGATTTGAGGTTTTTGTGGTGTTTCTGGATATTTTTGGAGATAGGCTTCGAGATTGCGGACCAAAGCGGCGCGATCATTCGCGGCGTCATCGATCGCCTTCTGGAGTTCCTCTTGGGGCGAGGACGCTGCCGGAGTAGGAGGTTTGCTCTGAGTTTGCTTCGGTTTTTCCGCAGGCGAACCCAGTCCATTATTCTGCGGTGACTGAGGGCGGGCCGTCGAGCAAACGGAGGCCGCACAGAAGACCGCGGTAAACATCGCGATTCCCGATGCGAGGATTCGAAGCAAAGCCATTGTCCGTTATTCTAAATGGTTCGGTGCGGAATTGCTGAATTTCTCTTGCTAAGTAGGGTTGAGCAGAACGAAAAAAGACAATGCTAGCAGTCGAGTACTAAACTGCCCCGCTAAGCCGGATCTCTCCGGTGACGGTATGAACTTCAACGCGACCGCCGCCGTCGCCCATTCGGGCCCTCAGCGAATGCTTGCCCTGCTCTTCGATCACGATGGGGATATCCGTCCGGATTTCCCCGGACACTGCCTCAGCAGAAAGATGAAAGTTGGTGTTTTGTGGCACGCTCAGCCGCACTGGGCCCGAAACTGTATTCAGGTTCCAGTAGCTGTTTGTGCCAGGATCGCCTTGCACGCTTACAGGACCCGACGCAGCGTGTATCTTCACGTCGCTCTTCGCGCCCTGAACATCAATTGAGCCGCTGGCCGTTGTTGCCTCGACGCGGCCTCCCAACTTCGTAACCCGAGCCGCGCCCGACAGCGCGTTGATGTTCACATCGCCCGTAACATTTGAAACGGTCACTTTCCCCGAAGCGCTCGAGGCACGCACGTCATCCCCCATATCGTTCGCGTCAATCGAACCGCTCACTGTGGATAGCTGGGCGTAACGATCGATGCGTTCCACATGAATCGCGCCGGACGCCGCCACCGCCTTGACGGGTCCGCGCACACCTCGGATTGTCTGCGAGCCCGACGCCACGGTCGTACTGACTTCCGTCTCCCGCGGCACCTCGATGGTATAGGAAACGGTGATGTTGTGGAGGCGGGTCAAATCTTTGCCGATGCGAATGATATCGCCCTTCTGTTCGACCGGCGGATTCGACACCAGTTCGTCTATCCGCTTCTGTGGGTTGGTGAAAGAAATTCCCGAAGCGCGGACATCAGCCTGCACGTGCACTTTTCCGTCTGCGCTTCCGTTGATTACGACATCCCCAGCTGCATTTACCAACTCGAGGCGAATCGGGCCCGTGACGCTCAGTGTCCGGGTGAAGCTGCCATTGGCGGACGATCCCACGCCGCACGCGCCAAGTGCGACTGAGACGGCGAGCGATGCGATGGGTGCGGCCAGCCTGCGGTGTCCCGTCATCGTTCCTCCGTCGTTCTGCCTGGGGCTTCTCTGGACCATTCTATTGGGAGATACGCAAGAATCTTGATTTATGTTCCTGAACTGGCTTTGGCAGTGAATTTCACCTTTCGCGCAAGGCCTTCATTGAGTGATCCCTGCCTGTAGCCTTCCAGGTCGAGCGTCACATAGGCGAAACCCGCGGCCTTCAATCTCGAAGCAATGGCGGCCGCCACCTCCGAAGACAATGCGCGCGGCATCTCGTCCGGCGCGATCTCGACGCGGGCCAGTTGGTCATGAAGCCGAACGCGGAATTGACGGAAGCCCAGCTCCCGGAGCGCCGCCTCGCCGCGTTCCACGAGCGCTAGCCTTTCCGATGTCACTTGTGTTCCATAAGGCAGCCGAGATGCGAGGCACGCGGAAGCGGGGCGGTCCCAGGTCGGGAGTCCCGCACGATGGGAGAGAGAGCGAATCTCCGCCTTGTAGAGACCAGCGTCGAGCAATGGGGCAAGCACCTGGTGTTCCGTCGCTGCGCGGTGACCGGGACGAAAATCGAGAGTGTCATCGGCATTCACGCCGTAGGCGACAGCCGCGAAACCGCGGTCGCGCGCGATTCCATCCAGCACCGAGAACAACTCGTCCTTGCAAAAGTAGCAGCGATCGGCTGCATTGGCGCGGTAAGCTGGATTTTCCAATTCATGAGTGTCAATAAATTCGTGGTGCACATGGAGTGCTTTCACGAAGTCCCGGACCTGCGCGCGGTCGTATTCGGCAAAACTGGGTGACAACGCCGTCAGAGACAACGCGCGTTTCCCCAGGGCGCGCTGCGCCGCCCAGGCCAGATACGCGGAATCTGCTCCTCCGGACAAGGCGATTAAAATCGACGGAATTTCCGACAAACAGGACAGCAGGAACTTCTCTTTTTCTTCCGCGGTGGCCCCGGCTAATTTTGCGGATCGCCATTCTTCCTGGGATCGAATGTGCACGAGCGTCTTCATCTAAAGCGAAAGTATACCGCAGAGTTTGAAGTCAGATGCGAAAACCCGGACGTTAGGGACATCTTCACTTGAAATCGAGGAGTACGTCGGCTACCCCCATTCCTGCGTCCGTTCTCACCCAGTGGCCAACGTTTTCATAGTGCACGGGCAGATCGCCGAAGATTTTTTCCGGATGCGTTTCCAAGTTCGTTAGAAACTCCTCATATTTGGTTTTGTCGAAACTTTCGCCGGGGGGGATGGGCCAGGCCTCGCGGAGGCGGCGTTCCGCGGCGGTGGAGATTCCGGTGAGCACCATCGTGCCGAACTTATACTGCTTACCTTCCTCCACCTTCACCGTGTACGAGACTATGTGCGCTTGGTCATCATACGCGGCTGACGGATCTACCTTGGCCTCGAGATAGCCTCGATGTGCGTATTCCTCGCGCACGCGGTCCCACCCCGCTTCGATTTCCATTCCGTTCGCCGCATCTCCGGGCTTCATTCCCACAGTGGAGGTCAGCGTGAGCGTGGACAAGACCGAATTGCCGCTCCATTCCACGCCCTTCCAGTGATACACCGCGCCGGGTGCAACTGGGATGTACACGGGAATCTGTTCCGGCAGCTTCTGATTTGGATTTCCCGTCAGCCGCACTTCCGGTGGACCAAGCTTCGCCCGCAAACAGCCTTGCTGCAGAAAAAACGGCCGCACATGCTCGGAGAGAAACAAATCGATCGTCATTCGCGAATAGGGTTTCGCGAGTAGTTCCGAAATGTGTTGTTGCACAGCAAGGGATGAAGTCAGCGAGGGATCGCTGAACTCGATCTTGGCAATCTTAAGGCCCGCGCCTTGGATCTGGAACTCTTGCACCGTTCCGTCTCCCAGCGGATTCGCAAGCACCAGGTGTTCGACGCCGACTTGCAGGCCGCGCGAGGTGAACAAATCTTTCAGCGCTTCGCCGGCTTGGTCTATCACGTCGCCCGCTTCCGGCAGGGTGCCGTTAAAAAAGGGAAGTTTCTTTCGAATGGCATCCGACAATTCGCCATCCGAGAACCATGGGAAATTGTCAAAGTAAGCAGGAATGCGTGGCGCTTCCTCAACGTGATACGTGACGGTGAGGACTTCCACCTTGGTGCGAAAGTCATAGCTCACTTTTGCGAAGAGACCGGACTGCACCAGGTGGTCCGCCGCCGCTTGCAGATCTTTGCGGCTGACCTGAGCGCCGATCTGCAAACCTGTGAGAGGTAAGAGGTTCTCATCCGTGATGTCTTTCATTCCGTCAGCATGCAGCTCTCGAAGGGTCGCCGTGCTCGTATCCGGCGTCTGCGCTACGGCAGGTTCCGCGAAGAATGAGAAAAAGAGGGCGAGCGCAGGAAGGGAGCTGCGAAAAATGCGAACCATAGTTTTATTCTAGCGGAAAAGCGGCTATCGAGTGATGAAGCAAATCTTTACGTTGAGGGCGAGCCACCGCACCGTGTCGACAGAGCCTCGGCCTGGTTACTCGACCGTGACGGACTTAGCAAGATTACGCGGTTGGTCCACGTCGCAACCACGCCGCACGGCGATGTGGTAGGCGAGCAATTGCAGAGGAATGATCTCCAAGAGCGGCACAAGGAGTTCCGGCGCCGGAGGCAATTCGATAATGTGATCCGAAGCTTCGCGCGCGAGATGATCGCCTTTGGTTACAATAGAGATCACGATGCCATCCCGCGCTTTTACTTCCTTGATGTTCGAAACGCTTTTTTCATAGCGCGTCATCGCGTCCGGGTCGGATTCGTCCCGCGTTGCCAGCACTACCACCGGAAGGTCTTCGTCGATGAGCGCATTCGGGCCGTGTTTCATCTCGCCGGCGGGATAGCCCTCAGCGTGAATGTAGGAGATTTCTTTCAGCTTCAGCGCGCCTTCGAGCGCAATGGGGTAATGGATGCCGCGTCCGAGGTAGAGAAAGTCCGTATGACGGAAAAATTGCCTCGCCAGATTTTCGTAAAACCCGGTCTCATCCGCCTGCAGCGCAATCTCCATCTTGTGCGGGATGCGGGTGAACTCCTGCAGGAGATTTTTTGCCGCTTCGGCCGAAAGCTTCCCGCGAACCTGGCCGAGATGCGCCGCCAGAAGCAATAGCGCCGCGAGCTGCGACGTGAATGCTTTCGTAGAGGCCACTCCAATCTCAGGCCCCGCGTGTGTCAGGATCGTTCCCACCGCCTCGCGGGTGACCATCGAACCCATCACATTGCAAATTGCCAGCGTCGGAGAGCCTTTCGACTTCGCCTCGCGCTGCGCGGCCAGAGTGTCCGCCGTTTCTCCCGATTGGCTGATGCAAACTGTCAGCGTCTTGCCATCCAGGATCGGATTCCGGTAGCGGAACTCGCTGCCGTAATCTACCTCCACCGGCAGCCGGGCCAACTGTTCGATCATGAATTTCCCAGCGAGTCCCGCATGCCAGCTCGTTCCGCACGCTACGATCCGCACCTGCTGGAACTCGCGAAGCCGATGTTCCGTGATATCCATCTCGCCGAGATAGATGTGCCCTGTCTCTTGGGAAATCCGGCCGAGAAATGTGTCTCTCACCGCGCGCGGCTGTTCGAAGATCTCCTTCTGCATGAAATGCTTGTAGCCGCCCTTTTCCGCCATGATGGGATCCCACGCAACATGGTGCGCGGGGCGCTCTACGGGATGGCCGTCATGATCCATGACTCTCACGCCTTGCGGCGTCAGCACCGCGATGTCTCCATCGGCTAGGAAAAAAATCTGCCGCGTGTGTTCGAGGAGCGCAGGGATGTCGCTGGCGACAAAATATTCTCCCTGGCCGAGGCCAATCACTGACGGCGGTCCCATCCGAGCGGCGACGATTTTGTGAGGATTTTTCGCGGAGAGAAACACGAGCGCATAAATTCCACGCAGTTCTTTCAACGATCGCCGTACGGCTTCTTCCAGCGGTACACCCCCCTGCGAATTCTTTTCCACCAGGTGGGCGACGATTTCCGTGTCCGTTTCGGTTGCGAACTTGTGGCCTTCCTGCTGAAGCCGCTCTTTCAACTCAAGATAATTTTCAATGATCCCGTTGTGCACGACCACGATCTCTCCAGTGCAATCGCGGTGGGGATGCGCATTTTCCTCCGTCGGGCGGCCATGCGTAGCCCAGCGCGTGTGGCCGATCCCATAGGTGCCTTCGATCGGCGACTTCCGAATCACTTCTTCGAGGTTGCGGAGTTTCCCCGGCGCGCGCCGAATCTCCAGCTTGCCGTCTTCGGTGACGACGGCGATCCCGGCAGAGTCGTAGCCGCGGTATTCGAGCTTCCGCAGGCCTTCGATGATGACCGGCACAACCTTTTTCGGCCCAATGTAACCGACAATTCCGCACATGAGCGGCTTCTCCGGAAAGCTATAGTGTAAAAGCCTAGTACGCCTTTCCCGCGCTCTGAGTGGCTTCTCGGCGGGGTGTCGCGAATCGTATCAGGGCTGCCAGGGGACGTCAGGTGTACGCTGTAAATCGTAGGAGGTCATCTTGCCATTGGCATCGAAATGAAACTGCACTCGAGCCGTCGCTGGCTGAAGCGTATCCGTGTCGACCTGGCGCACAATCGCGACGATTGTATGGCGATCACCCGAACTTTCCACCGTGTATCCGCGAGTAGTTAGGAAAAACGCTACGCGGTCTCTCGAGGTTCCTTTAGGCAGCTTGGCATCCAGCATCTCGTCAATTTTGCGCAACTTTGGGTCGAATGTGTGTGAGTGGCTGTTGCATCCTCCTGCTACGGCAAGGAGAAGAAAGAAACAAGCAGACAGGAGGTCACTGGCCCGGGCGAATCTCCTAGAAGTGTGGCTGCGCGCCATGGTCAGGCTCTCGGAAAATCAATCGACGATTTCAAAGCGGTATTCTTCGATGACGGGGTTCGTCAACACTTCCTTCGAGATTTTTTCCAGGTGTTTCTGCGCTTCCTCTCGATTACAACCATCCAGATTCAGCACGAAAAACTTTCCCTGGCGCACGTCTTTCACCGCGGCATAGCCGAGTCCGGAGAGTGCATGCTGGATCGTCTGGCCTTGGGGGTCGAGCACCGTTTTTTTCGGCATCACCCAAACATGTGCTTTCATCTTTTTAGTATAACATCCGAGACAATTCTTGCGGTCGCTCGAACGCCCGGCGCATCCTCGTTTAGGGTTTTCCAGGGTGCACAAGCGCGCGTTTCTCAGCTTCCGTGAGGAACGCATGCTCGAAGCTCATCGCTGCGAGGTGAGCCAGCTCGTTCTCCGTCAAGCCCATGCGTTGCGCATTCTCGTATTCCTCGAAGAGCGTCGTTTGGAACATCGCGGGATCGTCGGTCGAAAGCACCACGGGAATCCCGTGTCGATAAAGGTGTGGCAACGGATGGTCCTGGATCGTCGCATCCGTCCGCTGTAGCTGTCGCGCAAGCGCTCCGGTTTGCACATTGCTCGCTGGGCAAATTTCGAGCGGAATACGCCGCTCCGCGAGCAGGTCCATCAACGCAGGGTCATGAATCGCGGCGATCCCGTGCCCGATGCGCTCCGCGCCAAGCAACTCGATCGCCTCGCGGATTTTTGCAGGTCCGCCGACTTCGCCCGCATGCATCAGTCTATGAAGGCTGATTTCGGCTGCTCTTTCGTAGACGGGGCGAAATTCCTTTGCCTCGACGCTCATCTCGTCGCCGCCGATACCGAATGCGACGATCGTTTTCGACCCGCAGTTACGCGCCGCGTCAACTACGTGCATGGCTGCATCGGCTCCAAATTGCCGCGTCGCGTCAAAAATCCAGTTCAGGCGCAGCCCGCGGCTAGCGAAGAATTCCGTTTCACGAAGAATCGCCTCGAAATTGGCCTCGGGGCGCTGCTTCCGCAAGAGCATCACGCCAACGGAAAGAGTGACCTCGGCATAAACTACGCCCTGCGATAACAGATGCTCCGCGAGATCGCGCGTAATCAGCGCGTAATCCTGCGGCTCACGCAAGTACGACGTGACCCACTTGAATGCTTCGATGAATTCCGCAAAGTCGCGATAAGTGTACCGCCGCCGGACATCTTCCTCGGAGACTTCGAGACCGTGTCGCGCCGTTAACGCTCGCACGGTCGCTGATTGAATCGATCCTTCGAGATGCAGGTGCAGTTCGGCTTTGGGGAGAGAAGCGATGCTATTCGGAAGCAAGGCGGGAATCACCTGAGCGTGCTTAACGCGGCAATTGGGGCTTGCCTGCGTTGATCCACGCCGTCAGCCAGTACGACCCGACATCCGTGGCTGCGTCCGAAAGCTGCCGGATCAAAATGGCCGCCGCCTGGTTATAGAAGCGGTCGTAGTATTCGTCATTGAAGGAGTTTTCGCCATGTCGCGCGTTGCGATCCGCCAGCAGGATCGTCTCCAGCCAGCTATGCGAGCTCAAGCATGCCTCAAACGCGCGGTCCGTTGGATCATTGATGTAAACAGCGTCATTTGGCCGCATCGGGAAAAAAGACGAGAACTTGTCAATCAGGGTCGTGCCAAACCGCCCGTTTATGCCGGTCTGCGCCGTCAAACGTCCATCAAAATTTTCTGTCGTATTGAAGGGATCGTGCGCTTCGGCCACGTAATTCGCCAGGATCGCCGCGTCCAGCTTTGCTTCGTCCCAGCGCCCTGCCTTCATCGCTTCGGTCAGCTTCTCGCTGTACACACCCACCTGCCAGGGCAGCAGCCCGTTGGCTTCGAGCTTGGCCTTGGTGTACTTCGCCACGGCAGCTTTGTAACTGCGCGGCAAGGAGTCAAAAGGGAATCGCCCGTACTTGTCGAGATACAAAAAGTGATGGTGCCGTTCCGAAGGTGTCTTCTCGATGGATTCGAGCGGATCGGTCACATGTTGCAGCAGGAAACTTCGGTTTGCTTCGAAGAAATAACGAATTTCACTTGGTAAGGTGTCAATGGCCTGATTCACGATGAGCTTGTGGCCATTCCCGCGCCACGCGCGCGCGCATTGCGGAAAGAGCACAAACATTGCCCCGACCACGAGCAATAGGGAGGCCCGCATTTGCGATTCTCTGGCGGCCATGGCCTTCATCGCTAAAATCCTCAAGCGTCAGCGGATGCCCGCAGCGTACTCCGCTTCCTGCTGTACAAAAAGTAGATCACAAGCCCGATCGCCAGCCAGACGAAGAAGCGGATCCAGTTTTCGAGAGTTAGGCTGGCCATAAGAACTACGCACGTCAAGACCGACAGGATGGGTACGAGGGGAACCAGGGGCACACGAAAACCTCGCGGCCGGTCCGGCTGCGACTTGCGTAGCACCAGCACGGCAATGGCGACCAGCACGAAAGCAAATAACGTGCCGATGTTCGAAAGGTCCGCCAGCGTCCCGATGTCGAATATCCCCGCCGGTATGCCAACGAACACACCGGCCACCAATGTCGCAATGTGCGGTGTGCGGAAACGCTTGTGCACTTTGGAAAATGCGCCCGGCAGCAGCCCGTCCCGCGACATCGCGAACCATACCCGCGCCTGGCCGTATTGATACACCAGAAGCGAAGACACCATGCCCATCAGCGCACCAACGGTGACCCAGCGCTGCAGGTTATCCAGCCCGATGTTATGGAGCGCAGTGGCCACTGGCGCTGCATCCCCTTTGAAAATGTAATAGGGCTGGATGCCCGTCAATACGATGGCCACTGCGACATACAGCACAGCGCAGATGAACAGTGACGTCATGATGCCCAGCGGCAAATCGCGTTTGGGGTTTTTACATTCCTCCGCGGCCGTCGAGACAGAATCAAATCCGATATAGCTGAAGAAAACAATCGCACCGCCGGTTAACACCCCCTGAAAACCGTTCGGCATGAAAGGATGCCAGTTCACGGGATGAATGTATTTGGAGGCGAACACGATAAAAATGAAGATGGCCACCAATTTTATTCCCACCATGACGCTGTTGGCTTTCGCCGACTCGCGGATTCCCACGATCAGCAGCACTGTTAAGAGCATAACAATCAGGAATCCCACGATATTGAAATGCGGCACCCAGCCTGTCCCAGGAGCGTAAGCCGGGGTGCTCAGAGCTGCCGGGAGATGAATGCCAAACGTGTCCAGGAGACTGTTGATGTAGGCAGAGAATCCGACGGCAACGGCCATGTTGGAAACGGCATATTCGAGGATCAGATCCCAACCGATGATCCACGCGACCAATTCGCCCATTGTCGCGTACGTGTAGGTGTACGCGCTTCCTGCAATTGGAATCATGGAGGCGAGTTCGGCGTAACAAAGTCCCGCGAACCCGCACACGATGGCCACCAAAAAGAACGACAGCGCGATCGCCGGCCCAGCCCCCGGCCGTCCAGTGATTCCTGTCGCATGCAGGCCGTGAAACAATACATCCAGCACGGGTGCTTTCAGGATGGAAGGCACCTCGACCTGTTCTCCCGCAGCCGCAGTTCCCGTGAGCACAAAAATGCCGGTGCCGATGATGGCGCCGATGCCCAGGGCCGTCAGGCTTATCCAGCCGAGCGTTTTCTTGAGGCGTTTTTCTGGGTGTTCGGAATCCGCAACAAGTTGATCAATGTCTTTGCAGCGGAGCAGTTGTGATCCCACCCTTGCTCTCCGATTGCATCCAGATAAACCAGAAGCCTAATTCGGCTGGATACGTAAATTCCGGGGATGAATGCGCGCCCCAATGTACCCCGAGACGCACTGTCACGCAACCCATTGCACGGCACGCCTTTGGCGCGATGATTCGCGCGGCCTATACGTGTTCCAGTTGAGCGTACCGTTCGACGAACTTTTTGGTTCCGCGACCGGGAAAGCTCACCGATAGTCGACGGTCGTCGTCATCACCCTCGACACCCACAATCGTGCCCACGCCATAGTTCGGGTGGCGTACTTTTCGCCCGAGTAGTGGATTGGCGTCCCCGCCGCGTTTTACCGCGCTTCGCCCGAATGTGCCCGGACTTTGCTGGCGCCGCTGCGCCGCCGTTGCGTTTGCCTTTCCACCACGCACTCGACGGAAGAATTCCTCCGGCGAGTAGGAATACTCGGGGTCGGGCTCGTATCGCCGCGATTCGCCGATCTCCGCCATCGATCCACGAATCGTATCCACCAACTCACTCGGAATTTCGCCCAGAAACCGAGAAGGCATCGACGCGCGCAGCTGCTGTTCGTTCCCGAACACGCGCCGGTATACCGCGCGCGACAGGGTCAGTGAGGTTCGCGCCCGCGTCATTCCGACATAGCACAGCCGGCGCTCTTCCTCGATCCCCTTTTCTTCACTCGCCGACCGGCTGTGCGGGCAGATGCCCTCTTCCATCCCAGTCAAGAAAACGTGGTCGAATTCGAGTCCTTTCGTGCTATGCAGCGTGATCAGCGTAGCGCCCGGCTTGTCTTCGAACGAGTCTGCGTCGCTCACCAGTGCCGCCGCGTCCAGGAAATCCGTAAAGGTCTCGCCTGCCTCCATGCTCTCTGCAACTGCCCGCGTCAGTTCCTCCAGATTTTCCATCCGCGCCACGTCCTCGGGCGTGTCGCGCTCCTTCAGCATGTCCATGTAGCCGGTCTCTTCCAGTACAAAGCGCAAGAATTCCGCCGGTTCCTTCTGCGCCAGCGCGGATTGCAGTTTGCCGATCAATTCCTGAAACGCCCGCAAGGGCGCCACCGCCCGCCCCGCCGCCCCACCAGAAACGAATTTCCCGATCGCTGACCAAAATGACGACTCATCGGCACGCGCCGTCTCCCGCAGCGCGTCCACCGTTGTTTTTCCGATCCCGCGCGGCGGTAAATTCAGTACGCGGAGCAGGGAAATGTCATCCTCCGGGTGCGTCGCCAGCCGCACGTAGGCCAGCGCATCCTTCACTTCCGCGCGATTGTAAAAGCTGAACCCGCCGACCAGCTTGAAGCGCAAGCCGCAACGCCGAAAGACCTCTTCAAATGCCCGCGATTGAAAATTCGTGCGGTACTCGACGGCGCAGGTTTGCGAGGAATCGTCATTCAGGATCCGCTCCAGCTCGCTCGCAACGAACTCCGCCTCTGCCTGTGCATCGCGCGCTTCGAAATACCGCAAATGTCCGCCTTCTTCTTTTTCTGTGCGGAGCGTTTTTCCGAGACGGTCGGGATTGTTCTTAACTACGGCGCCTGCTGCGTCCAGAATGGTTTGAGTCGAGCGGTAGTTCCGCTCGAGCCGGACAATACGCGCAGCAGGGAAGTCCAGAGAAAAACTGAGCAGGATGGAGACGTCGGCACCACGCCAACGGTAGATCGATTGATCCTCGTCGCCCACCACGCAGATGTTTTGCTTAGGCCCTGCCAGCAGCCGCAGCAGTTCGTATTGCACGCGGTTGGTATCCTGGTATTCGTCCACGTGAATGTATTGGAAGCGCGCCTGCCATTTCTCCCGAACCGCCGCTGACTCCCGTAGCAAAAGGGCCGCACGCAACAGCAAGTCATCGAAATCCAGCGCATTGCAATGCTGCAATACTTTTTCGTAAGCGGCGAAAATGTCTGCCACGCGCCGGTCGTCCGGTCCGATCGCATTACTGCGCATCAATGCGGCAGTCTGCGCATGATTTTTCGCGTAGCTGATCTTGCTCAGAATATTCCGTGGAGTGAAGCTGTCGTCATCGATGCCCAGCTTGTTCATGGCCAGCTTCACTGCCGCAATCTGATCACCATCGTCGTAAATGGCAAAATCGCGCGGCAGTCCTGCGTTCGCCGCTTCCCGGCGCAATAGCCGCGCACACAGCGAATGAAAAGTCGAGAGCCACGGCTGCGATGGCGGCACGCCGGCGCGAAGAAGAAGATCCGAGACGCGCGTCCGCATCTCCTCCGCCGCTTTGTTGGTGAAGGTCACCGCAAGGATTGCTTCAGCGGGCACGCCGTGCGCGATCAGGTTCGCCATGCGGAACGTGATCGCACGCGTTTTGCCGGTGCCTGCGCCGGCGAGAATAAGCACCGGCCCTTCCGTTGTTTCTACCGCCAGTCGTTGTTCCGGGTTCAGTTCGTCAAGGAGAGTCAGCATTGGTCGGCAGCATTCAGAAAAATCTGCGCCTCGTCATGGTAGCCGACCGCGCGCACACGCGCAAACCGCACATCTTCTCTTCGATTTTGAGCAAAGAGCTATCGCAGCAGCTGCGAGCGCCCAGACTGTCTCTTCGTGTTGGGAAAGCGAGAAAAGTTTCAGTTCGTTGCGGACCGGCTCAGGTCAATCTCGAAGTAGGTTAACGAGCGATTTGTTTCCAGCACCAGCAATTCCGGCACATATAGATGGGCCGTGCTCAGCAGATCGAACTGCCCTTGAAGGTCGAAATACATCAGGCCCTGTAATTTGCTGCGCGGCGCTACGATACTTCCTGGCATTCCCGCATCTCGCGCCGCTTTCTCCATCTCGGTCCATTTCTTGTCGTGCCCGCTGCTTGAAGTCCTTCCGGGCAAAGGAAATTTCCTCCGCGTTGCGGTTGGGTCCTTCGCGCCAGGACTCAGGACGACATCCGCTACCCCTGAAGAACTGAGCGCCTCAACTTGCTGCCGGTTATCTTCTGAAAGCGTGACCAACAACCGTATCCGCTCCAGATTGACCTTCACGCTATCGTCCGTGTCGTTTCGCACGGTCACTTGAACAGCGAGAATTCCCGCAGCGTAGGGAGATTTTTTTGAGAATTTTTCCTTGTACTGCGCCCCATCGGTCCACGGCAGCACGGAGATCGTCAGCCCTTCGTGAGACTCGACCGACGATGCCTTCAGCGGCTGTTGCGCCCACGTGATTCCGGCCGCGAGGAGCAAGCTTATATTTAGCGGAACGAAGAGGGCAGCAGTTCGCATCCGGTTATAATAGACTTTTCGCATCTCGACGCCTTCGATTCCTGGGGGACGTGCAGGGTTGCCCTGCGCTCCGCGCCGCCTGCTCGCGGCGGCGACGGAGACAGACCGGAGTCTTGATTAGTGTATTTCATTTACAGCTTTCTCATGGGCCTCGCGGCTCTTCTGCTCTTGCCGTATTGGCTCGTTCAGGGCTTGCGCCACGGAAAATATCTTTCCAATCTGGGCCAGCGACTCGGCTTTTCCTATTCGTCGCTCCGCAATCTGCCTGTTGATCGTCCTGGCGCGATATGGATTCATGCAGTTTCCGTTGGCGAAGTTCTCTCAGGCGTCACGCTCGCAAGGCGCTTGAAAGAAACCTACCCCGCCCGCCCGCTGGTCGTCTCCACGACAACCATTACCGGCCAGGCGCTCGCCGAAGAGCGCATGCCTTTCGCGGATACTGTGTTCTATTTTCCGCTGGACTGGGCGTTCAGCGTTCGCCGCGCCCTGCGTGCCGTTAAGCCCGCGATCGTCATCGTTCTCGAAACCGAGATGTGGCCGAATTTCCTTCGCGAGGCTCGCCGCCGCGAAATTCCTGTGCTCTTCGTCAGCGGCCGCATCTCAGACCGTTCTTTTGCCCGCTACCAGAGCTATCTTGCCACGTTCGGTTTTTTTCTCCGCCCGTTCCTTCGGCGCGCTCTCTCCGGCGCCACCGCCTTCCTCATGCAGAGCGAAAATGACGCGGCGCGCATCCGCGCTCTTGGTGCCTCTGCGGATTGCGTTCGCGTCAGTGGGAACCTCAAATACGACCTCGAACTTCCCGTGCCCACGCCTCTAGCAAACTGGCTGGAAACCGAAGCCCGGCGCGGTGGACGCACACCCCTTATCGTTGCGGGCAGCATCGTTGCCAGCGAAGAGCCGCTCGCCCTCATCGCGTTCGGCACCCTGCAAGGCGAACATCCCCACGCTCTCCTCGTCCTCGCTCCTCGGAAGCCCGAACGCTTCGAAGCGGCTGCCGAATTCATCCACGAATCTCATCGCCAATATATCCGCCGCTCGCAACTGCCCGTTCCCGCTCCCTCGAAGGCAGTCTCACAGAACGGCGACGCCACCATCCCCGAGGACGTGACGGTTCTTCTCCTCGACAGCATCGGCGAACTCGCATCGCTCTACCGTCTCGCCGATGGCGCTTTGGTCGGCGGCTCCCTCGTTCCTTCCGGGGGCCATAATATCCTCGAACCTGCCGCCTTCGGCAAAATTCCAGTTTTCGGTCCTTCGATGGAGAATTTCTCGGAAATGGCCGCGCGCTTTGTTGCCGCAGGCGCGGCGATCCAGGTGGAGAGCCCAGAAGACGCCGGAGTCGCCTGGATTGAGCTGCTGCGTAATCCCGAGCGGAGGCGCAAGATGGGCGACGCCGCGCGCGGCCTCGTCGAGGGCAGCCGCGGAGCTACCGATCGCGCTCTTGCTGAAATCGCGAAATATCTGCCAGGTGCCGGTCCCGGAAAATAGATGAATCTCCCGCCTCTACTCCGGCTCCTGCTGTGGCCGCTTTCGGTCCTCTACGGGTCATACGTCCGTCTTCGGGCCTGGCTTTACGCGCGCGGCTGGCGCAAGCAGAAGCGCCTTCATGGCACGGTCATCAGCGTTGGCAATCTGACCGTTGGCGGCACCGGCAAGACGCCGATGGTGATTTGGCTTGCAGAGAAATTTCTCGCAGAAGGGAAGCGCGTCGCCATTCTCAGCCACGGTTATCGCAGAACAAACGGCAGGAGCGATGAAATCGAATTGATGAAGCAGCGCTTCCAGGAGCGCGTCGCCTTCGGCGTGGGGGAAAATCGCTTCGTCGAGGGTCAACGCCTCGAGGCGCAACAGAACATTGACGTTTTTCTTCTCGACGACGGCTTCCAGCATCTGCAACTTGCCCGCGACATCGACATTGTCCTCCTCGACTCTTCACGCCAAATGGGCAAGGAGGGTCTGCTCCCCGCAGGACGTCTTCGTGAGCCTCTTTTCGCGCTCGGCCGCGCCAATCTCCTCGTTTTTACGCGCATCGAAAATGCGCCCGGAGCGCGAGAAGCCATCCAGCGGCTCTGGAAATTCCCAGTTTTCGCCGCGGAAACTCGCCTGCTCGGTTTCCGGCTACTTGGCGGAGACAAAACGGTATTCCCTGTGGACTCCATCGGCTCGGGTCCCTTCTTTGCGTTTTGCGGAATTGGAAATCCGGAGGCCTTCTTTCGCGACCTTGAAAGCTGGCATGTGCCCGTCGCCGGCTCCAGGGAGTTTCGCGACCATCACCGTTATGCACCAGCGGATATTGCGCTACTGGAGCGGGCCGCTTCACAAGCTAACGCGAAGGCCTTTCTCACGACAGAAAAAGATGGACAAAACTTAGCTGGTCTTGCCTTTCCTTCTCTGCCAGTCTACGTTGCCATGATTGATCTCGAGATCATCCCCGAAACTGAGTTTCTCGCCGCAATCGACCGCGCATTGCAGGCGCATCGCGGGGCCGCCGCATGAAAATCGTCGTTCGCGCCACGAACTGGGTGGGTGACGCTATCATGGCGCTCCCCGCGCTGCGTGCTGTTCGCGGGCGATTTCCGGACGCGGAAATTGCGATTCTTGCGCTCCTCAATGTCGCGGATCTCTATCGCGACCAGCAAATCTGCGACAGTCTCATCGTCTACGATCGCCTCGGGGCTCACTCCGGCTTTTCCGGCCGGGAGCGTCTCGCGACCGAATTGCGCGCCCAAAAGTTTGACGTTGCCCTTCTCCTACAAAACGCTTTCGACGCGGCCTGGCTTGCCTGGCGCGCGGGCATTCCGCAGCGTATTGGCTACGCTCGCGACGCTCGTAATCTTCTCCTGACGAAATCTGTCGCCGTCCCCAAATCAGGTGAAATCCCTCCCCACGAAAAGTTCTACTATCTCGAGCTTCTTCGCCGCGCTGGCTGGCTCGAATTACTCCCGGATGAATCGTGCATCGCTCTCAACGTCCCCGAGCAGAACCGCCGCCGCGCCGCGGAATTTCTCCTCGCGTCTGGCGCTCGCCCCCACGCGGTCCGCATCGCGGTCGGTGCCGGCGCGTCCTACGGTTCAGCGAAATGCTGGCCACCGGATCGTTTTGCCGATACCTTGAATCGTTTCCAGCGGCAGATCGATGGCGACGTGATTCTCTTCGGCACGACCGCCGAAACAAGTGTTTCCGCCGCCATCGCTTCTGGCATGCGACGCCCGCCCATCGACCTCACAGGTAAGACCGCGATAGCGGATCTGCCCGCGCTCCTCTCACAGTGTCATCTCTTCGTCGGTAATGATTCTGGCGCAATGCACGTCGCTGCGGCCGTGAACCTGCCTGTCGTGGCCGTCTTCGGCCCCACAGATCCTCTCGGCACCGCTCCCGTTACTCCACGGTGCACCATCGTTCAGCAGAAGCCGTATTGCAGCCCTTGTTTTCTTCGCCTGTGCCCGACGGATCATCGCTGCATGACGAAGATTTTACCTGAGGCCGTGGAAGCTGCCGCGAAACCCTGGCTTTCTTCGCTGGAGGTGCGCCCTGCCTGAACCAGCCGCACTCCGACCAGCAGTATTTCTCGATCGCGATGGCACCATCGCCGAAGAAGTCGGTTACTTGAATCATGTCAGCCGATTTCGTATGTTTCCTTTTGTCGCGGCCGCCATTCGCCGCTTCAACGAAACCCGGCTGTCCGTCATCATCATCACCAATCAGTCCGGCGTTGGCCGCGGCTTTTTTCCCGAGTCACTTGTGCACACCGTCCACGAACTCATGACCCAGCAGCTTGCCGCCGCCGGCGCACATCTCGAAGGTGTTTACTATTGCCCGCACACTTCCGCCGACGGCTGCGATTGCCGCAAGCCGAAACTCGGAATGCTCGAACGCGCAGCCCGGGAGCACTCTCTCGATCTGCGCCGCTCCTTTGTGGTTGGCGATCGGTACGTGGACATTGATCTCGCCCACCGCGCCGGCGCTCGGGGCATACTGGTGCGCACCGGCTACGGGGAAGGCGAACTTGCGTGGCATGCGGCGCAGTGGCCCCGGCAGCCGGACTTTGTCGCGGAAGATCTCACCGGAGCGGCCGGATGGATTCTGAGGCAGGCAAAATGAAGCGCTCTCGCGCACAAAACGCAGATTCACCTTCCGTCGACCTTCTTGCCCTTGCCGACTGTGTCGAACAGTTTCCTTCGAAGACGATCATTCTCCTCGGCGATTTCGTCGCCGACGAATTTCAATTTGGCGAAATTTCCAGGGTTTCCCGCGAAGCACCGGTTCTGATTCTTCGGCATCGCGAAACGCATCTTGTTCCTGGGGGCGGCGCAAATGCCGCCAATAATCTGGCCGCTCTCGGCGCCCGCGTTCTACCTGTCACCGCCGTCGGCGATGATTCCGCCGGAGATGCTCTTTTCGCCTACTTCTGCCACAAACGCGTCAACGTTTCCGGAATCCTGCGTGTTAAAAACTGGAGTACTCCGACCAAGACCCGCTTCCTCGCCGGATGGGCACACACCGTCGGCCAGCAGGTCCTCCGAGTCGATCGTGAGCCGCAATCTGCTTTGCCGGAAAGAGCACGCAGGAAATTGCAGCAGACTTTGCAGGCACATCTTCGTTCCGCCGATGCTATTGCGGTTTCCGATTACGGCTTCGGCATCGCTACTCCCGACCTCGTCCGCTTCGCCCGCTCCAAGCGCCGGGCTGCGCTGCCCATCACACTCGACGCCCGTTACAACCTGACTACCTATGCCAAAACTGGGCTCACTTCCGCCACACCCAATGAAGCCGAGCTTGAAGCGCTCCACCGCACTTCAATTGGCAAGAATCTCGACGAATTGATTCGCTGCGGCCGTGCGACGCTTTCTGCAATGAAACTCGATGCGCTCCTCGTCACTCGCGGCCGCGACGGCATGACGCTTTTCGAACCCGGCAATCGCCACACGCGAATTCCCGTCCACGGAAGCGATCAAGCCGTCGACGTCACCGGTGCGGGTGACACGGTCCTCGCTGCCTACACCCTCGCGCTTGCCTGCGGCGCCTCGCCGCTCGAAGCGGCTCACATCGCCAATATCACGGGCGGTCTGGTCGTGATGAAGCGCGGCACGGCGACTGTCTCCCGTGAGGAACTCCTCGACGCGCTCCGCCGCGACGCTGTGGGCGCCTCTTCTTGAGTCATGCGCCGCGCCGAATCCAAAATCGTCTCGCGCAACCAGCTCCGCGCCATACTTGCCGATCGCAAGCTCCGCGGTCAGCGCATCGTTCTTGCTAACGGCTGCTTCGACACGCTCCACGTCGGGCACATACGCTATCTGGAAGGAGCTCGCCGCGAGGGCGATATCCTCGTCGTCGGAGTCAATGCGGATAGCAGCGTTTGCGCACTCAAGGGGCCTGGCCGCCCGATCCTCGATGAGCAAGCCCGTGCGCAACTCGTCGCAGCTCTCCGTGCCGTCAACTACGTTGTTCTCTTCGACGAACCCAACGTGGAAGCCCTTCTCGAAACGCTGCGCCCTGATGTTCATGCCAAAGGAACCGACTACACCGCCGAGACCGTGCCGGAGCGCGCCACCGCGGCACGTCTCGGCATCCGCGTCGCCATCGTCGGCGATCCGAAAGATCATTCGACCCGCGAGCTACTCGCCTCCATCCGCAAGGCTCCGCATGGCTGAGCCACGCTTTCTCGTCCTGCGTCTCGGTTCTCTTGGCGATATCGTTCACACTTTTCCTGCCGCCGCCGGCTTGCGCGAATCTTTCCCCAACGCGGAAATCACCTGGCTCACGCATCCCCGCTGGAGCACTCTCATCAAAAGTAGTTCGCTCGCTTCCCAAGTCTGGACCGTCGAATCACGCTCCTTCACATCGCTCGCCGGCACGATCCGCCGATTGCGCCAGGCGCATTGGGACGCCGCCATCGATTACCAGGGCTTATGGAAGACCGCCGCACTGCCGTTCTGGGGCGGCATAAAGCGCCGAATCGGATTCTCTTCTCAAACGATTCGCGAATTCGGCGTGCCCCTCCTTTATTCTGATCACGTTCGCTGCACGACTACCCACATTGCTGATCAGAACGGTGAATTGTCGCTTCGAGCAGGTGCGCGTCGCGGCGTTTCGGTTTTTACTCTGCGTGTGCCTTCGGCCGATGGAACAGCCGTGGCTTCTTATTTGCGTGATAGGGGGATCGACAGGTACATCGTTCTGAGTCCAGGCGGCGGCTGGCGCTCCAAATGCTGGCCTACCGACCGCTTTGGCGCACTCTGTCTCAGAATTCGACAGTCTCTCGGTTTGCGCTGCATCGTGAACTACGGTCCCGGGGAGGACGATCTGGCCGCCGCGGTTCGTGCCACGAGCGGAGATGCGGACCCGCTCCTCTACAACGGTGAACTCGGCCAACTGATGGCGCTTCTGCGCAACGGACTCTGCATCGTCGGCGGCGACACAGGGCCGCTTCATCTCGCCATCGCTCTTGGAACTCCAGCGGTCGCTGTCTTCGGTCCCACGGACCCTGCCCGCAACGGCCCGTACCCGCGGCTTGCCACCTCTGAGGCCACGACGGGCGAAGATATTGTCCTTCGCGCTCGCAATGCCGTCACGACTCACCGCCGTGGCCATGCGCCCGATCCTTCCATGCTGGCCATTGAAGTCGACTCCGTCCTCGACGCTGTTCGCCGCCGTCTCGGAGTTCGAGCATGAGCGCCGCTTCCTCTTTCTTCGTTCGGTGGCGCGTTCGGCTGGGCTATCCCCTCGCCATCGCCGTTTTGTGGTTCGCGCGGCCAACGCCGCGCGGCATTGTTATTGGCGCTGCTGTCGGCCTCGTGGGTTTATGGCTTCGCGCTTATGCGGCAGGCTGTCTTCGCAAGCAAGAAATCCTCACCGTCACTGGACCGTACACCCGCACGCGAAATCCGCTTTATCTCGGCAGCGCAATCCTTGCGCTTGGCGTAGCGGTTGCAACGCACTCTTGGACGTCCACAATGATCCTGTTCGGTTATTTCGCGATTTTCTATACGATTGTCATGCGCAGGGAGGAAGTGGAGCTCCGCCAGCGCTACGGCGGCGCCTTCGACGAATACGCGCGCGCTGTACCGCTATTCCTACCGCGCATGACCGCTGTAGAGCTTTCCGGCAGTAGCACGGGCACTTTTTCCTTCGAGCAGTATAAGAAAAACCGCGAATATCAGGCCGCCATTGGTTTTCCCTTATTGCTTATCCTTTTGCTCGTGATTTGGCGTTTGCGCTTGCCCTGAAGCACTCGCGCGCATGGTCTCCGGACAAGCTATAAAGCAGGTAATTTCCAGCCGCTTTTCGTCCGTCAAAACGTGCACCGCGCCGTCGCGGTCTGTCCGCAAGATCCGGACTCCGGCCTGTTCCAATCGTTCCAGTAGTTCCTGGTTTGGGTGCCCGTAGGGATTGTCCTCGCCCGCCGATATCACTGCTACGCCGGGGTGAACCGCTGTCAGAAACTCCAGCGTCGTCGAATTTTTGCTCCCGTGGTGTCCGATCTTCAGGATGTCGGCGCGCATCACTTCTGCGCTGTTTTCCGCGAGCATCTCCTTTTCCACCTGCTTTTCCGCATCCCCCGCGAGGAGTACCGTGCGGTTTCCGTACTGCAATCGCAGTACCAGCGAATCATTGTTCTGCGCGCTCGGTGCCACTTCGCTCGTCGAGATCTCGGGCCAGAGGAATTCGCCGTCGACACCATCCCAGGAAAACTTCTGGCCCCTCATTTCGTGCGCGACCGGAATCTTTTTCTCTCTCGCCAACTCTTCGAGCTTCGCCAGCGCCGGAGAAGCAACTTCCCGTCCGAGCCACAAAGATCCCACCCGAAAATTCTCCAGAATTGCCGTAAGCCCGCCAATGTGGTCCTGATGTGCATGCGTCAGCGCCACAACATCCAGCTGCTGAAATCCTCGTGACCATAAGTATGGCGAAACCGCCTCCTCACCCGGGTCAGACCCCACCGGCAGTTCCTGTCCTGGAAAGCCACCAAACGCTCCGCCTCCATCAATGAGAAGTGTTTTTCCCTTCGGAGATACGACAAACAACGAATCCCCTTGGCCGACGTCCAGAATCGTTACCTCCAGCTTTCCTTGCGGCCGGTGTGGAGCGAATGGAAAAACAGCGATGGCCAGCGAACTCGCCAGCAAGCTTGCGCACAGCGCCGATGCCACATATCGCCGCGCTGGATGATTTAGCCGGAAAATCGCCATCAGCAATCCTAGGGTGGTGAGGAAAATCAATGCGAGGCACAATGGTGGTCCAGGAATCCGGTAGCTCCATCGCGGAAAATGTGCGAACCACTGCACCACGCGAATCAAGAGAAGCGTAAGCCATCCTAAAGGCAGCGCCAGAATTCTTCCTAGAATTGGAGAGAGCAGGCCGCACGCGAGCGCCAGGAAGCCGAGCGGTACAACCACGCCCATCATCGGGACAGCCGCGAGGTTGGCAAGAGGCCCGGCCAGCGTGACCCGGTGAAAATCACGCGCCATGAGCGGCAGCATCCCAATCTGCAGCACCATCGTCAGTACAAACAACTCCCAAATGCGAAGCGAGACAGTGATCCCGCCGGTGATCGCATTCTCTGCGGGTTTTCCGAGGCGACGGGGAAGCATCCCCGAAATCCAATGTGCCAGTGCGCGCAGGTCCATCCGAAATTGCGCTTGTCTTGGTTCGTGGGCTGCGTCGCGTGTCACGTCTCGCCACCCGCGAATCGCCCGTGCGTATGGCTGCACCGTCCGCTCAAGCCACGGCAGTGCCAGACCCGCGATACACCCGATCGCCACGAAAGTCAGTTGAAAACTCGAATCGCGAATCGCCAATGGATTCGCCACCAGCAAACTCAATGCCGCCAGTGCCGCGGAGTTCAGCAAATCCAGCCGCCGAAAGAAAAATCCTCCGATCACCACAATCGCCGTCATCACCGCCGCGCGTAACACCGGCGGCCGCTGCTCGACTACAGCGACGTACGCGAACACTAGCGTCAACGTGAAGGCCATCGACCACATCATCGGGAGCCGCAGCTTTCGCCCCACCCAGAACAAAAAAGCCGCCAGTGCCCCCACGTGCAGCCCTGCTACCACCAGCACGTGGAAAACTCCCGTCTTCTGGAAGTCGATTGCCTCCGCGCGATCCACAAAGCTCCGGTCCCCCAGGAGCATGGCTCGAAGCACGCCCGCGACTTTCGGTGTACTTGCGAAGAGTGTGTCGATCTCTTCACGCAAGGCCCGCCGCGCGCGCGCCACGCGAGCACCGATCGTCGGCGTTGGAGCGGACAATCGCTCCAGGAGTTCCGGCCCCCGCAGCGTCGCCAAAAGATCGATCTTCTGTTGCGCGAGATAGGCGCGCCGGTCAAATGCGCCATCGTCCCGGTAGACCTGGGGCCTCCTTGCCTGCGTGAGCACAGCCACTTCGTCTCCGGCATGCAAATCCGGCAACTCCTGCTCGCCGCTTCGCGTTGTAAAACTTAGCCGCAATCCGCCTCGCGCCGTCAGCAGCTCGCCTTGATACTCGACACCCAAAAGCTCCACATCGTAGCCGAATCCCCAGGGCAGCCGCGCGGGCTCATCCCGCAACTTCCCGTGCCACCGGAGGGGTGTCCTCAAATCAATGCGCCCTCCGCCGACGAGCGCGACCACCTGATCGGACGCGCGCGGTTGAATCCCGACGCATGCTCCCAAGACCCCAAGCAGAACCCAGCTCAAAACGGAAGCCATTGCGGCGAGGACGAGCCGGCCAAACGATGTCAGGAGGATTCCCGCGAAGAGTAGGAAGCATACCGCTGCAAAACAACTCAAGAGGAAAGCGTGCGAGGAGGCAATTTGCGTGGTAGGGGAGTACAAGCCAAGCGCGATGCCGCCGGCAAACATTGCGGCTAGCGCTACGGCCGGTATCTTCATAGAGCGCGTCTCAACCGTACAAGCGTTTCGATGTGAAATGTCTGTGGAAATAGATCGAACAGGTGCATTTCGACAATTTCGTAACGCCCGTCGAGGGCCGCCGCATCGCTCACCTTCCTTTGCGTGCCCATCAGTACGGCGAGATCGCGCGCCAGGGTGGCCGGATCGCACGACAGGTAAGCGATCTCGGGAGCGCCGAGCCGCGTCAGCTTGGCCGCCACCTCAGCGCCCAGTCCCGCGCGCGGCGGATCCAACACGATAAGCCCAGGCTTCTCGTTCGTCTTTCCCAGAAACTCTTCCGCGTGTTCGTTGTGCGATGTCACCTGCAGGCCCGCGTTTTCCGCATTCACGCGCAAATCACGCGTTGCCGCCAGATTTGCATCCACGCTGACTACTCTGCGGAACGCGCGCGCCAGCGGCAGTGTGAAAAATCCCACCCCCGCGTAAAGATCCAGCGCCAGCTCACCCTTGGCGCCAGCCGTCACCGTCTTCAGCAAATCCTCAATCAAAAAGCGGTTCACCTGAAAAAATGAGAGATGACTCACGCGGTACGCGTACCCGCACGCTTCATGAGTTAAAAATCCTGGCCCGGTCAACTCGAACTTGTTTTTCTTCCGGTCCAGCAGCAGCAGGGTTTCGATTTGCGGCGACGCCGCACGAAAGGCGGCGGCGAGCTCCGGGGGTGGCGCCGAAAAACGGTCGAACGCCACGTTTAGTGCAATCTTCTTGTCCGACGAATCTGCAAAAGCTTCAATTTCCAATACACCAGCCGGCAAAGCCCGGGACCGAGCCATCTCTTGCAATTGTCCAAAGGTTCGCGCCAGGCCCGGCGACAGCACCGGGCACTCATCAATCGGCACGATCGTTGAGCTTTCCGGCAAAAAATAGCCGAGCGCCCGAGGCATTCCGCTTCGTACCGCCCACTGCGCCCGGTTGCGGTAACCGTACGGCTCCGCCGTGTGCTCTTGGATTAAACCATCCCAGGAAATCCCACCCAGCCTTGATAGCGTCTCTCTCAGAATCTCTTTCTTCAGCCGGACCTGCTCTGTTGCCGGAATATGCTGATAGTGGCATCCGCCGCACGTTTGAAAATGCGCGCACCGCGCCTTGCCCCGCTCTTTTGATGCCGACGTTACTTCGAGCAATTGGGCCCAGACCAGCTTCTTCTTTTTCGATTTCGCCGACGCGCGGACCTCTTCCCCCGGCAGCACATACGGCACGAACACGGTATTCCCGTCGGCGTGTGCCAAGCCATCGCCCCCGTACACTAGCTTCTCAATCGATAATCTTAACTCTTCAGCCATCTCGGTGTGGTTCCATTCTGCGATGGTTCGCGAGGAAAGAAAAGCGCTGCTTCAGAAAACTTCTTCAGGACAAATAATACAGACTCAGCCGCGGCAGTCCGAACTCTTCCAGCAGACGCTTCTGAACGTATTGCTTTTCGACCAGCGCCAGTTGCTCGGCCCTCATCTTTCGCCGGTACGGCGCAAGCTGCCCGTCCACCTCGCGGCGGATCCGCAGCATCAACTCGTCGTTTGCCTGGCTCATCAACACGGCATGCAGCTTCTCGTCTAGCACCGTCAGCCGCCGCTCCAAATCCTCCAAGTCGAGCGCGCCGGGCACGTCCAGTACCGCCTTGCTGCCTTCCAGCCCCTGTGCAATCTCCTTAAGCCGTGACGCAAGCTCCGGCTTCCCGGCTCGCTGGTTTTCGGCGGCCTTCTCCAGCCGTGCGGCGTTCCTGACAATGTACGCTTTCAGGTCTTCTCGCGAAAACGTCTCTGTCGTCTTCACACGCCCGCCCTTGGGCGCGCTCCCCGCCGCAACTTCCTGGCTCTCCTCCGCCACTTCCAGCACCGCATCCGTGCAATACGCCAGGCTCTTCAAGGGTTTACCCGCGCCGCGCCGCGAGCGCTCGTAACTTTCGAACGCTCGATCGATCCCTTTGAGCACCGCTTCCAGCGGCACACCTGCTTTCTGCCAGGTCTCCATGATCGCCCAATCCAACGGCGACACCAACAGGTGTGCGCCGCGTTTCTTCCAAAAATATTCTTCAATTTCTGTGAAATAGTTGAAGTAGTTCCAGCCGTCCATTGAGTCCGCGGTCTATCTCTGTGCTTTCTTCGCGGGTACCGTCTTATTCGGCGCGTGGATGGCAACAGCACCCCTGCTGGATTCCGACGTTTGGTTCTTCTCCCAGATCAGACGCAGGCCCGTCAGCGTCAGAAACTCATCCGTGTGCTGAATTTGCTTCGATCCGCGCGCTACCAGCTTGGCCTGTCCGCCCGTCGCCACGACAGTAGCATTCTCGCCTAGCTCCTTCTTTATGCGTGAGATCATCCCGTCCACCATATCCACCGCACCGTAATACAAACCAGCTTGAATGTGGGTCACCGTGTTCGTGCCGATCACTTTTCCAGGATCCTTGATCTCCACGCGAGGGAGTCTCGCCGCCCGCGCAAACAGCGCTTCGGAAGCGATTCCGATGCCCGGCGCAATCACCCCGCCGAGATATTCGCCCTTTACGGAAATCGCATCGAACGTAATCGCCGTTCCGAAATCCACCACGATGCAAGGCCCCCCGTATTGATGAAATGCCGCGACACCGTTCACGATCCGGTCCGCGCCTACTTCCAGCGGATTGTCCACCAGCACCGCCATACCCGTTTTCACGCCCAATTCAACGAAAAGCGCTTTCTTTCCTAGATAAATCCGCGCCATCTCCGCGAGTGTCCAATTTACCGGCGGCACAACCGAGCTGATGATCACTCCAGTGATCGCGTCGCGATCGAGATGCGCCAGCGTAAACAGATTCCGCGTCAGCACGCCGTACTCATCCACCGTTTGCTCGCGCGCGGTCGTCAGGCGCCAGTTCGCGATCAGCTCGTCACCGCGAAAAACACCCAGCACCGTGTTCGTGTTGCCGACATCAATCGTCAATAGCATCTACCGCGCCTCCGTCACGTCCCCGGCGATCACCGTAACTACCGCTCCATCGTCGCGTCTCACCTGTAACAATCCCTCCGGCCCGAGCCCGGCCGTCGTTCCCGCAAAACTCTCCGTTCCATTCGTCACGCGCACCCGTCTGCCCTGCGCATAGCTCGAAATCGCGGCAAATTTCCTTGTGATGCTCGCCGCTCCTTCTCTCAGAAATTGATTGTAGTCGTTCTCGAATTCCCGCAGCAACCGCACCAGCAACTCCAGCCTCGATTGTGTCTTACCTGTTTCCAAACGCAAGGAGGTCGCGATCGCTCCCAACTCGCCCGCAAACTTCTCCTGGTTTACGTTCAATCCGATACCCACAATCACAAACCGGATCTGCCCCGGCTCAGCGTGCATCTCCGTCAGGATTCCTCCCACTTTCTTCCCATTGATCAGCAGATCATTCGGCCACTTTAGGTCCACCGTCAGGCCCGTCTGCGCCTGAATCGCCGCGTGCGCCGAGAGTCCCGCCATCATTGTCAGTAGCGGCGCCTGCACGGGAGCCAACCGCGGCCGCAGCAGCAGGGTCGCATAGATCCCCGCTGCGTGTTCCGAATGCCAGGCACGGCCGGCCCTGCCGCGTCCCGCAGTCTGCTCTTCCGCGACCACGACTGCGCCTTCCGGCTCACCCGCATGGCCCAGCTCCAGCGCGACCCTGTTCGTCGAACCCGTTTTGAAAAAATGATAGATGCGCTTTCCGAACAAGCTGCCCTTCAAGCGTTGCCGCAGCATGTCGGGAGTCAGAATGTCCGGCACTTTTTCCAGGAAATAGCCGGTCCGCTGCTGGCCTTTGACGCGCACTCCGAGCTCGCGCAGCCGCGTAACCCACCTCCACACCGTCGAGCGCGACACTCCAATCTCCTTGGCGATCCGCGCGCCGCTGACCACAATCGTGGCGTTTTCGGCCAGCAGCGTCAGCAGCCCTGCCAGCCGACGGTCCGTCGTCCCAGGAAGAGTTTCTTGGGTCATGGAGTGATGTCGCGGCCTTTCGCGCCGCCACAGCTTACGTTTCTTCGATGCTGTCTACAAGCAGGCTCAGGTCCGCCGCTGGCGCCGAGTGCGTCAATGCCCCCGAGGAAAGATAGTCCGCGCCCGTTTCCGCATAAGCGCGCGCATTCTCCAGCGTAATTCCACCGGAAATCTCCACCACACAGTCGCTTCGCAAACTTCGTGCCCGCGCCACACAGCTTCGCGCTTGTTCCGGCGTCATATTGTCGAGCAACACAGATTCAGCGCCTGCCGTGAGGGCCTCGCGTAGCTCCCGCTCATCCTTCACTTCAATCTGAATGGGAAGAGAGTCGTTCGCGATCGCGCGCGCTGGCGAATCGACAGCCTCATACGCACTGATTTCCCTTTGTCTCGCTTGCGTCGAAGCGTACGCATGGGCCTCATCCAGCGCTGCCTTCACGCCACCCGCCAGCGTGATGTGATTCTCCTTCAACAGAATGGCGTCATAGAGTCCGAAGCGGTGATTCGTCCCGCCGCCCATCCGCACGGCATATTTTTCTAACATTCTCAGCCCTGGGGTGGTCTTCCTCGTATCTCGGATTTTCGCCTTAGTTCCCTTGAGCTGCTCGAAAAACCGCCTCGTCAATGTAGCGATCCCGCTCAAATGTGCCAGAAAATTCAGCGCCGTGCGCTCGCCCGTGAGAATCGCCCGCGCGCGCCCCCGCAAGCGCATTACGCCCCGGTGCTTCTCAACCGCGTCTCCATCCTTGGCTAGGAATTCGATTTCCATCGCGGGATCGAGCACGCGGAACACTCGCTCCGCGATCGGCAACCCGGCACAGACCAGCGGCGCCCGCGCCAGGATGCGCGCCCGCCCCACGGCCTTTGCCGGAACCGTCGCCAGCGTCGTCGCATCCCCTGCGCCGACATCTTCTTCCAGCGCGCGCCGGATGAGATCAGCGATGTATTCTGAATTCCAATCCATATGATGAAGTCGAGCTAACTGCCTTTCTCGAGCTGCGCTAGACGATCTTTTAACTTCTTCTGCTCTATTTGTCGCTCGACCATCGCAATACCGAGGTTTTCTACGACGTGCTTCGGGGCCTTATTTATGAAATCTTGATCTTGAGTACGCTCCCGTTTTAGCTCAATGTCCTTCTCCAGCCTCTCGATTTCTTTCTTCAGTCGAGCAATTTCGGCTTGTTTATTGACCCCTTCTCCAAATGCGATTTGAAGCTCAAAAAACGGCGTCGATCGCATCACGCCGACGGAAGGGTTCAAACTGATGGAGGGAAAACGGAACTCTGAGAGAGTTGCAAGGTGACGGATCGGTTCAAGATTTGCCTGAATCAGATCGCGGGCATACGGATTTTGGACCACGCAGTCTGCTGCGACCTTACGCTTTGCGTCAAGCTTCATCTCCGCGCGAATGTTGCGCAGGGCGGTGATGACCTCTTGGATCAGTCCAAAGTCTTCGAGCGCCCCGGCATTCTTCCAATTCGCTTGCGCTTCGGGGAACTTGTCCAATGCAATTGATTTTGCCCCGGGCCGCTGAGGCGATTGATGCCACAACTCTTCCGTCAGAAAGGGCATGAAAGGATGCAGCAGTTGCAGCGCTGCATCAAAGGCCGCAAACAGATTCTTCCATGCGACAATCGCCCGCTCGCGGTCGACACTCTGTAATTCCGGCTTGACCCATTCGATGTACCAATCGCAGAAATCGCCCCAGAAAAACTGGTAAACGCTTTGTGCAGCCTCGTGAAACCTATAGTTGCTTAGGGCGTCGTTCACCGTCTCGATGGTGCCCGCCAGGCGCGCAAAGAGCCAAGCGTCAATCAGCGGCACGGTGCCGTTCAGCCCGTACGGCGCTTTCGTGCGGACTTCCGGCGCTGCCAGCTCTTCCAGCGTCGTCCCGCCGTGCGCGAACTTATCGAGATTCAGAAACAAGAACCGCGCCGCATTCCAGATTTTATTGGCAAAATTTCGAGCACTTCCCAATTTGTCATCCGTCAGGACAATGTCCGTCCCCGGCGCGGCCATCGACGCCAGACAGAACCGCATCGCGTCCGTCCCGTACTGCTGGTTAAGCGCTACCGGATCAAGCCCCGTACCCTTTGACTTCGACATCTTCTCGCCGCTGGCCGTGCGCACCAGCGAATGCAAGTACACCGCCCGGAAGGGAACTTTCCCCGTGAAGTGGATGCCCAGCATGATCATCCGCGCCACCCAGAAAAAAAGGATGTCGTATCCGGTGATCAGCAGGCTCGTGGGATAGTATTTTTCGTAATCCGCGGTTTTTTCCGGCCAGCCCAGCGTGGAAAATGGCCACAGCCCTGAGCTGAACCATGTGTCCAGTACATCCGGATCCTGCGTCAAGTCCCCCGAGCCGCACGTCGAACACTTTGCCGGAGCCTCTCGTGCCACAGTGACGTGTTTGTGTTCCGCGCAGTACCACGCCGGAATCCGGTGCCCCCACCAGAGCTGGCGCGACAACGTCCAATCGCGGATGTTCCGCATCCAGTTGAAATACTCTTCGCGCCGGTTTTCCGGCACCATGCGGATTTCACCGCGCTCCACCGCCGCAATGGCCGGCTCCGCCAGCGTCTTCATCTTGCAGAACCACTGCGTCGAAGCGCGGGGCTCCACAATCGTCTTGCTTCGCTCGCAAATTGCAATCGCGTGTACGTGCTCGCTGACTTTTTCGAGCAGCCCCTGCGCCTTCAGATCCTCGACGATTTTCTTCCTCGCCTCGAAGCGATCCAATCCCGCATACGCGCCCGCCGCGCCGTTCATGTGCCCATCGTCAGTCATCACGTCGATCTCCGGCAGTTTGTGACGCCGCCCCGCCTCAAAATCGTTCGGGTCGTGCGCCGGAGTAATTTTCACCGCGCCCGTGCCGAACTCGCGGTCCACCATCTCATCCGCAATAATCGGTATCTTGCGGTTCATCAATGGCAGCAGCGCCTTCTTCCCGACAAGATGTTTGTACCGCTCATCGGCGGGATGCACCGCCACCGCCGTATCGCCCAGCATCGTCTCCGGCCGCGTTGTCGCCACCACGAGGAATTCCTTCGTTCCCACCACCGGAAACCGAATGTGCCAAAGATGTCCCTGGCGTTCCTCGTGGACAACTTCGAGGTCACTTAGCACCGTGCGGCAAACTGGGCACCAGGTCGTCATGTAGTGTCCGCGGTAGATCAGCCCTTCTTCATACAGACGCACAAAGACTTCGCGCACCACACGGGACAATTCCGGCGAAAGCGTGAACTTCTCCCGTGACCAGTCGCAGCTCTCTCCGATTTGCCGCATCTGCTCCGTGATCTTTCCCCCGCTTTCTTGCTTCCACTGCCAGACGCGCTTTTCGAACTCCTCGCGCCCAAGCTTCCGGTAATCGATGCCCTTTTCCGCGAGCTGCCGCACCACCACGCGCTGCGTCGATATGGCCGCGTGGTCCATTCCCGGAAGATACAGCGTGTTAAAGCCCCGCATCCGGTGCCACCGCGTCAGAATGTCGATCTCCGTATGGTCGAGCATGTGCCCGATGTGCAGCGACCCTGTCACGTTCGGTGGCGGAATCACGATGGAGAACACAGGTCCCGGAGCGTTTACATCCGCGCGGAAGAGCGCCTCTTTCACCCAGAATTCGGCCCAGTGCGATTCGATCTGTTGCGGTTCGTATGCTTTGGCGATCTCGCGAGCCATCCAGTGCGGTTCTCCAAGGAGATTTGCGGCGGGCCACCTACACGTCCGCCTATTCTTGTTCAGAGTAATCTTCGACTATACGAGGGGAAAAGCGATCACGTCAATGCGGCCGCAAATTGAAAAAATGGAACGCTTTTGTTTGGAGAATGGAACTACGGCTTCTTCGCGTTGAGCTCGTCTTTAACAATCGATTCGATAACAGGTTTCAGAATCTCTCTCGTTAGCGCTTGAAGCATGTCCGGATTCAACTTCTTCAATACTTTCGCCACCATCGCTTCCATGTCCGTTTCGGCGGCGGAAGTTTTCGCCGTCCCCCCAGCCGCGGACGTTTCCTGCGTCACGCTCTCGGCTACGTGTGCCGCTTCCTGGCGGATCGCTTCCACCGTGGCCGCCGGAATCGCTGCTTCTTCCGAAATCAGCGTTTCACTTGCGTATACAGACGCGCCTTTGGTGACCGCCGCCTCAGGTTCTTTAGGAGCGGCCACAGCAACCGCGTCCCACGACGAAGCGAGCTGGCTCGCCTTCTGCGCTTCCGCTTCCCATGGATTCCGCGTCACGCTGAACCTGGAACTTGCCGCCGGCAGCTTTTCCGGCTCCGCCGGCACAGCTTCACTTGCGCTCATAACCGGCGCTTCGGCTTCGTTCTCCTTTTGCACAGAAACCGGTTCCGGGGTCGCGGGTTTTTGACTAACCCCCGCCGGTACGGCCTCAGCAGCCACCGTGGCTGGGACGTTTTCTTGCAATCTTCCCGAAGTCCCCGTCGCCCAAGCATCACCCGCAAATGGCGCTGCGGGCGCTACCGCCTTGGTTTCATTGGCATCTGCAACCACGACATCTTGCGTCTCATCCGCTTGCGCAAATTCCGTCTTTTCTTTTCCGGATTGAGCTGCGGCGCTTTCCGCGAACACCGTGTCTCGCCAATCATGAACCGGGCCGGTGATTCCATCGTTGGCAAATGCTTCGTCCCCGGCATCCCTGCGCCAAGAAGCCTGCGGCTCCTCTTCTTCCTCTTCTTCTACTTCTTCCGCGACCTCCGCTGAACGCCAATCTCGTTCCAGCGCAGGATTCGTCTCCGCGGTGAAGCCTGAATCCTGCTCTTCCTCCACCGCAGGCGTTTCGAGCAAGCTACCGAAGGCCGGCGGATGCGCCCCGGAATCAATTTTTAGCTCTGGCGGGCGTGACGCGATTTCTTCCACGAATGATTCGCTCTGCATCGCTGCCACTTGCTGAATAGCAGCCCGTGGTGCGTGTGACGCCGCGGGAGCCGGAATCTCCCCCGTCTGAGCCGGTGCGGCGCTCTTTCCTGCATTCGCTGCTGTCAATGAAACGCCCGCTCGCGCCAGCGCCGATTTGACCATCGAGATCAACGGATCCGGCGGCACAAACGGTTTTTTTAATACGCCATCCGCTCCCACGCGCTGCGCTTCCTGCTCATCCAGGGGATCGAACGCTCCCACCAGCAGAATCACGGGGATATGCGACAGCGCAGGATCTGATTTCACATACTGGCAAACTTCATAGCCGTTGCGAACCGGCATGAACACGTCGGCGAGCACGAGATCCGGATGTATGTCGGAAATCTTTCGAACGGCGGCCTCTCCGTTCCCCACGGCCACCACATCGATACCCTGATCTTTCAGGGCCAGCCCGACCATCTTCTGGATATTGCTGTTGTCGTCCGCAACCAGGATCTTGGCCACCGAACGTCCTCCAGATAATCCGCGCGTGCCTCACACGTCAACCGCCCTGCGGTCGCGCATAGCAGGCCACCTTTGTATTGGAGCATCCGAACTGTAGGCCGTCAATCTCAACGGGGAAGGTGTGTGTCGGAAGTAAATATGGCGCTTTGCGCGCTTTTGGAGCGCCCAAGCCGCCTCAATAAGAAGGGGTGCGGCTGGCCGCCGCACCCCATAATCCCTTGCTCGGACTTGCCCCTTCGACCGGGATCTGCTACCAGGGAATGATCTTGCGCAGGCCTTTCTTTTTCTTGCTGCTCGATTCCTTCTTGCTATCTCCATCCGCGGGCTTCGAGGAGGCATCTTGTGCCGCGTCCACCTTCGTCCCATCTGTGTTTTGTGCTGGATCGGCGCTCGCCGCATCTGTTTTTGGCGCTGGTTCCGCCGTCGCCGCCCCGTTCGGCGCGCCCGTCGCCGTGGAACCTTCGCCGGGCGTCGCAACCGGAGCTGCGTCGGTCGAAACTGGCGCAGTCCCGCCATTCGAACCGCCCGCCGCAGGCGGATTCGCCTCGCTTCCACTCTCAGCAGTGGGCGGCGTCGTGCTCTCCGTGCCGCTCGTGCCTGGAGTTACCGTCTCCACCACCGCCGTGCTCCCTACACCGCCTCCGGTTCCACCAATCCGCGATTGGTTCCCACCGGTCAAAATATCCGTCGCCGACGTATTGTCCGGCTCCGGCTGCAGGTTGGGCTCTCCGCTTCGCGCAGCCAGTCGTTTTTCCCTGCCAGCACCCGTTTGCACCAACGCAAGCGGTCTCTTGACCAACGAAGTGTGCGGCCTCGGCGCGCCCATCTCGGCCTGCTGCCATGCCAGCGCCTTCGGATCCGGCTGCGGCACCGGCACGCCGAACGATTTGAGCTTATCCTTCGCGTGGCCAGTCAGACCCGACAGGGGGTAATTCCGCACGATCTGCCCGTAGTAGAGTGACGCAACTTCCTTATGCTCGCTTTTCTCGAAAATATCTCCCAGCATCCACAGCGTCTTGTCCGATTTGCTGTACAGCGGATACCGCTTCGCCACCGTAAGCAGCCTTGCCGCGGCTGCCCGTCGGTCGCCCTTCACGTAATAGTAGTAGCCGATCCGGTAATCGCCTTCCGCCAGTAGCTCCTGTACTTCCCGCAGCCGCTGCTCTGCCTGGGGCGCCAGCGGATCTTTCGGATATTTTTGCAAAAACGTCTGAAACTCGTCTTCCGCCTCCTTGGCTTGTGTCCGGTCGCGGTCCGCCTTCTCCATTTGCCGGTAGTGCGCCATGGCCACTTGCAGTTGTGCGTAAGACGCTTCCTGCAGGAAAGGGAAGAACACGATGAAATCTTTGTAGCCGTTGATGGCCTGCGTCATGTTCGCCGTTCCGCTTTCTTTGTAGTAGGAGTCGGCGATCGCCAGCTTCGCTTTAGCTAGGTATTCGCTGTCTGGATAGGTGTTGATCAGCGTTTGCATCCCCAGCCGTCCTACCTCATGTCGCCCGCGCTTAATGTCCTGCATCGCGCGGCCGTACAGAATCTTGTCCGGCTCCGCAGTGTTATCCGCGCTCGTGGACTTATTGGCCCTCTTCTTCTTGTGGAAGATCTGCGCGTCGCACTGCGCGGCGCTCAACAAGACAAATGCGGCCATTGCAGCTAAAAGAATCCGGCGCAAACATCACCTCTCTGCGGAAATTCGGGTTCCCTGCTCGGCTTCCCGGAGGCCTCACTAGCAGAATTGAGAGCGTCCCTCTCCCGCCTCGGCATGGAACATCTAAGTATAACCTGAACCTTCGGCCAGGTAGAGCCGGAACTTTGCCCTTCCGGTCAGGTTCGCCCGAAATATCCCCTCGATGGGATGCCGTTCCCCGCGACCGCGGGTTGCCTTGCCCCTTACAAGCTGTTTCCCGTGCGATTGCCGCCGCGGCTACAGGGGCTTCTCTTCGCCCCGCGACTCAACGTAGACCAACTGAAATATGCTGCCTTGTCCATTCGGCTGGACTCCAACGATGTGTTGCTTCTCCTTCGTCCCGGCCTTGAAGAGCTGTCCGCCGTTTTCCGGTTTATCATCTCCGCACTCGAGGCTCTTCGAGGTTTTGTTCTTATCTTTGTCCTCAGCAGCCGAGGAAGAATTCGTGCAATTCAGCACAGTCCCATACTTTGCCAGTGCCTTCTGATAGAACGCGGCGACTTTCTCCGGCGCGTCGTTCGACTCCATTTTCAGCACCACCAACTTGAAACCAAAGGTGCTGCCCCATAAACCCATTTTCAGGTCCGACGACTTCTCACCTTCGTCCTTGTGCGGCCGCGCGCCGGGATAAATCGGCAAACCCACTTCCTTCGCGGTCGCCTTTGCGCTGACGATCAATCCAGCACCGTTCTGGCCTTTGTCACTCGATTCCTCTTTGTCCTGTGCACATAACTGCAGAGCCGCCAGACTCAGCAAGCTGAGCAAGACAATCCCGGCAGTCTGCAACTGCCCGAAAAGTGAATAACCATCGCGATTCCGCAATGAAAAAAGTGTGTTCATAGAAACCTCCCCACCACTATAAGTACGGTTCCACGATCTAGGAAGTTCAATTTGGCCTCGGCGAAATTGACGATTCCCTCCATTTGCGATGCACATTTCTTCTTGTTCTTCTTGGCCTGAACCAATTCTGCTCCGCACTCGTATATCTCTTGCGAGCATTCGCCCTTCGCCTATATTATCGTCTCCGCTTCTAACAAAGAGCCGTGCCGCAGTCAGCATTCGAGCTGTCGATCAGTAAAGGACTAACACGAAACGACTCACTCTCCTCTTTGTGATTTTTCTGAGCGCGCAAGCCGCTTCCGCGCAGGACTGGGCCCGCGCCCGCGCCCGTCTTGAAAAGTCTTTACGTCACCGCGAGTGGGTAACCGTCAAGCACGATGGCCGCGCCGTGGTAACCTTCGTCGTGTATCCCGAGTCGAAAGACAAGCGGCCCGTCGTGCTTGTCATCCACGAAATCTTCGGCATGACCGATTGGGTGCAGGACTTGGCCGATCAAGTCGCCGAAGCCGGCTACATCGCCGTCGCACCGGATCTTCTCTCCGGCATGGCGCCGAACGGCGGCCGCAGCTCCGAATTTCCTGAAGGCAAGTCCGTCGAAGCGGTCGGCAAGCTCAATCCGGACCAAGTCACCGCCGATCTCAACGCCGCCGCGGATTACGCCCTGAAGCTCCCCGCTTCGAGCGGCCAACTCTTCGTTGCGGGCTTCTGCTGGGGTGGCGGTCAGACCTTCCGCTTCGCTACCAATCGAGCCGACTTGGCCGCCGCGTTCGTATTCTATGGTCCGCCGCCGGACAAGGACGCCATGGCTCGCATCAAAGCCCCCGTCTACGGCTTCTACGCCGGCAACGACGCTCGCATCGGTGCCACCGTGCCGGATGCGATCCAACAGATGAGGGCTGCAGGCAAGACCTTCCAGCCCGTGACCTATGACGGCGCTGGCCACGGTTTCATGCGCGCAGGCGAAGCTCCCGACGCGAGCGACGCCGACCGCAAAGATCGCGCGGACGCATGGGCTCGCTGGAAAGCCCTCCTCGAAAAAGGTCAATAGCTCGCGGCAATCTCAGCAGCTGCTTCCTCAACTGTGGGTCTGCCCAGATGTAAAGCCCTAAGAGTTTGCTGAAAAACAACTGCGCACGTCATCCCGAGGGACTGAAAGTTCCGAGGAATCTCTATTTGGCCCTTCGGTTTCCTCGAGGAGAGATTTCTCGCTTCGCCCAATCTAGGCTGCTTCAGTTCGCCACTGTTAGCTCAATCGTGGACGAGGTAGGAATTCGCGTCCCGGCCAGCGGTGCCTGATCGATCACCGCTCCGTGCGGCCACTGCGGCGCCGACACATAGTTCACTTTGCGCCGCAGCCCGGCTGCATCCAGCCGGTGTTGCGCTTCGATTTCATTCATCCCCACGAGATGCGGCATCACGTAGGCCGTCTCGCGCGGTCCCTGTGAAACCAGAACGTCCACCCGCGGCGTCGCGGCTCCCGTTCCTGGCCTCGGATTCTGGATCACCACGGTGTCCGCCGCCGGGTCCGGCATCGTTACGCTCGAAACCTCGCCTACTTGCAAGCCCGCGCGCAACAGCTCGATCCGCGAAACGCGCAGCGAATTGCCCTCCAGCAGGGGAATCTGCAGTTGCCGCTGCCCCAGGCTGAGAACCACGTGGGCTTGTTGCGACACCTTCATCAGCAGTCCCGCGGGCGGCGTTTGCCGCACCACCACGTTGATGGGCAGATCCGTGTATATCCGGTCCGCCACTTTCAACACCAATCCGCGCGACTTCAAAAGCTGACTGGCTTCCGCGACATTTTCCCCCACGAGGTTTGGCATGGTCACTTCGCGCCCGTGAAGCGCGATGCGCATCGCGGTGATCGCGCTCAGAAACGCCGCCGACGCCAGGATGAACACCAGCAGGGCCATCCGGCTCAGCGATTCGAGTCTCTCAATCAGCGTCATCTCGATGCCCGTACGTTATTTCTTCGTCAGCGGCGGCGCCGGATAATCGGGCAACTTGTCCTTGCTGGTGTCCGCCCGTTTCACTTCCAGCTCATCGAACAGCAGCGACGGGCTGATCACCGTCGATGGCACTCCGCCCACGCGGTTGCTCACCAGCGGATCATCGCCGACCGCAATTAGGTCGCTGCGCAATGCGCGGATGTCCAGCTCGTTGAATACAGCTCCGCGCACCAGCTCCTCGCGCCCGTCTTTCGCATACACGCGATAGAGCAGCCGAGGCGCATTCCCGCCCATGGTTTCCACGCGATAGCCATAGGGCTTGCCCTGGTCGCTCACCATCTGCACCACGCGCTGCTTGAGCGTGCCCGCCGATTGTGCTTCGGAGCTCTTCACCACCAGCACGCCGAGACTCGGGGCAGGGAACGAACCGGGCGCCGCCCGGCCATGTCCATTCGAAGCAGGGAAATCGCGGATCGGCTGCCGCCCGATTAGATAATTCGTCAGCGTGCCGGCGTCGATGAGCGTGACGGCCTGCGCCTTTACCCCTTCGTCGTCAACTTCGTAGCTTCCCACGAGGCTTTTTCCCTGAAAATCTTTCAAAGTGGGATCATCCACTACAGTCAGAAAATTTGGAAGCACTCGCGTCTTGTAACTTGTGGCGAAGGCGCCCGTCGTCCGGTTTGGCTTGCCGAGCTGGGGCTTCCTGCCGAGCACATTCGTTCCCACCATCGAAGCAACCACATCGTCTGCTGCATCGGGAGCGAACAGCACGGGACCCCGGTATTCCTCTTCAACGATCGGTGCTTGCCTCAGCGCTGTGAGTGTATCCAGCATTTTTTTCGATTCGCCGCCCAGCGCATCGCGCGATGGCAGCTCTTCTGCGCGAGCCGTCATCCAGACGGGGTTTCGGTTCAGCCGCATGCCATCCGCCGCCTGTGCCGAACTGTTCAACTGCACGAGGTAAGTATTTTCTCCGCTTCGCGTTACCGTCCCTTCAGAAGTCACAAGATATCGGTTAACGGCGGAAAATCGCGCCGAAGCCGTGACCGACTGCACGTCCGGATACTGCCGGTACAAATTTGTCACCTCCTCCAGCGTCTTTTTCCAGGAAGTTTCGTCGACCTGCAGTTTGACCGTGGGTCCCACGGCGGTCACCAACGGCTCTTTCGCGAAATCGTCCACCGGGTGCTCTTCCGCGCTGAACTGTTTGAGCGCCGCTTGCTTCTCCGTCAGCGCTTCTCCCGCCGCTTTATACGACTCATCCGTCGCCAGCCAGATTTGGTGCCGCAAGGCAATCGGATCGTCATCCAGCGGCAGAATGTTCGTCTCGCCCATCCCCTGTCCAAAGTAGCTGTCCTGCTTGTAGTCGCCGACGCGCACCACCACGCGGAGAATGCGCACGTGGATTCTCTGTTGATCTCGCAGGGCGCCGAACGCCGCCTCCGCAGCGTACTCGTCCACATCATTTACGCGGTACTCGATGTAATACGGCGGCTGCACCTGATCCATCTTGAGTTGCGCCCTTGAGCGATCCAGCTCTGTCAGCAATGCTTCGAGCAGGGCGTCACCGTTCGCGGCGGCGTGCGCCGCTGCGCTTATGCTCGCCGCATCTTCCCCCGTGTCCGCGTCCCGCGGAGCGGCCAGCAATGAGTCTGCGCCGCGAAAAATCAGGTAAGCCCCCAAAACTATTCCCGCTATTCCACGAAGCAGCCTCACGGCTTCACCGCCGGCATGCTCTGCGCGTCTTTCGCCGTCGAGTTAGATTCAAAACCAGGAGGAGGCAGGATCGGTGGCCGCTCGTGCGCGTGCGCTCGTTTCTGCACTTCCATTTCAGAGAAGAGCATTGCCGGAGCAACCGCGGCGACGGGCACCTGCCCGCTCTCTGCGCCACACACGCCGTTGAAAACGTGCTGCTGGTCGCCAGTCAGCATAATCCGCGTGAGCGCCGCCAGCGGCGTTCCCACGATGTCCACGCCTCTGACCAGTTCATCCGGCCTTCCATCCGCGTAAATTCGGTACACGATCACAGGCAGCACCTGGAACGCCTGCGGCAGCGAGCGCTGCGTCAAAGTGAATCCACCTTGGATGTCGTCAAAATACAATCCGTACGGCTTGCTTTGCTTTCTCACTTCGTCGATCAGCTTTTGGCGCAGTTGCCCTTCCGTCACGCTCTGCGTAGACGTCACAATCAAGTTCCCCTGTCGCCCGGTGGGCATCAATCCGGGTTGATTTCGCCCGTGTCCGTTGGACTGGCTGAAATCCTTGATCGGCATTCGCGACATCAGGAAATTCTTAAGCACGCCATTCTGGATCACCTCCACGCGCCGCGCCGGTGTGCCCTCGTTGTCAAACGCGTATGAGCCTGCGAGTTTCACGCCGGCAATCTCTTGGATTGTGGGATCGTCCGCCACGCTCAAGAATTTGGGGAGCACTTCCTGGTTCACCTTCTTCGTGAATGTCTGGCCCTCTTCTTCGTCCTTCTGGCGGTGTCCTTCGAGCCGGTGCCCGAGCACTTCATGGAAAAAAACGGCGGCCGCGCGGCCGCTCAGCAGCGCTGGCCCGTCATACGGTTCCGCAACCGGTGCGCTGCGCAGTACCTTTAGGTCCGCCGCCATCTTGTCTACTTTGGCGGTTAACTCCGCCTCGCTGGGCAAGCCGCTCGCGGACTGCGCCTGGAAAGTCTCCACGCGCAAGAGTTCCATGCCGTCATCCGCGCGCGTTTGCGCTTCCATCACCAGCCGTGTTGATGCGTTGGGCGTTACAACGGCGGCGCCTTCGCTGGAGACAAGTCGCACGTTGGAGTTCTGTACCTGCAGGACGACGGTCGCGAAATACACCTCCGGATATTTCCGGAATGCGCCGGAAATCCGGCGGATTTCGCCATCCCACGAGGCACGATCGAAGCCAGATGGCGTCGCTGCTTCAGCGCTATGCGTCACCGCAGTCTCTTTGGAAAAATCGGGGGATTTATCTTCTTCTTCGGCGCGAACAGCGGTGTTGGTTTTCACGTTTAGAAACGCCGGGGCGGCACGTTTGTATTCGCGGTCCGTGAGTTCCCAGAGCACGCGAGCTAGTGCGTCCGGATCGTCGCCTTGCGGCAGCGTTCCGGATGTGACGCCGCTGGAGCGGCTCTGCCCGTGGGTGTTGTCGAGCGCGGGCGTGCCCACTCGCATGGTCACATCCGCCTGGCGGCGCTGCAGCGCGGCATCAGTCAGCAGGCTTCCGTAGGAGCCGACTAGCACGACGAGATTCTGGTCGTAGACTGTATAACTGAGGAAATAGGGCGCGGGATCTGTTTTTGCGAGGTCCGCCGTTGCGCGAGAGAGTTCGCCTTGCATCGTTTTCAAGACCACATCGCTGGCAGTCTTCTTCGAGTCGACGGAGGCATTATCGGCCGCGGACGCTACAGGCAAGCCGGCCAGCTGAGCCGCCACCAGCCAGGAGATGGCCACGCGCAGAAATTCTAGTCCGCCAGCGCGCATTTTTCCGCGGGTGAAAAACGACACCAAACTTTTCATGAAATGTGGGCTCCCGATGCTTCGGTAATTCGACGAGTACATCAAGTGGAACAATTGGCGCAGGAAGCAAGTATGCCTTAGCGTCCCGCCGCGCGCAAATCAGGTGTTACCAAAGCGTTCTCCAAACCTGAGCTGTGCGCCATTGGCAAATTCCGCCGCCGTTACCTGTCTGCGCCCTTCCACTTTGACGGTCAGAACGCGTAAAACGGTTGCGCCACCGCACACGACATACAATTCGTTCTTCTCGTGGATCAGAATCCCCGGCGCTCCGTCGGGTTTTCCTTCAATCTTGTTCTCACTCACTCGTTTGGGCACCGGCTCGGCCCGGACGTGACAGGTCCGCTCGCGAAAAGTGGTGTACGCCCCCGGCCAGGGCGCAAACCCCCGCATACGATTGAAAATCTCTTCTGCGGTCTGGGTCCAATTGATTCGGCCGTCTTCTTTTTTCAGCAGCGGCGCGTCGGTGGCTCTACTGTGATCCTGCGCGTGTCCCGCGAGTGTTCCCGCCCCCAAGCCTTGTAGGGTTTCCGCCATGAGCGGAGCGCCCGCTTCCGCCAAGCGGTCCGACAATTCCGGAGCGGTTTCCGTGGGGCCGATCGGGATTTCGCGCTGCAAGAGGGTTTCGCCGGTATCCATACCCGCGTCGATACGCATTGTGGTGACGCCGGTTTTCGTTTCGCCATTCGCAATGGCCCAGTTGATTGGCGCGGCGCCACGGTACTTGGGCAGCAGCGAAGCGTGGAGATTGATCCAACCGTATTTGGGAATGGACAGAAGCCGGGCGGGAATAATTTGTCCGTACGCGATGATGACGACGCAATCGGCCGCGAGTTTTTGCAAAAGTGCTTGCGCTTCCGGGGAGCGGATTTTTTCCGGCTGATGCACTGGCAACCCGGCGGCAAGCGCTACCTCTTTGACAGGGGAAGGAGAAACTATCTTCCCGCGGCCGCGCGGGCGGTCGGGTTGGGAAATGACCCCAGCGATTTCAAATTCACGTTCTGTGAGGAGATGCCTTAGCGCGGGAACGGCGAACTGTGGCGTGCCGCAGAATACGATGCGCATGGCGCATCCTCTCCGGCGATTACCACTCGCCCTGTTTCTTGAGCTTCTTGATTTTACGCTTGATGAGGTCGCGTTTCAGCAGACTGAGATGCTGAATGAAGAGAATGCCGTTGAGGTGATCGATTTCGTGGCAGAAGGCGCGCGCCAGGAGATTTTCGCCGCGGATTTCAAATTCTTCGCCTTTCACGTTGCGGGCTCGCAGGGTGACAAACTGGGGCCGGACAACGTAGCCGCGGAAGCCGGGAATCGACAAGCAGCCTTCTTCCTCGCGAACCTCACCTTCGGCGTGAATGATTTCCGGATTGGCGAGAACAATTTTCGCTTCTGGATTTTTTCCGCCCGTCACGTCAACAACGGTCAAGCGCAGGCTCAAACCGATCTGTGGTGCGGCGAGGCCGACACCTTGCGCCGCATACATGGAAGCAAACATGTCTTCGGCAAGCTCTTCAAGCCCGGCGTCGAATTTTTTCACTGGGGGAGTAGATTTTTCGAGGATCGGATCGCCGTACTTGACGATCGGGTAGATCTTGCGCGGAGCGGATAGTGTTTCCGGCGCGGCGGCGGTGGGTTCAGAACTCGTCGAGTTGTCGGGCATAGTTGTCGAAATTCCGCCGGAGTTCGGCAAGTGAATCTCCCCCAAATTTTTGCAGAAAAGCATCCGCGAGGACAAGGGCTATCATGGCTTCTCCGGCCACACCGGCGGCGGGCACCACGCACCAGTCGGAGCGCTCGTAGGCGGCGCGCACCGGCTCCTTGGTAACCATGTCGGCCGTCCCGAGCGCGCGGCGCAGAGTGGAGATAGGTTTCGAGTAACCGCGAACGATCACGTCTTCGCCATTGGTGATGCCGCCTTCGAGGCCGCCAGCGCGGTTGCTGGAGCGCCGGAATCGTTTTGCAGACTTGTCGTAGGAGATTTCGTCCTGGACTTCGCTGCCGTAGGAGCCGGCAGCGGTTACGCCGGCGCCGATTTCCACGCCTTTAACGGCCTGCACGCTCATCAACGCTTGTGCGAGTCTGCCATCGAGCTTTTCGTCCCATTGGGCGTGACTCCCAAGGCCGACTGGTACATTGTGGGCAACCACTTCAAAGATGCCGCCGACGGTATCGCCTGCCTTGAGCGCGGCATCCACTTCGGCCATCATTTTTTTCTGGACCGAGGCGTCTACGCAGCGCAGCGGCGATTCGAGGTCGGCACTGACGGCGCGAATCTCTTCCCACTTCGCGCCGCGATCGAGGCGGACATGGCCGACCTGAACGGTATGGCTAGCGATTTCCGTGCCAAGCTCGCGAAGGAGAAGTTTGGCAAACGCGCCTGCGGCGACGCGGGCCGCAGTTTCGCGCGCCGAAGCGCGCTCCAAAACGTAGCGGGCGTCGTGAAAATTGAATTTTTGAGCGCCCGCTAGATCTGCGTGGCCGGGCCGTGGAGCCAGCAGCTTTCTTTCGTTACCCGCGGATTCGGCGGAGGCTTCTACGGGCAGAATTTTTTCCCAATTGGCCCAGTCGCGATTTTCGATCCTCAGCGCCACCGGGGCCCCGATGGTTTTTCCGTGCCGCACACCGGCGAAAATATCGGCTCGGTCTTTCTCGATTTTTTGGCGTCCACCGCGTCCGTAGCCGAGTTGCCGCCGGCGCAACTCGCGGTTGATGAATTCCAGGTCCACGGGCAAGGCAGCAGGCAACCCGGAGACAAACGCCAACAGCGCTTGTCCGTGCGATTCACCCGCAGTATAGAACTTCAGCATCCCGGCTTGCACTCCCCTGTGTCCTTGCGCATTCCCCCGTAAAAACAAGAAGTGTAGCCGCCACGTTGCGTGGCGTCCAGTCACGAACAAGCGAAATGGCTTACTTGACGTGTTCCCGGCACGCGGTTACGCTTTCGACGAAGTAATTGCTGTGATAGCGAAGCGGCACCGGACTTCTTCGGCTGAAAAGTTCAGTGCATGGGGACGCGTGGCAGACACTCCAATCCAGGTCACGGGCCGTGAAGCCAAGGCGGAGGATATACCTTCCATAAGAGAGGTGTTGTCCGATGCCGCTAAGGGAATGATAGCGGGTGTGCAGGACTACGCCGCACTGGCGTTTCGCTCGCTCACGAATTTAGCGGTCGGCCCGCGATATTTCCCAGACACGCTTGCACAAATGGACAACATTGGAGTCGGCTCTCTGCCCATCATCCTGCTGTCCGGCTTTTTTATAGGCGCCGTGATGGTATTGCAGACGGGATCGCAGTTCGTGCGGTTCGGGCAGACGTCGCTGACGGGTGACGTGGTGGCGATCGCCTTGGTGCGCGAACTAGGGCCGACGCTCACGGGACTCCTTGTCGCGGGACGTTGTGCTTCGGGTATTGCGTCGGAACTTGGATCCATGCTCGTGACAGAACAAGTGGACGCCATGCGTGCGATGGGGACGGATCCAAGCCGAAAGTTGGTAACGCCCCGGGTTCTTGCGACGATTCTCACGCTTCCCTTACTGGTGGCCCTGTCCGATTTCATCGGTCTGGTGGGAGGCTGCGTAGCGTCGGTGTTTTCTCTGCGTCTGGATGCTATCGAGTTCTGGAGACGCGCGGTGGACGCGCTGGATTTTGCTGACTTGATGCAGGGATTCGCAAAGTCCCTGGTCTTCGGATTCATCCTGGCAACGGTGGGCTGTTACAAAGGGATGACGGTGCGCGGCGGCACGCAGGGCGTCGGACGCGCCACGACGCAAGCGGTGGTGGTGGCCTCGGTTTTAATCATCGTTGCTGACACGTTTCTTACCAAACTATCTCTCTATCTCGCCAACAAGCTCTTTTAGCGAACGCCGCCGGTGCGGCGAGACGGCTGCGGGGGATCACTCCACCGCATGACTCTATTTACCGCTATAATCGCGGGCACAGCCAATGAACAGCGCCGCCACGCCTGTGCCGGATTCCGCCGCCCCCATCACATTTTTGGATGTCCACATGGGCTTTGACGAAGGTGAAATTCTGCGGGGTATTTCCTTTCAGGTTCTGCCGCGCGAGACTCGGGTGCTTCTCGGAGAAACGGGGACCGGAAAAACGCTGGCACTCAAGCTCGCGGCCGGACTTCTCCAGCCATTGAGCGGAACGGTGAATGTGCTGGGAAAAGAAGTCTCGGAAATGCGCGAGCGGGAGTTGCTGGAGTTTCGCCGGCAAATTGGGTTCGTGTTTCAAGAAGGCGCGCTGTTCGATTCGATGACGGTGGCCGACAATGTCGCATACCGCTTGCGCGAGGAACGTGTCGACGCAGCGGAGATCGAACAGCGCGTGCATGAGGCGCTGCGCTTCGTGGAGCTGGAGCATACGCTCGACCTGTTTCCCCCGGAGCTTTCCGGCGGCATGAGACGGCGCGTGTCCATCGCACGCGCGTTGATCAGTCGGCCGCCCATCGTGCTGTATGATTCGCCAACGGCGGGCCTCGATCCGGTGACCTCGCAGACGATCATCGCGCTGATTCTGCGGCTAAGGGATGTCTACGGGGTGACGGCAATGCTGGCGACGCAGCGGATACAGGATGGGTTTGCGATGGCTAATTATCGTTTTGACCCGGATACGAAGCGTGTTGTTCACAATAACGGACGGGAAGGCGCGGCGCGGACATCTCATGAAGGCGAGACACGGTTTCTGGTGTTGCGTGAGGGGCAAATCTATTTCGAGGGCACGCCGGACGAGGTTGCGAACTCACAAGACGCCTACCTGAAGCGGTTTCTGGTGTGAAATTGCTGTAGTCGGTATGACCGGAACATTTTTGGCGATCGTGCAAGGAGGGAAACATTCATGGCGCAGCGCAAACAATTGACGTGGACCGAATTGCGGGTGGGTTTGTTCGTGCTGATCGGCTTGTTCGTTTTAGCGGTGGGGATATTTTATGTGACCGGGGGCGGGAATGTTCTGTCACCAAAATACCGGCTGAAAACGTATCTGCCTGAAGTTTCCGGGCTCGCGATTGGCGCGCCCGTGCGGCTGGACGGCGTGGAAATCGGAAATGTGGAATCGATTAAACTGTTGCCGCGGACGCCGGGCCGTGTTTCCGATAAGAACAAGAACATTGAAGTGGGGATGCGGGTTGACCGGCGATTTCAGAACGATATCTTGACGGATTCGGCGGCCAGTTTGGTCACGGAAGGGTTGCTGGGTAATCGCTACGTGAACATCACACGAGGACTCACCGGCGTGTCGCTGAAGGAAGGGCAGGAAGTGCCTGGAACGGAAGAAAAAGCGATGAAGGAAGTGGTAGAGCGCAGCGCTGAATTGCTGGGCAATTTGCAGGCGTTGTCGGCTGATGTTCGGGACTTGATCGCGGGCGTGAAGGAAGGCAAGGGATCGCTCGGCAAGCTGCTGACCGATGAGCAGGCCTACAACCATTTGAATAACATCCTGGCGAAGGGCGACGAGTTGGTGAGCAACGTTCAGGCCGGACAGGGGTCGATAGGGAAGCTGATCGTTTCCGACGAGATGTACAACAAGGTGGACAAGGGATTGGATAACGTCAACGTGATCCTGGCGGATGTGCGGGCGCAGAAGGGGACGATCGGAAAATTGCTCTACGATCCGACGCTGTACAATCAAGCCAAGGATGCGCTCTCCAACGGCAACTCCTTTATCAGCGACGTACGCGCGGGGAAGGGCAGCCTGGGCAAGCTGGCGACCGACGAGACGTTGTATAACAAGCTTCGGGATACGAGCGCGAATCTGGCGACGGCTTCTGCGAAGTTGAATGACAACACGACTACCGCTGGAAAATTGTTTTCGGACCCGCAACTCTACGACAACTTGACGGGGATGATGGGGGACATGCGGCTCTTGCTTGGCGATTTCCGGCAGAACCCGAAGAAATTCTTGCACATCAAAGTTGCTATTTTCTGAGCGCTGACAGGTTCCTTTGCGAGGGTGGCGGTGGTGTGTTGTAATACGCGCGTAACAAATAGGAAATAGGATGAGGAAGCTGGGCGCTTAGCACGAAGAGCTTGATGGAAAACCAGGACGTCGTACAAAAGCAACCCCGCCCGGAACCGGCGAAATCCACTCTGCCTCAACCGGGGCGGCCGGTGCCGAGCCGTGCGTATCCCGGTACGTTGATTGTCGTGGAAGGGACCGACGGCTCCGGAAAGAGCACTCAGCTCTATCTGCTGAAGCGCTGGCTGGAAATTGGGGGCTACCGGCTGCATTTCACGGAGTGGAATTCCTCGCCGCTGGTGAAATCGGCGACGCGGCGCGGGAAGCAGCGGCGGCTGCTGACGCCGACGACGTTTTCGCTATTACACGCGGCAGATTTTGCGGACCGTTGCGAGCGGCAGATCATGCCGTTGTTGCAGGGCGATTATCTGGTCCTTGCCGACCGCTACATCTATACCGCGTTTGCGCGAGACGCCGCGCGGGGCTGCTCGCCGCGCTGGCTGCGCAATCTGTATCGATTCGCTCCGGTTCCGGACATCACCTTTTATTTTCGGACGCCGCTGGACGTTGCAGTGCACCGGATTTTGAGCGGACGTCCGAAGCTGAAATATTACGAAGCCGGAATGGACTTGGGAATGTCCTATGACCGGGCAGAAAGCTTCCGGCTTTTCCAGGCGCGAATTCTCGAGGAGTACGACAAGATGGTTGACTCGGACAATTTTGTGGTACTCGACGGGACGTTGCCGGTGAACAAGCTGCAGAAGCAGATGCGCGATATCGTTGCGTCGAAGATTGACCTGAAGCGATTTGCTCCCGGCGTGCCGGAAGCGGAGTGAGCATGCCCGATCAGGAAGAAGACAAGGTGCCGGCCGCGGCCGATTCCGCTGATGCCGCGCCTGCTGCTGCCGTCCCGCCTGCACTTGCAACCAAAGCCCTCGCGCAGGAGGATGTATCGTCGCAATATTTTTTTGGCGAGCCGCTGGTGGGTTTTGATCCGAGCGAAATTACCGGCTCGTTGTTCGTCATCGAAGGGATGGACGGGTCGGGGCGTTCGACGCAGATTGCTTTGCTGCAGGAGTGGCTGGAGTCGGAAGGATTTGCGGTGCAGACGAGCGGACTGCGGCGGTCTAATCTCGTGGGGCGGGATATCGACGAATTGATGGCCAAGAACGCGGTAACACGCCTGACGCTGGCGCTGATGTACGCGACGGATTTCTTCGACCAAGTGGAGCACCGTATTTTGCCGGCGCTGCGCTCGGGCACGGTGGTTCTTGCGGACCGGTTTATTTTCACATTGATTGCGCGCGGTGTGGTGCGCGGGATCAACCGCGATTACCTGAGCGGGCTGTATGCCATGGCGCTGCGGCCGCATTTGACGTTTTGGCTCAACGTGCGGCCGGAGACGGCATTCGCACGGGAATTCAAGAAGGCCCAGGCCATCAGCTATTGGGAGGCGGGACGCGACATGTCGCTATCGCACGACCTGTACTGGTCGTTCATCCGGTATCAGACGATGATCAAACGGGAATTTGAAGTGATGGCGAAGCGGCAATCGTTTATCGAACTGGATGGAGAATCCAGCGTCTCCGCGGTCAACAAGCAACTGCGGCAGCGCATTGGTGAGCAACTCGGCATCCGCGCGACCAAATACACGCCGTCGGCTGCTCTCGCGCATCTCTGGCGGTAAATTCCGAAATGTCCGAGCCGGTTCATATCGCCGCCATCGACGCCGGCTCCAATGCCGTGCGCCTCTCCGTGGCGCGCGCTTATTCCGCCCTGGATATCGAACCATTGCACACGGAGCGCTACCCGCTGCGGCTGGGGGAAAGCGTTTTTGTGAGGCACCGCTTCAGCGAAGAGACCCTCACGAAAGGCGTCAAAGCGTTCCGTCTTCTCCGCAAAATCATGGACGAGTTCGAGGTGACGCAGTATCGCGCCGTAGCCACGAGCGCCTCGCGGGAAGCGCGCAACCGCAATGCTTTCGTCCGGCGTATCAAGCAGAAGTCGCGCATCGAACTGGAAGTGATCAGCGGTGCGGAAGAATCGCGGCTTGGCAGAGAAGCTGTGATCGCGGCTCTAGGGCCGGAAAACCCGCCGCGCTGCATCATCGATCTCGGGGGAGGAAGTCTCGAGATCAGCATCTTGCGCGAACACCTGGTCGAGCACAGCGCGCAATTGCCCGCCGGCACCGTGCGGCTAATGACCACGCTGAATATTCCCGGCGTAATACGGCCGGCGCAGGCAGAACAGGTGCGGCGTTACGTCCGAGCGCTGCTCGAATCGCGGCTACCCTCGCGGCCGAATTTGGGCGAGAGCGTCGCCGTGGCGGTTGGCGGGAACGCCGAAACACTGGCCGCGGTTGCGCCGGGCCCGCGTATGCACGGACTTCCCACGTTACAACTTTCCCTGTTGCGGGAACGATTATCCGACATCCTGAGGCGTGACGTGCGTGAACGGATGAAGACGTACGCAGTGCGGCGCGACCGCGCGGATGTGATGGGAATCGCCGCGGTCACGTTGATCACGCTGGGCCGGTACTTGAACATACGCACGCTGATGATACCGGGCGTGGGGGTGCGCGAAGGGCTGCTGCAGGAAATTGCGCGCGACGCCTTCTCGCGCAAAGAGCCCCACCGGTACGACGCCACGGCACGGCAGCTTCTTGTTGGCACGCGCAGTTTCGCGCGCCGGCTCGAATACGACCAGCGGCACGCGGAACATGTGCGTGAGCTGAGCATTCTGCTGTTTGACCAGCTGCAGCCGATCCATCATCTGCCTGCGCAAGCGCGCGTTCTGCTGGAAGCCGGCGCGCTGCTTCATGATGTAGGCCACATGGTCAGCCATCGCGGACATCACAAGCACGGGGAGTACTTGACGCTGAATGGAGATATACCGGGTCTCGAAGGGCGTGACCGCGCCGTCGTCGCCGCGCTGGTGCGGTATCACAATCGAAAATCGGCGCCCGCCGGGCATCACGCGGCGTATTCGTCTTTGAACAATAATGACAAACGGATTGCGCGGCGGCTGGCAGCGATCATGCGAATCGCGGAGGCACTCGACCACTCGCACCGGCAACGCGCGACGAATCTGCGGGCTTCGTTTCAGCGAGGGGCTGTCGGATTGCAAATTACGGCGCGCGGCGATGCGGCCGAGGATCTGCGCGACGCCAATCGTAGCGCCGAGCTTTTTGAAAAAGAATTTCACGTCAGGCTATTTTTCCGGCAGTCGGTCACGTAACCTTTACGGGCAAAGTTGTTTCCCGCAGCTTGTATTTGTAAGGGGGAAGGAAGAATGCAACTTTATGTCGTGCGCCACGGGATTGCGATCGACCGCGAAGACCCGAAATGTCCGCCCGATCCGGAACGCTATTTGACGGAAGAAGGCGTGGAGAAGACTGGAGCAGTCGCGAGAGGGGTTGCATCGCTTGGTGCAACGGCGGATCTGTTTCTCTCCAGCCCTTATGTGCGTGCCTTGCAGACGGCGGAGATTTTTGCATGCATCTTCGAATATTCGAAGCAGAAAATCCGCCGGACGGATCTGCTGTTGCCCGGGGGTGAGCCTTCTTTGTTTTTCCGTGAGCTTGCCAAGGATAAGCAATCTTCGGCGGTCTTTTGTTTCGGGCACGCACCACAGTTGGACGATCTCATCGCGACCGCGCTCGGCTCAAAGCATCAGGTCACGGCATTGAAAAAGGCGGGTGCGGCACTGGTGGAACTCAGGCGCGTATCGCCGCCAAGCGGTCAGCTTGTGTGGCTGGCGATGCCGAAAATGCTTCGACGCGCAGGGAAGTAAGATGCGGGCTGTTGCGAATTTAGTCCCCATGGTTTTCCTGTTCTTGTTTTAGAACCCGATGCAACTAGGGAGCGTACTTAAGACGCGATGCCGTTGATGGACGCGACCGCCTCTAGTCTGATGCGGCCGTAAGGAATAACGGGACTTGCGGGTCCGGAGTGGGCAAGGCGAGTACTTTTTCTTGTGTTCCGGCTGGCACCAAGAGCAACGGCGCATCAAGGCAACTTTCCAAGAGATGTTTGCCGGCCGCAAGTCGGGCAGCCGATTCGGCGCTATCCGTCAGTCCGGGAACGCGCAGGATGATGGCGTCGATGGATTTTTCGACACGCAAGCCTGCCGGGCTTGTGATTCCGCACTTTCGTAAGGCACGTGCCAATCGCAGCGTGCCGGCAAGGGCACGAATATTTCGCTGCTGGATTTCGCTGAGCTTCGCGAAGGCGCCACGTTTTGACCTGGGTTCGGCGCCGCGGTGATAGCGCACTGCCCAAGCGACCAAATCCCATTCCTCGGGGGACCATCCAGGCGGAATCGTCAAACCGAGGAGAAACCTTCGTGCCGCTTTCTGAGGTGACTTCGGAGCGTCGGCAGCGGAAACGCCGTGCATCTGGGCGGCGGCGCAGAGGACGCGGAGCATCCTGGGATCGGAGAGGACCGGGCCAGCTTTTACGCGTCCAAGCTTTTGGAAAAGTGCGACAGCTATGTGTGAAGTTTGCGACGTACGTCGTGAATGAGCATCCGCGGCGCGTGCCGTTGCCCGCAGGCGCGCCATGGACGCGGCCTCGAGGCGTTCGCCGTGAGGAAGTGCGTGGCGCCACTCGTTCCATAGGCTGGTTTTGCCGAGGGTGAGCTGCCGGTATTTCTCGATTCGCTCATGGCGCTCCTGCTCGATGGTCTGCAGCCATGTTTCCCGCGATTGCAGCGCGCTCGAAGACGCTTCCTTGACCACACCGGCGAGCACATCGAGGTCGTGCACCTCGCCAAGGAGATCCTGGACACGCTTCAATTTGTCGCTCCAGGCAGCGTGGTGCTCAGGCAGGAGATTTTCCACGGTGTAGCGAAAACGCTTCAGGCCGATGCGCAGTGCGTGCCAGGGTTTCGCTTTTTCTGTGCGCAGCGCGTTGGCGTGGAGTTCTTTGGCTTCCTGGTAGCGTTCGAGCGCAAAGCATTCGGCCACGAGGCTGCCAGGCGGCACGAGCCGCACGCGTTGGCGGAGCGTGCGCGACAGGCGCTTCCACGCCTTCTCGTCGAAGCGTTCGGCGACGTACAGTGCTTCTTCGCGGAGCTGTTGTTCTTTGCCTTCAAACATCGCGAGCAACTCTGCGCGCAGCGGATCGCTTTCGGCACCGAGATGTTTGACCCAGTCTTCCATCACTTGTGCATCACGGAGTGCCCCCAGTCCACGGAAGAGTTTGCGGGCGACTTTGCGCGTCTGGTGCCAAGCGGGGTGCGGGTCCACCTCTTCCATTACGGACGCAATGGAGCGACAACGGCGGATGGCCACGCGCAAATCGTGCACCGTGTCTGCATCGGGCGAGGAGCAGACTAGATCGAGTTCTTTCAGGACTCGATCCATCCAATAGGTGAGCCCACGGTGCTCGACACGAGCCACGGCGGGAAGGGTAGTAACGGTAGCCATGAGATCCTCGGAAGTCCGTTCGCTTGCCCCGGGACGATGGGCCCCTGTCGAACGGCGGGGAATATTAGGGTATCGTTCCCCAGGTGCAGAGTCCAGAGGTGTACAAGGGGGCCTGTGGAAATCTTGAGCGTGAGCCGCAGGCGTGCTATTTTGATTACTGACAACCCGGAGTGGCGGAACTGGCAGACGCAGCAGACTCAAAATCTGCCGAAGCTTTGCTTCGTGTGGGTTCGACTCCCTCCTCCGGGACCATTTCTTTCCGTTCTTTCCCGCGAGATGTACAGAACTTTCCCGGCACGCGCCGCTCCGCAGTTTTTTTGAAATAGTGCGCAAATCTTTGATTGAATCGGTTTAATATTGGCGGCGGCCAAGGGGACTTCAATGTCCTGCCCAGGGCCCGTACTGAAAATGGAAGCTCGCACAAGGAGCGCTATGTCACGCCTTTTTTTGTTCCGTTTCTTAGCTCCGATCGCCGCACTCTTGTTTATCGCGGTTTCCGCAACCTGGGCCGGGACTCCTGCGGAGCAGTCCGGGAAACTTTATTTGCATCGGGATTGGCAGCTTCAATCGTCGTGTGAGGTCAAGGCGGGGGGAGAGCAGATCTCGGCCGCGGGATTTGATGCGAAGGGATGGCACCGCACGGATATCCCAGCGACGGTCGTCGGCGCGCTGGTCACTGATAAAACCTATCCGGATCCGAATTATGGCACGAACTTAAAGTCGTTTCCTGGGATGGATTATTCGTCGAAGAGTTTTTTCGCCAATCAGGATATGCCGAAGGACAGCCCTTTCCGGTGTTCCTGGTGGTACCGCACGGAATTCACACTGCCCGCGGAGGATGAGAAGAAAACGAACTGGCTGCACTTCCTGGGCATCAACTACCGCGCGAACGTTTGGATCAACGGGCAGAAGGTGGCCGATGCCACGGACGTTGCGGGAATGTTTCGCACGTTCGAATTCAACGTCAGCAAGTTCCTGCATGCCGGTAAGCCCAATTCGATCGCCGTCGAGGTGTTCGCGCCAGGGAAGAACGACTTGGGCATGACGTGGGTCGACTGGAATCCGACACCTCCCGACAAGAATATGGGCATCTGGAAGGAAGTTTTTCTAACGTCGAGTGCGGAAGTTTCGTTGCGAAACCCGTTTGTGAGTTCGGCGCTGGACCCCGAATACAAGACCGCCGTGCTGACGATCAGCGCGAATCTGCGTAACGATTCGAATCACGAGGTGAAGGGCACTCTGCGTGCCGAGATCGCTGGCATGGAAATCAATCAACCGGTCGAACTCGCGGCATCCGAAGCAAAGACTGTGCGTTTTAAGCAGGGCCAATTTCCCCGGTTGAAACTTGAGCGCCCGCAACTTTGGTGGCCGTACCAGATGGGAGAGCCGCATCTCTACACCGCGAAGATATCTTTCGAATCCGGCGAAAATGTTTCCGATTCTGCCAGCGTACAATTCGGGATTCGAGAAGTCACCTCTGAACTCACCAGCCAGGGCTATCGGCTATTCAAGGTCAACGGCCGGAAAGTTCTGATTCGTGGAGCGGCTTGGGCGCCGGACATGCTGCTGAGGTGGTCTTCGCAGCGGCTGGATGCTGATTTGAACTACTTGCGCGACATGGGCATGAACGCGATCCGCCTGGAAGGAAGAATAGATCGCGAGGAATTTTTCGAAAAGACCGACCGCCTGGGCATTCTGGTGATGCCCGGGTGGACCTGCTGTGATGCGTGGGAGATGTGGAAACACTGGAAGGCCGAGCAGCACAAAGTTGCGGGGGAATCACTAAGGAACCAGATTCAAATTCTTCGCAATCATCCGAGCGTGTTCGTGTGGCTGTACGGCAGCGACAATCCGCCGCCGGGCGAGGTCGAAAAAATGTATCTGGGCATCCTCAAAGACCTCGATTGGCCGAATCCCTCGGTCTCTTCGGCATCCGAGCAGTCCGCCAAGGTGACTGGAAAGTCCGGTGTGAAGATGACCGGGCCTTATGAATACGTGCCGCCGGTGTACTGGCTGGCCGACAAAAAGGCGGGCGGGGCGTATGGATACAACACGGAGACGAGCCCGGGGCCTGCGATTCCGACGCGGGAAAGCCTGGAGCGATTTATTCCGAAGGATCACTTGTGGCCGATCGACGAGGTGTGGGATTTCCACGCGGGTGGCGAGCGGTTCACCAACGTGAACATATTCACGGATGGGCTGAACCGGCGGTATGGGAAGGCCGCGTCGCTGGATGACTATGAGCGGAAAGCACACGCGGTGGCGTATGACGGTCAGCGAGCGATGTTCGAGGCGTATGGGCGGAACAAGTACACGGCGACGGGAGTGATCCAGTGGATGCTGAACAATGCGTGGCCCTCGTTGATCTGGCATCTATACGATTACTACCTTGTTCCGGCGGGTGGCTACTTTGGGACGAAGAAGGCTTGCGAACTGGTGCACGTGCAGTATTCCTACGACGATAATTCCGTGGCGGTGGTCAACGGCACGTATGAGCCGCTAAAGGGAATGAAAGTCAGCGCGAAGATTTACAACCTGGACGCGAAGGAAAAAGCATCGCGGGAGGCGACGATTGATCTATCGCCGGACAGCAGCAGCCGGGCGTTCGAATTGCCAAAGGTCGATGGACTCACGAAGACGTACTTCCTGCGGCTCCAACTTCATGATGCTCAGGGAAAACTTGTCAGCGACAACTTCTATTGGCTCTCGACGAAGCTCGATGTGCTCGACTGGCCAAAGAAAAAGGGCACGGTTTACACGCCCCAGGCCGAGTTTGGCGACTTGACGGGGTTGAACAACCTGCCACAAGTGAAGCTGGAAGTCTTGGCAACGAACCAAGCGGAAGCCGGCAAAGGCTTGACCCAAGTTACAGTGCGAAATCCTAGCGACGCTCTTGCCTTCATGGTGCACCTGAAGATAACGCGCGAGAAGGGCGGGGAAGAGGTGACGCCGATTTATTGGCAGGACGATTATTTTTCGCTGTTGCCCGGCGAGCAGCGGGAAGTGACGGCGAGATACGATGTGTCCGCCCTTGAGGGGAAAGAGGCGGTGCTTGCAGTGGATGGCTTCAACATTGCCGCGGTGAGCGTGTCAACGTCAGCGCCTCGGTAGCCGAGAATGTCATTGCGGCCGAGCTCCGCGAAAGGGGGTCGGGTTGGCGCGCGAAATTATCCGGCTAGACGGACAGCCCTCAGGAGATCCAGAAAACGCGGGTCGGAGCGGATTTCGTCGTAGACGGGATCGATCTTGAGAAAAACGATCCAATAGGATCGCTCTTCGAGGCCCTTGCGGAGCCATTCGAAGGCTTCGTCAATCTCGCCGAGTCCCAGGTGAATGCGCGCGATCATGGGCGAGGCCAGGTAGCGCCCGCGGTGATTGATTTTCATCTCCGCGAGAATGCTGCGAGCGACACTGGTTCTTCCTGCCTTGGCATAGGCATGCGCCAGAGCCGGGCGGCCTTCCCGATTGCCGGAAAGCTGGACAGCCTTCTCAAACGCTGCGATGGCTTCCGAGTGCATTCCTTTTTGAACGTAGACGCGGCCAAGATTAAACAAGGCGGGAAAGAAGCGCGGTTCCTGGTCGAGGACCCCCCGCAAGTGCACGATGGCCTGGTCGTATTGATGCGCGTAAAAATAAGGATCGGCGGCGCCCATATTGATAATCAGGGATAGCGGATCCAGCTGGCGAGCGAGTTCGTGCTCGGCGCGGGCTTCGTCCAAGCGGCCCATTGCGCCCAGGAATGATGCGTACCATTGGCGGGCGGAGCCGCAACTCGGATTCAACTCGATGGCGCAGAGAAACTCCTGTTCCGCCGTAAGCCTTACCTGCTCGGGTCAACCGCTGGGTTCAACGTGCAGCTTGTCTCCCATGTCCGTCTCGCCCGCGAGCGGCGGCATGGCAACTTCCATGGTAACGATAAGCACTTCTTCAAACCCGTATCAGATGGCGTCGTTACAGGGAAACAATCCGGCCTCCACAGTCTTTGCCATGCTGCTGCCGATTCCGGTCGTCGGCTTCCTGGGCCTATTGATCGCGGGATCCGGGGACAAGCGGCGCTTCCACGGGAGAAAATGGCTGCAACATCTTACTGGCAGCCTCCTCGTGGTGGTCGCCACGGCGTGTTTGCTAGGTGCCAGCGGTTGTTACATGAAGAAAACCGGCACCGGAACCCAGCGTGGCACAACCACCGTGATGATTACTGGCGCATCCGGGAGCATTACCCATTCCGCGTCGGTAACACTTCACGTGCAATAAGGCCCCGTCACAAGAATCGTGGAAAGAGGAGAAGGGCCCAGGCCGATTCGGCTTGGGCCTTTTCTTGTGCGTTGCAAGGGCAAGCAACTCAATAGATTTATTCCTAGGAAACACGGCACAACCTGGCAACCCCAGCCGTCATCCAATGCGCTAGAATCCAGTGGCTCGCTCGATTTTGAGGTGAAGCCGATTTGGAGCGCGCTTGAATGGCGCCGCTCCCTGAGGGAGGGAATCTATGAAAAGTTTGGGACGAATTCTTGCCGCCGCCGCTCTGGTGCTTTTGCTGGTTGCTGCTGCAGCCGCGGACACATTGGAATTGAAGGACGGTCGAGTGTTCCAGGGCCGCTACCTGGGCGGTACGCAAGCCGTGTTGCGTTTCGAAGCGAATGGGGAAGTCCAGACATTCAATGTGACGGAGGTCGTCGCGGTGACGTTTACCGGAAACAGCGGGATGCTGGCTCCGGCAGGGGCAGTACGGGCGGCGCAACTCACCGCTGCACCGGCTGCGGCAGGAGGTACGGTGACGATTCCGGCGGGCCAACCGCTCCTGGTGCGCATGATTGACGGTGTGGATTCGTCAAAAAACCACGTCGGCGATATTTTTCACGCCAGCCTGGAAACGGATTTGACACTCAACGGTGACGTAGTCGCCCGCAAGGGCGCAGATGTGTACGGGCGCCTTGCCAACGCGAAAGAGGCAGGGCATATTGCAGGGAGCTCGGAGTTGCAGCTGGAGCTGACGCGTCTCGTGATTGACGGTAAGGACTATCCGGTAGTGAGCAGCGACTACACTATGAAGGGCAAGGGCCGCGGGGTGAACACCGCTGAGAAAGTGGGAGGCGGCGCCGCTCTCGGTGCAATCATCGGAGCGATTGCGGGTGGCGGAAAGGGCGCGGCGATTGGCGCGGGCGTCGGCGCAGGAGCAGGAGGAGCAGTACAGGTGCTCACGCGCGGACAGCAAGTAAAGGTCCCCAGCGAAACGCTGCTGGAATTCCGCCTGCAGCAGCCCGTGATGGTCACCCCGACGGAACGTTAGTGGCTGCCATCGGCTAGCTTATTGTTGCAAGATACAGAAAGGGCGCCGCACTTACCCAAGGTCCACAAGAGCGCTGCGTCCTTCCTTCTCACCCCAGTATCGAGTAAGCACCATTCCGCCGATATTCCCTCTTGCTACTCCTGCTGTTAGTCACTAAGATACCCCCTCAAGTGGGGGATACCGTGCCGAAAGAAAAGCCTCGTGTGAATATTGGGGCAGTCATCAAGACCTATCGCAGCCAGCGCGGGCTGTCGCAGGGCGACATCGAGCGCCGCACCGGCTTGCTGCGCTGTTACCTTTCGCGTGTGGAGAACGGCCACACTGTGCCATCGCTCGAAACGCTGGCGAAAATCGCCGAAGCCATGGACATCTCGCTGGCCGATTTTTTCCCTGGCACCGAGACGCCGCGGGACAAAGAGACGCAGAAAATGCTCGGCGAGCTCTCGCAAGATGAAATTCGCTTTCTCGCAGAGATCAAAAGGTATACGACCACGCTGTCGGATGGGGACAAACGTCTGGTGCTCGCGATGATTCGTAAGATGGCCAGTTTGATTCCACCGCCGGTGCGCAAGCCGCTGCTGCGGCGGCCGACGGCATAGCAAGCCACGTGGGCGAGATTTCGGATTCTTCTCTTGAGATAGAACCGATTGGTATCTAGCGGATCCCCGGCCGAGACTACTCCAAACTCACTCCAGTGAACCTTGACTGTCACTCGACTTGGCCGAAGGGCTTTGCGCACAGCGAAGCAGCTGCGCAACTCTCTCGCTGAGACGATTAATCCGCGGAACCGCCGCGGGAAACGGTTGCGGCAGTTGGGCGATCCAGATTGAGGACGCTGGAGATGAATTCGCTCACCGTGAAGCCGAGATGACCCCAAAGGCGGCGCTTCAGGCTGGTGTAGTCCTGCGTGCCGCTGAAAAGGTCACCCACCAACTGGCGGAACATGCCGCTTCGGCGCAGGAGTTGAACCATCCGCGTGGTGACGGCGGTGCCGAGGAACGAACCGCGATAAAAACGGCGGACAATGCGGGCCGCGAATTCGAGTTCGGCGCAGAAAGCGGCCCTCACCCGAGCCGGATATTTTTCGGGACATCCTTCGGCGAGCGATCGGCCGAGTATCTCGCCGGAGCGCATCGCGTAGAAGAGGCCTTCCCCCGTGAGCGGGTCGACCCAGGCGGCCGCGTCGCCGATAAGCGCCCAATTCTTGCCGAGAACTTGCCGCTGAGAAAGCGTGTGCTCTTGGGGGGATGGCAGGACGTGACTGTAGAATTGCGCGCCTTCCGTTGGAATCTTGTGTTTATCGACGAAAGTGTGCAGATGCGTTTTCAGCTCCCCACTGGTGTGCGACGCCATCAGGCCGCAGATGCCCACCGAGAGGTGATCGGAGCGGGGGAAAGACCAGATGTATCCCTCGAACTGGGGTAGAAATTTGACGGTAATGGCATCGGCGGTCTGCGGCACGAAGTAGCCCTGAGTCATCTCCAGTTCATCGCGGTTCAGTGGGCGCGTCTCCGGCAGCAGGTGGTTGCGCGCGCCAGCGGCCAGAACGAGAAAATCAGCTTCGTGCCACTCGCCTTCGACGCAATAGCGTGGTTTGCTTGACGAAGTATTCACGCCCATCACATGCGAGCGATGTACGCCGCAACCTGCCGCCATTGCGCGGTCGAGAAGCATGCCGTTCAGCACGGTGCGCGAATAGATCACGATAGGATGCGACATTTCCAGTGTCACGCGTTGATCGTTGCTGCTGATCAGGTCGATCGAGCGGACCAATTTTTTTGCGTGTGTATTGTCGAGGAGGAACGGAAAGCACTCGACCGCTTTGTGCGTAAGGCCGCCCCCGCAGGGCTTTTCCCACGCGAGGTGCTCATCAAAAATCTGAACCTTGTGCCCTGCGTGCGCAAGTTGCTCTCCGCACATTGCGCCGGAGGGCCCGCCGCCGACGATTGCTATCTCTGACATGCGCGTGTCTCGATGACAGCCTCGAAATCCGTCCCCTTGCGCGAAACCCTTCGGACGGAGGGCCCTTCAAGCGATGGGGAATATCGCCAGGGAAAAGCCGGTCATGAGTATAGCACCGAAGACGGCCGCTGCTGAGGCTGACCCTGTTTCCCTCCGGACCACATCCATGCTCAATCGCTGGAGCAGGCAAAAGATCCCAAAGTAGGGCGCAAGGAGCATCAGCAAGACTTCGCCGCTATGCAGGGAATAAATGCCCCCGAGGAGCGCACCCCAGGCAATCAGCCGCAGTGAGAGCGTTAACGTCAGACGTTGCAATGGGCCTCTGGAAGCGATCGGCCCGGCGAAAAGTTCTTCAGCCACGTGGTAGGGCAGGAAGGCTACGAAGAAGGCGGGGAAACGCAGCCAGCGAGCGGCATTCAGCCAGGCGGCGCTGAAGGTCAAATCAAACCAGCCGCTGAAAAGGAGAAGGATGACCAACGCAGAAAAAGCGGCAACAAGAATGTGGCGAAGCTGCGTGGATGTGGGACTCGCCCGAAGTACTGCGCGCACATCGCCGCGGTGGAGGAGCATCAGCAGGAGGCCGACGATCAGGAGGAAACCCGCGAAGTAATCGCCTTCGAAGACATGCAGAGCGCGCAGAAAATTATTCAGGCGGAGCAAAAGCACTGCGAGAACGGAACTGGCGATGAGTTCAATCAATATTCGCGTGATTCTGGCCGGGAGAATCGATTCTGCAATAACACTCTTGCCGAGTAGTTCACGGAGAAGAGGAGCAGTCAGAAGAATGAGGCCCCCGAAGCCCATAGCGAAGCCTAACAGCGGCCATCGTGAAGGCAAGCGATGGTTACCATCTAAATGGAGAACTTGCGCCGTCCAATCCTGCGCGGCGCGCAACGCTTCCTGATCGAACAGGAGGCTGACATGGGTTGCTCTGGGAATGATGAGATGTTTCGTGCCGCCCTCGTTGGGGAATGCAACTAAGTCTTCCGCCGAGCCGCGCATGGATTCCGGCTCCCACTCGCCACTGAGCACCAGGGCATTACCTGGCAGCGGCGGCGGATTCTCAAAAAGCAGCATCTCTGGCGAATTGCCATGAGCCGCGCGCATGGGCGCCGGAGATATGGCCAGGACCCCTGCGACGGGGACCCGCGAGGCTATGCGAGCGGCGATTGCTCCGCCCATGGAGTGGCCAGCGAGAATGGTGCGCTCCGGCACGAGAAGATGGGGTGTCAGCTCTCGCACAAAGGATTCAGTGCAAGCTTCCGCGCGGGCGGGGGAGAACGGTCCGCCGGTGCGGCCGTGGCCCGGCAAGTCCGGCACGAAAACGCGAAGTCCTTGCTCGGAGAATGCCTGGGCTACGTACCCCATGATCTTCTTGTTCGCGGAAATGCCATGAAGCAGTACTACGGAACCCTGCGGCGCGCCCGCCAGAGGCTCGATGATATCCACTGCCATGCGGCAGCTATTGGCATCGGTGAGGACAGTTTGCTGGCGGTACGGAGTTGCGAGTGCCAACCAGAAGCCGAGCGCGCACAGCAGCACTCCAACGAGAGCGCGCAACAATTTTCTCGATTTCATTGCGGCACCCGTGTATGCAGACCACAGCCCCAGCCCGCGTGATAAACTAGATTTTTGAGAAGCGGCATTCTGACTCGCATTCGCGCTGGCATGGAGATCCTTTGAACCCGGCAGTGCTCACACTTGAGGAAGCGATTTTGCGGTTTGGCCGGGATAAACGCAACGGCCGGCGAGTGGTTTTCACAAATGGCTGTTTTGATCTCCTGCATCCGGGGCATATCCGCAGCCTGGAACAGGCGCGGGAGCTGGGTGACGCGTTGATCGTTGGGCTGAACAGCGATGCCAGCGTGAGGCAATTGAAAGGTGAGGGGCGCCCGGTCCTGCCGGAGCGTGAACGCGCCGAAATCCTTGCGGCGCTGGAGTGCGTGGACGCGGTCGTCATATTCGATGAATTGACGCCCCATAAAGTGATTGCCCGGCTCCTTCCGGATGTGCTGGTGAAGGGCGGCAACTGGCCCGTCGACCAGATCGTCGGCCGGGAAGAGGTCGAAGCAGCCGGGGGCGACGTGATGACCGTTCCGGTCGTGCCGGGCTACTCGACATCGGACCTTCTGCGGAAAATCCGCGAGGGCGCGCACGCTTCTGGCGCGGAATCCTGAAGAATATCTCGAATGATCCTTCCCGCCGTCCGTGAACGATTGGAAGCCGTGATTCGCCATCCAGGAATGGAAGGCGCGCTCGCCGCTTTGCGATCGGGCGGGCAGCAGATTTGCTTGGCGGGACTCCACGATGTCGCTAAAGCGTTCGCCGCCGCCTATCTGACCCACGAGCTGCGGCGGCCGGCTTTTTTTGTGACGGAATCGAATCGCAGGGCCGAAGAGCTCTCCGAAACACTGCGATTTTTCTCCAGCATTTTTCCGGGTCCGACGGGCGGCGTGGGTACGCTTCCCGCTTTCGATACTTTGCCGTGGGACGCGCAAAGCCCGCACCCGGACATCCTCGAGCGGCGTGCGGCGACACTTTACCGCTTGGTGGACGGGCAAACCTCGCTGGTGATCGCTCCCATTGCTGCGGCACTCTGGCGGTATTCCGATCCGACGGTCTATCTTGGGTTGGCGCGCACGCTCGCGAAAGACGCCGAAGTGCCTCTGGGGGAGCTCATCGCCCGTCTCGCAGCGGTGGGCTACACACGCACGGAGATGGTGGAACTGCCGGGTCAGTTCGCGGTGCGCGGGGGGATCGTGGACGTTTTCTCGCCTGAAGCGCAGCGGCCTGTGCGGCTCGAACTGTTGGGCGATACCGTGGAGTCGGTGCGCGAATTCGATCCGCGGACACAGCGGTCGATTGCGCCGGTTGTTCGAGCGACTTTTCTGCCGCTCACGGAGTGGGCCGCCGGTGTGCAGGCCGAGGTGACGGGAAACGAACCGGAGGTTGACGAGACGCCCGGGTTTTTCGGACCGCGCCGTAATCCGGGCGAGAGTAGCTTGTTCGAATTGGCGGAAAGCTCGCTGCGGCCGGTTGTTTTCCTGGACGAAGCGCAAATGCTGCGCAAGTCGGCGGCAAAACATCTCGCGGCAGCGACGGAAACCTACGAGCGGCATGGCCAAGCCACGGCACCTCCCGCCTCCCACTATTTTTGGTCGGAGGAAGAGTTTGCCGCCGGCCTGGGAAAAACTTCGGCGGTCCATCTCGAGCAGCTTGCTCTGAGTATCGCCTCGTCGCCGCAGTTCGAGTTGCCATCGCGGCCCAGCCCACGATTCCATGGTGACGTGGTGGCCTGCATGGGCGACGTGAAGTCGCAACTTGCCGCGGGGGGAAGTGTCTTTCTGACGGCCTCCAGTACGGGAGAAATCGAGCGCTTTGCTGACATTTGCCGGGAATATGAAGTGCCCTATGTGCTGGGGGAATCGAAAGATGCGGCGGCGGGGTTCACGGCGGAGGGGGCGCAGGAGTCGGCCGCGCTGCTGCTCATCCGTGCGCCCTTTGCGGAAGGTGCGGCGTTTCCGGATGCACGGATCACGATCTTTGGTAATGCCGATTTATTCGACGTCACGCCTGCCATCGAGCGGCTGAGCAGGAAGATCCGAACGTCGGGATTTTTCACCGATTTTGCGGAGTTAAAGCCCAGTGATTTCGTGGTCCACGTGGACCACGGGATCGGCCAGTTCGAGGGACTCCGGCAGATCGAATCGGACGGACGGCGAGGCGAGTTCATGCTGCTGAAGTACGCCGAGGATGCGCGGTTGTACGTGCCGCTGGAGCGCATGGACCTCGTGCAAGGTTACCGCGCGGTCGAAGGCGCGCATCCGGCGCTCGACAGGTTAGGCGGAACGGCTTGGACAGGGCGGAAAACTCGAGCGCGCAAGTCGGTTGAAGAGATGGCCGATAAACTTCTTGTACTCTACGCGGAGCGAAAGACGTCTCCGGGATTCGCATTTTCCCCCGATGGGAATTTCCAGCACGAATTCGAAGACGCCTTCGAATTTGAGGAGACGCCGGACCAGGTCACGGCCATCGCCGACATAAAGAGGGATATGGAGCGGCCAACGCCCACGGATCGGCTGCTCTGCGGCGACGTGGGGTACGGAAAAACGGAAGTGGCGATGAGGGCGGCATTCAAAGCGGTAGTGGACGGTAAGCAGGTTGCGATTCTCGCGCCGACCACGATTCTAGCATTTCAACATTTCGAGACATTTAAGCGGCGTTTCGCGGCGTTTCCATTGCAAATCGAGATGCTCAGCAGGTTCCGCAGCGCGGCAGAACAGAAACACATTCTTGCCGCGCTGGAAGCTGGCAAAGTGGATGTCGTGATTGGAACGCACCGGCTGCTTTCGAAAGATGTGAAGTTTCAGGATCTAGGACTGCTGATTGTGGACGAAGAGCAGCGGTTCGGCGTGGCGCACAAAGAACGCCTAAAGGAGATGCGCAAAAATGTGGATGCGCTGGCACTGTCGGCTACACCCATTCCGCGCACGCTGCACATGTCGCTGGTCGGGCTGCGGGATATGTCGGTGATCGAGACGCCGCCGCGCGACCGCTTGGCGATTCAGACGGTGGTGGCGCCGTTTCAAGAGGACCTGGTACGCCGGGCAATTGAGAATGAGCTGGCGCGCGAAGGACAGGTGTATTTCATTCACAACCGCGTCGAGTCGATCTACTCTCTCGCCGAACTGATCATGAAACTTGTGCCGAAGGCTAGGGTGGTTGTTGGCCACGGGCAGTTGGGAGAAAAAGAGCTCGAAAAGGTCATGCTGAAGTTTATCCGCGACGAAGCCGACGTGCTGGTAGCGACGACGATTGTCGAAAATGGTTTGGACATACCGCGAGCGAACACCATCCTGATCAATCGCGCGGACCGATTGGGCCTCGCCGAACTCTATCAGTTGCGCGGCCGCGTAGGGCGCTCGAGCCAGCGAGCCTATGCGTATTTGCTGGTGCCGCCCGAAGCCTCGCTTTCGGAGGTCGCGCGCCGCCGGCTCGCCGCGATGAAGGAGTTCAGCGAGTTGGGCGCCGGTTTTCGGATCGCCGCATTGGATCTGGAGCTGCGCGGCGCCGGCAACATGCTGGGGCGGCAGCAGCACGGGCACATCGAAGCCATCGGCTTCGACCTCTACTGCCAAATGCTGGAGCGGGCGGTTTCGAAGCTCAAGGGCGAAGAGGCCGTGCCGGAACTGCGTACGACATTGAGTCTTGGCTCCGACGTGCGAATTCCTCAGGATTACGTGCCGAGCGAGAACTTGCGGCTGCGAACGTACAAGCGCATTTCCACCGTCGCCACGGATGAGGAGAAGCAGGACGTTCTCCGGGAATTGGAGGACCGCTTCGGCCCGGTGCCGGCCTCCGTGGAAAACCTTTTGGAGTACGCGGTGCTCAAATCGATGTGTGAGCGCCTGCGTATTTCGGCAGTCGAAAGGCAGGGAAGCCGCGTGGCGATTCGATTCCACCCGGAAACGCCGCTCGATCCGGCAAAGTTGGTGTCGGTGGTGAGGTCGCGCAAGGGAATAAAACTAGACCCGAGCGGCGTTCTGTGGCTGGAAGTGGCGCGGGGGGAATCGTCGGCGGGAGCGGTGAGAAACGTATTGCTAGGTCTGCAGGGGCAGGGCTAAACTTTACGAGAGAGGAAATACATGCGAAAGCTTGCAGTCATGGTGGCACTTGGCGCGGCGCTTCCGTTAGCGTCCGGGGTGCTGATGGCCCAGGAAAAACCGGTGGCCACGACACCGCAAAGTAAGACCATGGCACCGGCGATACAGAAGCCGGCGGCTGCCCCTTCCGCGAAGTCGGCGGACGCCGCGAATGGAAAGACGATCGAAGAGATCATTGCGCGGGTGAACAACGAGATCATCACGCGGTCGGAATACCAGCGTGCGCGGGCCTCTGCCGAGGACGATGCGAAGCAGGAGTGCGCGGGGAAGTGTACGCCCGAACAGCTTCAGGTCGATATCGAGGATCGGCAGAAGAATGTTTTGCGCGACCTGATTGACCAATCGCTGCTGGTGCAGCGTGGCAAGGACATGGGCGTAAGCGTCGAGCCGGAAGTAATCAAGAAGCTCGACCAAATCCGCATCCAGAACAACTTGGCAAGTATGGAAGATCTTGAGAAAGCGGTATCGAGCCAGGGAGCGAACTGGGAAGATTTTAAGAACAACATGCGGAACGGAATTCTGACGCAACGCGTGATCGGCAGCGAAGTGGGCTCGCACATAACGATCGGAAAAGAGGAAGTCCAAAAGTATTACGATGCCCACCAGAAGGAATTCATTCGCCCGGAGCAGGTAGGACTTCGTGAGATCGAGGTCGGCACGGAGGGAAAGAAGGAATCGGAGATTCCCGATCTGAAGAAGAAGGCGGAAACCGCACTGCAGCGCGTAAAGGACGGAGAAGACTTCGCGGAGATCGCCAAGCGGCTGTCGGACGGCAGTACGGCGAAGCAGGGCGGCTTTCTGGGAGTGTATAAGCGCGGCGAATTATCGAAGCAACTGGAAGATATCGTTTTCAAAATGAAGAAAAATGAACTGACCGACGTGATGGACACGAAGCAGGGGTTTCTGGTCCTGCAGGTCATGGAGCACTACGACGAGGGAATGCAGCCTCTCACCAAAGTTGCGAATGAAATATCGGAAAAGTTGTATTCGGGGCGGATGGAGCCGGCGCTGCGTGATTATCTGAAGACCCTGCGCGAGCAGAGCTATGTAATCATCAAGCCGGGATACCAGGATATGGCCGGCGGAGGCAATTCGGAAATTCAAGAAGTGAGCGCAACGCCGGAAGCTTCCAAGTCCAAAAAGGGTCACAAGAAATTCCTTCTCTTTGGAAAAAGATCGAGTTCCGGCTAATGAAAACATCGTTCGTCAGCGATCTTGGCTCCGAGCAGACCATCACCACTTTCTTCCTCGTTCACGAAAAAGAAATCCGTAATACGAGAGAAGGAAAGCCTTACCTGAGGCTGGAGCTTGGAGACCGCAGCGGAACGATTGAGGCGCGCATGTGGGACCAGTTCGAGACCGCCGCCCGGGACGTGAGCCGCGACGATTTCGTAAAGGTTCACGCACGCGTCGAAATCTACCGTAACAAGCCGCAGCTCTCGCTGCAGCAGCTGCGGCGCGCCAAGCCGGAAGAGGTCGAGCTCGCCGATTTTCTGCCGCACACGACTGCGGATGTGGAGAAGCTCTTTGCAGAGCTTCTGGAATTTGCGGGATCGATTGGGAACCCGTGGCTGAAGAAATTGGTGAACGCAATCGTTACGGACCCAACGATCGCCGCTCGCTACAAACGCGCACCGGCGGCGAAGGTGATGCATCACGCCTACCTCGGCGGCTTGATCGAGCACGTTGTTGGGCTCTGCGGCTTGGCCAGGCAAGTGTCGGCGCATTATCCGGAACTCGACGTCGATTTGCTGCTCACTGCGGCGATCCTCCACGACGTCGGAAAACTCGACGAGCTTTGTTACGAGCGGGCGATTGCGTACACCACCGAGGGTCAGCTCCTCGGCCACATCGTCATGGAGTTGGAGACGGTTTCAAAGGCCATCGATGCGATCGAAGGATTTCCGCCGGCGCTAAAGACCGTGGTGCAGCATCTCTTGATCAGCCATCACGGGCAGTATGAATTTGGTTCGCCGAAGCTGCCGATGATTCGCGAGGCGATGGTGTTTCATTACCTGGATGACCTGGACTCAAAACTTGCCGCGGTGCGTGCGGCGCTGGCGAGCGAGTCAGGCGAAGACGAGTGGTCGGCTTACAGCGGCGCGCTGGGAAGACGATTCTTGAAATTGGACGAATTCTTGAAAGAGAAGGCGAAGGCGGCAGAAAAAGCAACTTAACCATCGGCTGAGAAAATGATTCCGACATCTTTGCAAATTCGCGATTTGACCATCAGGCCCGCGGCGGTGCTGGCGCCGATGGCGGGCGTCACGGACACGCTATTCCGCCGCGTGATTCGGGGACTCGGCGGCTGCGGGCTGCTGATGACGGAGTTCACCAGCTCCGAGGGGATTACGCGCAGTGCAAAGAAGACGCTGCGGTATCTCTATTTTCGGGAAGACGAGCATCCCATTACGGCGCAGCTTTTTGGCGCGAGTCCGGCGGTGATGGCGGATGCAGCCAGAATGGTGGAGGACCTGGGCTTCGACGCGGTGGACATCAACCTGGGCTGCCCCGCAAAAAAAGTGGTTAAGTGCGGCGGTTCCGGGTTGCTGCGCGACCTGCCTCTGCTCGAAGATATTTTCCGCTCCGTTCGCAACGCCGTGAAAATTCCTCTCACGATCAAACTCCGCGCCGGTTGGGACGAGAATTCGATTGTCGCTGTCGATGTGGCCAAGTTGGCCGAATCCGTCGGCGTGGAGGGCATCGCTGTGCACCCGCGGACGAGGGTGCAGGGTTACACCGGGCGCGCGGACTGGGAACTCATCGCCGCAGTGAAACGAGCGGTGCAGATTCCCGTGATCGGGAATGGCGACATCAACACGCCGGAGGACGCGGAACGCGTGGTGCGCGAGACGAACTGCGACGCCGTCATGATCGGCCGCGCCGCCGCCACCAATCCGTGGATTTTCGCGCAAATGGCGCAATACACCTCCACTGGCCGTTACGACCTGCCGTCCGACGCCGACCGGCACCGTTTACTCTCCGGCTACTATCAGGAAATTAAGTCTGCGAATCAGCCCGATAGCATTGGCAAAATGAAGCAGTTCGCTTGCTGGTTCACCCATGGCGTGGGGAATGGCGGCGAACTTCGTCGAACGGTTCATGCGGCGAGAACGCCCAGCGAGGTGCTCGAGAGCGTAGAGCGCTTCTTCGAGAGCCGCGCCGCCGCGGGGGAGGACCCAGCCAATGGTCCAGCTCAGCACGCTCGCGTCGAAACCGCGGTCGGAACGTAGAATCGCGGTCCGCTTGCCGCTCAAAGTCCGCGGACGCGACACCCGCGGCGTTATCTTCGAGGAAGAAACATCCAGCGAAAATTTGTGCCGCAGCGGAGCGGCGTTCATGACGCGGTTCGACGTCGCCATCGGCTCCGATCTGGAGATTCGCATTCCCCTTTCCCGCTATGCCTCACGGCGCGGTGAATCCGATTTCGAGACCCAGGGGCGCGTCGTGCATGTTGCAGGCTCGCAGCCCGATGGCGAACGCCTGGTGGGAGTGCAATTCACCGGCCCGCGCTTTCAGCGCGTCTTCCGCTCCGAATCCGCCGCCTAACGCGCTTTCTCCGACTCCCCCTGTCTGGCCGAGCTTCAAACCCGTCCGATCCTGCTCCATTAGACAACGCATACCCCCCCTCCCCCCCCCCATGAAATGCGCAAGTGTGGCAAGCAAAGGAGTTGGTGCGCAAAAGCGCGCAATTCGTGCGCTCGCCGAGCGCACGAGCGGAAAGTAGAGAGGGGGGTATACGTCCCCGTGGCGATAGAAAGAGTGCGGAAGCATTTGAATGCAAAGGAGTTGCGGTGCGTCCGTTGCGCAAAACAGTGCGCAAGAAGCAGAAAAGAAAGAGGTTAGATGTCGGAGGTCCCGTCCCGGGACTCCAGTGAAGTCCACCGGACTCCCTAAACCGGAGTTAGAAATTGGAGGAAAAAAGCCGAAAGGCCTCAAGAGCCTTGGGAGCTTCGGGCGGGAATGGTGGCTGAGTATCAAGACTGAGATTACCATATCAGTACCGTCCCTGTCAAGGAATATTTGGAAGTGATTGAGAAGATGGGGGATAGGAGAACAGGTCAAGAGAATCGGAAAGTGAAAATGGAAAATGGGGGGGGGAAGGGTTAGGGCGGCGCTCGACCGGAACAGAGGGATAGTACGTTCGAATGGTTCTGGTGGCTGGAAATTGGAGGCTGGTCGCTGGAAGGAGAAGAAGAGAAAGAGTTTAATCGAGAGATGCAGAGGGTCCGATAAGGTGGAGATCGTTCGAAGGAACACTCTCGAAAAACCGGCGACTCGGACACCGGGGCCCTTGCAAAGAGCGCAAGGATGGGCCACCCAGATTCTTTCTAGCGCGATAGGGCTTGGGCCACCCGCCAGTTAAACAAATGTACCAACCCTGCTTCAGCGAATCAGAGAGCTACATCAGCTTCGCGTACTCCGCCTTGGCCTGCTTCAGGATGGGAATGTCTGGGTCGGCATCTTTCCACAGGGCCAGGAAATCCTGATAGGCAACGCGGGCTTTGGCAGTGTCACCGGAGAGAGTGTAGGCGCGGGCAAGGCCTAGATGAGCGAGCGCGCCAAGCGGAAAATTAAGAACGATCCCACGATGATCGATCAATTTCCGGAATTCAGATTCGGCTTCATTGGCCTTGCGCAGTTGCAAGTACGCCTCGCCCCGTAAATATGCGGGATAGAGAGTTCCGAGTAAAAACGTCGGAGGCTCGCCCAACTCATACGACACCGCCGGTTCAAGCATCTCGATGGCTTTTCCTGGGTTGTTGCGATGGAGCTCCATGGCTGCGCGGATCGCCGGCAGCCAGTAAAACTTCAGGATCGAATTCGCGGGATTCTCTTTCTCGAGTTGCTCTGCCATTTTCTGCGCTCCCGGCAGATCGCCGGAGCGGGCGAATGCGAGGGCCGCCAATGTACGCACATCCCGGCCCGGCACCATGGACACGGCCGCCTGGGCATCCTTTTTGGCCTGAATGGGATTTCCAAATTCCGCTTCGCGCAGGGCGGCGTTCCCTTTATAAATGGCGCCCGTTTCTTTCTCGTCGGCGCGCACAGCGGAATCCACCGCGCGGAGGGAGAGAGCCCGGGCCTTCGCGAGCTGGCCATGAAATGCGTGGGTATCGGACTGCGCGGATAACAAAACATCTTCGGAGCCGGTTTTGCCATTGGTCCACGCAAGTTGTTGTTGCATTCCCGAAGCGTCGCCCCGAAGGAATGCAATCTGGTACAGGCCAAAGCGAAGTTGCGGAGCTTCTAGCTTATGGGCGAACGCCTGATCGTACGTCGCTTTGGCTTCATCCAGACGATTCAGCGCCAGATAGGCCTGGCCCAGATTGGAATAAGCGACAAAACTGTCAGGATCGAGATGCAAAGCGGCGAGAGTCTCAGAGAGCGACAGATCGTAGCGGCCCAGATACAAGTGTTCGTTTCCAAGGTTGGTGGAGGCTATGTAATCTCGCGGATAGGTCTGTGACCACAGGGCAAAGACTTGAATGGCGCGCTCGCTGTCACCCAGGACGATGTCGTAGTATAAAGACTCGATGTGATATTTCTCACGCTCACTGACGCGGTCGCGCAGTTCGTAAGCCTTTTTCATGTTCTCGGAAGCGAGGCTGGCCTGGCCCAGATTCGAGTAAGCAGTACTCAGATCGGTGTACGCCAAGGCAAAATTAGGGTCGAGTTCGACAGCCCGCTTATTTAGGAGAATGCCAGCGGAGTCACCCTGCTCATTTCTGGTTTTTCTTGCCAGCGTGTAAGCCTTTAAAGCTTCGAGGGAGCTAGTTGTTGCTTCTTCAACGGGCGCGTTGAATTTCTGAATGGAGGCGAGCGATTCTCCGAGCTTGCCGCGAATCTCCGAAGCCACTTTGCCGAGTGCATCGAGGACGCGGTCCTTGCTGTCGGCTTCTGCTTCGGAACTTGCGAGGGATGCGCCATTCGCGCAATTCAGGCCATTCAGGATCAGGTTGTAATGGGTGCCGATCTGCGCGATCGAGCCTGCCAGCACGGCCGTGCTGCTGGTCCGCTGGCAGATTTCTCGCGCCACATCCTGCGTTACGTGTGTCGTAGGGGGCTGCCCCATAAACCGAAGGGTTTCCTGCAGCTTTTCGTCCGGAAGAATGTTCAGGAATGGCGATTGCCCGAGCTGCACAGCGAGCGCTTGTTTAAGCGAATCGTCGAACACTGGATCGCCGGTCGTATTCGAGAAGTCGGCAAGGACAATCGTATCCTTTTCGGTCAGCTTCGTGGTCTGCCGCGAGCGCCAGTACAAGCCTCCGACAACCAACGCAGCGACCACTACCACACCGGGGACCAGCAATTTCCAGCGCTTGGCTCCGATCCGTGGAGCGGTGCTAACGACTGCGCCAGGAGCCGTGCTCGTTGCCGCGACTCTCACTGACTCGGTGTCGCGCTTCAGACGCTGCAAGTCGGTGCGGATGTCCGCAGCACTCTGGTAGCGCAGCTTGCGGTTTTTCTCCAGGGCCTTGCCGATGAGTTCTTCCAGCTTTGGCGGGAGTTCAGGGTTTACTCGTGCCACAGGAGTCGGCGCTCGATTCAGAATCGCCTCGTGTACGATTGCTGCAGTATTGCCGGAAAACGCCATCCGGCCCGTCGCCATCTCATACAAAACTGCACCGAACGAGAACAAGTCCGTCCGTGCATCCAGTTCTTCGCCCCGTGCCTGCTCCGGGGACATATAGGCCATCGTGCCCATCGTCGTGCCGGGGCTGGTCAAGAGTTCCCCCGCCGTGGCGGTCGGCATCTTCGAGACGCCGACGCTCGGACCAGCAGGGACAACCTTCGCCAAACCAAAATCGAGAATCTTCGCGTGACCGCGCTTGGTCACGAAGATGTTCGCTGGCTTGATGTCCCGGTGAATGATGCCTCTTTCGTGCGCGGCATTGAGTGCATCCGCAATCTGGATTGCAAGATCGATAGTCTCGTCCATGGACAGAGGCTTGCCCGTGATGTGGTGTTTAAGCGTCTGCCCCTCCATGAACTCCATCGCGATGAACAGACGATCGCCTTCCTCGGCAATTTCGTAAACGGTGCAAATGTTCGGGTGATTCAGCGCGGAAGCAGCACGCGCCTCACGCCGGAAGCGTTCGAGTGCTTGTGGGTCTTTCGCCAGGCCTTCAGGCAGGAACTTGAGTGCAACGTGACGCCCGAGGCTGAGGTCTTCAGCTTCATAGACAACACCCATTCCGCCACCACCGAGCTTTTCGATAATGCGGTAGTGGGAGATGGTCTGGCCGAGTAGAGATGAGGAGTCGGGCATTTCGCGCTCATCTTAGGTTGTGCCAGAAGGCAAGTCAACGAAAACAGACTGACTTACGAGCCTGTCTCGGCTGAGCATTTGAGATTGAAAGTTTGAGATACCAGATAACTGTTGCAAACAGGATTTCCCAGCTAGTGGACCCAATGCCTGATAAACGCGCTTACCGGAGACTGACCCAGTACCGAAAATCGGTGGTGGGTCATCCGTTTGCGACATGCTGACTTTTCATTCCCAATCCGTTTTGAGCTCCGCCCGTCAGCTCGAACCTTGTTGGTGAGGAGGGGGTTTCACGGCAGGAGTTGGTTGTATGGGCGACGAAAGAGGGAGAAACGACTCGCCTCTCCGGAAAACCACGCTCATCCTAATGCTTAACAGCGTCGCGACTCATTTGCGTTTTGGTCGAGACCCACTCGGTCGTTTCTTGTGACTCGCGGGTGGCTGCTTTCCGATGCTCTGAGTTCCCGGCTGGCTGACTGAACTGGACTGAGGCCCCGGGCTGGCTGGCGGGGCGGCGGCTGGCTTCTGAAGGAAATCAAAACAGTCCGACATGCCGTCCGCTTTCGCATCGCGGTCATTTAACGGCGGCAGGCCGAATATCGTCTCGCAGAACTTGAGGAGGCTCACGTGCGAGTGAAGCACCTTCGAGATGTATCCGCGCTTGGCGTACGGGCTGAGGACCAGACAGCCAACGCGTGACCCGTAACGGAACTGAGTGCCGTCGAAGGCCGGATGCGTGCCGGGGTCCTTCCAAATCTCCACGTTCGGAGGATCAACATGGTCAAACCAGCCGCCCCAGTCATCCCAGGTAATGAAGAGGGCGCTCTTCGGCCACAGCCCACCCTGGACGACAGCATTCACTTGGTCTACAGTCCATTGCATGCCGTGTGTCACGTTGCCAATTAGCGGGTTCCCGCCCCGGTCGGTCGGGTCCGGAGGATGCTCGCTGGCGTCATGGGGAGCGTAGACCCACGAGACAGCGGGAAGATTTGCTGCGGCTGCATCCTTTACAAACTGGCCGGAACTCAGGCTCGGCCGCCCGTGGAGCCCCTGGATAAAATCGAAGGCATACCCGCCGTAGTTCCGCCAAGTCCGGTTCACCTTATCCAGACTCGCCGGCAACGACGGCAAACTGAACAACGGGCCACCTACCGGAAGCCGGTACCGACTTGGGTTATCAATGATCGGTGAAGCGGCCGCAATCAGCATGAGATGGTTGGGCGTCGATGGCCCGGCGACATCCGTGAAATAGTTATCGCAAAGGGTAAACTGCCGCGCGTAAGCGAAATAGGCGGGGATGTCCTGCTCAACGAACTGTTGGCGAACGGCCGTCTTGCTTCGGGTCAACCAGGCCCCGTGCCGGTGGTCGGGGTCCTTCGGCGGCGGGTTAGGTGAACGCTGCATTTTTGCGCCATTGGCACCCGGAAACGTACCGAAGTAATTATCAAAAGCATGATTCTCCTTGATGATCAGCACCACGTGTTCGATCGGCACCTGACTTGGCATGCGCTTCTCCTCTCAGGTCCGGCGGCATTCCAAGATGCCGCTATCAGGCCTTTGAACTGCAACCCCGCCATCCGCTTTCGATGCTGCCCCTCTATTATAGGGACCTCAAGAATTCGATAAGGGCTCTCTGATCGTTGCGATTCAGCTTCTTAAAACGCTCGGTTACCTGGCTGGCTTCGCCGAGGTGACGCAAGATAGCGCCGCGCAGAGTTACGGATCGTCCGTCGTGCATCAATTGGGGACGCAAGCGAACTCCCCACAAGGGCGCCGTACGCACTTTGTTTTGCGAGCTCGCGAAACTTTCGAGTGACGACATATTCTTCCACCGAATCTGATACATATTGCGCCCGTAGTGTTCCTGCATGGCCATGACAATTCCATCGCCGGTCCCCACATCATGCAGGAGGAAATCCCCGAAAGGATAAAAGGTCTTTCGCGCGAGCGCGTCCGGGATCGTGAATGTCCCCCCGTTGACCTTCGTTCCCGCGGCGGCGGTGGTCAATGTCCGGACGTGACATGTGGCGCATCCAACCTTGTCGAAAAGATCGGAGCCCTTCTTCGCCGAAGGAGTCTCCGCAAGCTGTGCGTCGCGGGCGGGAGCCTTTGTCGCTCGCACGAATCGAGCAAAGCGATCGATATCGGAGAGCCCATCCGGACCCGGCTGGTCATTTGGCTCGGAAGCGGTATTGCAGAGTTTTGTCACTTCGTCCGGAAAGAGCCGATTGGTGATGCCCATTTCATTGAGGTAGGCATCGCCTGAAAACGACAGCAGGCTCGCCTGCTGATCCTTCCAACCAAACCGCCCAACTCCTGTCTGTCCCGGGGCCTCCACGATGGGTACATGAAGCACCTGGCCACAGATCTTGCCGTGCGAAGCCTTGCATTGGTCGTGGGAAAGATCAATTAGAGTTTGGTCGGCAAGGGCTTCGATGAAGCCGTCGCCCAGGAGATTGAGCGAAATGCGCGTGGTGCGGATTGTCTCGGTGTCGGGGACCCGCTCTTGAATCTCCGTGTTCGGGAACGCCCCGCTTGGGCAAATGGCGCGAAGATTCACCAGAGAGCGGCCGGTGATGGTTTCCGCTCCGTGAGCGATGGGGATTTCCGGATTGCGGAAACGTCCGTCAGGTCCCGGATGCCCAACGCGCAATTCAGTGACTTGGCTGGGGCCACCCGATGTGGGGTTCTGATGGCATTCGCGGCACGATTGCGCGTTATAAAGCGGTCCGAGGCCGTCAGCTAATCCTTCAACTGCGTCGAATTTCACTTGATCGGCCTGGTGGGTCACGTCATCCGCCACACCGTTACTCTTGTTGTCGAAGCCGGTAGGCGCTTCCGAAAACTGCGTGGTGACGGAAACGAGAGCAAAGCTCAACACAGCCGCTGTGATGAAGAGCCTCAAGGGTTCTCCCTTCTCGAGCGGATTCAGAGCTGGGCTTAATAAGGGAATATCACGTTGCCGGCTCTCTGCAAAGACCAAAAAAGAAAGGGGCTGCTCAGATCAGCAAGCCCTGGGGACCGCGAAGCTGGCGAGAGGATGCGGCGCGAAAACTGGGGTAGTGAGTCGGCCTCAGCTACTGAAAAGCGTGCTTGCAGCACCCACTGCCAAAAAATCGGGAAGCAACTACTCTCCCGGCTTAAGTTGCTCCCTGCTACTGATTAGCTGGCCGTACGCGGCGCGGCGGGTAATGCCATGTTCCTTGGCAGCTAACTTAAGGGCTTCTTTGCGGTCGAGCTTGGCTTGGTGCATGAGTTCCTCGACGCGGGCGGCGAGCGATTGGGCAGAGTCGGCGTGGTGGCGGGCTTCGGAGGCCTCGGCGGCGCCGATGAGGAGCGTGATTTCGCCACGGGCGGGGCGTTCTTCAAGGGAAGTCAAGAGTTCGGAGAGTTTGCCGCGGAGGAATTCTTCGTGAAGCTTGGTGACTTCGCGGGCCAGGCAGGCGGGGCGATCGCCGAGAATCTCCCGTGCATCGGCGATGCATTCCTGCACGCGATGCGGCGCTTCGTAAAAGATGATGGTGCGGTCCTCGATGCGCAGGCGTTCCAGAGCACGCTGGCGCTCGCCGGAGCGGGGGGGAAGGAAGCCGACGAAGAGAAACTCTTCATTGGGGAGGCCGGAGGCGGCGAGGGCCGCGAGGAGTGCGGAGGGGCCGGGGATGGGAACAACAGAAATCTTGTGGCGAAGGCAGAGTGTGACCAGGCGGTAGCCCGGGTCGGAGACGAGCGGCATGCCCGCATCGCTGACGAGGGCGATATTCGCGCCTTGCTCGAGGGCGATGAGGAGTTCGGGCGCGCGAGTCATCTCGTTGTGTTCGTGATAGCTGACAAGCGGCTTCGCGATTTCGTAGTGATTGAGGAGCTTTTGCGTGTGGCGTGTGTCCTCGCAGGCGATCTGGTCGGACTCGCGCAAGATGCGCAAGGCGCGCAGGGTGATGTCTTCGAGATTGCCGATCGGCGTGGCGACGAGATAGAGACATCCGCCTGCGGGATGCCCCGATGACGGCGTGGAAGCGGGCGCGGATTTTTCTCCGCCATTGTCTGAAGAATTCTTGCGGGACATGGTGAAGAGTCTAGCACGCGTGCCGGAGGAGAAAGGAGGCGCATGCTACAATTAGAATTTTGGTGGCATGCAAGGAGGAGCGTCGGTGCCCCTGTACGAGTACAAGTGCCTGAAATGCGGCCGGCTTACGGAGAAGATCGAGGGCGTTTCGGGACCGTACCTGAAAAAATGCCCGCAGTGCGGCGGCAAGGTGGAATCGGTGATCACAGCCCCGTCGATTCAGTTCAAGGGCTCGGGTTGGTACGTGACAGATTACCCGAGTAAGTCCAGAGGCGAGGGGGACAAGACCGAGAAGCCCGCAGGGGAGACGAAAGAAGCACCGGCGGCGAAAGATTCTTCCGGCAAGGAAAGCTCCGCGAAAGAGAGCTCGAGCAAAGAGACGAGCGAGAAGAAGCCAGCGAAGAAAAAATAAGTCCGGCCGAAGGAAGTTTCATGCTTAAAGCTTCAGCGTCTTCAAGTAGCCGCGAAACGCTTCGCCAAGTTCGGTATTTAGCAGTGCGAGTTCCACCGTAGCTTTCAGGAAGCCAAGTTTGTCTCCCGCATCGTAGGAAATCCCTTCATAAATGTAGGCCCACAATCCTTGCTCCTGCGCCAGGATGCGCAGCGCATCGGTGAGCTGGATCTCATTTCCCGCGCCGGGTTTGGTGCGCGCGAGGCAATCAAAGATGGCCGGCGGTAAAACGTAGCGCCCGGTGATGGCCAGATTCGACGGGGCGGCTTCGGGTTTCGGTTTTTCCACGAGATCGCGAATGCGCAAGAGGCGCGCGCCAAAAGGTGGCAGGGGAGCAGGCTCGGCCGCAACGATCCCGTAGAGATGCGTTTTGTCTTTGGGGACTTCCTCAACGGCGATGGCGCCGACGCCGGTCGCTTCATAAACGTCGATCAGTTGTTTAGTTGCGGGATTTTCTCCCGGGATAAGAACGTCGCCGAGCAGGACGGCGAACGGTTCGTCACCGACGAGGTCGCGCGCGAGGAGGACAGCATGGCCAAGGCCGAGGGGTTCCTTCTGGCGTGTGTAGCTGACCTGTAACATATTGCTGATTTTGCGCACCATTTCGGCCTGGTCTTTTTTGCCGTGCTCTTCCAGGAATCGCTCGAGCAGCGGAGCGTTGTCGAAGTGATCTTCGATGGAGTTCTTGCCTTTTCCGGTGACGATAATGATGTGCTCGATGCCGGAGGCGACGCATTCTTCGGCGACATATTGAATTTGCGGCTTATCGACGACCGCAAGCATCTCTTTCGGCTGAGCCTTCGTGGCGGGGAGGAATCGTGTTCCGAGGCCAGCGGCAGGGAGGACCGCTTTGCGAACCTTTCGCGCCGGAGCAGCATTCGATGAAGAATCTGAGGAACTGGTCGCCATCATTTTTGTGAAGCTCGCAAAAGAAACGCGTGCATCATTTCTTTTGCACAGTAGCTGTGGGGCAGTGAGTTTGTCAATCCAACCGATGACCTGAGCGCGGCGGAAGCGACACTATCGCCCAGGAACCAACTGACTATTCGGGCCGACAAACTGCCGCCTGAGGACGTCCAAGATCGCCGGAGCTGCGGCAGGAACGTAATGGCGATAATCTTTGCCAAGAAACGCGGCTAGAGTGGCGGCGATCTGGGCCTGCGTGACAGGAGCGATGTTGGTGCGTTCGCCCAACGGCTGCGTATCGGGGCCGATTACCGCGATCCAGATATTCTCCGAACCTTTTTGTTCAACGCCGTGTTCCTTCCATTCCACGAGACCGCTGCCGCGGCCGTGGTCCGTGGTGATGATAAAAGTCGTTTGGCCGCGATAAGCAGGGTCGGACTGCATGGAATTCCAGAGTTGCTCGACGTACTGGTCGAACGCGTGGGCGCTTTGCAGCACGAGATCGTAGCGGCCGGAATGGGCCCAATTGTCGGTCTCGCCATAGCCGACGAAGAGCGCGCGGGGGTGATGGGCCTTGAGGAAATCGAGCAAGGGAATTTGCAGGAAAGCGTCGTATACGTCGTCCTCGTCCAGCCGCGACGTGGTGCGATAAAGATCATTGAGGAGTTCCTGGCGCGGCGACAATTTTCCGGAGTAAGGAGAATCCCAGCCAACCTGCATGACGAGGTTGCTGCGCCTTTCGTTGAAGATGTCCTTGAAAACACTCCAGGTGGCATAAACGGCAACCTTGCCGTGAAATTCGGGGAGTCGATTGAGGCTTTCGAAAACGGTCATGTTGGGATTGGCGCCGAATTCGTTGGAATCAATCTTTGGGTCGGGGAAACCGGTCAACATTTCGTTGTAGCCTGGATAGGAAAAAGCCTGACCGTTGGTGACGCGAGCAATGCTGCCTTTAGTTTGATTGCCGAAAATCTGGCCCTGCTTCGCGACGACTCCCCACAGGAAAGGAAACAGCGCTTTGCGGCGCTCATCGTTGTCATCCCGCCAGAACTCACGACGTAGGGCGTCAGGATTGGCCCAAATGCCACCGTTTTCGGCGTTCAAAAGAGTTTGGTCCGCGCCGGTGAAGATTTCCTGCCAGCGCAAGCCGTCGGCGACGATGAGGACGACAGTGCGGGTCTTCCCCACGCTCTGCGAGGGGGTTTGGGCGGAGAGATTGCAGGCAAGCAAAAGAATTGCCAGGAATCTGACTGCTGAAAATTGTCGAATCACGTTAAGCATATCTCCCCTTGTTGAGAAAAGATAAAGCAAACTTGAAACCTCTCCCCACGAGCGCGAGAACGCAGGTGAACTTCGCGTGTGCTAGCATACTGTTGGGGCTGGTATTTGTTTGCAATAGATCGTTTATGAGCTTGCGAATTCTTGGCATCGAATCTTCCTGCGATGAGACGGCGGCGGCGGTGGTCGCCAACGGGCGCGAGATTTTGTCCAGCGTGGTGGCGTCGCAGATTGATGTCCACTGGAAATATGGCGGCGTTGTGCCGGAGTTGGCTTCTCGCGAGCATTTGCGTCAGATCGTGCCGGTAGTGCGGGAAGCAATGTTGCAGGCGGGGATGAAGCTCGCGGATGTGGATGCGATCGGCGTGACACAAGGGCCGGGGCTGGTGGGTGCTCTCCTAGTAGGAATTACGTATGGGAAAACGCTCGCCGCAGCGCTGGGAAAGCCGCTGGTTGCGGTGAATCACCTCGAAGGTCACGTGCATGCCGTTTTTCTGGAAGCATACAAGACTGGGCGCCGGCCGAAGTTGCCTGCGGTGTGCCTGATTGTCTCCGGGGGCCACACAGTCTTATATGAAGTGAAAAGGGAAGACGAGCCCGGACGCAATGACAGTGGCTTACTGAGCTACAGGAAAATTGGGCAGACGCGCGATGATGCGGCCGGGGAAGCGTACGACAAGGTCGCGAAGTTATTGGGACTGGGCTATCCAGGCGGACCGATTCTGGACCGGCTGGCAGGGGCAGCCGATGGCGTGCTTGCGCCGGTGAAGTTTGGGCCAACGAAGACCAGAGGGAATCCACTGGACTTTAGCTTTAGTGGGTTGAAAACGGCGGTGCTTTATCACGTCCGCGAGCACGCGGGATACGGGCCGGAGATCCGCCGACGCCAAGAAGCGCTCGAACGCGGGGAACGGAAGTTTGAGGAGTTGTTGCCGCTCTGCACTCCGCAAACACTGGGATTAGTGCGGGAATTTCAGAATGCCGTAGTACGCGATCTAGTCGAGAGGACGATGGCCGCTGCGGAAGAATTGTCCGCAGGAAGTGTGTTGGTCTCCGGGGGCGTCGCCGCGAACAGCCAGTTGCGCGAGACATTTGAGCAGCGCGCGAAGAGTGCGGGCATCGACGTGTATTTCCCTAGCCGCGCACTTTCTACAGACAACGCCGCAATGATCGCCGCAGCGGCGTATCCGCGTTTGCGCGCGGGCATTCTTGCAGATACGAGCCTCAATGCGGATCCCAGCCTGGCGCTAGCTTAGCGTTCCCTTCGGCGGGCTGGCGCGGCTTGAAGAGGACAGGCAAGAATGCCTGTCCCATTAGAGGCGCCCGTGCGTGCGATATACTTTCGCGAACATGGTCACCTCGCCGGGCCAAGGCGCGCGATTCCAATTTGCTAGCGATCAATCGCTGCTGGTTTATTTCGGTCAAGAGATCACACTCGACGCCCATCAGCAGGTCATGAAACTTCTCCGGCTGCTCCAGTTGGAACCCGTTGCGGGCATCCGCAATCTTCATCCCGCGTATTGCTCCTTGCTAATCAAGTTCGATGCACTTCGGTTGCGGCACGACGAAGTGGAAGCGATTCTGCGGCAGTATCTCGACCGATTGGAAGATGTGAGCCTTCCGGAGCCGCGGCAAGTGGAAATCCCGATGTGCTACGGCGGAGAGTTCGGTCCGGATTTGTCTGACGTGTGCGCCATCCACGGAATGACGCCCGCGCAGGCCGTCGAGCTGCATGCTTCGGCCGAGTATCTTGTTTATTTTTTTGGGTTCGTGCCGGGATTCGCGTATCTGGGTGGGTTGCCCGAAGAGCTGGTGACGCCGCGGCTGGCGACGCCGCGTCGAAGGGTGCCGCGGGGCAGCGTGGGGATTGCGGGTAATCAAACCGGCGTGTATCCGTTCGCCACGCCTGGTGGATGGAGATTACTCGGACGCACTCCCATCGCAATGTTTCGGTCTGAGCGTGACGGCTTGAGCCTCTTGTCCATTGGAGATCGCGTGCGATTCACGCCGATCACCGCTGAGCGATTTGCGGCGCTGGAGAAGGCATGGGAGTGATTCAGGTGCAGGAGCCGGGCCTTTTCACCACGGTGCAAGATCTCGGGCGAGAAGGTTTCGGTCCGCTGGGCGTTTCCGCTTCGGGGGCGGCTGACCCGATTTCACTTCGGCTAGGAAATCGATTGCTCGGCAACGCTGAGGGGGCAGCTGGGCTGGAGATGACGCTGCTGGGCGGCACATTCGTGTTTCCGGATGGCGCTGTCCTGGCCCTGGCAGGCTCCGATTTCGGCGCGACGCTGGATGGAAAACCTGTTGGCCTTTGGGGGTCGGTTGAAGCCAGTCCGGGCCAAATACTTCGACTGGGGCCCACGCGTTCGGGAGCGCGCTGTTACTTGTGTGTTCAGGGTGGAATCGCTGTAAAACTCTTTCTAGACAGCGCGTCCACGCATATCTTGAGCGGGCTCGGCGGTCACGAGGGGCGAGCGTTGCGAAAAGGAGATGTGCTAAATATTGGGTTTGGGACCGGGGGGGCAGCGAGCGAATCAACACGCAAACGAAGGCTGTCGGCGCGGGCGTTGAAGGAGGTGGGGCCCCGTAAGGTTCTGCGCGTCACAGCCGGCCCGCAGAGCGATTGGTTTCCAGAGTCCGCGCAGCGCCTGTTCTATTCGAGCCCGTATCGCATCGCGGAAGAGTCCAATCGCATGGGGCTTCGATTGGAAGGCACGCCCGTGCCGGAGGGATCCGGCGGAAAGATGATTACCGAAGGCGTTTCGATTGGCGCGGTTCAGATTCCATCCGGGGGCTTACCAATCATCTTATTTGTGGAACAACAGACCACGGGCGGGTATGCCAAGATTGCGAACGTGATTTCGGCCGATTTAAGCAGCTTGGGGCAGCTTCGCCCGCGCGATGAGATTCGATTTGAACGGGTTGAGTGGGAAACGGCACGATCCCTGTTGAGAGAGCAGGAGGATTTACTGGCATCGGAGGACCTGATTTTGGGATGAAGCGCGCTCATTTAAAGATCGATCTGAATTGCGATATGGGCGAGTTGCCGGAGGCGATTGCCGATGGCACTCAAGAATCGCTGATGCCTTCGCTGACGTCGGTCAACGTGGCCTGCGGCGGGCATGCGGGCGACGAACAAACCATGAAGACAACAGTCGAACAAGCGCTTCGCTGGAAGTTGGCGATCGGGGCGCATCCCGGCTATGCCGACCGGGCAAATTTCGGGCGCGTGGAGCTGAAATTGCCTGCGGAAACAATCGCCAGTTCGGTTTTCGAACAGGTCCGGGCGCTTGCCGAGATTGCGGCCGGCTGCGGTGCGCGGTTGGCGCACGTCAAGCCGCATGGAGCGCTGTACAATCAGGCGGTGCGTGATCGCGAGATTGCGGAGGCGATTGCTGAAGGGGTCGCTCGATGGAGCAAGTATCTCGTGCTGGTGGGTCTCGCTGGATCGCCGATGCTGGATGTCTTTCGGAAGGCAGGCTTCGCCGTTGCCGCGGAAGCGTTCGTCGACCGGCAGTATGAAGCGGATGGGACTTTGCGTTCACGTAAGTTTGAGGATGCGCTGATTCGCGACCCCGCGGAAGCTGGGCGGCAGGCGCTAGGCATCGTTGAACGCGGGGTGGTGAATGCGTGCGACGGGACGGAAGTCTCCGTTGACGCGCAGACCCTCTGCATTCATGGCGACACTCCAGGTGCGCCGGAGATTGCCGCAGCGGTGGCGCGGACTCTGCGCGAGGCGGGAGTTGCGCTTTGTGCGATTTCCCCAGCGAGGAAGTGACCCCGAGAAACTCGGGGCAGGGCGGTGACTCGTGACTCGCGACTCGAGTAGACATCTCTCATGTGCTCGGGAAGTGCGCGTTTCTTGCGGGGGCTGGAGTGGTTTTGCGGATCGAAACGCCCGGTGGCTGTGGATGGGGCAAGTCCACTAGAAAGAAAAAGGCGGGCAACGTGAGGTTGCCCGCCGGGTCACTTCAAAGCTTGCTGCACTGGGGCGCAGCATGCTGCGCCCCTACAAAGGCAAAGGTCGAGAGCTATTCGAATTTTTCGATCATCACGGGAAATTGCAGCTTGGCCTTGGCGAGTGACTTCACGACGATGGCCTCCGCGCTTTCCGCAGTGGTGTTGCGTGAAGTAGCCATCTCGCTCACGAGAAGGTATTTTGCGCGTTCGAGCATTTTCTTTTCGCGGAAGGAAAGGGGTTTGCTGCGGCTGAGGGAAACAAGGCTCTTCAGGACGACGGCGACTTCTAGGAGAGATCCGGTGCGCATGCGTTCGGAGTTCTCTTTGAAGCGGTGCTTCCAATCGTGATGAGAGTTGAGTTTGCCCTTTTCGAGGAAGCCAAGGACTTTGGTGGATTCATTGGAACGAATGACGGCACGAAGGCCTACCGCCAACGCGTTTGACTGCGGAACCATTACGCGAAGGCCGCTGGAAACAATGCGAATCATGAAGTAACGTTCGGTTCTACCGTTCAAAATTCCGTAGCTAATCTGCTCTACGAGCCCAACGCCGTGGTTTGGATATACGACCTTGTCGCCGATCTTGTAGTCCATAGCTTCGGTTGCCCCCCTGGAGATACAGAAAGAGTTTAGGGATTTGTGCCGGAAGAGTCAAGATATATGGTTTGGAATCAGGAGTTTAGGGAAAGTGGGATGCCATTTTGGCATTGGAATTGCTCTATGGCGGTGGTTAGAGTCGTGAATCCTGGCAAGAGTTCCGTTTGGAATTTAGACCGGCAACGGGTTGCGAGCGTAGTGAAACTGGCGATGCCAGGCCGACCAAACCTTGGCAAGCCAGCGTGTTCTTGCTTGGTAAGTTAGAATCGAAGCGTGGTCCTACTCGCTCTAGATACTTGTGATTCTCGTGGCAGCGTGGCGGTTTTGCAGGACGGACACGTTCTGGAAGTCTTGACGCACGAATCGAGTGAAGAGTATTCCTCATGGCTTCTGCCGGCGGTGCAGAGTGTGCTGAAGGCCGCAGGACTAAACATGGAGAAGGTGGATGCTTACGCGGTGGCTTCTGGACCGGGCTCGTTTACGGGACTGCGCGTAGGATTGACGACGGTGAAGGCTTGGTGCGAGGTGTACGGACGTCCGAGTGCAGCGGTTTCGCGCCTTGAGGCGCTTTCGTCGCAGGCCGAAGAGGGGGCCAAAGCGGTGGCAGTCTTCGTAGATGCACACCGGGAGCAGGTTTTCGGAGCACTGTATCGGCGAAAGGGCGAGAAATTGGAGCGGGTTGAAGATGAGATGGTGGTCGCGCCCGGAGAGTTTGTAGAGTGGGTCAGCGAGCGGTCAGGTGCGGATCGCGTGGCTTGGGTGTCGCCACACCCGGAGCGAATCACCCAGCAAGAGAATTGGGGGAAATGGGAGAAGGCGGGTGAGAAGGTGCAGATAGTTTCTGCGGTATTCGCTCCGGTGATTGGGAGGATAGCTCACCAAAGGGTGCTCGAGAACCGGGTTACGGATGCGTTGACGCTGGATGCGAATTACGTGCGGCGGTGCGATGCAGAGCTGCTCTGGAAGGGTGGAAGCGGCCATGGCCGGTGAAGGTAGGGGCGTTTCCAAAAGCGTGATGATTCGGCTGCTTCGACCGGAGGATATTGCGGATTTGGCTTCGATCCTCGAGGAATCATCGGAAGCGGCGAGATGGTCCGGAGAGAGCTTTGAGAAGTTGCAGATGTCGGAAGGCTTTCTGGCGCTTGTGAGCGAGATGGCGGGGAGTGTGAGCGGATTTGTGTGCGGGCGTCAGATGGCGGACGAAGGAGAGATATTGAACCTCGCGGTTCGGCGTGAAAACCGAAAGAAGGGCGAAGGACGGGCGCTGCTTTCGGCCGCTTTGGAAAAGCTTCAGAAAGGGGGTGTGCGCCGGGTCTACTTGGAGGTGCGCGAATCGAACACGACCGCCATCGCTTTTTACCAGAAGCAGGGTTTTTCCATAATGGGAAGACGGCCGGGCTACTACCGGGAACCGGAGGAAGCGGCTGTCTTGATGGAAAAGAAACTCACAGGCTAGAACCAAGTTCCTACGAGTTCCCCCTTGACGTGGCAATCCAGAGTGATATCTTCCGCTCATGTAGTTTACTCATCCCAACCATCGGTCATGAGGAGGAACGCATGGCAACACTGCAGCGGAACCCTCGGGACATACTTCTCGAAACAGACGCCGAGTATCAGCGTCTGGCCGAGCAACATCGACAATACGAAGCAGAACTGCAGAGAATCTCCAAAGCAACCTACCTGAATTCGGAAGACCTCCTGGAAGAAATTAAGCTGAAAAAGATGAAGCTCCACTGCAAGGATGAGATGGAGAGGATTGCCTTGCGTGTCCAGCAAGCCCGGGCACATTCCGCTCAATAACGGCATCCACGCAGAGAATTCTGTCGTAGAATGACCACGTTCGTTCGACGCGAGAGAAACGCGCGCGAGAATACATGAGGTTTATTCGAGCAACATGGTCAAAGAGGGATTCTATTTTGGAGTGCCGCCGCTTGCCCTAAGTGGCGTGGCCTTTCTGGCGCATTGGCCTCTTGTTGGAATCGTTTTGGTCTGCCTAGCTGCGTTCGTTTTCTGTTTTTTCCGCGACCCGGAACGTACGATTCCATCCGATGCCGGTGCGGTGGTGTCTCCCGCGGATGGGCGCGTCGTTGTCGTGACAGATGAAGAGAATGCGGGCCGTCCGGGAAAGCGCATCAGCATTTTTTTGGCGATCTGGAACGTACACGTGAACCGCGCGCCGGCGGAGGGGACCATCACCAAGCTGGAGTATCGGCCCGGAAAATTCCTGGCGGCGATGCGCGCTCGCGCGTCCATGGAGAATGAACAAAACGTTATCGCGCTTTCGACCGACGCAGGCGAGATGGTGTGCAAGCAGATTGCGGGGTGGATCGCGCGACGTGTTGTCTGCTGGAAGAAAGAAGGGGATCGAGTACTGCGTGGAGAACGGATCGGACTCGTGCGGTTCGGCTCACGAGTCGATTTGTGGGTGCCTCGGGATGCGGAGATTTTGGTCGGGCTGGGAGACAATGTGAAGGGCGGATCGACCGTTGTGGCACACTGGCTGGGGAAGCCGATGGCAAAAGCTTCGGGTAGCGAGCGAGTGGCGGGCGCGGATTCGAATCTCGCGACGGCAGGGAAACGGGCGTAATCATGCCGGAAATTGAACAGCACGAGATACCGTTCAAGGAGAGGCGGATTAAGAATCCGAAGCTGCGGCGGGGAATCTTCCTTCTGCCAAGTCTTTTCACGGTTGGCAATCTCCTGTGCGGTTACTACGCAGTGGTGGCGTCACTCGCAGGCACGAAGGACGATTTTGACCACGCGGCCAAGGCCATTGGGTTTGCCATCCTGTTCGATTCCTTGGATGGCCCCATCGCGCGCATGTTGGGGACCAACACCGAATTTGGCGTGCAATTTGATTCGCTGGCAGATGTGGTAAGTTTTGGAATTGCGCCGGCGGTGTTGGCCTACAGCTGGGGTATTCGCAGTCTTCCGGGACAGGATACGTTGAAAATTCAGCAGCTTGGTGAAATGGCCTGGGTGCTCTGTCTAGGATTTCTGGTCTGCTGCGCCTGGAGGCTGGCGCGTTTCAATGTTCAGGGAATGGCGCCAGGCGGGTCCAAATATTTCGTGGGGATGCCGACGCCGGCTGCTGCCGGACTGATTGCGGCCCTGGTGCATGGTTTCAAGACTCCGCTGCACGACTGGCGCTGGTCGGTAGCGTGGTTTCTCTTGGCGGCGGCGCTGGGCGGCTTGATGACCAGCGTGATCCGCTACTACAGCTTTAAGGATTTGCCGTGGAAGCGAAAGCAGCCGTCGCTCACGATCGTTTTACTGGGATTGCTGGTCGCGGCGATCTGGCGATATTCGGAAATTGCGCTGGTGATTCTGGCGAGCGCGTACGCGGTCACGGGCGTTGTGCTTCACGTAATACGGTTACTGAGGCATCGGATGGTTTCGCGGACCGCGTGATTCATGCCTTCGCTTGAACGGGACTCCCATCGAATCGTGATTACCGGAGCAACTTTTTTGCCGAGAGCGGAGCCGTTTGGATGAAGCGGGGCAACTTTACTTGCGGGCTCGTAGCCGCCGCTGTGCTGGCGGTGGGTTGCGGTTACCATGTTGCGGGCCGCAGCGATTCGCTGCCAAAGAGTATTCACGTCATTGCGGTACCGGCGCTCGAAAACAAGACGACGAGCTACCGGATCGAGCAGAAATTGACGGCGGCGACGGTGCATGAATTTCTGGCCAAGACGCAGTACAAAGTAACCTCGAATCCGGCGAGCGGCGATGCCGTGCTGCGCGGAACGGTGATGAGCGTAGAGGCGGTTCCGTTACTGTTCGATACGGCCACGGGCCGCGCGACGACGATGCTGGTCACGGTGAAGTGCGAAATTTCACTAAGGGAAACGACGACGCAGAAGGTGCTCTACCAGACCGATAATTTTTTGTTCCGGAACGAATATGAGATTTCGACGAACGTGAATCTGAAGAGCTTCTTCGAAGAACAGGACCCGGCGCTGGACCGGCTGGCGCAGGATTTTGCCACGAAACTAGTAGCTGCCGTGATTGAGAATTACTGACACGGCGAGCCTGTCTAAAGACCGGCAGCTATAGGGGAAGGATCGGATGGCGCGCGTTTCACCGGAAGAACTACTGACGCGGCTGGAAAAGGGGAAGCCGATTCCTGCTCTGCTCTTGCTGGGAGAAGAGCGTTACTTGCGGGACGCGTGCCGGGCGCAGTTGATCAAAACATTTGTGCCGGAAGCCTCACGGACGTGGGCGGTGTCGCGCTATTCGGCGGAGCGAGGCGAAACGGAGGCCGCCCTGGAGCAGGCGCAAACACTGCCGATGCTTTCGCTTCTGCAAGTCGTATTTCTGGAAGACGGCGAAGCCATCGAAAGGCTGGGGGAGAAAAATCGCGATCAAGCCGTCGCACTTCTCGAGAACTATCTGGGAGATCCGGCGCCGTTCACCGTGATGGTCGTGGAGGCAACCGGACTGGATCAGCGAATGAAGCTGGCAAAACTGCTGATGGAAAAGACACTCGTTGTGGAAGTGGGTCTCGGCGATAACGCCGACGACCGGCAGGCGGTCGCCGTGGCGCTGGCGCGGGCCATAGGGAAAGAACAAGGCGTGGAGTTTGAAAAGGGAGCAGCGGAGGACTTAGCGGAGTTTGTCGCCGCGGATCTGATGCGTCTGAAGACGGAGATTGACAAACTTTCGACTTTTGCCGGTGAGCGCAAGCTCATCCGGCGCGCGGATGTGAGCGCGATGGTGGTTTCGGAGAAAACTGCGACGGTCTGGGAGCTTGCCGGAATACTGGCGTCGCGTCAGTCGAAGAAGGCCCTGGAGTTTCTGGATCGATTGCTTCGCGAAGGCGAGGAGCCTTTGCGCATGCTGGGCGCGATGGCGTGGATGTACCGGAAACTGATCGAAGCCAGCGAAGTAAAGGGCGCGACGAACGGCTGGCAAGCCGCGCGCACACTGGGGATGAAGCCGGAGCAGGCGGAGTTGGCCCTGCAAAACGCGCGAAAGATACCGATGGCGCGATTGCTAGGTGGTCTGCGGGCTTTGCAAAAAGCGGATGACCGGCTCAAGGGCGGCGGAGAAGATGCTCGCGCGGTGATGGAGTTTCTGGTGACAGAATTGACGGGTGAAGAGACAAGAGCGGCGCACAACTGAGGAAAGCCGTCGTGGCTGCCGTGGACGTGCTACTTAGATGGCCAAGGAAAACCTGGAGTTTAACTCACGCGGAACAATCGGATCGATTACGCGAAGAAAAAGGACAGGCAAGAATGCCTGTCCCTCCAAAGAAGCCTTGGGAAATTACTAAGCTCTAGCAGCTTTGAGGCCGTTGTAGGCCAGCGACAGGCGTGACTTGTAGCGGTTTGCCGTGTTCTCGTGCAGCACGCCCTTGGTGATGGCACGATCGATCGCCGACATGGTGGGTTGAAGAAGGTTGCCCGCGGCGGTGGCGTCGCCTGCGGTGATCGCGGTGCGCAGGCGTCTCATCAGGGTGCGAACCCGGGTGCGGTTCGCGCGGTTCACTTCGGCGCGTTGACGAGCTTGCGCCGCCCGCTTCAAAACCGACTTTTTCTTCTTCTTAACTTTGGTAGCCTGTCCCTGCGCCATCTATCGCTCCTTTTGGGTGTCGCTCAAACTTCTAACGTTAAACGAGGCAGAAATCTTTGTCAAACGAGCTGAGGGGTGAGAATCCAGCGCCAGTGCTGCCCCCGACGGCGCCCAGAACGTCAGGGCCAGCCGCAGGGGGCGGAACCTCAGGTCTTTTGCGGCGGCGCGAGGCGCACCGGCGGCGATCAACAAGCACGATGAGCTGCGCCTCTTGGTGAATTCACGGCATCCGATTATCACCGTGGAGACTCCTGAAGAGGAGCGGTCCGCGAGGTCGGGCGGGACGATTGTGCAGTGCCCTTTTGGAATGTAACCGGTCTGTAACTTGACCATGGAGCGGGTGTGGGATAGGGTGGAAGAAGTTTCTCCCTGAGTTGACCGTTTTGAGGTTGCGCGTTACGAGGAGGAATCTACCATCGGCCACCCAGTACCGTTAGCAGAAAAACCTTCCACTTGGATGCGACGTACCGTTCACATTTCCGGGAAAATTGAACCCTTCTTTGGCACGCTGGATGAAAATGTGCGCCTGCTCGAGGACGTCTTGCGCGTGCGCACACACCTAAACGATACGCGGCTGACGATTGAAGGGGAGCAAGAAAACGTAGACCAGGCGGTGAAAATTGTCGAAGAGTACAACCATCTGACGCGAGACGGGCGAGCGCTCTCCAGCGCCGAAGTGAAGTCCCTGATGCGCGTAGCGACCGAAGAGCCGCATGAATCACCGCGGACAATGTTCGAGCACGGGCGGACTCGGTCGTTTGGAAAAAAGAGCGTCACGCCGAAGAACGCGAGCCAGCGGCGGTACATGGAAGAGATTGAAAAGCACGACATGATGTTCGGCATCGGTCCTGGTGGAACTGGAAAGACGTACATCGCGGTGGCTATGGCTGTCAGCGCGCTGCTGACGAAGCAGGTGAACCGCATCATCCTGGCGCGGCCGGCGGTGGAAGCCGGCGAGCGGCTGGGATTCCTGCCGGGGACTCTGCAACAAAAAATCGATCCTTACATGCGGCCGCTGTACGATGCGCTGTACGACATGCTGGATGCCGACAAGCTGGAGCGATTTCTGGAGAAGGGCATCATCGAGGTTGCGCCGCTGGCGTTTATGCGTGGACGGACCTTGAACGATTCCTTCGTGATTCTGGACGAAGCGCAGAACACAACCAGCGAACAGATGAAGATGTTTTTAACACGGCTGGGTTTCAATTCGAAGGCGGTCATCACCGGCGACGTGACGCAGATCGATTTGCCGGCGGGGAAGAAATCCGGATTGATCGAGGCGCTGGAAGTCTGTGGAAAGATCGCAGGGATCGGCGTTGTGCAGTTCAGCGAGAAGGACGTGGTGCGGCACAACCTGGTGCAGCAGATCATCCGGGCGTATGAAGAGTTTGAAGCGGCGAATCCGCAGAATCGCGCGGCAAGCGAAAATGGCAAGGCCAATGGCCGCAGAAAAGAATCCGAAAAACAACAAACGAAGGATCGGACCAAAGAAATTCAGCAAGGATGATCCTCAACCTCCAGCGGACGGCGCGCCTGGCGCGGCGGCCACTCGAGTTATTTTTGCGCCGTGTATGGGATGAGCTAGGTATCGAAGACGCCGAGGTCACGGTTTGCTTCGTGAGCGACGCGGAGATCGCGCGGATGAATGAGGCCTTTAGGAGAAAGAAAGGGCCGACCGACGTGCTGTCCTTTCCTGCGGCGGAGAAACGAAAGCCTTTGCGGACTGCGCGAGGGCGCCGCGGGCCCATCCAGAACAAATATCTAGGTGACATCGCGATCTCCCCTGCGATGGCACAGCGCAATGCAAAAGCCTACGGGCGAACCCCAGGAAACGAAATCCGAATTTTGATGCTCCACGGCGTCCTTCACCTGTTAGGCTATGACCACGAAACTGACCGCGGTGCGATGAATCGCCTGGAACAAAAGTTGCGGCGGCGCCTCGGACTGGTCTGACCATGTTCTCCTGGATCTATGCCCTGGGCGTTCTTCTCCTCGCCCTCGGGCTTCCCGTTTTTTCCTATTTGACGCTGATCTACCGCGAACTCGGGCGGATGACGACGGGCCGTGTCCACGAACATCTGGACATTTTCGAAGCAGAGATTGAACCAAAGCTGCGTATCAATCGCCGCAGCGGCGGGCGGACCTTTCGAATCCTGGGACATTTCTGGCTGGCGTTTCTCGTGCTCGAGACGACCCGCGGAGTCGTTTACTTCGTTCCCGGCACGTGGGAATCGTTCGTCGAGTTTTTTGTGTTTTTGACGCTCGAAGTCGTCATGGCCATGCATTTTATTCCTGACATGCTGCTGTACCGGACAACAGGCCGGTGGTTGCTGCCATTGTTACCGCTCATCCGCGCGGCGATGTGGCTGGTTTGGCCGGTGCGCGTGTTTCTGGAGGGCGCGGAATCCCTGGCACGCATCTCCGAACACGAGCCGGAGAAGACGGAAGAGCAGCGCACTGAAGAAGGCATCGAGGCGCTTGTCGAGGCAGCGGAAGAAGAGGGCATCATCGAGCCGGAACAGGCTGATCTGATCGAGCAGGTTATGGAATTCAGCGACAAACGAGTGCGCGAAGTTATGACGCCGCGGCCGGACATTGTGGCAATCGCCGCGGACGCGTCGCTCGAAGAACTGCACGACAAATTTGTTGAGACGCGATTTGCGCGCATGCCGGTCTACGAGAAATCGCTCGACGATATTTTCGGAGTGGTGAATGCGCAGGACATGCTGCAAGTCGCGGACCAAGACCTGCCGAATCGGAAGGTACGCGAGCTGGTCAGGCCCGTGCTGTTCATGCCGGAGACAAAGGCCGGATCGGACCTTTTGCGGGAAATTCGGCAGAAGGGTCAAGGGATGGCGGTAATCATCGACGAGCATGGACTGGTCGCGGGGATTGCAACGGTGGAAGATCTCGTCGAAGAGATCGTCGGGGAGAGCGGGTACGACGGAAGACAGCCAGCGCCGAACGTGGTGCGCGAGGCCGACGGCGGGCTGCTGATGCGCGGGAGCATAGCGATCCGGGATGTCGAGGAACTACTGGGCGTGCAATTCGGCGAGAACGCGGACGAGACGGTTACCACGATCGCCGGATTGCTGAGTCACGTATCAGGGAAAGTGCCAGCGCCGGGAGAGAAGGTTGATTTGGAGGGCTACCGCTTTGAAGTGGTGGAAGCGAATCAGCGCAAAGTGCTGCGCCTTCGGATTCGAAAACAAGCAGCAAAGAGTGCCGCTAAAAAGAAAGCTTGAATGGTAGGACACGGTGGGAACGTGAAGCGCGGTCGTGAAGGCCTGATGGCGAGCCAAACAAACGAGGAGGGGGAAAAAGGAAAGACGCCGCGCGCGGGGTTCGTCGCAATTGTGGGACGGCCGAACGCGGGGAAGTCGACGCTGCTCAACCGGCTGGTGGGACAGAAGATCGCGATTGTGACCTCGAAGCCGCAGACGACGCGGAACCGAATTCAGGGGATCCTGACACGGTCGGAGGGACAGATTGTTTTTATTGATACGCCAGGGCTGCATGAAGCGGAGTCGGCGCTGGGCCGGCAGATGATGCGGGAGGTTGCGGCGGCACTGGAAGGAATTGATGTCCTGCTCTTGGTGGTGGATGCCAGTCGCGCGTTTCCCCAGGCAGATGAACTCTTGCTGGAGCGCGCCAAGCGCTTTCAAGGGAAGACAATTCTTGCGCTGAATAAGGTCGACCGCCTGCCCAAGCCGAAACTCCTCCCCTTGATTGATGCATTTCAAAAGGCTTTCTATTTCTCCGCGATCGTCCCGATCTCCGCCCTAAAGGGCAGCGGCTGTGACGAACTTTTGGAGGAAATCCTGCGGCAGTTGCCCGAGGGAGAACCGTACTTTCCAGAAGACCAGGTGACGGATCAGCCGGAGCGCTTTCTTGCAGCGGAAATCGTGCGCGAAAAAGCGATTCAGGTGATGTACCACGAAGTGCCGTACGCGCTGGCCGTCTTCGTGGAAAAATTCGAAGAGTCACCCCGGCTGCTGCGCATCGAAGCGACCATGAACGTGGAGCGGGATACGCAGAAGAAGATTTTGATCGGACACAAAGGGGAAATGCTGAAAAAGATCGGCACGGAAGCGCGGAGGGAATTGGAGGAGATCTTCGGTGTGAAGGTCTACCTGGGGTTGTTTGTGAAAGTGGTGCCGGACTGGCGAGAAAATCCACAGAAGGTCCGGGAACTCGACTGGCGCTTTCAGCTAGAAGGGCTGACTCACGATCAAGAAGAGTAGTGCCCTCATTCAGGTGCGCTGATGCCGAGGGACTTCATTTTGCGATAGAGATGGCTGCGCTCGAGCCCCAAGGCGAACGCCGTCTGGGTCATATTCCACCGGTGTTCCTGCAATTTCCGCAAAATGAATTCGCGTTCATAAGCGCTGCGGGCCTCGTGCAGCGTGGAATATGGCTGCTGCGGACTCTCTGCGGCGCCCCGGAACAGCTCGGGAGGGAGATGGTGTGGTTCGATGCGCGCCTGCGGGCAGACGATGACCAGGCGTTCGACTAGATTACGCAGCTCGCGCACATTACCGGGCCATGGGTAGCGCAGAAGAATGTCCTTCGCCGTGTCGCCGAGTTCCCTCGTCTTTTTTCCGTAGGCGGAGCTGAATTCGTTGAGGAAGTGGCGCGCCAGAATGGCGATGTCTTCTTTGCGGTCGCGCAGTGGCGGCACGTAGAAAGGGATGACATTAAGGCGGTAGAAAAGGTCCTGGCGGAAGGCCCCTCGGGCGATCTCCTGTTCTAGATTCTTGTTGGTTGCGGCGATGACGCGAACGTCGACGTTCACGGTTTGGTTGGATCCCACCGGCTCGAAGCGTTGCTCTTCGAGTACCCGCAGAACTTTCGATTGAGTGCGCAGGCTCATGTCGCCAATCTCATCGAGGAAGAGGGTGCCACCGTCGGCCTTCTGAAATTTACCGATCTTATCCTCGGTCGCGCCGGTGAAGCTGCCTTTGACGTGGCCGAAGAGCTCCGATTCGATCAACTCTTCCGGAATCGCGGCGCAGTTCACTTCCACAAACGGCCCATTGCTGCGCAGGCTGGCGGCATGGAGGGCACGCGCGACAAGTTCTTTGCCCGTTCCGCTTTCTCCGTAAATGAGCACGCGGCCGTTGGTTGGCGCGGTTACTGCGATCTGCTGGCGCATGGCCTTCATAGGAACGCTGTCGCCGATCACTTGATACCTGTGACCGAGTTCGCTGTGCAGAAACTGATTCTCCTCCGCGAGACGCCGCTGCTGCACGGCGTTACGCACGAGAACAACGATTTTTTCGAGTGACAGCGGCTTCTCGATAAAATCAAACGCGCCGAGTTTCGTGGCACGCACGGCAGTTTCGATGGTGCCATGACCGGAAATCATGATCACGGCGGGAGGCCGCTGCATGGCTTGAATCCGGCTAAGGGTCTGGAGGCCGTCGATACCGGGCAGCCAGACATCCAGGAGGACAACTTCGAAATCGCCCGAGGTGGCTCGCGCCAGCGCTTCTTCACCCGAGGCTACGGCATCAACGTGGTATCCTTCGTCCTTGAGAATAGAAGAGAGCGATTCGCGAATGCCGGCCTCGTCATCGACAACAAGGAGATGAGAGCGGTTGGTCATCGAGAATTTTCGGTCCCGTTACGCTCGGTGACGGAAGAAGGCGCCAATTCCGCGGCGGGCAATTCGACAAGGAATCGCGAGCCAACGGGATGATTGTCTTCCACGTGGATGGTGCCGCCGTGTTCCGCGACGATGCGCGCCGCGATGGCGAGGCCGAGTCCCGTGCCGCGGCCTTTGGTCGAAAACTGTGGAAGGAAGAGTTTGTCTTTGTCCTCGGGGGAAATCCCGTGGCCGGTGTCTTCGACGCGAATTTCAATCGTCTCGGCGTCGGGGTTGGCCTGAGTCGAAACGCGAATTTCACGCAGCGGAGCGTTTTCAAGGGCCTCGGCCGCGTTATCGATGAGGTTCACGACGACGCTGCGAAGCAAGCCGCCATCGGCGCGCACCGCTGGGAGATTTTCAGCTAGCACGGTTTTCAACGTGATGCCATCCAGGCGTCCGGAAAATACTTCCACGGCTTCGTGCACGATGGTGTTTGCATCGGTGGAGGCGAGCTTGGCGGTGGGGAAGCGGACAAACTGCGAGAACTCGTTGACGAGTGCCGCCAGCGTGGAGACTTCTCGCTCAATGAGCCGGGAGCATTCCAGGACGAGAAGGACCAGCTCGGGATCCCGCGGCTCGGCGATCTCGGAGGGATCTCGGCGATCCAGGAAGCGCGCCAACCGCTGCGAAGAGAGCTGAATGGGCGTGAGCGGATTCTTAATTTCGTGCGCGATGCGGCGAGCGACTTCCTGCCAGGCAGCGGACTTCTGCGCGCGCAGCATCTCGGTCAAATCGTCGAGGACCACAACGTACCCGGTATTCGCGCGTCGCGGGCCCAATGAACTGACGGTAACCGCAACATGAAGAACGCGGCCGGCGACGACCATCTCGATTTCTCGAGAGGCGACGCCCATGCGCAAGGAACGCCTCATAAGGTGTTGCACCGTGCGCGCCGCGTCGGGGCCAATCAGCTCTTCCAAGGATCGCGTCTCGCGGGCTGTCCCGCCGAAGAGGCGCGAGATCGCCGTGTTGGCGCGAAGAATTGCGCCATTCGTGTCGAGAGAGATCACCCCAGTGGGGATGTTTTCAAGAACGGTTTCCATGAGCTGGCGGCGGCGCTCGAGCTCCTGGACGGCTAGCTGCAGATTGCGGGTGAACTGGTCGATCTGCGAACGACTGTCCTGAAGTTGCGTGGTCATCGTATTGAAGGAGCGAACCAGCACCCCCAGTTCATCCTGGGCTTGCTCGGGAACCTGATATTCGAAATTTCCGGCCGATACCTCACGGGTACCCTCGGCGAGGGCCTGGATCGGCACGGTGACCTGCTTCGCAAGGAACAGCGCCAGCCACATCACTGCGAATAACAAAAGCAGGGTGAAGAGAAGCAAGATCAGAAGCATTTGCCTCTTAAGGGCTCTAAGGTTTTGCTTTTGCTGCTCGTAGTTGCGCGTTTGGGTCTGGATCTCCGTGAAGCGTTTATAGAAATCAGGGCTGGTTTTGTATCCGGCGACGATGGATCCAGCAGATTGCGCCGAGTTCGTCGCCGGGATGCGGGTGGCGAGATAGTTCTTTCCCTCCGCTTCCCAAAGTTCAATTCCGCTTGGCAAGACACGAACTTCGCTACCCAATTCATTTGCCTTAACACAGAGGGGTCCCGTACGGTCCTCGGGCTGGTCGTCGCAGATTACGCCCCCACTCACCGCTTTGCCGTCCTTGTCGAGAACCCAGACCGCATCGGCGCCGGCTGCTAGAGGTTGCTGAAGGAATTTCTCAACCGGCTGAGACGAGACTAACTGAGCGCGCCGCGCGAGTGCTCTCAGACGTGGAAGCTGCGACTTGCCGAAATCGGTCAGAAGCTGCTGCGTTTGTTCGGAAGCGATTTCAAGCGGCCGTGGGAACCAACGGCCGAGCGTTCGGTTAAGCAGTGAATAACTCACGAAGAACATAAAAACGACAGGGAGAAGAGACAGAGCCATGGCGCCGACGACCATCTTTGTCTTGAAGCGCGCGCCGAGTTGGTCCTTGCTCCGCTCGGCCCAAAGGCGGACCAACGTACGCAAGAAGATGAGGCCAAAAACGAGAAGCGCGGCGATGATGAAACTCGAGACCGCGTACAGGTCTATGACTTCCCGCCAATTTCCCGGTTCGAACGGTACGTCGAGGGACCCAAACGTAAAGACGGCAGCGAGAAGAAGCGTAAGGAGAACGCCACCGAGCGCTAGACTCCATCGTTGCTTGGATTCGAGAGGGCTCATACTGTGGCCACTGCGCAAGCCCGAGCGCTTCTCTGCGGAAGCGTGGCGCGACGGACCGCTAGCCTGCCGACACTTTTCGTCAGCTTGCGCTGGGCATGGACGGATTGTGGCAGACTAATGGGTGTGGACATCTCTAACGCAAGATAGCCAGCGTGCCGTGGCAAGTCAAGGCGGGTGCCCGTACCCCGTAGGGCGAACCTGCCCATGAGGGCAGGTGTTAGCCATTTCAGAACGGTGCGCGAATTTCTGTCTCACTGAGCACGCGCTATTTGCTATCGTGAGCGCTGGGTGCCAATCGGCACGGAGTATCGCGGATGTCTGTCCGGCTAGGCGAAATTTTAATCAAGGAAAGCCTGATCACGCAGGACCAGCTCCAGAAGGCTCTGGAGTTCCAGCGTACCAATGGCGGCAAGCTGGGAAGTTGCCTGACAAAGATGGGCTTCATCACGGACGACGACATTACCGGCGTGCTCTCCCGGCAGTACGGTGTCCCCTCCATCAATCTAAAGTATTACGAGATTGACCCCACCGTCATAAAGCTCATCCCTGTAGACACTGCCGTGCGCTATCAAGTCGTCCCGCTTTCGCGTGTCGGTTCCGTCCTTACCATTGCGATGACCGACCCGACGAATGTGTTCGCGATGGACGACATCAAGTTCATGACTGGCTTCAATGTCGAGCCTGTGGTGGCTTCCGAATCGGCAATTGGCGAAGCTATTACCCGCTTCTACGGTGGGGCAAATTCAAACGGTGAAGAGCTTAGCAATTTGATGAAAGACCTGGTTGAGGATGATCAGGAGCTGGAGCTGGCTGGCGAAGAAGCAGAGACGGATACCGCGACGCTCGAGAAGGCCGCGGAAGAAGCTCCCATCATCAAACTGGTGAATTTGATTCTGACGGATTCAGTGAAGCGGGGCGCAAGCGACATTCACATCGAGCCGTATGAACTCGAAATGCGCGTAAGGTTCCGCGTTGACGGCATTCTCCAGACAGTGATGAGTCCGCCTCTGCGATTGAAGGATGCCATTACCAGCCGTCTGAAGATCATGGCCAAGCTGGACATCGCGGAAAAGCGATTGCCGCAAGACGGCCGCATCATGATCAAGTACAAGGCCGAGGGAAGGAAAAAGGAGCTGGACTTCCGCGTTTCGACGGTCCCGACTCTTTACGGCGAAAAGGTCGTAATGCGGCTGCTGGACAAAGAAAACCTGCGCTTGGACATGACCAAACTGGGATTCGAACCCGAATCGCTGAGGAAGTTCGAACGCAATATTTCGAAGCCATACGGCATGGTGCTGGTCACCGGGCCGACGGGTTCGGGCAAAACGAATACGCTGTATTCCTCGGTGGCGACCTTGAACAAGGTGCACACCAACATCATGACTGCGGAGGACCCCGTCGAGTTTCAGCTTGCAGGCATCAACCAGGTGCAGATGAAGGAGCAGATCGGCCTGAACTTCGCGGCTGCGCTGCGTGCTTTCCTCCGGCAGGACCCCAACATTATTTTAGTTGGCGAGATTCGCGACTTCGAAACCGCGGAAATCGGCGTGAAAGCGGCACTGACCGGACACCTTGTGCTTTCCACTCTGCACACCAACGATGCGCCCTCGACAATCAGCCGTTTGATGAACATGGGTATTGAGCCTTTTCTCGTAGCCACCTCGGTAAACCTTATCTGTGCGCAGCGCCTGGTGCGGCGCATCTGCGTCAATTGCAAGGAAGAACTGGAAGTACCTCAGCAAGCGCTGATCGATGCGGGGTACACGCCCGAAGAAGTGAAAACAACCAAGATCTACCACGGCAAGGGATGTTCCACTTGCAACAAGGGCGGGTACAAAGGACGCACGGGTCTCTACGAAGTGATGGAAATCAACGACGAGCTTCGGGAGCTGATCCTCGTGGGCGCTTCCGCACTGGAATTGAAGAAAAAAGCGATCGAACAGGGAATGATCACGCTGCGGCGGAGCGGACTGATCAAGGTTGCCGGGGGTCAGACGACCATGGAAGAAGTGTTGCGCGAGACGGTTCTCTAGAACGGAGAAGGTGGACGATGGCCGGAATTACGCTGAGTGAGCTGCTCAAGAAGATGATCGAAATGGGGGGCAGCGACCTCCACATCGCGACGAACAGTGCGCCACGCGTGCGCGTGCACGGCCGGCTGCGGCCGCTCGATATGCCCCCTCTGACGGCAGCGGACACGAAATCGCTGGCTTACAGCGTGCTGACCGACGCTCAAAAGCATCGTTTCGAAGAAAACCTGGAACTGGACTTTTCATTTGGCTTGAAGAATCTGGCGCGTTTCCGCGGCAACGTGTTCAATCAGCGCGGAGCTGTGGGTTCCGTGTTCCGCACCATCCCATGGGAGATTAAGGGCTTCGATGCCCTGGGTCTTCCGCAGGTGGTCAAAGGATTGTGCGACAAGCCGCGTGGGCTTGTCCTGGTCACCGGGCCAACCGGCTCTGGAAAATCGACCACTCTCGCCGCGATGCTCGACAAGATCAACAGCGAGCGCGAAGAGCACATGATCACCATCGAGGACCCCATTGAGTTCCTGCACAACCACAAGAAATGCCTCGTCAATCAACGCGAGGTGCATGCCGACACGCACTCATTCGCGAATTCGCTGCGCGCCGCACTCCGCGAAGACCCCGACGTAGTCCTCATCGGAGAAATGCGCGACCTTGAGACGATTGAATCGGCGCTGCGCATCGCGGAGACCGGCCACCTGACCTTTGCCACCTTGCATACGAACTCCGCTTCGTCCACCATCAACCGTATTATCGACGTTTTTCCAGCCCACCAGCAGCCGCAAATTCGCGCGCAGCTCTCCATGGTGCTGGAAGGAATTCTTTGCCAGGCGTTGCTGCCACGCACCGATGGCCGCGGCCGAGTCATGATCATGGAGGTTCTGGTGCCGACTCCGGCGATCAGAAACCTGGTCCGCGAGGACAAGATTCACCAGATTTATTCCGCCATGCAGACGGGAACCGGACAGACAGGCATGCAGACCTTCAACCAGGGTCTCGCGAATGCCTACTTCGCGAAAACGATTTCTCTCGACATGGCCCTTTCACGTTCTTCGAATCCCGATGAGTTGCAGGACATGATTAATCGAGGTGTATCTTCGCCCGCTGGGGGAACAAAAACGCCGATGGCGGGCAAGCGATAGCAGATTTGATGGCCCGTAGCTGATGAGATTGACAGACTGAGGAGGGGAATATATGCCGGACTACACATATCGAGGGACCAATCGGGCCGGCGCCAGCGTCAGCGGCGTGATGCAAGCCGCGAGCAAGTCCGAACTGCAGAACCTGCTTCGCCGTCAGCAGATCACGCCTACAAAGATGTCGGAGAAGGGCAAGGAGTTCAATTTGCCCACTTTCGGCGGCGGCGTGAATGCCAAAGAGCTAGCGATTTTTACGAGGCAGTTCTCGGTAATGATCGACGCGGGTCTGCCGCTCGTGCAGTGTCTGGAGATTCTGGCCAGTCAGCAGGATAACCAAACGTTCCAAAAAGTGCTGGTGGGCACGCGTGGCTCGGTGGAAGGTGGCGCTACGCTGTCCGCGGCGATGCGTCAATACACCAAGGTTTTTGATCCCCTTTACGTGAACATGGTGGAGGCCGGCGAGACGGGCGGTATTCTCGACACCATTCTTCAACGCCTATCCACTTACATTGAAAAGAACGTCAAGCTGCAGCGTGCCGTGAAATCGGCCCTTGTCTATCCGGTCGGCGTCTTGACAGTTGCCGCCGGCGTCATCACGCTGCTCCTGTGGAAGGTCGTTCCGATTTTTGCAACTCTGTTCGCAGGCCTCGGCGTGGATCTGCCGCTGCCTACAAAAATCGTTATCGGCTTGAGCAATTTTATCGGCAGTATTTTTGGCTTGCTGATTCTAGTGGCGATCGCGGGCATCGTCATTGGGTTGAAGGTGTGGTACGGCACCCAGCAAGGGCGCTATGCCATTGACGCCACGATATTAAGACTTCCAGTCCTTGGCCTTCTGATGAGGAAGATTGCTGTCGCGCGTTTCACGCGGACGCTGGGAACACTGATTTCGAGCGGTGTGCCAATCCTGGAAGGACTCGACATCACCGCCAAGACGGCAGGCAATGCCGTCGTGGAGCGCGCTTTGAAGCGGGTGCGCAAATCGCTCGAAGAAGGCAAATCGCTCACGGAACCGCTCAAAGATTCCGAAGTCTTCCCGGGCATGGTTACGCAGATGATCGCGGTTGGCGAGCAAACGGGCGCGATGGATGCCATGCTGCAAAAAATTGCGGATTTCTACGAAGAGGAAGTTGACGCGGCCGTAAAAGATTTACTCACCGCCCTCGAGCCTGTCATGATCGTATTCCTTGGCTTGGTGGTCGGCGGCGTCGTCATCTCGATGTATTTGCCGCTGTTCTCACTGATCGGCAAATTGAGCGGCAGGTAACCGCGGCTGCGTCCACTTAGCGTTATCCAGTCGGCCGGTGAGGGAAGGAAAATCCCCGGACCGGGATTAGACTCCTTCGCGTACGATATGCCCGAGGGCCAGGGCAAGCGATGAATCAGAACTTTAACATGCGGGAATGGCTGGACTGGCTGACGCGCGTCCGGTTGTTGATGATTGTCCTGATCCTGGGCGTCGGCGCGGTGTGGCCCCAGTATCTTCCCGCCTCCGGCGCGAACCGCTACATTCTCCCCTTAATTATCCTCTGGATAACCCAGGGAATTCTTCACCTCATTCTTGTGCGCTGGATACCCAACGCTCAGTGGCATGGGGGATTGCAGGTCACAAGCGACATTTTGATGATCTCGGCACTGGTGTATGCAACAGGTCTGCAGGAGAGCTATTTCATTTCGCTCTATCTGCTGGTCATCATCGTTGCCAGCATTTTGTTTTCGCGACGCGGAGCCTTTGCGACCGCCGTGGCGTGTCTGGGAATCCTTGGGGGCCTGACGGCGCTGGCTTCTGCAGGAAAGATTCCGCGGACTGCCTCAATTGCACCCACCGTCGAGGGATTGCGCACTTGGTTCCTCAGCAATCTGTTTGGTTTTCTGGCGGTAGCCTATCTGGCCAGCTTCCTTGCGCAGTCACTCCGTCGCAAGGGAAGGGAGCTCGAAGAAAAACGGGAAGAGCTTCTCGACCTCCAGGATTTCACTCAAGACATCATCCATTCCATGCGCGGCGGACTCATGACCACGGATTTGGAGGGCCGGATCATCCTTCTTAACCGTGCGGGAGAAGATATTCTTGGCATGCGGTTCGCCGACGTTCGAGGGCGAAGGCTGCCGGAGATCAGTGAGGGTTTTTGGTTGCCTGGTTCTTACGAGGCCAAGGTGAAGCATGGCCTCCGCAAAGAAATCGACTTCCGCACCCCCGACGGACAACTGAGATACCTTGGCATCTCCGTCTCTCTCTTACGATCACGAGATTCTTTGCGAAGCGGCTATGTTTTTAATTTTCAAGACTTGACCGAATTGCGCCGTCTGGAACAGGAAGTGGCGACCAAGGAGCGCATGGCGGCGCTCGGGCGGTTATCCGCCGCCATCGCTCACGAGATTCGCCAACCGTTGACAGCGATGGCCGGAGCGGTCAAGGAATTGGCCCGCCTTGTTCCGCTGGAAGACGATGAAAAACACCTCGTGGGGATTGTCAGCCGCGAATCGGAGCGGCTCAACCATATCATCACCGATTTTTTGAATTACTCCCGCGAGAAAACCTACGAGTTCGCCGAAGAGGATGTGCGCGTGCTTCTGGACGAAACGCTTACCCTGATCGAGAAGAAACCGGAAGTCGGGTCAAAGTATCAAATCGTCCGTGCATTCAACGGGGAGGTATTGCGGGCGCGCGTGGACGCCAACAAAATCAAGCAGGTGTTCTGGAACTTGTGCGACAACGCGCTTCGAGCTATGCCCGTGGGTGGAACCCTGACCGTGGGGCTGGAAGAGCAGCCGTTCTGGCTGCGGATTGCCTTTCGGGATACCGGTGTCGGCCTCGACGCCAAGCAGCGCGCCAAGATTTTCGAACCCCTCCAGTCCGGTTTTGAAGGGGGCACGGGGCTGGGCCTCTCCATCGTGTATCAGATCGTCCAGGCCCACAGTGGAAGAATCATGGTTATTTCGGAGAAAGACCGCGGGGCTGAGTTCATTGTCGATTTGCCGCGCGTGGCGTGAGGTTTTATGCAGGCAACGAGAGTAGCGGTGAAGGAATCGGCTAGAGACATGGCCAACATCCTCGTGGTGGATGATGAGCGGTCAATCTGTGAACTGCTCGAAATCACTTTCCGAAAAGAGGGATACCGCGTGGAAGTGGCAAACAGCGTGGATGCCGCGAAGCGCAAGCTTGAATCCCAGCTGTTCGATATTGTGATTTCCGACGTGCGTATGCCAGGCGCCGGGGGCGTTGACCTTCTGGAATTCACAAAAGAAATTGCGCCGGGGTGTTTCTTTCTATTGATCACTGGAGTGCCAACGGTGGAAACCGCGATCGCCGCCATCAACTCCGGCGCTGACCGCTACGTGATTAAAGACCACGAATTGGTCGACCAGTTGCGCCGCGCGGTGCGTGAAGTTGCCGAAAGCTTGAAATGGAAGAGGGAGGCTGGCTACCTGCGCCGCGAATTGCGCCGGTTGACGGGACTGGACAATATCATCGGCCAGAGCCCGAAGATGCGCGCGATTTTCGAACTGATCCAAACGATTGCACCGCAGACGAGCCGGGTGCTAATCACTGGTGAGAGCGGTACCGGAAAGGAACTCGTGGCTCGAGCCATCCACGAAAACAGCCTGCGCGTGCAGGAACCTTTTATCACCATCAATTGCGGGGCATTTCCGGAGACTTTGCTGGAGTCGGAATTGTTCGGCTACATGAAGGGGGCCTTCACCGGCGCCAACGAGAACCGCCAGGGGCTCTTCCAGGCCGCGAATGGCGGAACCCTTTTTATGGATGAGATCGGCAATATGAGCCTGACGATGCAGGTGAAACTCTACCGCGTGTTGCAGGAAGGCAAAGTGCGCCCAATTGGAAGCACCGAGGAAACAGACGTGGATGTCCGTATCATCGCAGCGACCAATAAAGATTTCGAAAAGGAGATCGCGGAGGGCCGCTTCCGGGAAGATCTTTACTACCGGTTGAGTGTCATACCGATTCACTTGCCGGCCCTGCGCGAGCGGCGCGAGGACATTCCTCTCTTGGCAATGTATTTTTTGGAGCGTTTCCGCAAAGCCATGGGGAAACCGATCGAAGGCATTTCTCCCGAGGTAATGCGGCGTCTCGAGTCCTACGACTGGCAGGGAAATGTGCGCGAACTCGAAAATACCATGGAGCGCGCTGTTGCGCTTGAGACCGGCCATGAGATTACCTTGCGAGTGCTTCCGGATCGCATTGCTGGATATGCAGGCGCATCGGACTCGGGCGGTCCACTGAATGGGCTGCCAGCCTTTCCGGCCGAGGGAGTTGATTTCGAAAAGGAAGTGGCCGAGACTGAACGGCGCTATCTGCAAGCAGCTTTGGAAAGATCGAAGGGAGTGCGTACCCAAGCTGCCGAGTTCCTGAAGATCAGCTACCGGTCGTTCCGCCACTACGCCAAGAAGCATAACCTCTAAAGACGACTAATTCTCGGTCGCGAATACCGCTGGAACAAATCGAGGGAGTCTTGGAGACTGACAGTTTCCGTCTGAGAGGAGTGACAAAAAAGGTCATTTTGGAGCTGCCGCGGCTCAGATAAACCTCATAAACATGTGGACACTTCCTGAGCTAATCACAGTAAGCCCTGTAATATCAGTCACGTAGAATGATTTTAAGTCCTGCTTTTAATCACCTTGCGAATGGCATCAGCCTTGCCCTAATTCATGGCGTGCTCTGGCACTAGACAACATCTCAAGGAGATAGCATGAAAAAGCAGCAAAAGGGTTTCTCTCTTATCGAACTTTTGATCGTTGTGGCGATCATTTTGATCATCGCTGCGATCGCGATTCCGAACCTCCTCCGCTCGAAAATGGCGGCCAACGAGTCTTCGGCGGTCGGCTCTATGCGTACCTTCAACACTGCAGAAGTGACGTACGCCACAGCCTATCCAGCTACTGGGTACTCGCCTGACATTCCGTCTTTGGGAGGCGTCCCGGCAACGTGTGCCACCACGGCAAGTCCCGCTGCCGCCTGCCTCATTGACGGCATTCTGGCCGGCGCCATCGCGGCAGGTACCGCGAAGAGCGGCTATTGGTTCACTTACACCCCTGGCGCGGCTGCCGGCGGTATCCTCACGGCGTACACGATCACGGCTCAACCCTCGAACCCTGGGACCACTGGGCAGCGTTTTTTCTTCACGGACCAGACAGGCGTGATCCGCTATGGTCTGGCCGGCGCGGCCACGGCAGCCAGCTCAGCGATTCAGTAAGATCGTGACGGTTGGTTCACATAAGGGGGGAAGTCGCAAGACTTCCCCCCTTATTCTTAACCAGGGCTTGATGAACTAGAAATGACGAGCGCGTCGGGATGGTAGTGAGAAGAAAACGAAATTTGAGCTAGTTGGCGTCGAGCCGGCCGGCAATGAGCTCTTGAGAGCATGAAATCCAGACCGAGGCAACTAGAGCCGGTGATCTTGGGAATTAAATCGTTTCGCAAGGAGCAGCGCCGCGCGGTTCGTTATTGTGAGGCCACTGCGAGGTCAACTGGCACCACGCGATTTGTTGGGGATGCCCTATGAAGAAGCAAAGCGGTTTCTCACTGATTGAACTCTTGATCGTCGTGGCGATCATTCTGATCATCGCAGCGATCGCGATTCCAAACCTTATGCGGTCCAAGATGGCCGCTAACGAGTCATCGGCCGTTAGCGCACTCCGAACGATCAACACCGCGGAAGTTACCTATTCCACGGTTTATCCAGGTGTTGGCTACTCGAATGACTTGCCTTCTTTGGGAGGCACGCCAGCAGTCTGTAGCGTACCGGCCGGTGCTAGCTCTGCAACAGCGTGTATCATCGACGACATTCTGGCTACTGCCAGCACGGTAGGCACCGCGAAGAGCGGCTATTATTACACCTATACCCTCGGAGCGGTTGTCGGCGGCATCAACACGTCGTACACCGTGACAGCCACACCCACCGTCCTTGGGACCGCGGGGCAGCGGTATTTCTTCACAGACCAGTCGGGTGTGCTGCGCTATGCCTTAGCGGGGCCGGCAACTCTCGCCAGCTCAGCAATTCAATAAGATCGCCACAGGGCTGGACGAGAAGGGATAGAACGACTTTGAGAACTGCCAGCCCTCCGAATCCCTCCCTTCCCACCTTCCTGAAGCAGAGATTGCGAGTCTAAACCGGGCGCAACTCTTGACAGCTCTACTGGGCGGGTCGCGTTCGTTCATCTTGCTGCTGTTCAATTCTCTTGATCGCCGCTCTTGCCTCGGCATTTGTGGCGTCTGTCGTTAGACCTGCGACGTATTCTCGCTTTGCCTCGTCGTAGTGTTTGGACATCTCCAGCAGCCGCGCTAACTCGAAGTGTGCGGTGCTGTCATAGGGAAATTCCTTGACGGTGCGCCGCAGGACTATTTTCGCCTGGTCATACTTTTCCTCTTGCAGATACACCTGCGTCAGACTCTGAAGAGCCTCGAGAGATGGTTCGAGGTCAACCGCGGAGTTCAATTGAGCCTCGGCTTCGTCAGGCTTGCCCGTGGCCAGGAGCGCCTCTCCATACCTGCGCCTTGCGGTTGCATCGAGCGGTGACAATTGAACAGCGCTCTTGAACTCATCCAGGGCGCGGTTTGTCTCGCCCGTCTTTTGCAGGAGGAGACCGTAAGTATAGTGTGCCGGGCCCCACAATGGTTTGGCAGCGATGGCTCGCTGAAACATCGCTCGCGCTTCGGCATACTTTCCTTGCTGTGTGTAAAGCATCCCAAGCGCGTTCATGGTCACGACGTTATCGGGCTTGCCAGCGAGGGCAATTTCCCACTCCTGCCCGGCTCGCTCCACCTGGCCACTGTCAAAATACACGCCTCCGAGGTTGCTTCGGATGATGTGCGCATCAGGGTCCGTCTCGAGGGTGCGCGTGTAGAGCGTCAGGTCATTTCGCCAGTCGGTGTTGCGCGATATTGTTCCAGCAATCGCTAACACTGCAGCGGCGCCGATAACGGTTGGCGCCACAAGTCGCAGACCGCGGAACGAAGTTCCTAGTCGCGGCAAGGAATCCCAGAGTTGAGCAGCACACCACGCCATCAACCAGCAGAAACCTACGGAAGGCAAGTAGAGATACCTCTCGGTCAACACGTTGGCGGCCATCCAGCGGGCGTTGAGAACGGGGCCGAGCGTGACTCCGATCCAGAGAATGGCGAAAGCTGCGGGGGGTGATTTCCTATGGAGTTTGAGGATCCCTGCAATCGCCAGGACGAATATGCCGATTCCTGCAAGGACACGAGGTTCGCCAAGCGAGTTGGTTGGATGGAATACATGAAACGCGGACAAATGCTCCGGCCATACCAGGAGCCTGGCGTAGTCGCCGATCAAAGAGAAGGCGGAGTAGACTGTCTGTGACCAGCTCAAGTTCGGGTGCTGTAGGACAGGCGCTACCTTTCCAAATAGAACTACGCGGAGGGCCAGGTAACCCAAGCTGATGACACAGAAAGGCACATCCTGAAGAAGTTTGCGGGTTATTGGCGTGTTCTGACGATCCGTGCTCACACCATGCTGGAACACGATAGCAAGGAGACCAAACATGAGAGCAGGCTCTTTACAGAGCAAGGCAAGCAGAAAGCTCGCCTGGACTCCCAGACTGCGTTTCCAATCCATCCTCCCAGGCCTCGCGAGGAGTGAAAGCGCAAGAAGAATAAAAAATGCGGCTTCGAGATCGGGGAGTGCAGCGATCCAGTCGACCGCTTCCGTATGAATGGGATGAACCGCGAAGATCAGCGCCCCAATCCAAGCAATGCGCCGGTCGTTGAAGAGCCGGCACCCCGCATCGAAGACCAAGAAAACAACTAAAGCGTTTACCAGAATGCTGAAAAGATGGAAACCGAAAGGCAACGGCCCGAAGACTTGCCAGAGAAGGAGAAAGCTGAGCGTCATGAGGGGGCGATAGTAGTTTGTGCCCCCAGCCTGGCCAACGAAGGACCACACCGTGGTCCCGAAGATCTGCGGCAAATAATGCCAACTCTTCACGTAAGGATTCTGGAGGATCTGTTGATCGTCGTCGTAAACGAATCCGTTGACTAGGATATTTCCGTAGCACAGCAAGGCTATGAGAATGAGCAGCGGGATGAGAATCTTGATTGAAAAGAGCGTCGGCTCATAAGATTCCTCCGACGCGGCCGCGGGGCCGCCCGAAATAAGCGAAGCAGCAGGAAGGGCAATCGGGCTAGAAGGCATTGCGTAAATTAGTCTAATCAAGCGGATTGGAATGCGCAGTTTGAATCCGCCTTCGAGTGCTCCGTTGCGCAACAACGACCCAGTTTGACAATGTGCCTATTGTTATACTGAACGAGATGACTTTTCCGAATGTTGCTTCGCGGCTGCTGGCTGCTTTGCTTTCGGTGGCTTCTCTTTGTCTTTCGGCCATTGTTATTTCGGCAAGAACAGAGGGCGCGGCGCCGAAACGCATCGCTGACCTGTTAGAAGCTAAATATAGGTCCGCCAAGACCATGCAGGCTACATTCCTCGAACGCTATACGGAAAACAACCGCACCGTTCGCGTGGAAGCCGGCACGGCCTACTTTCGGCGCCCAGGGAAGATGCGCTGGGAGTACGAGTCGCCGGAAAAGAACTTATTCCTCGTGGATGGCAAAACGGCCTGGTTTTATGTTCCCGCAGACCATACCGTGACACGCGTGCCGGCGAAAGAGAGCGGCGATTGGCGGACTCCCTTGTCGCTGCTGGCGGGTGAGGCGAAACTGTCGCGAGTTTGCGCGCGGGTTCAGCTTTCCACAACGATAACGCCGGAAAACACGGACGACGCCATCCTCTACTGCCTGCCGAAAGGGGAAGAACACCAGCACCACAATCAGCCGCAAACCGAGCCGGATCGCCTAGGCCCTGGCCAGGGAGACGCAATTTTCCTTGAAATTGCCCGAGACTCGGGAGAACTTGTGCGCGTGTTGGTGCGCGAAAGGGGCGGGGTAGAAGTCGAGTTCCGTTTCACCAATTGGCGGATGGACCCCCCTATCTTGGATTCGATGTTTCGCTTCGAAGTCCCCCCCGGTGTGGCCATTGTCAACGGCGAATGGCCCGAGGGAGACGGAGCCGCAAAACAGTAGTTGCTGGCCGGATTCTTAGCCCGTTTCGGAGAAAGAACGGCCAACCCTTCCAGCCCTCCCTGCATATTGAATAGATGAGGTAAACTGTAGGCCATGGGCGAATTTGTCTGCCGCGTGGCGGATGGAAGTGGGCGTGTCTTTTCACACGTCGAGGCCGCCAACTCTTTGACGGAAGCACGCCAGAAGCTGGTGGATCGGGGTTTGTACGTTTATTCAGTGGAGTCCCGCGGCAGTATGCTGTCCGGCCTGCTGCAGCGCCGCAGCGTTCGTCAGATTGGCGGCACAGATTTCCTCATCCTCAACCAGCAGTTCAATACACTCGTTAAAGCAGGTTTGCCAATTCTTCGTGCCCTGGACCTGCTCGCTGATCGTGCCGCTTCCTTGAAACTCCGCCCGGTCCTTTCCCAGTTGCGCGACCGCGTCCGCGAAGGTAGGTCTCTCTCGGAGGCGGTGGCCGAGTCGGGGGTCTTCTCCAAGGTGTATTCCACTGCCATTCTCGCCGGAGAGAAGAGCGGAAACCTTTCGGGTGTTTTGGATTATTACATCGCCTACCAGCGAGTAAGTACGGGCGTCAAGAAAAAGATCGTTGCGACCCTGGTTTATCCCACGATTTTGATCGTCGTTTCGATACTCATCCTGACTTACATTGTCACCTTCGTGATCCCCAAGTTTGCAGAGTTGTACCGCGACTTGAACGTAGACTTGCCCATACCTACGCAATTGCTGATCGCTGTGACGGTCGATTATCGCTACTTCGTACTGGGAGGCGTCGCAGCCCTGTTTCTAGCTGCGCTAGGTGTTTACTTGTGGTCGAGGACCGAGGACGGCGGAGCAGTCCTCGATCGTTTGAAGTTTCGGCTGCCGGTCATCGGGGATACACTGCTGAAGTTCCAGGTCGCGCAGTTCTCAAGGACCTTGGCGACGCTTTTGGCCGGGGGAACGCCCCTGGTTGCGGGCCTGCAGACCGCGTCGGACGCTCTCGCGAGCAAGTTGGTGCGCGGAACGGTTTTGCAGGCTACGCAATTGGTGCGTGAAGGCGAATCGCTGCACTCCGCGCTCGCCTCCACCCGAGTAATGCCGGATCTCGCGCTGGACATGATTGAAGTGGGGGAATCGAGCGGCGCGCTAGCGCCGATGCTGACGAGCGTGGCTGAGTTCTATGAGGAGGAAGTCAGCCTGAGACTTTCCATGCTTGTCTCGATCATCGAACCGGTTCTCCTCATATTCATGGGATTATTTGTCGCGTCGATCTTGATCTCGCTGTATCTCCCGGTGTTCTCGCTAAGCGGTACGGTAAAGTAAGGAGCCATGGCTACCACGGATCAAAATTTGCCCTCGGCAGCGGACCTCGCCTCCGCAGCCGAGGAGCAGCATGAACGTGATCACTCCCGCAAGCTGGCCGAGAGGTACCGTTGCGCGTTTATTGATCTCCGCGAGCAACGCATTGATCCCGAACTCTTCCGAACAATTCCCGCTGATCTGATGTTCCGCTACAACTTCGTGCCGCTCGAGCAGCACGGCAATCTATTATCGATCGCTGTCGCGGATCCTAGCCAGGTACTGCTGAGCGACGAGCTGCCGCTCTTGCTGGGCAAGAAGCTGGCTACTAAGGTGGCGACGGCCCGGCAGATTGGCGACCTCCTCAAGCGCACCGAACAATCCCAGCGCGTACTCGAACAGGCGACGGAAGCCTTCACGCTTCAGGTATCGAAAGAGGACCAGGAAGAAGGCGAAGAGACAATTTCCGGCGACCGGCTGACTCGGGACACCGCCGTCAGTCCCGTCGTGCGGCTCGTTGAAACCGTCATCTTCACCGCCCTCGAGCGCCGCGCCAGCGACATTCACATCGAAGCGCGCGATACCGAAGTTGCCGTGAAGTACCGCATCGACGGCGTGCTCCAACACGCCATGCAGCCCATCGCCAAAGAGTGGCACTCCACCGTAATCTCCCGCATCAAAGTTCTCAGCGACTTGGACATCGCCGAAAGGCGCGTGCCGCAGGACGGGCGTTTCCGGGTCAAATACAAAGGGCGCTTCATCGACCTGCGCGTGTCCATCATGCCGGCGAGTCACGGCGAAGATGCCGTCCTTCGCGTTCTTGACAAAGAGACGCTTTCCGAAAAATTTCAAAACTTGAACCTGGACGTCGTCGGTTTTTCTCCGGACGAGATTCGCCGTTTCCGGCGGTACATCCGCGAGCCGTACGGCATGGTGCTGGTGACGGGGCCGACCGGCTCGGGCAAGACCACCACGCTTTACGCCGCAATTAACGAGATCAAGACGGATGAAGACAAATTTGTCACCATCGAAGATCCCGTGGAATACCAGGTGCGCGGAGTCACGCAAATTCCCGTCAATGAGAAAAAGGGGCTGACCTTTGCCCGGGGCTTGCGCTCCATCCTGCGTCACGACCCCGATAAAATCATGGTGGGCGAAATCCGCGACCAGGAAACCGCTCAGATTGCCATCCAATCGGCCCTCACTGGCCACCTGGTCTTCACTACGGTTCACGCCAACAACGTTACCGACGTGATCGGACGCTTTATCAACATGGGCGTGGAGCCGTACAATTTCGTTTCCGCGCTGAACTGCATCATGGCGCAGCGTCTTGTGCGCGTGATCTGTCCGAACTGCAAGCGTTCCAAGAAGTATTCCTTGGAAGAGCTAAAGGAAGCAGGCCTCGATCCAGCCCTGTGGGGCAGTGTGACGTTCGCGGAGGGCGCGGGGTGCCTGGAATGTTCAGGCACTGGATATCACGGGCGCACGGCCATTTGCGAACTGCTGGATTTGACCGACCGCATCCGAGAAATGATTGTGGGCCGGCGGCCGACCTCTGAAATCAAACGTGTCGCTCGGGAAGAAGGCATGATGACCCTTCGCGAAAGTGGTATGGCCAAGGTGCGCGACGGGATTACGACGCTGAAAGAAATTAATAAGGTGACGTTCGTTGACTAGCGCGGCCCCATTCCATCAGGGAATTTACAAAAGCAATCTGGTCCGCCGCGTGGCTCGCTGGCTGGACGCCACCCCGCACCCGCCGTTTGCCATCGAGATTTCGCCGGATCGAATTGCCGCCGCGCGTTGGACGCGAACCGGAGGGCTGGACGGATTTGCGGTTGAAGCTCTCTCCACCGGCGCTATTTTGCCCTCTGCCGTCGAGGCGAACATCGTCAATTCCATTGCGGCCCGGACCGCAATGACAAATGTCTGCAGCAAGCTGCGGACGAAGGATGAGGAAGTAGCCCTGTTGCTTCCCGATCCCGTGATTCGCGTTTTTGTACAGCATTTCGAACAGTTTCCCCGGAGACCTGAAGAAGCCGTGCCCATGCTTCGCTGGAAGTTGAAGAAGAGCGTGCCCTTCGAAGTGGATGAGACGTTGATTTCCTATATGCGGCAGGCCCCGCGCGAGGGTGGCGTGGACGTCGTCACGGCTCTGGCGCGTCTGCGCATCATCCGCGAATACGAGGGGCTTGCGGAAGCCGCAGGGCTCTTTCCTGGTGTTGTACTGAGCTCCTCGCTTGCGGCCATCACGCTGCTCGACGATGAGCGTCCCACGCTGTTGGCCCGGGTTTCCGGGGCAGCGCTCACCACGGCCATCGTGCGCGAAGGAGTGCTCTGCGGCTATCGTTCCACGGAGCTCCCCGCCTATGGCGGAGACCTCACCCCGCAAATGTTGCTCGAAGAGATATTTCCGGTGGCCGCCTATTATCAGGATACCTGGGGGCAGGGTATTCAGTCCGTACGGGTGGCGGGGCTTGGGGATCGGTTGTCTGAGTTCGTTCGGCCGCTCGAGGACGAATTCCACTGTGACGTGCGGTCGCTCTCTCACACCGCGCTTTCCGGAGGCCGCATCCATGAAGATGCCCGTCCCTTGGCGGATCGCGAGTTGGAAGGATTAATCGGCTGGATGATGCATCGTGGGTAGAAAAGTTTAGCAGGTTGCTGAAAAAGGCGAGTTCTAGGAGGTCGGAGCGTACCTGTCCCGACTCCGGTCGGGAGCTCCGACGCTAAGCGGCCAATTTTTAGTATCTCTTCAGGGGTTATAACCCCGGAAGAACAGTTTTTCAGCACCCTGTTAGAAGGGTGTCGAGACAAGGGGAAGAATGAGAGTCCGGCTCAATCTCGCGACCAAACCGCTGGAAACGCATCGGAGGTTTCTGGCTGGAGCCGGGTTGATTGCTGCCGTCGCTGGAATTGCGTTCCTTTTTCTGGGTTGGCATGTATATGTTGTCCGGAAAGCTGATGCACAGCTGCGTGCCAGGGCGGAGAAAGCCCGCCAGGATTTGCTCCGATACCAGCAGGAAAGAAGCGAACTCGAGCGTTTCTTTAGCCGGCCGGATAACGCGAAACTCCATGAACGCGCCGCTTTTCTGAACACCCTCCTCGATGCTCGCAGCTTCAATTGGACGCAGATGTTCATGGATCTGGAGAAAGTATTGCCGGGCGGCGTGCGTGTCGTGAGCATCGAGCCCGTGCAAAAGAATGGCCGCATTGAAGTCAGGCTGAGCGTGGGAGCGACAAGCGATGAAGCCAAACTGAAATTCCTCCGCGCTCTCGAAGAGTCCAGCGCCTTCACCCACGTCGAACTTGTCAGCGAGCATATTCCGAACCAGACAACCGGCAGCGATCGAGTTATCGTAGATTTGACAGTAATTTATTCGAGGACCTGATGCGGCGCGACTTCACATTGCAGAGGCGAGTGATCATCGGCGGCTTGGCACTGCTGGTCCTTGCAGATTGCGGCCTGGGCGCCTTTAGTTGGCGGCAGGCATCCGCCCCGCGCACGCCCCAGCAGGAGCTTGACCGTCAGAACATACAACTTAGGTTGCTGCAAGGGGATATCGACCGCGCCAAGGCGATTCAACGAAGCATGCCCGTCACGCAGATTGACTGTGAAAAATTCGAAAAATCGCTGCTCCCGGCCAGCATAGGCTATTCGGCGGTTGCGGAGGAGCTTGGCGGCATCGCCGGCAAGGCGGGGTTGCAAATTTCCGGCGTTAATTTTCGCCACAAAGAACTCCCCAATCGCGGACTCAGCGAGGTCGAACTGGAAGCGACGATAAGCGGTGACTATGCGGCCGTTGTGCGGTTCTTGAACGGATTACAGCGCTCCGAAAATGTCTACACCGTGGATAGCTTGGCTCTGGCTTCCGATAATCAGTCGCAGGGTGCGTCCGCAGCGATTCGCGTGACATTACACCTGAGGACGTTTTTCCGGGCCGCTTGATGAATCAGAAAAGCCAAATCGCTTTGCTCGTCGTGCTGCTGGTGGTGGCGACGCTGGTGTGGTATTTCCGTCCCGCGAATCCTGGGGTGATTGCAGACACCGCTGCGTTCGTCCAGAACTATCCGCCGTTGGCGGTAGATAATCCTCAGTTGCATTGGTGGAAGTTGGAGGCCTCTCGGAAAGCGGAATACAAGAGCAATGGAAGAAACATCTTCAGTCCAATTGCTCCGCCTCCCCCATCTCCTTTGCCCAAGCCGCAACCAAAGCCTGGGGATCCCAATTACCTGCCGCCCGCACCTCCTCCTTCCTCTCCTCCACCAACGCTTCCCGTAAAGTTCTTCGGCTATGGCACTGTCCCCGTAGGGGGAACCCGTCGCGCCTTCTTCACCGATGGCGATGAGGTCTACATTGTCAGCGAAGGCGAGACGCTCCTGGGCCGGTACCGCATCATCAAAATCGGCAATGTCAACTTGGAGTTCGAGGAGATCTCCACAGGGCAGCGTGGCCGCGCAGTGCTTGAGGAGCAAGGGCCAGGGGCATGAGCACCTGCCGGGCAGATCCACGGCGGACCTCCCGCGACGGCGGCTACGCGCTGCTCATGGTCATGTTCATCGCTGCTCTTATGATGGCAGTGGTGATGACTGCCGCCCCAAACATCCTGACCCAGGGGAAGCGCGAAAAAGAAGAAGAGCTGATCTGGCGCGGGAAGCAATACGTGCGGGGCATCAAGCTTTATTACCGCAAGCTCGGCCGCTTCCCGACTTCGCTCGATGATCTCACCAAGCCAAAAGTGGGTGCGCTGCGCTTCATGCGCCAGGCTTACAAAGACCCCATGAACAAAGAAGACGGTTCGTGGCGGCTGATCTACCTTGGCCCCGCCGGCCAGCTTATTGGCAGCCTTAAGCCGCCGCAAACGATTAAGCTCGCAGCGGCAGGAGCCTCCCCATTGGGTACACCTGCTTCTACTCTGGCGGGCGCGAACCAGCAGCAGCAGCCGCAGCCGGGGGCGAACGCAGGCCCAGCGCCCGCCGGAGCGCAAGCTGGGGCCACACCAGCGGCACCAGGCAGCGAAAGGCAGCAGAATCCCCCCGCGGAGGGCCAAGGAGATCCCTCTGCCAATCCCTCTCCCGGCGCTCCAACGGACACACCGACCATCATCGGCGGTAACATCATTGGTGTCGGCAGCAAGATCCCAGAGCGTTCGGTGAAGGTCTACGAAAAGGCTAAGAATTACCGCTTGTTCGAATTCATCTGGGATCCCTCGAAAGACGCGTTGAACGTGGGACAACCCGGGATGCAGGTCGGAACGCCCAACGCTCCGGGTCAGGGACCGGGCCAGAATCCCGTTGGTGCGCCACCCATGCCTAATCCAATGAATCCCACTCCGAACCAGCAACAGCTTCCGCCGAATCCCAACCCAACCGCGCCACCGCAATAGCCTTCATGGCGATCCGTTTTTACAGCGTGCGGAAAAACTCACTTGCGGATGTCCTGATGAGAGCTTCGCCGAGGATGGCTGACTACATGCTTCCGTTTGGAACGTTCGCTGAGGCAGAGAGGGACTTTCTTTTCTGCTTGGACCTTGGCGTTGCTCCGGACTTGCTGTTCTCGTAGGCGCGCTTGACGCGGCGAACGTAGGAGATGGTCTCAGCATACGGCGGAACGCTGCCGAATTTGCCCACTTTTTCAGGTCCCGCATTGTAGGCGGCGAGAGCAAGAACCAGATCGTTGTTGTAGCGCTGGAGCAAATCACTCAGGTATCGCGTCCCGGCGTTGATATTTTGTCTGGGGTCAAAGATGTCTTTTACTCCTAGCCGCGCCGCTGTTTCCGGAAGCAGTTGCATCAACCCTCGCGCATTGCGCCGCGAGATCGCCATTGGTTCGAAGTTCGATTCCACCGCGATGACGCTGGTGATCAAGTCAGCATCCACTTTGTATTGGGCTGAAGCCGCTTCGATCAATTCGTGGAAAGGCGTTTTGAAATTGTCCGCCGGTTTCGGCGGTGTGAACAACTCTTCGGGTTCGATGCCCGCGACATCTTCGGCGGCGACTACAACGGTGCCTCCTGACACTTGCAGGCGGTACTTGTCTCCGAGAAGTTGGTATCCGGTCACATTGAGGCGTTGGCCATTGCGCAAAACGATGTACTCCGCGCGCCCCATGGGCGCTACCGCAAGCAACAGGGCGCAGCAAAGCAAGAGGCGCATCAGGCGCAAGGGGCTGCCTCCCGCAACGCAAACTGCTCGATCGCCGCGGCGACTCCGTTTTCATCGTTGCTCGACGTTTCATGCCAGCCGAATGTCTTCAGCTCGGGCACGCTGTTGCCCATCACCACGGGAATGCCCGCGAAAGTGAGCATCTCCAGGTCGTTATGGTTATCGCCGATGGCCATGACCTCTTCACGGGTAAAGCCGCGCATAGCGGCCCATTCCGCTAGCGACGACCCTTTCGAACAGACCGGATGAATGACGTCGATCATGGCAAAGTCTTTGCTTTCATATATGGTCACGGCGAGGGCAAATTCCTCGGCAAAGGCCACGCCACGAAGGACGGCTTCGGCTTCGCGAATCGGCGCAACCGTGCCCGTCAACATCACCTGAATCGGGTCTTCCACCAGGCAGCTCTCGAGCGGCTTGGCTTGCCCAAGAAATTCCTTGTTCCGCGTGTAGTAGCCGTAGCGGTTCGGGTCGTCCCAATTAAACGTTTCGAGCATCACCTGGTTTTCCCGCGGGCGGTCGAAAACCACCGCGGTACCGTCTCGCCAGCGGAGAGTCATTTGCAGAACCCGCTCGGCAGTTCCTCTGGGCAATAGATGCCGCAGGTGCGTTTGGCCATCCTGCGTTCGAATGAGCGCGCCGTTATTAACGATCATCGTGACCGGGCTATCGATCTTTCTTGCCACGGGCAGGGCAAAGTCGTAGCGCCTCCCGGTGACCAGCGCAACCTCGATCCCCCGGCGCGTGGCTTCTGCAATGGCGGCGCGGTTCGCCTCCGACACTTGCCATCGGCTGTCCAGAAGCGTGCCGTCAATATCCAGCGCAATGAGACGCACGGCCATGAGCTATTGTAACGTGAAAAGTGCGTTGGCCCGGTCTTGGGCGGTCCCTGGTGCCACCAAAGAATAGCCAAAAAGGCCTGTGCTAGACTCGACCAGCCATGGCCACGCGCCGCCTTTATTACGACGATTCGTTCGAACGCGACTTTGAGGCACAGCTATTGCGCTGTGAGCCGGTAATGGTTGATAGCCCTTTAATGGCTCCCGCTTGGGACGTCGTACTGGATCGCACGTTGTTCTATCCGACGTCGGGCGGCCAGCCGCATGATTTGGGGCTCCTTGGAGCAGCAAAAGTCCTCGACGTGCGCGACGAAGGAGACGATATCCTGCACGTGCTCGATCGTCCTCTCGATCTCGGACCCGTCGAGGGCCGCATCGATTGGGACCGCCGCTTCGACCACATGCAGCAGCACACCGGGCAGCATCTCCTCTCCGCGATTTTTCAAGAGCGCTTCGGACTGTCCACCGCCTCGTTTCATCTCGGCAGCGAAATCTCCACGATCGATCTCCGCGGTCCCGAGCCTTCCGACGCAATCCGCAAGGGTGCAGAGCGCGCCGTCAATCGAGTGATCTTCGAGGATCGTCCCGTAACCGTGCGATACGGCACTGCGGAACAATTGACGCAAATTGGGGTGCGCAAAGAAGTGGACCGCAGAGGAATCTTGCGTGCCATCGAGATCGAAGGCGCCGATCTCCAGCCTTGCGGCGGGACCCACGTGAAGCGCACCGGCCAAATAGGCGTGCTCCTGGTGCGCCGCTGTACGAAGATCCGTCAGGATTGGCGCGTTGAATTCGTCTGTGGCCAACGCGCCGAACGCGCGGCAAGCGCGGATTTCCAGCTCTTGCGGCAGGTCGCGGCGCGGTTGGAATGCGCTCCTGAGGCCGCCGCTGCTGCCGCGGAGCGCGCGGTGGCGGAACGCGACGCCAATTTCAAAAGAACGCGCGCCATTTCCGACCGGCTTGCCGAAGCCGAGGTGGCGCTGGTCTTGCTCTCGAACCCGCCGGGACCCGGCGGCGTACGCCTGCTCGCTCGGACTTTGGAGGGTGTGGGTGCGGAGTATGTGGGACACTTCGCAGCGCGGCTCACCAGAGAAGAGAAAACGGTCGCGCTGCTCGTCTCAAGAGATGACGGCCACATGGTTTTCGCGCAGCACCCATCCATCGGAAAAGACATGAATACCTTGTTGAGACAGGTGCTGGAAAAAGTGGGTGGCAAGGGCGGCGGCACGCGCGATTTCGCTCGCGGCCGCCTCAACGATACCGCTCAAGCGGAGAGCGCCTTGTCGGCCGCGCGATCTTTTTTGCAATCCGCGGGCATTGGAGTATAGAGTTCGCTCCAGCGCGTGCTTTGGGTCTGATGCTCTTGCGGGTCTGTCGCAAGTCCGTTCTCTATAAGGCCACGAGGTACGTAATGACGAATAAATTCACGCGGCGCGAAGCGCTCAGGTTCGGCGCGACCGCAGCGGTCTCGGCAACAGTGAATCCCCATGTCGCGTCTTCGGTCGGCGAATCATTGCCGGGAAGCACTCCTCCGAAGCCCCGTTCGGAGGAACCGAGCGATCTCGCAAGCCCGGATTCGGACACAGATATTTGTTTCATGAGCGCCCGCCAAATGGTGGAGTTGATCCGTCGGAAAAAACTCTCCGCGCAAGAGGTGATGCAGGCGCACCTGCGTCAGATCGAGCGCGTCAATCCCAAGGTGAATGCAATTGTCACACTGCTTCCGGGAGATCAATTGATGGCCCAGGCGCTAGCCACCGATGAATCGCTGGCGAAAGGGAACTGGCTCGGGCCACTCCACGGGCTGCCAGTCGGCGTCAAAGATTTGCACGAAACGAAAGGAATTCGCACGACATTTGGTTCGCCGCTTCACAGAGACTATGTGCCGGAGGCGGACTGCTTGCTCGTTCAACGCGAGAAAAATGCGGGCGGCATAGTTGTCGGCAAGACGAATGTGCCTGAATTCGGCTTCGGTTCGCAGACATTCAACCCTGTCTTTGGCCCCACGCATAATCCCTACGACGTGACGAAGACGTGCGGCGGAAGCACCGGGGGAGGAGCTGTCGCGCTGGCCTGCGGGATGGTTCCGCTCGCGGACGGCAGCGATTTTGGGGGCTCACTTCGCAACCCTCCGAATTTTTGTAATGTTGTGGGTCTGCGGCCTTCGCCCGGGCGTGTGCCGAACACGCCGAATCAACTGGGTTGGTTCCCGCTCTCTGTTTTCGGGCCGGTCGCACGCAACGTTACAGATTGCGCGTTTTTCTTAAGCGTTCTCGCTGGCTTTGACCGCCACTCTCCGATCTCGATCGACCAACCCGCCAGCCAGTTTGCTCAGCCGCTAGGTGGCTGCAGTTTCAAGGGCGTCCGCGTCGCGATGTTCAAAGACATGGGACTCCCCTGGGAACCCGAAGTTAAACAAGCCGTCGCGGCGCAGCGTAAAGTATTCGAATCCCTCGGGTGCATCGTTGAAGAAGCGGAACCCGACTTCACGGATGCGCACGAGTCTTTTCTCGCGTGGCGCCATTGGACCGTTGAGCAAGCCTTCGGAGACATCCTGGAAGCCAACTCAGACAAGTTAAACGAATTTGTCCACTGGCATGTGCAAGAAGGCCGCAAGCTGAAGGGGCCGTATCTTTCTCGAATGGAAACCAAGCGCACGGCGCTCTATCAGCGGGTGCGTCAATTCTTGGAAAAATACGAGTTTTTCGTCCTTCCCGTCAATCAGGTTCTTCCTTTCGACGTGAAGACGCACTATCCGACGGAGATTGCCGGCGTGAAAATGGAGACGTACATCGACTGGATGAGATCGGCGTATTACATCTCCGCAGTAGGTAACCCTGCGATCGCCGTGCCCTGTGCTTTTTCGGCGAGCGGCCTTCCGATCGGACTCCAGATTGTAGGCCGGCATCACGACGATTGGGGCGTCCTGCAGATGGGCTATGCTTTCGAGCAGGCAACGCAGATTGGGAAGCGGCGCCCGTCTGTCGTGTAGTCCTCTCGAAAAACCTACCTAGAAAAAAAACGGCTGCGAGCGCGTTCGGGAAGTTGATTCGTCCCGCAGCTCTTCCGATGCGGCATCGGACCGCTCTCCTGGGCTTGCAAGGTGCTCGTGAGGGAAAGGTCTTGGTGGACGAGAGGGGATTCGAACCCCCGGCCTCCTCGTTGCGAATTCTAAGACTGACGTGTGCGACGAGTAGCAGCGGTTCTCAGGCGTGAGCAGAAACCCGCGAAGAATCTGCGGCTTGCGGCTTTCGCAGCCTCGCGCGAGAGTTACAGGTGCTCATGCCTAGTCGGCAGTTTTCGCCTGTAGACAACCGGGGTTGTGTCACAAACTCTGTCACAAAGGTTAGAAAAGTTATCGAGGAAACGAGGATCGTTTCGCCGCCCGACCCGCATTGCATCTACCACAATCCTACGAGTTTTGGCCCCTGGGTTCGTACGAGCGCCCGTGTACGTGCCAACTTTCTCCGCAGGTGTATTCCGAAATCCACCCCGCTTTATCTACTCTGAGAACTCCGCTCCACCATCCCGAATGAGAAGCGACCGACGCACACTTCCTGCGTTGCCCAAAAACATATGAATTGCTAGGACCGACGTTTCTAACCAAAATTGCCTCATTTCAGGACGATTACTTGATCAGCGGCTGGTTTGTGGGCAGCCACCTCAATCAAGTCATTTGGGTTAAGTGTGTAGCCAGTTCGATTCCGGGGCCCGGTTCGCACCATGTCGCCACGGCTCTTTCACTCCCCAGATCACGTTCCGCATCGAGGTGGCGGCATAAGAATTAGCTGCCAAGATTCGCGGTCGGTACCAGTGCGGGGTGGTCGCGAGGGCTCGGCTGGCTCATTACAGCCACACAATTGACTTCCGTATCGAGGTGGCGGCATGAAGCCCGAGCCGCCCTAGCTAGCGGGCCTTCGACCCTGTTCGTTGCCTAGTGTTCCCCTACTTTGTTAGTGATTGCTGGAAATTGCCCTTTCCCTATTGATTTGTGAACAGCGACTTGCCTCCTCTTGTCGTCACGAGATGAAAAGTGGAAAGCCCGGCCAGGTTGTGTAGCCGACTCACTGATGTCCCATCCGTCACAAAGTAAAACCGTCCGGAACTTCGCCACAATTTCACAAAATCTTCATCGCCGATGTACACGTCCGGTGTGTCCGGTGCGTACGAACCATATTCCAGATCGTTCTGGCGACCGTTCAAGAGAAACGCGGAACGGTTGGAATAAAAAAATACGGAAGAGAAGGAGTAATACTCACCGTCAATAATGATATCTCCCTCTGGTGACTTCGCAATCGCATCAGCGAGCGGTTTCGAAGAAAGATATGGATCAAATACGGTCATCGCCTGCCGGGCGGCAAATTCGAATACAACCACCATCAAAATAAGAGCAAGAATTGTCCGTTTGCCACCCCACAGCGTGCCAACAATGCCAACGGCGAGGGCAGCTCCTGCCAGCAGAAGCGGGGCGCGCAGATACGCGAAGGAAGCCAGCGTCAGATCGTGAAAATGTCCAAGCGAGAGATAGTAATCCTCGGGATGCTGCTGCAGGGCAGCGGAAATGTCGCCGCTCGCTGGAACGTTTAGCACCGCGAAGAAGATGATTAGGAGGACGAGCAGTGCCGTGCCCAAAAGCACCGTAAGAAACTGTGTGGCCCGCTGGATCCAGATCCCTTCTGCCTCGAGAGCGGAACCCAGGAGCAGGGCGAAGGCTGGATAGCAACTCATCGAATAGTATTCTTGTGTCGTGGAAAAGGTGAAAAACAGCAGCAGGAAACCCGCCCAGCAGAGACAAAGCAGCCGAATGCGACCGGCACGATCCAAAGGGCTAAAACGGAGTCTGGTGACCGCTGGCGCATACACGCTCCAGGGGAACATCCAAAGAAGGTTGAGCAACCAGAAGTAGGCCCTCGGAACTGTGCTGTAGTCGCGCGGATAGCGCAGGTTCAGAAAGCGGAGGACCTGTTCGTTGACGAAGTAGAACCAGAGGAAACCGTGATATTGCCCAGGACCGCTGTGAAGCGTGAAGGCGAATAATGGAGGATTCCGGATCGCGGCAAGGATGTGCCAAGGCGCCGCGATGATCAACATCACCGCAACCACTAGCAGGGGGTGTAATCGTCCCCAGAGGTAGCGCAGGTCCAATTGGCGCGTGAGAAGCAGGTAGGCAATGCCGGCCCCTGTGGGCAGAACGAGCGCAATCAACCCTTTTGCCAGTAGTCCCACACCGAGCCCCGCGCCAAGGCCGAGTGCCCACTGTCGATGCCACTTTTCATCTGGCTCAAGTGCTCGAACGAAACAATACAGGGACGCGGTTATGGCGAGTGTCAACAAGCCGTCCAGAAACAATATGCGGGTGAATAGATACAACCCGAGCGAGGAAACAAGCACGAGACCGGCGTAAAAGCCTCCCTTCAATCCAAACGCCCAAGAACCAAAACGCACGGTAAGCCAGCAGAGCACGACCGCGCCGAGAGCCAGAGGAATCCGGGCTGCCCAATCGTGGACGCCAAACACGCGATAAGAAAGCCCCATCAGCCAGAAAAGAAGCGGAGGCTTCTCCATATCGCGGACGCCATCTAAACGCGGCGTAACCCAGTCGCCACTCTGAAGCATCACACGGCCGATCTGGGCGAACGACGCGTCGACATCATCGAGCAGGTGAGGCGGCGCGGGGACGCTTCCGAGGAAGATCGCAGCAGCTAGAAAAAGAACGATTAACTCGCCCTGCCAACGCTTACGCATTTTTCAACGCTCTCCCTTCCGCCTGCCGGCTCGATTTTCCAACGAGCCATCCACAGGAAAAGGGTCACAAGTCCCCAGAGATGAAAACCTAGATTCGTTCGTCGATCGAGATGTGCGCGAATTAGGGAATCAATCGCCTCCCATCGAAAGAGGCCGGAGTCGCTCACTGCTTTGGGTGTAAGGGTTTCAATCAAAAGTGGCCGTAGGATTCCGCGAAACCAATCGTGGGTTGGAATATCAAAACCGATTTTTTTGCGCTTAACAATCGAAGCAGGGAGACGATTCTTCATCAGTTCCCGGAGCACACGCTTTTGTTGCAACCCTAGAATCTTTAGGGAATCCGGAAGCGAGGCGCTGAACTCGACGATTCGATGGTCGAGAAACGGCGGACGAACTTCGACGGAATGCGCCATGCTCATGCGATCCACTTTGCAAAGGATGTCATCTGTCAGGTAGTAGTTCTGATCGAACTTGAAGAACGGAGCCAGGGAGTTTGAGCTTTCCGTCCCCGAGCGCGAGTTCCGGAAAAGATCGAGAAGCGGCTTTTCGTCAGTCCCCGGGAAAAACGCTGATCTCTCAGAATGGGAGAATGTGCCATTCCAATAGACGTGCGCCTCGTCTTCCGGCATGAGTGAACCCGCGAAGAGACGTTTGACGCAGTACTCCATCCCGACTTTCTCGTTTGAAACAGGCCAGGCTCTAAGAGAGGTAACCGCCGCACGCAAGAGAGTCGGGTGTAACCGTCGCAAATATCGGGCGATACGGTCGGCCGTAAATGTCGCATACCCACCGAACAGCTCATCGGCGCCGTCGCCGCTCAGGGCAACGCGAACATGCTGCTTGGTGAGCCGCGAGAGAAACCAAACGGGCAAAGCGCCCGAATCCGCGCAAGGCTCGTCGGCATAGGACGTAAGGTCCTCGATGGCTTCGCGGAGATCAGATTGCGGATTTAGATCCAATTCGTGGTGTTCGGTTCCGTAGTGCTCCGAGATCTGCCGAATATAGCGGCTTTCATCGAAACTCCTACCGCGAAAAGTGATCGAGAAAGTCTGCAACGGCCGTAATGATTCTTCTGCGGCGTAGTGGAGCAAAGCCGACGAATCCAGACCGCCACTAAGCCAAATTCCCACGGGCACATCCGCGACAAGGTGCTCCCGAACTGAACTTCGCATGAGGCGATCGAGTTCGCTGCGAGCCCCGGCAAGAGTCCACTCCTCCTGGGGTTCCAACCGCAATTTCCAGAAAATCTCCTCTCGCACCTTCCCGGCTCGCCATTCCAACCAGCTCCCCGGTGTCAATTTTTCAATCCCTTCCACAAGTGTGTGCTTGCCAGCGACGTAATTCATGGTGAGGAACAGATTTAACCCCTCCATACTGAGACGTCTGTCGATCTCTGGGTGGACGAGAATGGCCTTCAGCTCGGAGGCAAAATAGATGTCAGGCATGCGACGGCAGATGTAGAGAGGTTTGATTCCAAGACGGTCGCGCGCCAGGATCAAGCGGTTTTCCAATTCCGACCAAAGCGCAATCGCAAACATTCCCCGCAAACGCGAGAACGAATCTGTGTCCCATTCAAGAAAGGCGTGGAGAACGACTTCCGTATCGGAGCACGAAGTGAAACCGTGGCCTAGACGCTCTAGTTCCTCTCGCAACTCAACATAATTGTAAATTTCGCCATTGAAAGCGAGCACTGTATTTCCAGACTCGTCATACATTGGCTGGCGGCCCGAATGGAGGTCGATAATCTTGAGCCGCGTCGCCCCGATTGAACAATTCGGCGAAAAATACGTGCCTTGGTCATCGGGGCCGCGGTGTGAGAGAAGGCTGATCGCCTTCCGCATCACATCTCTTGCAACAAACCGATTCAGGTGGGTGAATCCAGCAATGCCGCACATAGTTTTGGGTTTGGTGCCGTGGCCCCCGTCCAAAGGAATTCATCCGTTGACAGTATAAGTGCAAAGAGCGGGCCAATCGACGCACGTCGGCGAATTCGCGTTTTTACTGGATAAAGTGATTGTGGGGCGGTGCAAGAGAGCACTCGCGCGCGGCGAGTTTCCGCAGAAGTTGTCATTGGGGGTGGCAATTCGCCATCCCCCTTCGTGTTTATCTCGGATGATTTGGCATTTTATGGAGTGATGAGGAACAGCAGGCGAGGGGTGGCAATTTCCACTGAGTCCATCGGCACCCATGGAATTGCCAATGATCCAGCGAATCCATCGACCTGTCATGTCATCAATAAATGCCTTTTAAGGATCACCTGAACCAGACCGATTTGTTCGACGAACTCTTCGAGGTGTGGCAAATTGCCGCAGGGCCATCGGAACCGTCCGCCGGAACATTCATGACATCCTGTCTTTTCAATTGTTTGCAGGCATTCTTGGAAGACAGTTCGCTGGTGGTCAACTTGCTTCTAACTATGCCGGAGATCTTTTGCGAATCGCAGGATGGAGCCGAATTCACGACACAGGCTAGCGAAATGGATCAACATGGCCCGGGAAAGTTCATACACCCAACTATTGGCAACTCTTTTACTCTTGGTCATCGGCTTTCCTTTGGCGAGTTCGGCGCAACAGTTGTGCACCCTGCGAGTGACCGTCCTGGACAACGAGAGAAACCCAATCCCTGAAGCGAAGATCAGTGTGTGGCTCGAAGGCCGTGAGTTATTCAGCGCGACTTCAGATACTAAAGGTTTTGCCCACATTCCGGGCATCACTTGCGGCAGTTACGAAGTAGTTGCCGAGAAAACAGCATTTTCTCCCACCTCGCAACCGATAGATCTGATTAGTCGCGAATCCGCCGTGGAGCTCACGCTGTCACCCAAGTTTGTCGGGTTTGAGAAAATAGAAGTGCGAGCTGATGCGCCCGGTTCTGAAAAACAGAGCGCTTCTTCTTCGACAACACTCCAGCGCGATGAGATCAAGTCGTTACCCAATCGCCCCGCTACCGTTGCCGACGCGCTGCCATTAGTTCCGGGAGTCGTGCGATCCGCAGACGGACAGATCATCATCGATGGCGGAGGCGAACATAAGAGCGCCTTTGTAGTAAATGGAACAGATGTGACGGAACCAGTGACTGGAAGGTTCGCCATCACCGTTCCCGTGGACAGTGTCGAGTCCCTGGATGTCCTGAAGACCCCGTTTCTCGCTGAATACGGACGTTTCACTGCCGGCGTGGTGTCTGTGGAGACGCGCCGAGGCACGGGGAAATGGCATTTTGAACTGAACGATCCGTTCCCCGAATTTCGCATTCGCAGCGGACGCCTCCGCGGTCTGCGAAATGCATCACCGCGCGTGAATTTCGGCGGCCCGATTCTCGGCAACCGGCTTTATTTCGCTGAAGGGTTCGAATACCGAGTCGACAAAGCGCCTGTGCGAACTCTGAATTTCCCCCACAACGAATCCAAGACGGAATCGGTCAATTCCTTCAGCCAGCTTGACTACATCATTTCATCCAAACACTTCCTGACAGGAACAATTCAGGTCGCTCCGCAAAACATCGATTTTGCCAATCTGAGCTATTTTAGCCCTCAGCCAGTGTCGCCGAGTTTTCGCGCTTCGGAAAAACTATTCGCGCTAACGGATCATCTCGCCCTCGGAGGGACGCTGCTCGTCAGTACACTCAGCATCCAGCGCTTTCGGGCCACGGTCGGAGCGCAAGGTGATGCCAACATGGTGCTGACCCCTGTTGGGGACCTTGGCAATTATTTCCACAGAGAATCTCGGCAGGAATCGCGAACCGAATGGCTGGAAAATGCCGGCAGAAAACTAACCAACGGTATCGGGGTGAGCGATTTGAAGTTTGGTCTCAGTATGGCTCGTACAAGCAGTTCTGGACTATCAATTGACCATCCCGTGGAAATCCGAGACGCTCAGGGACGTCTTCTCAAACAGATCGCTTTCTCTCGGCAGGGACTCTTCGATCAAACCGATACGGAAATATCGATCTACGCTCAGGACCATTGGACGGCCACGCCCCGGCTCGCCTTTGATTTCGGGACACGCTTGGAGTATCAAGCAGCGACGCATACCCAGCGCATTGCACCGCGTGCCGGTGTGGCGTGGACTCCGTTCCGCGGCGGCTCGACGGTTCTCAGGGGTGGCTTCGGAATCTATTACGACCGCGTCCCTCTGAATGTTTTTGCCTTTTCCCGTAGCCCAGAACAGCTAATCACGACGTACGGCCCAGGCGGCGTCATTTTGGATGGGCCCCGCCCCTTCCAGAACTTGGCCGAGTCTGTGCCACAGAAAAGATTTCCGCTGATCGACAGCAACAATGCGGCCAGCAATTTTGCGCCCTTCAGCAAGACCTGGAACGTAGAGGTCGAGCAGACTGTGGCAAGGAGCTTGCGGCTGAGGGCCAGCTATCTGAGCAGCGTCTCCGATGGAGTTATCACGCTGACGCCTCGAACCGGGCAGGGAGTGGATGCCTATGTGCTCGGGGGCCGCGGGAAATCCATCTACCGCCAGGTGGAAGTTACGGCGAAGGTAAGGTGGCTCAAAGATCAGGAGATGGTTTTTTCCTACGTGCGTAGCCGGACTCGCGGCAACTTGAATGAGTTCAGCCGCTATCTCGGCGACTTCCCATCGGCCATCGTTCCTCGGGACCTGTTTTCGCAGCGCCCCGAGGACCTCCCGAACCGCTTCCTTGCGTGGGGAGTTTTTTCGCTGCCGTGGAAGCTCAGGGTGTACCCCATCGTGGAATACAGGACGGGCTTTCCCTATGCGGTCGTTGACGCGGCGCGAAATTATGTGGGGGTTCCTTACAGCGACCGCTACCGGTATCCGAACTTCTTCTCGGCGGACGCACGGATTTCAAAGGATATTCCCTTCCGGCACAAGTACACACTGAGATTTTCCGTGAGCGGATTCAATCTGACAAATCACTTCAATCCTTTGGATGTCCATGCGAATCTGAGTGATCCTCTCAGTGGCGTATTTTTCGGAAATTACGTGCGCAGGTTCCGGGGCGATTTTGATGTGTTGTTCTAACCGAAAGCCGTTACCTGAGAAGAGATGCCCAGCCAGAACAATTCGCTAGCACGAGGCAGGCCCGGTCGGATCGGCTGGGTAGCCGCTCTTCTGCTTCTTTCGGCGGGCCTGGGGATGTTCGTTACATGGAGGGTGCCGGGGCTGGAGCTGTATGCACGGAACTGGCTGACAAGGGCTAGAGGTCCGCTGCCTGTGCCGGATGATATCGCCATCGTGGCGATTGACGAGACAAGCCTCGCCCGGTTTGGGCGTTATCCCTGGCGCCGCAACCTCACGGCCCAGATGCTCGATCAGCTCGCCGCCACGCACCCAAAAGTTATCGCACTGGATGTCCTGTTCAGTGAAACCACAAACCATGCAGACGACTCCGGTCTCGCTTTAGCGATTGCGAAGGCGGGAAACGTCGTCAGTTCGGCCCAACTCACACGCACGGAATCAGGCTGGGTGGTCTGGCTCCGGCCATTGCCCTCCGTCGAAAAGGCGGCAGCGGGGGTTGGACATGTGCATGTTTCGACCGAAGCCGACGGAGTCGCGGGGTCCTTTCTCGTTCGCCAGGCAGACGACCAAGGGCAAGCTCAGTGGGCGATGGCACTCGAAAGCATTCGCGTTGGGGAAGGCGCGAACGATCAGTCCATTCAAGAGCTGCCTGGGGCAGTTTACATCGGCGGACGCACATTTCCGGTGCGATCTGAAACCCGTACGATTGAAATCGAATCTGGCCGCCCGCGAAGCACGCAGCGCCTGCGGGCAAGTTGGATTCCCATCGAATATGTCGGTCCGGCCGGTTCCTTTGCGCCCTACACATTCAGCTTCGGTGATGTTCTCGATGGGAAAGTGCCCGCCTCCGCGTTTCGCGGAAAATACGTCATCGTGGGGGCCACGGCGGCAGCGTTAGGCGACCGCTTTATCTCACCTTTCGTTCATATGGAAGGTCCTAACGGCCAGCAATATGGGGAATTTGTGCCCGGTGCCGAGATCCTCGCCAATTCGCTCAACACGCTCTTGCGCGGAAGATGGTATTCGGAAACACCTGATTGGCTCGCCATAGCTTGTGGCGCGCTGGTCGCACTCCTTACACTGGGTGGACTTTCCATCGCGCAGGGTAAACAAGAAATCCTCAAACAAGTGGCAATGGTCACCCTGCTAGGCGCTTTGATCCTGGGTCTTAGTTATTTCGCATTTACCCGCTGGCTGGTATTCCCGCCGATAGTGGCTTGCGGTGTTTCGTTTGTATTTGCGATTCCGCTGGTTCTGCTGCACCGGTCTCTCGTCGCCAGCCGCGAGCTGGACGTCCAAATCCGGCAGATGGTTCACGCCGAAAGCTCGCTGTGGCCTTCCGCGAGAGAGACGAAAGCAGATCCGGCCGCGCTCATCGCGCAGCTTACGAATGCAAGTAGCGTGGCCATTCTTCGATATGTTTCAGCAGGAAAGTATCGCGTGGCTGCAAACCACGGATTTCCATTGTTGCCTTCGGTCTTGAAGAGCCATGGGCTGAGCATTGAATGGCCGCTATCCTCAGGCCCAGTTAAGAATGGAAATGCCTTTTCCGGCAAGGCGGATCCGGAGATGGTCTTTTTATTCCATGAGAGACAGGAAATCCAAGCCCAACAACTGGCCGCATTGAAATGCGCCTTGGGCGACGGCAACCCCCCTGCTGGATTCCTCATCGTTCTACATCAGAAGGATAAGCGGATGCCGCTCGAACTGCTTCGCATCTCGGTCGAGCTTGCCACCGGTTTCATCGTGGCGCTCGGCACAGAAGAGACGGCGAATGGCGAAACAATGGAAGCCTCGCGCCGGACCTCTTGGCGTTTGTTGCCTCGTGGGATTACATGGAAGACGCGAGCGCTAGGTGCGCTAAACCAGCGGCTTCTGTCTGATTCGCGCTTTGTCGATAAATCTCTGCGCTCGGTAGGGGATGGCTTGCTGGTCGCTGGGATCGGAGGGCAGATTGTATTTGTGAATCGCCGGGCGACAGAAATTCTTGGAATAAAGGAACGCTCATTGCTAGGAAGCAGCCTGTTCGGACGTCTAGGCCAGCCGGAGAAGACCATAGCCGAAACACTGGAAAGACTGTTGGTCGACCGAGCTACGGTAGAGCGGGAAACCACTTTCGGGGGTTCGTCACCAAAACATTTCATTCTGCGGCTATCCCCTGTTTGCGAGAACAATGAAGACCGCGGCGCCGTCGTGGGGATTGTCGCCTCTCTCTCCGATATAACGAAACAGCAGGAACTGCAGGAGATGAAAACAGAAGTTATATCTCTGGTGACGCACGAGTTGCGGACGCCTCTGACGGCAATTCAAGGAATGAGCGAAGTGCTCGCGCAATTCGATGTGGACCGCGACCGGCGCCGGGAGATGCATACAGCCATCAATGAAGAAGCCAGGCGCCTAGCCCGAATGATCGATGAATACTTGGATATCACCCGCCTCGAGGCCGGAGCACGCCCCTTGAGGAAAACGCCACTGCGAGTGGACGCCCTTATTGAGCGTGTGCTCTTGCTGCTGGATCCGCTCGCTTCGTCTCGCGGTATTGCGATCACACGTGAATTTGAAAAGAACCTGCCGGTGGTCTTGGCCGACCCGGATTTGCTGGCCCAGGCGGTCACGAATGTCATCGCCAACGCCATCAAGTACAGTCCGCGAGGCAGAGAGATACGAGTGTCCGCGCGAACGGACGGAAATGATCTACTGATTGCAGTTGCGGACAAGGGGTATGGAATCGCACCAGAGGATGTGAAGCGCATTTTCGAGAAATTTTATCGTGTTCCTCGTGTGGAGAGTGCCGACGAACCCGGTACTGGGCTTGGACTAGCGTTTGTCCGCGAAATCATGGATGCACATGGTGGCTGTGTTACCGTTGAAAGCGAACTCGGCACAGGCTCAACAATTACCCTGCGCCTGTCCCTTGAACTCAAAGACGGTAATAATCTCAAGAAATCAGCCGATGGTTAGACTCCCTCATATTCTTGTTGTCGATGACCAGCACTCGATCCGGCTTATGCTGGAATCCGGGTTGTCGCTAAATGGTTTTCGCGTGAGCTGCGCCGGGAACGGGGCCGAGGCGGTGGCGGCGGCCACCACCGAAGAGTTTGATGCCGTGATCAGTGACATTTACATGCCCGACGGTGACGGGCTCGCGATGGTGCAGGAACTGCGCGTCCTCTTTCCCTCTCTGCCAATCATCTTGATGACGGCGCAAGGCTCTGTTGAGTTGGCTGTCCGAGCAGTCGAAGAGGGAGCGACGGATTTTATCGCCAAACCGTTTGAAGTAAGTTCGGTCGCGGCTTTGTTGCGACGGCATCTCTCCGCGGCATCGGAGGCCGCGGATGGGGGCACTGACATTTCCACTCTCGTAGAGGACATCTCCCGGTCCGGCCTTGTGGGCAAAAGCCCGGCGATTGTGGGGGTTTACCGGTTGATCGCGCGGGCCGCTCGAAGCGACGCGCCGGTCCTGGTGATGGGAGAGTCTGGTACCGGCAAGGAGTTAGTAGCGCGGGCGATTCACGATTTCAGTCCGCGGGATAAGAAGCCCTTCGTGGCCGTGAATTGCTCTGGCCTGACGGATACCCTGCTCGAAGCCGAGTTGTTCGGCCATACAAGGGGAGCCTTTACCGGAGCGGTCGGAGAGCGTTCTGGGCTGTTCGAGGCGGCGGATGGTGGCACGATTTTTCTGGATGAACTCGCTTCCACCAGCGCGGGATTTCAAGCCAGTCTCTTGCGCGTGTTACAGTCTGGCGAAGTGAGAAAAGTCGGGTCTACACAGACGAAACGGATTGATGTTCGCGTTATCGGGGCAAGCAATGCGTCGTTGCGTGAGATGGCAGCCGCAGGCCAGTTCCGGCCCGACTTGTTCTATCGTCTGAGCGTGATTACACTGGAGCTCCCGACGCTTCGTGAACGCGGAGGAGATGTCGATCTCTTGGTGGCTCATTTCTTGCGCTCTGCGGCAGTAGAAGGAAAACCACCTTACCGTCTTACGCGCGAAGCCGCCTTAACTCTCCGCTCGTATCCTTTTCCTGGTAATGTCCGCGAGCTCGAAAACGCCATCCGCCGCGCCGTTGCTCTTTGCCCCAATGACATGATTACTCTCGACTGCCTCCCTCGTGAAATCGTGGCGGCCATGGAAATTCCGAAGGAATCTGTCGCCTCTCACAACGAGCGAACGCTCGTCGCTGACCGGCCGACGATGGATGAGTT
>DASZZI010000065.1:0-41043 GCA_035544995.1 Candidatus Acidiferrum sp.
CGTTCGCTAGTTCGACTTCGATCTGCCGAAGCACTGTCACGATTTGCTCCGGCTTGTATCTCTTGATAGACATGACCGGTCTTCCTCCTCAGATGAATTCTCTCTCACTTCACCTGGTACAAAAATCCCCGGTCAGGTCAGACTCTGATGGCACTTTTTGCCGACCACTACGTTTTCACCAAGGGGCTCACAGAAGGTTATTCTAGCGCGAGTGGTAGTTGCGGCAGCATAGCGGTTGCTGGCTCCAGCCTTTCGTACCTAGATGCTCTTCTTTGTACTGGGTACGGCCCCCAGCAATCTCCTACATCATGGGTTTCAGTATTCGATTCAGGATATATATTAGTGTCTACTACAGATACCACGCAACATATAATCAAATGGTTCGGAGAGGTTATGGCCACCGGCGGTGTGATACTCTTCGAGACGAACAACGGGCAGTATCTTACTGATTACATTAATCTGTTTTATGAGCACTCAAAGACCATTTCCTCTTCCGGTTGTCCAGGGCCGACTTGTGTTGCGGCTCAAGAAATGTGGTGCAGTAATGGGGCCTCAACACTTCAAGTGCCTGCAGTAACAGTAACAGATAATCGCATACCGCCATCATTACTCCCCGGACCGTATTATGATAATATTAATGTAGGAGTTAGTATCAGTGGCGGCGCCCCGTGGCTCTTTCTTCCTGGCTCGATTATTGCTGTATATTCAATCGTCCCGTTAATGCTACCATGTACTGTACGTTCATAGCGAGTAAACTTATAACAACTTCAGGGCCACTGAGACTTTCACAGGTGTTAGCGGCCTCAAAAAATCAGGGGGTTAATCATGTGGATTCTAAAGGGCACATTGCTCGGACTATGGCTGTTGGGGTTCGGAACCATGGCATTTTTCTATTTTGCCATCTACCGCAATCTGCCGCCCAACACCGGCGGGGGTGTCTCCAGCATGGATATAAGGGTTTTCACCGTGAATACGATACAAAATCCGTTGTGGTGGGGCGCTCTCGTAGTCTGTTTTGTTCTCAGCTATGCGATTGCCCGTTCGTGGCCGCTTCCTAAAATTCTGTGGGTCGGATTGCTGGTGACCGGGTTGGTCCCGGCAGGAATCCTCGCATTGTTTATCGTGATGGTAGTGAAATTAAAACAGGCCAGTCAAGGCCATCCGTTGCCCTGACTTTTTCTTTTTCTGAAAGCAACGAAAAGTAAAAGTTGAAGATTTTATCTGCTCTGTTTTCTTCGCCGATTTTTACTCCGCTTCAAAATTCGAGGGCGAAAGATATGATTTTTATTGGTTGAAGTTCGTGTCAAGTCGACCATTTCTGAAAGATTTTGCCGCAAATCGGACAGTGGGCGTAAAACGAATGATGAAATGGTATTGCACGCGCGTGAAAACGCTTTTCGCAAGCCATGCACCGCCACGTCACCACGCTTGCCGCACTAAACAGATAATCAAGCGTCGATCGCCTCCGGGAACGGCGAATGAGTTCGGAATGGCAGACTGGGCAATTCATTCAGATACATAGAGGGGTTAGTTTTCCCGGCTAGTGCCGTTCCAACTTATTGCTCCGAATTTCGGAGAGCCAGGAGGCAAGCCGCTGTTTGAGGTAGCGCCCTCCTCGCCCCGTCTTCAATTGGGCTCACAAAGTTGGAACGGCACTAGAATAGGCTGCGAGCCAGTCCACGGCAAGGAGTACTCCCGGTCCCTTCACGCTACAATGGACAGGAGGAGCAGCCATGGCTGATTACACTACTAGGCACGCCCGTGCGGGCATCCAAACAAAATTGCCGAAGCTCGAATCCTGGCCAAACCAATTCCCCGGCTACGTTATTGCCACCAGATTCCCAGAGTACTCCTCCGTGTGCCCCAAGACCGGCCTCCCCGACTACGGCACAATCACGATCCAGTACATGCCTAAGAAAGACTGCCTCGAGCTCAAAGCCCTGAAAATGTACCTCTTGGCCTACCGCGACCTCGGCATCTTCTACGAAAATGCCGTGAACAAGATTCTCCGGGACATTGTCGACGCAATCCGCCCGGAATGGTGCGTCGTCCGCGGCGAATTTACACCACGCGGCGGTTTGACCACCTCCGTCTTCACCCGATGGCCCGGAGGAGTTACTCGCAACACCGGCGCGAAGGAACGTGGGGACAAACCCCGCTGACCCGGGATTGGACACGCCGGAGATTGCAGGCGATAATCCCATAGCGGTCCATCATTGAGCGTGGAACCGACGTCTCAGGAGGGAGAATGAGTATTTCTCCAAATGTTCCGAGTCCGCAAGAGTCCTATCATTACGAAAACATGGGCACCCCGCGTTGGATCGCCGTGCTCTTCGTCATCCTTTTTGTCGCGCTGGCCGCGATTGGCTACGTCGGTTATTCGACGCAGTCACGTCTGCAAGCGGACCTCGCCAAAGCGCAGGACCAGAACAAGGTTCTTTCCGCACAGCTTGATCAGGCCAATTCGCGCCTCGCTGATCTCAAGGGCCACATCGAGGTCACGGAGCAAAAAGTCGGCATGACCCAGGCCGAGCTAGCGCGGGCTAAGAGTCGTGCCGAATCGATCCTTAAAGAACAGACCACTTCCGATCAAAAGCTCACGGCGCAGCTGTCGCAGGTTCAGAAGGAAAGCGAGGAAAAGATCGGCGCCGTGGCCACCGATGTCACTGGCGCAAAGAAAGACATCGAATCCACCAAGAACGATCTGGAAGCGACGAAGGGCAGGCTCGACCGCGCCACGGGAGACATGGGCGTTATGAGCGGCCTCATCGCCCGCAATCGCGACGACCTCGAGGAGCTCAAGCGCCGCGGCGACCGCAACTACTACGAATTTACACTGAAAAAAACCAAGACCCCGCAGCGGGTCGGCCCGGTCCAGGTCAATCTCACCAAAACGGACCAGAAAAAATCCAAGTACACTGTGACCGTTTTTGTGGATGATCGCGCTATCGAAAAGAAAGACAAGACCGCCGGGGAACCTGTACAGTTTTACGTCAAGGGCGCCTCGCGCATGGCTCCTTACGAAATGGTTGTTTTCGACGTCGGCAAGGATCAGATAACCGGCTACCTCTCCTCACCTAAGGACACCGGCGCTGCTGCGACTCCCGCTGCGCCTGCCGCCAAACCGTAGTCTTAGCAAAAATAAACTTGTTTCTCAGGGAAGCCCTGTTCCGCGTTTTGGAAACTCCGCGCGGGACAGGGCTTCCGCCTTTTCCGGCTCGGCGCTACGATTTAAAGACGGCTTGTTCTCAGCGCCTTTGGACCCAGGGGAATCTCCATGAAATTCGTCCGCCTTCGGAAAGTCTTCCTTTTCACTATCGCCTCGTTGTTCTTCGATTCCGGCCGCGCTTCCGCTCAGGCGCCTCTCGAGCCCACGCACATGCCTCCACGCACAGTCTTTTATCTCATTTGGCGCGGCGCTCCCTCTTCCGACGCCTCCAAGGCCAACGCACTGCTCTCGTTATGGAGAGATCCCGACTTTGCACCTGCTCGCACCACGCTGCTGGATAACCCATTGAGTGGCCCGGGGAAAGATGCCCAGGGAATTCACTACGATGAATGGCTCGAATAGCGGAGTAATGCTCCTCCTTCGCTTATTTCGGTTGGCGCTAGTCGGTTTATACCTCTGTATTCACACAGTAACAGCGCACGCGCAATCGCAACAATCGTCTCCGCCGCCCCAAGGAACGATTCGTGTCAGCGTGGACCGCGTCAATGTCGGTGTCATCGTCACCGACGCCCAGGGCCGATTTGTCGAGGGCCTCCACCGCGAGGACTTTCAGGTCTTAGACAACGGCACCCGGCAACCACTCACCGACTTCGTTGCCGTGGAACAGCCAGCGCAGGTTCTGCTTCTCATCGAAGCTGGTCCAGCAGTGTATCTTCTCGAAGGCGGTCATCTTCAGGCCGCTTACTCTCTCTTGAATGGTCTCTCCACAGGCGATCGTGTCGCGGTCGTAAAGTACGCCGATGCTCCACTGGCGATCATCGATTTCACTCTCGATAAAGATGCAGCGGCAGCTGCCCTCGGCGAGTTGCGCTTCAATCTCGGCTTTGGTTCGCTGAATCTATCCTCCAGCCTTTCGACGGTTCTAGATTGGCTCACAAAGGTGAATGGCAAAAAGACGGTCGTGCTGCTCTCCACCGGTGTGGATACTTCGCCGTCGAACGATTGGGGAGTGCTCCTTCAGCAGCTCAAAACGAGTGACGTGCGGATCTTGGCAATGTCGTTGACCGGAGAGTTAAGGAGTCCCCAGAGCAACCGAAAGAAAAAAACTTCCTCGGACAATCCTGCTCCGGCATCGCCGCAATTCGATGAAGCCGATGGGCTTCTGAAGCGGATCGCCGAAGCCACCGGCGGCCGTGCCTATTTCCCAAGGAGCGCGAAAGAGTTCTCCGCCGTATACGCGGAAATCGCGCAGCTCGTCCGCCACGAATACAGCCTTGCATTCGCTCCCGCGGTGCATGACGGAAAGATTCATTCCATCGAGGTGCGCGTCAGCACCGCCGTCTCCGCAAACGCTTCGACGCCTAACTATCGCGTGGATCATCGCCAGGCGTACCTTGCCCCGCCTCCCGATCCAGAATAGTCAAGGCGGGATGGACGCTAGTGGTGAGCGAAGCCGAATCATTCCTGACTATATTCTTCTCTTCCTCTTTTCTGGCCATCCGGTCTCAAGTTGTGGAATAGTACCTTCGAACTCTGCCAGCCGTTATCGGAGGAGGAGAATTTATGCGCAAGATCTGTTTAACCGGAATGGCGCTGCTGCTGGTGGCAAGCTGGAGCGCGGCGCAAGAAACTCCGACCGAACGCGAAGCCGCGCGCGATGTGGTGAAACAAATTAATGCGCTTGGCGGATCGCTTGGCGTTCCGGCGATGGTAGCGAAACTGACGGCGGCGGACAAAGCGCGCGACGACGTGCTCGCTCGCGTCAAGCAACTGATGCAGACCGAATTGCTCCCGATGAGCGACTGGATCACGCAGCATCCCGAGATCGGCTTCCAGGAAACCCAGGCGGTCGCGAAACTCACGGGCTACCTGGCGGCGCATGATTTTGAAGTCACCATGCCGGTGGCCGGATTGTCCACCGCCTTTCTCGCGAAATATAAGCACGGCACGCCCGGGCCGAATTTGGGCGTCATCCTCGAATACGACGCGCTGCGCGGCACGAAGGGCGCATTTCACGGCGACCAACACAGCGCGCAAGGGCCCGTGGGCATGGCGGTGGCGGTGGCGCTCGCCGAATTCCTGACCAAGACGCACACGGCGGGCACCGTCACCCTGTATGGAACGCCCGGTGAAGAGATGATGCCGCCCGAGGCCAAGACCGCGATGATGGAGGCGGGTATTTTCAAGGGCGCGAACATTATCGTGCGCAGCCATTCCGCGGCGACGACCTCGCGGTCCGCGCCGGGGTTCGGCACCTGCTGCATGAACATCGACGGTGTGAAATACACATTTTACGGGGCGCCCGCGCATCAGCTCACGGCGTGGAATGGACGCAACGCCCTCGAAGCCGTAATCAAGCTCTTCAACAATATTGACAGCGTGCGCAGCAATATCCGTCCGGAAGCGCGGATCCAGGGAGTAATCACCGAGGGAGGAGCGGCGCCCAACGTTGTGCCGGACAAGGCGTCCGCCGATTTTTATATTCGCTATCCGGATGGAGTTTATCTGGCTCAGGTTACCCAGTGGGTGGATGACGCGGCGCGCGCCGCGGCGCTGGCAACAGGAACGAAAGTCAAAATCGACCATTACGGAAGCGATCGCGACGGCATTTCCCTGTCGTCACTCGAGGAGCTGGCCTTCGCGTACATGAAACAATTGGGGGCCACGGGCGTGGAGCCTGAACCCGGAAAACCCAAAGGATTTGAAGAGACGGGCAGCGTTTCCAGTCAAGTCGCCGGCATCGGGGTGAGCGCGAAATCCTCCAATTTCACGAATCATACGTACGGAATGGAAGCCGATGCACTGACTGACGTCGGCCATCAAGGATTCCTGATCGATGCGGGAACGATGGCGGCAGTCCTTTATGATTTCGCAACGCATCCGGAATTGCGCGAATCCGTAAAAACCGAATTCACGCGTATCCAAGCGCTTTTCGGCGAATACCAAAGCGCCCTCCAGAAAGCCTATCCGAAACCAGAGGTGCCCGAGCCGAAGCAGTGATTTCGCTGCGAACCGTTTTAATTCCTGAGCTTGTGTATATTTGAGTACGCCGGGATGGCAATGGGAAATACGAATGGCGGTGGAGAACCAATCCAATAACTGCGTTGTCGTCGCGATTTACTCGAATTCTTTCAGCGTTTTCGCCATCTCGCGCAATCTCTCATCCACAAGCGCAAAAACCGTCGCCGGCTCGAAGCTGCCCTCTCCGCCTTTCTGGCCCGCGGCTAAACCCGTCAAAATCTCGATGCCCTCTTCCACTTTCGCCACCGGCCAGATGTGAAATTTCCCCGCGGTTACCGCGTCCAGCACATCATCCCGCAGCATCAGATCCTCGACGTTTGATGCCGGCATCAAAATGCCCTGCGTCCCGGTCAGTCCTTTGATCCGGCACACATCGAAAAATCCCTCAATTTTTTCGTTAATTCCGCCGATCGCCTGGATGTCGCCCTGCTGATTCATCGATCCGGTCACGGCGATGTCCTGCCGCAGTGGCAATCCGGAAAGAGCCGACAGAAGGGCATACACTTCCGTCGAACTGGCGCTATCCCCATCGACGCCCGAATACGACTGCTCAAAGCAGATGCTCGCTGCAAGCGACATCGGTTTATCCTGCGCAAAACAGCTGCGAAGGAAACCCGCGATAATATGCACGCCCTTGTCGTGAAAGCGGCCGCTCAGGTGTGCTTCACGCTCGATATTGATCAATCCCGCTTTGCCGAGGCCCGCCGTTGCCGTGATGCGCACCGGTTTGCCAAACGAATATCCGCCGATTTCCAGCACGCTCAATCCATTGACCTGGCCGACGTGCGTGCCCGAAAGGTCGACGAGCAGCGTTCCCTCCTCGATCATTTCGCGAATACGCGTCTCGATCAGGTTGTGCCGCTCCATCTTTGCATTCAACGCGCCCCGGACGTGGGCCGCGCGCACCACGTTTTCTCCCGCGGCCGCCGCGGCGTAATGTGCCTCTCGCGCCAGATCCGCGATATCCACAAATCGCGCCGTCACCTTGTTACGCCGCCCCGCTTTGCGCACACCGTATTCCAGCGTGGCTGCAAAGGCGCCTCGGTCAAACGGTGACAAGCCTTCCTTCTCGGACAACGCGCGCAGGCGCCCCGCATATTCGGCGATCACGCCGTCGCTCATCGGCATCTCTTCATCGAACTCCACGCGCACTTTGAAAATCTTCCGGAAGTCCTCTTCGTACTCGTACAGCAGTTCGTACATCTCTCGGTCGCCGATCAAAATCACCTTCACGTTGATCTCGACCGCCTCCGGTTTCAGCGCGCTTCCGCCAAAGGGATAGAACATTTCCAGCGGCTGAATCTCCAGGCGGCTGTGGTTCAGCGTGCGCTTGAGCGCGCGCCACACGCCCACCTCCGACAGCGCTTCCATTGAGTACATGATCAGAAATCCGCCGTCAGCGCGCAGCAGTGAGCCGCCGCGCAGATCCATGAAGTCGCTCGTCCAGCCGCCACGCGTGTCGTAAGCGCGCTGAATCGTCCCGAACAAATTGGCATACGTTGGAGTGGTCTCAAATATCACCGGCGAAGCATCTTCGTCGTTGTGCGCCAAGATGACGTTTACGCCGTACACGCGGAACGGATCGCGCTCCGGGCCTCCGATCGCCTTCGGCAAGCCGTCCGGGCTTTCTCCCTCCTGCTCCGTTTCTCCTTCGCGCTCCTTGAAGGGATCGAGGTTATCGAGCAGGTGATGCCGCACTTCTTCCAAATACTCGGAGACGTCCGTTCCCGGATACTTTTCCTTTAGTTCTTCGATGACGCCGTCCACCAATACCGACGCCGCTTCCTGTTCGAGGTAACTCAGCTCGCTGGCCAGCTCGCGGGAGAGCGTCAGCGTTTTGCGGTAGACAACCGTGAACTCTTGCCGGAACTGCTCGTACTTGCGCTCAATGTCCTCCGCGACCGGCGCATCCAGTTTTCCCTCGTGCACCATTTTCGAAATGTCCTCGATGGGCACCATCTGTCCTTCGAGCACCGGAAAAATCTCCGGCAGCGCCACCGCGCCGACTTGCATGTGTCCCAGCGCGAACTGATCCCGCGCGATCCGCCGCGTGAAATCGTCCATCAACTCTTTTTCACGCGCGGTGAAGCGCTCGACAATTCGCCCTTTCTGCCGCTGGAACGGTTCGCCTTCGAACACCTGGGGAATTCTTCGCCGTAGAAAATCGATCCCCGCTTGCACGTCTTTCTTGAAGGAATTGGCCTGGCCGCGCGGCAGAGAAAGCAGGCGAGGCCGGTCGGGCAGCTTGAAATTATTGACGTAGCAGCGGTCGAGCGATGGCTTCGTCTGCGGGTGTACTTCCTCGATCATCCGGGCAATCGTGCCGCCTCGGCTCGTCCCCGCGAGGCCGCACACGAAAACGTTGTAGCCCGGCGCTGAGAGCTCGACCCCCATTTTTAGGGCGCGCAGCGCGCGCTCTTGCCCGATGAACCCTTCACGCAGCTCGGCCTGTGCCGTTGTTTCGAACGGGATGCGCGAAGGCTCGCAGCGCCAGCGCAGCTTTGCCAGCGGCAATTCTGGGTGTGTCCGAGCGGGTTTGATGTCCTTGGAAGCCATCCGAGCCGGGTACTCTAGCACAGCCGCGCCGGGCCGGGCGGAATTTCGCCCCTCGTGTTACGCACTAGTGGGGGCCAGCTCCTCGCGGCGCTCCATGTAGACTCGGAACACGCCCATGGCCGCCGAACCGCTGGCCTTTTCCTTTTGTGATTTCTGTCCTATCCGTTATAGTACACTTGTGATACCGTTTCGTGTTACGTTCCGTCCCGGCGCTTCCCTGTTTGAACAGGTCGTCTACGCATCGAAAAAAGCCATGATCTCCGGCCACCTCCGCCCTGGCGACCCTTTTCCTTCGGTACGGACACTCAGCAAGGAACTTAAAATCAACCCGAACACAGCTCATAAGGCCATTTCGCACCTGATCACCACCGGCTTGCTGGAAACACGCCCGGGCGTCGGAACGATTGTCGCCAATCTCCCGGAAGCGCCGTCGTCCGAGCGCACACAGCTCCTCACAGACGAAATTGAGCAACTCGTCGTCGAGGCAAAAAGACTTCGGATCAATCTCGAAGATGTTACCGCATCCATCTCGGAACATTGGAAACGGCTGGGCGGCAAGCCTAAATCGCCGTCGGAATCGAATCGAGGAAGCCGGAGCCAGCGATGAGCAGCGCAATTTGCACCGAAAACCTAAGTAAGAAGTTTCGCCGCGTACTCGCACTCAATGGACTGAACCTTGATGTCCCCGAAGGCGCGATCTATGCCCTGGTCGGCCCTAACGGCGCGGGCAAAACAACCGCCATCAAGATTCTCATGAATATCTTCCCGCCGACGAGTGGCCGGGCAGAAATGCTCGGGCTGGAATCGAAACATCTCGCTGGTTTTGCATTTACGGCCATCGGCTACGTCTCGGAAAACCAGGAACTTCCCGGATGGATGCGCGTCGGCGCATTCCTTTCCTATCTGCGCCCTTTCTACCCCTCATGGGACACAGATTTGGAATCTCAACTGGTAAAGCAGTTGGATTTGCCCCTCGACCGCCAGCTTCGCGACTTATCGCGCGGAATGCGCATGAAGGCGGCATTGGCGAGTTCGCTCGCTTATCGGCCCAAGCTCATCATTCTCGATGAACCCTTCGGCGGCCTGGATCCCCTTGTCCGTGATGAGCTCATTGAAGGATTGCTCGAGCTCGCCGCCGATTCCACGATTTTCATTTCTTCGCACGATCTCGCCGAAATGGAGAGCTTCGCCAGCCATGTTGGGTACCTCGAACAAGGAAGCCTCCGTTTTTCCGAGGAGTTGGCCGCGCTGTCCGCCCGCTTCCGCGAAGTCGAGTTGACTCTCAATGCCGCGCCTGCGCTGCCTGCGAACTTTCCCGGCACATGGATGCATCTCAGCACTTCAGCTGTTGTGGTGCGCTTCGTCGAGAGCCGTTTTGACTCGGAGCGCACGAGCTTGGAGATCGCAAGGGTTTTCGGCGAAGTTCGCGACGTCACTTTCAGTCCTATGTCGTTGCGCTCAATTTTCTTAACCATGGCCAGGGCCAAACAATCTCTGGTGTGAGAGAGGACCGGCGATGAATCAGATTCTCCACATCTTCCGCAAAGACGCGCGCCGCCACTGGCCGGAAATCGCGATCTCCCTCTCACTGCTGTTGGCCTTTGCGTGGAGGGAGCCACGCAACTGGAGATCGCAATCCACGATTGAGCCGCTCTCTCAATTTCTGTCTGGCGCGCTGGCGGTACTGGTCCCCGTCGCATGGTCGTTCCTGATTGTACGGATCGTGCATGCGGAGTCTTTGGTGGGCGATCGCCAGTTCTGGATCACACGTCCTTACCAGTGGAAAAAACTCCTTGCCGCGAAAATTCTATTCTTGGCGGTATTTATGAATGCCCCGCTCTTGATCGCCGACGTGATTCTGCTCGCCAAGGCAGGCTTCTCGCCCACTCGGCATCTGCCCGGATTGTTATATATGCAGTTGTTAATGACAGTGTTCCTTTTCCTGCCATCCTCGGCTTTGGCGTCGGTCACTGCGAACATCTCGCAGGTACTGCTGGCCGTTCTTGGGATCGTGCTATACCTCATTGGTGTAGCCGCACTTTCGTCGGAAATCCCGAACTCACAAATCTCCTCGGCCGATTTGATTCCAGGCTCCATTGAGTTCGCAATCTTAATTGCTGTCCTCCTTGTGACTGTAGTTCTCCAATACGCCCGGCGCGAGAGCTTCCGATCGCGTGTGCTTCTCATCGGTGCCGCCCTCTCCATTCTGGTTATCATGGTCGTAACGCCCTACGGCACGATCATTGCTCACATCTACCAGCCCCCCGCGTCCGCCCAGGAACAACCCGTGCAGCTTAGCTTTGACTCTGCCAAGACCCCAAAGCCGCTAAAACAAAGGTTCCCCATTAGAGAAAACGAAGATGCTTATATTCATATTCCGCTGCTCGTCTCTGGCATGGCAAAGGATTCGCTTGTTGCCGTCGATGGTACACGCTTCACGGTGGATTCCTCCGGCGGAGCAAAGTGGAGCTCGAACTGGCGGCCGGGCGGCCTTCTTTTAACACCGGATAAGGACCACGACGATGCCAGTCTCCAGATCGGTAAGCGCTTCCTTGAAATGATTGGGGCTTCTCCGGCAAACGTGCACATAAGTTTCGCGCTGACCGTCTTCCGCGAGGCCAGCGTCAGAAAAGTCATTGTAGCGGCAGGCGACTTTGCCGTGCCGGACGTCGGTCTCTGTCGCATGACCGCTTCGGAATGGAGTAGCATCCTGTGCCGCTCCCCGCTTCGGCGTCCCTCCTATCTGAAAGTGAGCACCTCCTCATCGGAGTCTCCATGCCCGCATTCGGAGGGTGAGAAGCCGTCTCCAGCGGGTAAGATCTGGAACGCGTGGGAATGGAGCTCTGAGTCCGGGCCTGCGGAACTCGGCATCAGTCCCATGCAAGTTTTCTCTTTGCAATTCTGGGAACGCAATGACGCCGGCGAACTCACCAGCCCTCGTTTCTGCCAAGGAGCGCCGCTGACCTTCACTACGTTCGAACGTGTGCGGCAAACCCGGGCGGACCTGGATATCAGCGGGATCAAGCTCTCCGACTACCGCTTATTGGTGCCATAACCGCTGAGGGCTTCCGCGGGCAGCGACGTCGTCGCGCTGGCCCATGTACACTCGGAACACGCCCATGGCCGCCGCCACGATGGTCGGCCCAGCCACCAATCCCAGCAACCCAAAGACTTCGATGCCGCCCAAAACGCTGATGAAAAGCAGCAATTCATTGAGGTGTGTGCGGTTGCGCAGCAGCAGCGGCCGCAAAATGTTGTCCGCAACGGCGGAAACGCCGCCGCAGATCGCCACCACCAGGAGGCCTTTGCCCCAGTGGCCGCTGAAACTCAGCCACAGCGCCCCGGGAACCCAGATCAGCGCCGAACCCACGACTGGCATCAGTGAAAAAAACGCGATTAATACGCCCCAAAATATCGGCGTTGCAATCCCCACAATCGCAAACGCTGTTCCGCCGAGAATTCCCTGCACCGTCGCCACGAGCAGCCCAATCGCGACACTCGCAAATATCAATTCTTTCGATTCGCCCAGCATCTCCTTTTGGATGGATTCGTCAAACGGCAAGAGATGCCGCACCGCATGCACGATGCTCTCCCCGTCGCGAAACATGAAGAACAGCGCAAAAATCAAAATGAACAAGTCGACAAAAAACACGAACAAGTTTTTCACGAGAGCGCCAAGCTCTCCTGCCAGGAAAGAAGCGATTTTTTCTGCCCCTTGCCGCAGCGGCTCGGAAAAATCCATCGATCGCCACGCCTCCGGAAGCTGACCGCGAACCCACGTCATGAGATGCGCGGGTACAGCGAGCTGCGGATTTCGCAGCGTGCTCTGTAAACCCGCCGTCGCGTCGATCGCTTCCCGGGCCGTGTACCACAGCACCACCAAGGCTGGCACAATCAGCAACAGCGTGACCCCCAGGGTGCTCACTAGCCCCGCGGGTGTCGGACGGAGCCGCCGCGCGATCCGCTCATGCAAGGGATAAAAGAAAATCGCCAACACGGCCGACCACGCCAAGGGCACCAGGAACGGTTCCACGATCAGGAATACCAAGTAGCCGAGAAGCAGCAGTGCCCCGTACGATAGTACGGTGGTTAACCGGTCACTGGTTGTCTTGCTGGACGGCGAGGGTGTATTCATGCGAAGTATATAATCGAAGAGGTTCGAGAGATCGTTGACTCCGGCCGGGCCGGGGTCCCGCAATTCCAGGTCGTCCAGGACAAATTGAGCAAACTGAGCATGGCGTCAAAAACCATCCCGCTTACGTCCTACCAGTTTCGCCTTCTTGCTGTACTTGCTTTAGTCAATTTTGTCAACTTCGCCGACCGCCAGGTTGTGGTGCCGCTCCTGCCGCTTCTCCGGCGGCAAATGGGTGTTACAGACGCGCAGCTTGGTTCGCTGCAAACCGGGCTCCTGGTGGTCCTGGCAGTCGCGAGTTTTCCTTCTGGATTTCTTGCCGACCGCTTCAGCCGAACGCGCATCATCGCCGGTGGCGTCGCTTTCTGGAGCCTGGCTACCATCGCGTGCGGCTTCGCTTCTTCTTTCCTGCTCTTGATCTTCGCGCGTGCCTTGATAGGTGTCGGCGAAGCGTCTTACGCCCCGGCTGCGCAGTCCATGATTTCGGATTCGTTTCCGCAGGAACGCCGCGCCATGGTCCAGTCCATCTTTGCTTCAGGCATGCTGCTGGGGGGAGCAGCTGGGCAGGCTTTTGGCGGAGTGGCCGGTGAGCTGCACGGGTGGAAATACACTTTCATCATCGTTGGATTAGTTTGCATGATTCCTGGGCTATTCGTGCTCAAGTTGGAGGAACCTCCGCGCCGGCCGCGCTCCGAGGTGGTTCCTCTAAGAACATTGCTCAGCGTCCCGGCGTACGTGGCGATGATTGTCGCCGGCACCTTCATTACTTTCGCGAGTGTGTCGCTGCTCACTTGGGGCGTCGATTTCGCGGTGAACTATAAAGCATTCAGCGTCCGTGAGGCGGCTGTGTCTCTCTCGGTCGTCGCATTGCTCTCCTTGGTGTTCGGCGTTCTAATGGGCGGGTTTGTCGCCGACCGCCTCCAGAAGAGGTTCGTCTATGGCCGGATCATCGTAATTGCGGCCGCTTTTCTGTGCGCTGCTCCCTTCGTTCTGTTAGCAATTCAAGCCGATGAAAAGTGGGTGGTCCTCGCGGCGCTCTTCATCGCCGGATTTTTCATGTCCTGGTATCACGGCCCGGTAACCGCCGTCCTGCATGATTTGACGCCGCAGCGAGCCCATGCGACGGCCATCGGCGTCTACATGTTCGTTACGCAACTTCTGGGAGCCTTGGGACCTCAACTCATCGGCAAAATCTCCGACGTAAGCGACCTGCAGTTGGGCCTCCAGGTTGCCGTTGCGGTGATGGTCGGCGGCTCGCTCTTGATGTTTCTTGTGATCTACTTCATTCGCCGCGACGGTTTGCACCATCCGCGGCTCGCGGCGTTCCATGCCGAATCCGGCGGCTGAATCCGTGACGAAATAGTGGGGCGAAGTCCGCCTGCCCAATCCCAATTTTGAGCGTCCCTACTTGATGCCGGCCTGCGCGGTCAGCCGCACCACATCATCATGCGCCACGTCATAGAGGGGCCGCTGGTCTTCTTCCTCGAGCCGCTCGCGCAGATATTCCGCGGCGACGAAGCTGGCTTCGCGATCCGTCAAGTCACGGCCGCTGCGCTCGCGGAATTTCACAAAAGCCGTGTGCGCCAGCCCCACCACCACTGCTTCGCCATCCACAAAAAACTTCGCGTCAATGGTATCGCTGTGGCGCGTTGCGATGCCGTTCCACATGTGCGAGAAGCGGCATTGATAAACATGCCCGCTCAGCTTCGAAGTCACTTCAAAGGCGCCGATGAACTGGCTCATCGCGCCGGAGTTCGCCAATACGGGAAGTGTAGGCACGCAGGCTCCTTTTCGATCCGATGACTCCTCGATGCCGCTCAAAAGAATTCTCTCATTTCGAGAGGAGTCCCCGCGATTCTTGCGGGGACGCAGTCGAGAAAACTCTCTTCGCTTTCCAGTTCTCGCAAATCGAAACTAGCGGCTCACGGCTGCCGCTGATTCCGAATGCGCGTAGCTGCGAATCGCCGCCGCCACACCGGCTCCGGCCGGCACGCGGTAACCCTGATCCTGCAGCACTTTTTCAAAGGCCGAAAGGAACAGCAGCACAAACGGCTTCTGGCTGCAGTATCCCATCAGCCCAACGCGCCAGATCTTGCCCTTCACAGGACCAAATCCGCCCGCGATTTCGATATTAAACTCGTCGAGCAACTGATTCCGCACCTTCACGTCGTCCACGCCGTCTGGAATCATGACCGCTGTCACGGTCGGAAGACGGTCCGCTGGATTCTTCACCAGCAGTCCCAGCCCCATCGCTTCGACACCCGCGATCAGGGCGCGTTGGTTCATGCTGTGGCGCTCCCACCGCGCCTCCAGCCCTTCTTCCAGGACGATGCGCATCGCCTCGCGCAAACCATAAATCAGCGAAATCGGCGGCGTGTGATGGTACAGCCGCTCCTTCCCCCAATAATTCATCGCCGTCGAAAGATCGAAGTACCAGCTCTGCACCTTGGTCTTCCGCTTGCGGAAGACCTCCTCGGCAGTGGGACTAACCGTAATCGGTGACATCCCCGGCGGGGCGCTGAGGGCCTTCTGTGTCCCGCTGAAGCAAATGTCTATGCGTTCGCGGTCAACGTGCACCGGCACAGCGGCCAGCGACGCCACCGCGTCCACCACCAGAAGCGCTCCCAATTCATCCGCAACTTTGCGGTACGCATCGAGCTTGGTGAGTACGCCGGAAGACGTTTCGCCCTGCGCCAGCCCGATCATCTTGATCTTCCTGCCCTTGCCCGCTCTCCTCACCTCCTCGGCATCCACCGGCTTCCCATAGGGCGCCTCGACCTTCGTAACTTTCGATGATGCGCGCGTCGCAATCTCGTACATGCGGTCAGAAAACACGCCGTTGACGGCGACAATGGCTTCGTCGCCCTCTTCGAGAGCGTTGACTACCGACGCCTCAATTCCGCCCGAGCCTGAAGCCGAGAGTGGCATCGTCAGCCGGTTTTCGGTCTGGAAAATCTGCCGAAGCAGCAGTTGCGTCTCGTCCATGCAGCCCCTGAACCAGGGATCGAGGTGCCCCACCAACGGCGCCGACATCGCGCGGTACACGCGGGGGTCCATCGACGAGGGACCCGGCGTGAGCATCAATCGGTAGGGTGGATTGAGTTCGCCAACGTGTTGGGTCATGACCTTTGCCCTTCTTTTTCTTGCACTTGATTCGCGCTGAAGACCACGAGCCGCCCGCGGGTGCGCTCTCTGGGGATGCTCGGGAGCGCCACGGAAAGATCGATTTTCGCGCAATCCCCAAGGTCGCGCAACGGTCAATTTGGCTGCAAGAAGACCCGAGCGAGGACGTACCGTAAAATCTTCTGTATTCGTCAGGACACGGCACGGCGGAACCTGCCCCGACCTGTCCCGGCCCGGTCGGGAGCCCGGCACAATTCTTCGTCCCTCCACTTTGTAGAGGCCGGGCTTCAGCCCGGCTCCTTGTAGTGCCGGGTCTTTAGATCCGTGCTTTCAGCCGTGCCGTAAAGTCGTGCAAGATCAGCTCGGGCTTCAGCCCCTCAGGAAATGCTTTCTAGCAATTCCCAGCAGCCTTCCGCCCCGCCACCTTCATTTTTCCTCAAGCGTCGCAGGTCCCCGCGACGAGCGCCCGACGAGGCGCGCGAGTCCCGAGTCTTATCGGGAAGATTCGTTCGGCCAAGCACTCGCCAGTCCGCTTTCAGAGTGGTGAGTGCTTGGCTGAATGGATCTGAGAAGCTCTGTGGCGGCGGGGAGGAACACAAGAAATCTTCGGCGCTGTTTCGGAAGATTTGTTGGAAGGAGCCGCAAAAGCAGCAGACGCGAAGCTGCCGGGCGCAGGCCCCGGAAAGCGAACGACCCCGAAGCTGCGCTCAATGGAAAGAGTGGGAACGGGAATAATCGATGACCGTCGAATTAAATTTTATCTACTCGGGGGGACAGTATCGTCCGGCGAGGAGAATCCGGGACAGCCAGTCGGCATGGGGTAGCCCCGAACGCAAGAGTTCTTTTGCTTCACTCTCCACGTCGTACTCGACCCGGCGAATGGTGATGCTCTCTCCGTCAATCACCAGATAGGATGCACGGGTATCTCCGTCATAGGATTGGCTGACGCTGCCTGTATTCGCTACGGTCATGCCTTGAAGTCGGCGTAGGAACGGACGATGAATATGTCCGTACACCACGATTTGAGCACGAAGAGACGCATAGGTACTGCGTAATTCGTCATCGCTGGCATTGGGCATCGGAGCCCGCCAGAGGTCATCGGGGCTGGCATGAACCAGGCTAAAGCCGAGCTGCGAGTACAGACAAGGAAGTCCTTCCAGCCATCGCAAGCGTTCTTCGCCGATGCTTGCCCGCGTCGGCGGAATCGTCTCTTGGACTCTGGCAAGAATTGGCGCGATCTTCGGGTTTGCGGCGGCAAATTCAGCCAGGCGTTCCGGGGCCCAAAGCATCTCATCGGTATTCCCGCGGACCCCGGGCCACCCGAGGGAGCGGACCTGATCGATGATGTCCGCCGGGTGAGCTCCACCGGAAGCCAAATCGCCCCCATGGAGAACGAGGTCAGGTGCAACCTGCCGCAGGTCGGCGAGAACTGCTTGGAAGGCGCGCCGATTGCCGTGAATATCCGATACAATTGCGACTCTCATTTTGTCCGCTGCCGCCCTTGCCATAATGGCTTAGACGCAGGCCGGTTCCCCAAACCAATTTAGGACACTACGCGTTCCTGGGCGGCCTTCCAATCGAAGCCATCGCATGAGATAATCCCCGCGCTCGCTTCCTGCCGGAGGTCCCCGCCATGGAACAGGAGCGTCGTTGCGCGCCCAGGTACCCTTTCATCGCCGATGCCGAATTGTCCGACGAGGAACGGACCACCTATCTGCAAGCCCGTGTCGGTGATCTGAGCCTCAGTGGCTGCTACTTAGATATGATCCACCCCCTCCCCGCAGGCACTCAGATTGTGGTCTACGTTACGGACGACTCGGGTTCCTTCCAAGCCAGAGGCAAGATCGTCTATTCCCTGCCAAACCTCGGCTCGGGAGTCGCTTTCCTTAATGTTGACCCTGCGCTACTCGCCGACATCGAACGCTCCCTCAGCCACGCCACATAGCGCCGTTTATGCGAGTATGGCTTAGACGCACCCCACTACAATCTTAGCCGGAATCTCCTCTTTGGCTTCAAAAACGGCACCGATCATAATCCGTCCCAGCGGGCGGCAAAACGCGTTTTGGTCTCGCGGCAAGCGAGCCTTAAAAAATGACCCGCGGGTGTCCCAGGTGTCGGTTTAGCACCTGGGGCTTTTGACTTTCCCTCGTTAATTCCGCGACGGCGAGTGGACTGGAGACTGTGCGGTGTTCACTTCTTAAGGGTTGACGTACGGTAGTTGGATAGATCTGGGGCCTAATCAATACGCAAACTCCCACGCGCAAACTCAGCGCATGGGGTACCCCCAATTTCTTGACTCCCACTCCAGTACTTGTTTGTATATTGCTATGGCTCAAATATCAAAGAGGCACGGCTTCAATCACTTGGAGTAAGATCGTTTCGGGCCGGCTCAGCGAGGAAGAATGCAATCAACTATGCGAAGCCCTTAAGAAATACTGCGGGATGGATTCCTATGCGATGTACGCAATTTGGCGAGCCTTGTACGATATGGTCGCGGCTTAATCAATTTCATGGACACAGACCTTCCTCAACTACAAACCAAGAGTCTCTAGCGTGCGGCGGATCAAAACGCATAAAAGATTTGTCGCGCTGCTCTCGAGTGGGATCTCGTTGATTCGATCCTAATTAAGGATCGGCAGGATCTCAACTCTGAGGCGGGTGGCCCGGACGTAAGCGGCGAAGGTGATTTGGGGGTGCCCCACGTGTCGAGGTTACACGTGGGTCCTCGCTTGGCGGTGTGCGACCTACCTGCCGGGTTACTGGCCGATAGGCCGGCGCTGGGAAGGAAACGCGCGTCGCAAATGCCTTGGGCTCCATCTACCGGATTTTGTAGGATTTATAGATAGAAGGTAGGGATACCCAACGTTTCGAAGTTGATTTGTAAGCGGGGAAAGGGTCAAACCAGCCACCTCATCCCATTCACCCCAAGGGTACCCCTCTGGAGGTGTGAAATGTTCAACTCTCAGGTCCATCGTAACGTCTGGCTCGCTTTGGCAGCGGCAGCCCTTTTGACTGTTGCGGGCTGCTCGAAAACCGCCACAAACGAAGCCGCTAGCACTGCCAAGAAAGCCGATACAGTAAAACGTGCCGCAGCAAAACCTGCCGCAGTAAAACGTGCCGCAGCAAAACGTGCCGCAGCAAAACCTGCCGCAGCAAAACCTGCCGCAGCGAAACCTGCCGCAGTAAATAAAGCGCCGGAGCCAACGACGATGGTCACGGTGCCGAAAGGCACAGCGATCAGCGCGACGGTAGGCGAAACACTCGCCACCGACAAGAACCACGTCGGAGACACCTTTGCCGCGAGCCTCACCACGCCGATTCAGGTAGAGGGGAAGACCGTGATTCCGAAGGGTGCGCAAGTAACCGGCCGTGTTGTCAAGGTCAAAAAGCACGAACTGAAGGTGACGCTCGCTTCGGTCGTAGTCCACGGGAAGTCCTACCCGCTGGAAACCAATTCGATCGCCGGATCGAAAAACCAGGCCAAAAACAATGCCAAAGATACCGAGAAAGCCAAGGCGAACAAGGACGTAACCCTCCTGAATGCCAAGAGTCAGCTCACGTTTAAGCTCGCGAAGCCAGTGACCATTCCGGTGAAAGGATGACTAGGTAGTCTTTAACCTCCGAGCCCCGGCCAGCGCAAGCTGACGCGAAGCTGGCTGGGGTTCGGGGGTTTTGGTTCAATCCAGTAGAGAGGGCCACAGGTAACCGATATCGGGCTTTTTGTGGTTTTTGCTGAGTTAGCCTCGGTCGTATGCCTGCTTTAAGCTCTTTATGTCAATTTTATCCATTTGAAGCATTGCCTTCCTGACTCTTTTTGATTTCTCAGCATCTTTGTCATGCAACATCTCGCCTAAAACAGAGGGAATGACTTGCCATGACAGACCATATTTGTCTTTTAGCCAGCCGCATCTTCCTTTTTCTCCGCCTTCAGAAAGCTTCTCCCACAGCTCGTCTACTTCTTGCTGCGTCTCACAGTTCACGAAGAATGATACGGCCGGCGAGAAGGTGAATTGCGGGCCACCGTTTAGCGTGAGAAATTCTTGTCCATCGAGTTGGAATCGATTAGCGCTCACAATCTTTGAGTTTTTAAAAATAGAAACATAAAAATTCATCGCCTCTTCGGCTTTGCCGTCGAACCACAAGAATGGGGTGATTTTTTGCATCTAGTTCTCCTCTTTGCTTTTTAGCGCCAACATCTCAGCGAGTTTGTCGTAGCACTCGGCCGCGCCATGCTCCATGCCGGATTTGATCACCGCGTCGCGAATCTCCTGCGACTGGTACAGCACCGTGATCGTTAGCGTCGTTCTTCCGCGGTCCTCGACCAGGACCAACGTATTGAGCGACTCGCCCGGGTAGTCGTCGAACGACTCGGTGCTGACGAGGCGCTCCGGCGGCACGATCTCCTGGTAAACGCCGCGCATCCCCATGGCAGTGCCGTCGGGGCCACGCAACACAGAGCGCCAGGCGCCGCCCACCTTCAGATCGATCTCGCAGACCGCCAGCGACCAGCCTCGCGGCCCGAACCAACGTTTGAACAGCTCGGGCTTGGTCAAAGCGTCGAACACCAGGCGGCGCGGCGCATCGAAGACGCGTGTCATCACGACCTCCCGCTCCGTGGGCGTAGTTACCTGCAATGTCACTTTCGATGTTCCAGGGTTCTTCATCGGTGATCTCCTCTATCGCTTCGTGCGTCCACGTTTTTTCTCCTTGGTCTTCATCTCGCCGAGCACGGCGTCCAGGCGCGCGGGCCTCTGACTCAGCCGTCAGCGTGCGCGCAACTGCATCCCGCGGAGCCTGCCGCCCGCACCGTTAATCCTGCCCCATTACCGTCCACCCCTCAATTCTCCCCGTTCCCTGCATAACATTTAACCAGTTGACATTCCCATGCTATCCTTTCCCGTGTTTGCCAAGCTCCAACCCGCCGCCGCTACCTGGCTCGCGCCCCTATGGGCTCTCGCGATCCCAACCAGCACACCTTTCGAGCCTTCAAAACTTCAATCCTGCAACTTCTTTAGAACCAACACTTGCAAAAGTGTATTAAAACAAACAACTTTAACTCTCTTTAGAATCAACACTTATAAAAAACATAGGGGGTGGGGGGGCGTTATGGTTAACCAGCTTCCTCGGGGCTTCAACGTTCCGAAGTGCAGCCGTTTCGACATTTCGACGTTTGGACCTTCAGACGAGCCCCGGATATATCTCTTTTCTTTTCACACTCTTGCGCACTCTTTTCCGCAACGGCCGCCTGACAAACTTTTGCTTATCAATCACTGTCGCACTCTTTCCGCCGTGACGGGGGGTGTACCCCCTTCGCTCTATTTTCTTCGACTCCCTCTCGCTGTGCACGAACGCACAAATTGCGCAATTTTGCGCACTAATTGCGCACTAACTCCTTTGCTTGTCACACTTGAGCAAAAACAAGGGGGAGGGGGGGCCGCAATTCGGAACTATTACTTTCGGGATGGCGCGACTTTATGTTCCGGCTGGAAAAAAGAAATGGGACAGACACGAAGGCCTGTCCCACAAATCTTAGAGGGTCTCGCCCTAGGTGGCGACTCTTTGCTCGGTGAGCAGATGCGTGGGAACCTTGCGCAGATCCCAGACGATGCCGAACCAGGACAGGACCTTCAGCGTGTAGTAAGTGAAGTCCACTTCCCACCAGAAGAAGCCCTGGCGGGCGGAGGCCATGAAGTGATGATGGTTGTTGTGCCAGCCCTCGCCGAGGGTCAGCAGCGCCAGCAGCCAGTTGTTCTTGCTGGTGTCGGATGTTTCATAACGCCGCGAACCGAAGAGGTGCGAGAGCGAATTGATCGTAAACGTATCGTGCCAGAGCATCACGGTGCTGAGGCAGAAGCCCCACACAAACAAGGGCCACCCGCCGATGAGGACCAGCGCGGCCCCCAGGAGGACCGGCGGCACCAGATGATACTTGTTCAGCCAGCGCAGCTCGGGATATTTGGCAAAATCGCCGATGTAGTCGATGCGCGTATCGTTGTACTTATCCGAAATGATCCAGCCGACGTGCGACCAGAAAAATCCGAAGAGCGTGGGCGAGTGCAAATCCAGTTCCTGATCGGAATACCGGTGATGGTGCCGGTGATGGCCCGCCCACCACAGCACGCCCTTTTGCGAGGACGACGTGGCCATAAACGCAATCACAAATTGGAACACGCGGCTGGTCTTGAACGCGCGATGCGAAAAATACCGGTGGTATCCCGCGGTCACGAAAAACATGCGCACCAGGAAAATACCCAGGCAGGCAATGAGGTACGACCAGCGAAAATGAACGAAAAAGACCCCGAAGGCGAAGATGTGAATCAGTGCAAACGGCAAGGAAAGAACAACCGAAATGCGAGAACCATTCGGCAGGGGTATTGATAAAGAACGTGAGGCCATCCAGCAACTTCCTCCGCGTCCCGGGGACGCTCATACAGTTGTTTCTGCGAGCGCGAAACCCAGCCGGAGCTTGGCGGCACGGCTCAGCACACACAGTGTACGGCTGCGTCGCGTCGCGGTCAAGACGTACCAAAGGACAGGTATGCCCCAAATTGGATGCGGCAAGCCGCGGTTCGTTACGGCGCTGCGGGCAGAACTCTGCTCGCAAATGTGCTATCGTCCACTTGAACGAGCTTTTTACATTTTCACGCACCCACCCCTATCCCGTCATTCGGAGCGAAGCGCGCTTTTTTTGCGCTCCGGATGGGTTCTCGGAGCGAGGGATCTCTCTTCGCCCAACGCCGGGACGATCATTCCGGCGTGCGCTAAGCGAGGAGTAGAGGAATAATGGCCGAACGTCCCGTATTGGTTGGACTTATCCCGCAAGTCGTGGTGCTCGACGAAGGCGACCAAGTCTCCTGGATCTCCGACGCGGGTAACCTGCGCGTCGAATTCGACGTGAATCGCTGTCCCTTTTCTTCGAATGTTTTTCAAGCGCCCGCGGGCATGCGCCTGCTCAGCGGGCCCCCGCGGCCGGGGACCAAAGCCGCTACCTATAAATATCGGCTGTGGCTCAACGACCAGATGGTCGGCCAGGGCGAAGTCATCCTGCGTGAAAAATAGGCCGCGAATCCAAGAGCGTCCGATGCGGGAAGACACGATAAAGGAAAGTTAAAAGAAGGCCGCGTGAGGAAAGCCCCGGCCGTTTGCGCCGCAAGCGACAGGCAGGTCAGCCGTTGGCAGCAGCGCTGCGCGTGCTCTCGACGGACTCGGCCAGGCCCCGGCGCATCGGTCCGAGCACGAAGGCCGGTACGGCACGCTCGGGCGCCAAGGAAAGATTGGCGGCCTTCCGCGGGAATTCGGTACGGCGATCCAGCTTCAGCCCCGCATCAAGGAGGAATTCCGCCGAAAATCCCATGTCTTCAGCGCGATCCACGCCCCAAAACCACAGCTTCTCCTCCTGCCGCTGCAGGAAGTCCAGCGACTCCTCCAGCTTCTTCATCGCTCGATCAAACGAGGATGCCAGGAAAAACACCCCGAGAGTCCAGGCATGGCGAGGATAACGCGCCAGGATGCGGACGCAATACTTCCCCCCTTGGTTGCGCTCGATGCTGCAACGGTAGCCGTTGCGCACCGTGGATGCGCGTGAGGCTGCTTTTCTCAATGATCCCCGCCTGTCATGTTTCGGACTTTCGCCGTTGCTGGCCGGCCATGGAAGTTTGTAATTCAGAATTCGGTCGTTGATCCGGAGCACCGGTTCGCTAAAACTCGCGGTCAGGATCAATTCGAGCTTCTTGCGAGATACTAATAGGGTATCGGGATGCGGCGGGAAAGACAAGGCACCCCTCAATAATCTGTAAGTCTTTTATTATTAGTACCTTAGACTAACCGAGGTCTGCAAAGCTCCGGAGCTTTTCCGGCATGAGTTTCAACTTCCCTTCCTGCTTCAGCCGGGCTTCGAGAGCCGTTCGAAAGGCCTCGAATGCCAATCCACGCTTGTTTTGCAGGACTTGCTCCGCAAGATCCTTCTTTTGTTTGTCGAAGTCGGCCGGGTTGGGCTCTTCCTTTTCCGCCACGCGGTAAACCAGCCAGTTGGCGCCCAGATTCAGCGGGGCGCCAACGTCGCCAACTTTCATCTGGAAGGCAGCGTTGAGCTGTTTACCGCTGGCCACACCCGTGATGCTCCCGTTCCGGGCCGTGGCATCGCTGGTCTTGGGTTCCAGACCCAGGGCCTTGGCCGCAGCCACAAAGTTCTCACCAGCTTTTACGCGCTTCATCAGGTCTTCCGCCTTCGTCCGCGCTAGCTCCGTAGCTTTCTGCTGCTTCAGCTCCGTGATGACGCGGTCGCGGACTTCTTCAAGCGAGCCTTGGTGAGCCGGCTGGACTTCCTTTAGCGCAAGGACGACGTAGCCGCGGTCCGTGCGCACGGGAGGGCTTAATTCGCCTGGCCGCAGCCGGAAGATCGCGTCCTTGATGTCCCGCGAATTCCCAAGTTCTAACAGGGGGTCCGTCGCACCCACCGGACGCGTCTCCGCAACTGTCAGGTGAAATTGTTTCGCCAAATCATCCAGCGAGGTTTTGCTGGACTTGCGAATCGCGGCCGAGAGCTGATCGGCTGTATCGCTCGCTCGCTTGTCGGCCTTCGAAAGCATGAGAGGGGCACGGATGGAATCCTTCACCTCGTCGAAGGTCTTGGTGTGCGCCGTCTCTTTGTCCAGCACCTTGATAATGTGGAAGCCGTACTGCGTTTTGACGAGATCCGAGATGCTGCCCTTCGGAAGGCTGAATGCCGCCTTCTCGAACTCCGCGACCGTTTGTCCCTGGACGATCCAGCCCAGGCCGCCACCTTTGTCCTTCGTGCCGGGATCCTCTGAGTTCTTCTTCGCGAGATCTTCGAAGTTGCCGCCTTTCTTCGCCTGTTTCAGAATGTCTTCGGCCTTCTTTCGAATCTCATCGACCTCGGCATCGGTTTTTCCGACCGTCATCAACAGGATGTGCTCCACGTGGACACGATTCGGCACTTGATATTGCTGAATATTTTGCTGGTATTGCAGCTTCAGCTCGTCATCGGAAACCTGCACGCCTTGCCGGATCTGGTTCGCATCCACCAGCCCGTAGCGGACGACGCGCCGCTCCGGCACCTGATATTTCCCCTTGTTTTTCTCGTACGACGCCTTGATCTCCGCTTCATCCGGCGTAATCTTCGCTTCCAGCTCTTCCGGCTTGATCAGCGCGTAGTCCAGCTTTACTTTTTCATTGCGATAGCGGAATTCCTCTTGCAGTTCGCCGGGGCCCGCGCTGATTCCGTCCGTCACCAACTTGCGGAATTTCTCTTCCAGCAATCCCTCCCTGATCAACTCTTCGAACGCCGGTACCGTCAACTGAAAACGTGACTGCACCTGTGCTGCATATTGATCCATGCCCACGGGCGCATCACCATTAAACGCAGTCGGCAGGAATTGACGAATCCGGTCAGCAATCTCATCCGGAGAGACGTGAATACCCAGGCGCTTCGCTTCGTACTCTATTTCTTTCTGGAATACGAGTTGTTTCAGAATCTGCTGCGCGTAGAGCGCCTCAAGCGGCTTCGGCACTTGATTCCGCTGCTCGATCTCGTTGAGCTGCTTGCGCACGTCCGACACAGTGACGGTCAAGTCGCCGACTTGCGCCACGCTATCCGTGGATACCTCAGCCGTGGTCGGCCCTTGCGGCACAAGATACAGCAACATGCTCAGGGCAATGAGGCCGATTACACCGCCGAGGATGATTCGATACCCAGTCTTACTGCTGCCAGCCATCCGATTGGTCTCCGTAGTCAGTGGACAAACTTTGCATTATAGGAGATATATGGCACGCGCCTCAAATGGAATCGTTGTGGGACCTGGGCCCGGAAACCGGGGCGGGGCGCTCCTCGTCGAACCTCCCAAGAGGATGAACACGCGGACAAATCGAATCGGGCTAACGGCAATGGTGCTCGTGCTATCCCTGATCGTTGATGGGGGATGGCTCATTTCGGGAGCTACGCAACAAGCGCGAACGGCGTCGCCTCCGCTTTTCTATCGCGATGTATTGCCGATCTTGGAACAAAGTTGTCAGGGCTGTCACCGGACGGGCGGAATCGCCCCGATGCCTCTTGATACTTACGCGCAGGCGCGTCCATACGCCGAGGCGATCAAAGCCACCACGCAACAAAAATCTATGCCGCCCTGGTTCGCCGATCTGCGAGTCGGCAAGTTTTTGAACGACCCATCTCTCACAGACGCACAAATAGCGATATTGGGCGCGTGGGCCGAGGCCAAAGCGCCAGCCGGAGATCCACACGAGGCACCCCCTCCGCACGAATGGAGCGAAAGCTGGGGCATTCCGCAACCCGATATCATCTTGAGGATGCCACAGCCGATCGCACTCCCCTCACGAGGTGAAATCGAATACACGTACGAAATTGTGCCCACTCACTTCACCGAAGATCGCTGGGTGCAGATGGCGGAAATTCTTCCCTCACTTCGTGCGAATGTGCATCACGCGGTTGTTTACATCCGCCCGCCCAATTCAAATTGGCTGCGCCACGCACCGGTCGGCGCGCCGTTCAGCGCTTCCAGCCTCGCCGAAGAAGGCGACCGCCGTGGCGCGCACTGGACCGACAACGATATCTTGCTCGTCTACGCGGCGGGAAGTTCGCCTGACGAGTGGCCGGCGACGATGGCGAAGTTCGTCCCCGGGGGTTCCGATCTCGTTTTCCAGATGCACTACACGACGAACGGGAAGCCCGGTACAGATCAAACCAGAATCGGCCTACTTTTTTCGAAACAACCACCCCAGCAGCGCGTCCTTACGTTGCAGCTCACCAACGACCACTTCGTCATTCCGCCCGGAGCGCCGGACTATCGAGTCGAGGCCCGCGGCATGCTTCCCAATGATGCAACGCTGCTCTGCTTTTTCCCGCACATGCACCTGCGCGGAAAACGCTTCGAATACAACATCGTTCACAGGGGCCTAAAGCCGGGAGCAAACATCGAGCCGCTCCTTCGGGTGAATTACCACTTTCACTGGCAGATGAGTTATCGCCTCGCTGAGCCGCGCTTACTCAAAGCGGGAACGGAATTGCAAGCCGTCGGGTGGTACGACAATTCCCGCAACAATCCGGACCCGGAAGCAGCAGTACGCTGGGGAGATCAAACCTACGAGGAAATGATGGTTGGGTTTTTCGATGTAGCCGTAGCAGCATCCCTGGATAAGCAACGCTATTTCCTCAGGCACTGACTTGGAGCGGCCGCGCTCCGCTAGAGAACGAAGGAGGGACCATGGAAATCAACAGCCAATACGTCACATTGAATGTGAGCGACGGTACAACTATGCGCGCCTGGACAGCGCGCCCCACAGCGGGAGTTGCGCGCCCGGGGATTCTCATCTTCCAGGAAGCCTTCGGCGTGAACGCCCATATCCGCGATATCACGGCGCGGTTTGCGACCGAGGGCTATCTGTCGATCGCGCCCGAGCTATTCCATCGCACGGGCCCGGGTTTTGAAGGCCGCTACGACGATTTCCCTAGCGCAATGACTCACATGCGCGCCTTGACTGACGCCGGCATGGAGGCGGACCAGCGCGCCGCATACGATTGGCTCCGCGCGAATGGCGCGGGGGATCTTCCGGTCTCGGCTGTCGGTTACTGCATGGGCGGCCGCGCCGCATTTCTCGCCGCAGTAACTCTACCTTTGGCGTGTGCAATTTCGTATTACGGCGGAGGCATCGCACCGAATGCGAATAACCCCGGCCTGCTCGGGCGCGTCAGCGAATTGCAGGTTCCCATGCTGTTCTTCTGGGGAGGACGCGACAAGCACATCACCGCAGATCAGATTCGCGCCGTCACCGATGCGCTGCGCGCCGCCGAAAAGAGTTTCGTCAACGTGGAGATTTCCGATGCGGACCACGGATTTTTCTGCGATGCCCGGTCTGCTTACAATCCAGTTGCCGCGGCGCAAGCTTGGCCGCTGACTTTGGCTTTCCTCAAAACACATCAATCCAGCCGTCCCGCGAGCGCTTCGGCGGGTTCCTGATTTGAAAAACCGGGCCGGGCCACATCCAGGTATTCGGCACAACGATCCGACAGCATTTCGGGCTTGTACCTTGGTACAGGCGACGGCTATTTGCAATTTGACTACGCTGCCGCGCGCAGTTTGGACGCCCGCAAATCGCTGTGTTAAATTGAAAAATTGGCGCAGTCACTGCGCAAGCACACGTGACAACACAGACACCTACGGAACCCCAGCGTCCGCCGAACCCTCCGGCCCAGCCGAAGATCCACAGGGTGGAGGTTTATTGGACCGCGGTCACTTACAAGACCGTGGCCATTTACGTTTTCTTGATCGTTGCGGTTGTTCTTGTTGCACTCTCCATTACTCTTCCCAACTGGTATTCCGCGGCGTACAGCAAGCTCTCCAACGCCGTCAGCAATCCCGGAACGGAAAACATGAGTGTCGAACAGCGGCAGGCAAAGTTCGTCAATCTCGACGGCAAAGTGCAAGTGAAGAAAGTCAACTCCGTTCAATGGGTCGAAGCCGACTTCCACACCGCGCTCGACAAGGGCGACCTCATCCAAACAGGCTCGGACGGCGCGGCACGAATTACTTTTGCTGACGGCACGGAGTATACGGTGAAGTCCGATACGCTCGTCACCGTCGAAGAGAATTCGATGGGCAACGACAGACCCACCAGCGTGGCCATGCGCATCAACACGGGCGCAGTGGATCTGGCAACCCCCAATTGGTCGTCGCCTGATTCCAAGGCAGCCGTCAGCGTGGAAGACGCCACCGCGCAACTGCACTCAAACAGCCGCGCGGCGGTCAAGGCCGACCCCGAAAAGAAGGAAAATGAGATCATGGTCTCCAGCGGCAGCGCGGAAGTCCAGCGCGGCCAGGAGAAGATCGAACTCGCGCAATGGCAGAAAGTCAACATTCCAGTAGGCGGCCCTATCCAGAAGTCGAACGTGCTCGCGCCGCCGGATCTTGCCGAGCCGCTGAATCTTGCGCCCATCATCGTCGAGAACCCGAAGACCTCGTCCGTGCATTTCGCATGGAAACCGGTCTCGGACGCCATCTCCTATACACTTCGCATCAGCACAACAGCGATGTTCACCAAGACGGCCGGTGAGGCAAAGGTCATCGGCGGGACCAGCACGGATATCACCGGACTCGACGGAGGTGATTATTTCTGGAATGTCATCGCCACGGACGCGAAGAAGCAGAACAGCGAAGTCAGCGAAACGTTTAAATTCACGCTCGCCGCCCAGGGCAAAACCCAGGAGATGGTGCTCGAGATCGTTAGCACCCAAATTCATGGCCGCGTCGCTGAAATCATCGGCCGCACAGAACCCGGCGCCGCACTCATCGTGAATGGCCAGCCCGTTCCCAACATTGCGCCCGACGGCAGCTTTCGGCATTTCACGGAGCCACTCGAGCCGGGCCCGCATACGATTGTGGTGATTGGACAGAATCGCCGAGGAGGCACGGCGAAGCAGCAGGTGTCCATCGTAGTGCCCAAGTAAAAGTGCCGAAGGAAAGCTTTCGAAGCAGAGGCCCGAGCGCGCTTTGCGCTGGCCGTCAAGTCCGTGGACAATAGTAGTGGTGACCGCGAAGCGCTCACCATGCTCACCGGACAGCGGAGCAGCTTTCTCCGCGAGGGGACGGAGGAATGAATAAGAACGGTTACAACTTAAGGTCGATCTTCAGTTTGTTTTCGTCCGACCTCGCAATCGATCTGGGCACGGCGAACACGCTGGTGTACGCGGCCGGTAAAGGGATCGTCGTGAACGAACCCTCGATCGTCGCCATCAACAAAACGACCGGCGAAGTCGTGGCCGTCGGGCGCGAAGCTAAAGATATGCTCGGCCGGACGCCGGGCAACGTGGTCGCCATCAAGCCCATGAAGGACGGCGTGATCGCGGACTTCAAGGTCACCGAAAAAATGCTGACCTACTTTATCCAGAAGGCGCACAACCGCCGTGTGCTGGTGCACCCGCGTATCGTCATCGGCGTACCGAGCGAAATCACGCCGGTTGAAAAACGCGCCGTGCAGGACTCCGCCTATCGCGCACGCGCCAGCGAGGTTTTTCTCGTCGAGCAAGCCATGGCCGCGGCCATCGGCGCGGGCCTCCCCATTGAAGAGCCCTCCGGCAACATGGTCGTGGATATCGGCGGAGGCACCACCGATATCGCGGTGATCTCCATGAGCGGCATCGTTTACTCGCGCTCCGTTCGCGTCGCGGGTAATGAGATGGACGAAGCCGTCATGCAATATCTCAAGCGCAAATACAACCTGCTCGTCGGCGAACGCACCGCCGAGCAGATCAAGATGGAAATCGGGTCCGCCTATCCGCTTGAAAAGCCGCTCACCATGGAAGTCAAGGGCCGCAACCTCATCGAAGGCGTGCCGCGCACCGTCACCATCGACGACAGCGAGATCCGCGAAGCTTTGAGCGAATGTGTGGCGACCATTTTGAATGCCGTGCGCGTGGCGCTGGAGCGCACCCCGCCGGAACTTTCCGCCGATATCAGCGACCGCGGCATCGTTCTCACCGGCGGCGGCGCGCTTTTGAAGAATCTCGACAAGCGCATCCGCGAAGAAACGGGCCTCCCGGTTTCCATTGCCGATGATCCGCTCGCGTCGGTCGTACTGGGCACGGGAAAGATGCTCAGCGACTTTCGATTGTTGCGCCAGGTTTGCATCGATTAACCGTAGCAGCTGCAAAGGTGAACCGCACCGGCTAAAGCCTGTGCCGCCGAACGCAAATGGTCGTCATTCCGTCTCGCCATAAATCACTGGTTCTGCTCGCCGGCGTTGTCATCGTTCAGGTGTTGTTCCTGGCGGTGCAGATCAAGCGCGATTCGCAGGGACGTCTTATCCGCTCCTGGACTGTCGGAGCCATTTCACCTTTCGAACGCACCGGCGCATGGGGCTTCAGCAGAGTTCGCAGCATCTGGAGCCACTATTTCGCGCTGCAAAACACATCACGCGAAAATGAAAACTTACGGCGGGAAAACAACGCCCTGAAGCTGCAGCTCGAACAACTTCGCAGCAAAGCCGCGGAAGCCGATCGTCTCGCACTGCTCATCAATTTCCGGCAGTTGAATCGGAACGTCCCTATGCTGGGCGCGCGCGTTATCGGCGCCAGCGCGGACACCGCGAGCGAAACAATTTTCCTTGACCGCGGCGGGCACGATGGCATCCGGCGCAACATGGCGGTAATCACGCCGGACGGCGTCGTCGGCAAAGTCATCGAAGCATTTCCCAACTCTGCCCAGGTGCTTCTGCTCACCGACAAGGACAGCGGCGTGGGGGCCATGCTTGCCGATTCCCGCATCCAGAGCCCGGTGGGCGGCACTGGTGAACCGCTCCTGGTTATGAAATATGTCCCCAACGACGACACCGTGAATCTCGGCGAGAGAGTAGTCACCAGCGGTATGGACCGCATTTTCCCGAAGGATCTTCCCGTCGGAACGGTCACCGAGATCAAACCCGGCAATCCTTTCAAACTGATTCGAGTGCGGCCCGCAGCAAATCTCGAGCGCCTCGAGGAAGTCATCGTACTGCTTACGATGCGCCCGCTCGAACTGCATAAAGAAGCGGAATCAACCGCGTCCGATCCCAGCGACAAAGCCGCGCCTGAGCAGCCGCCAGCGGCGAAGCCATGATCAACGACACCTTTGACCTCCGTAGCGCTGAAACACACATTGAAGTGCACAAATTTCGCACCGGTGCCGTGGCCGGTGCGACGATTTTCGCGCTCGTCGTTCAGGCGCTTCTTCCTGTCTATTTTCCCAAGGCGGACATTCTCGATCTGCCTTTGCTCATCACCATCTATTTCGGCTTGAGCCGCCGCAATCCCTCGACTGGCTTGCTCCTCGGCACAGTCATTGGCCTGCTGCAGGATAGCCTCAGCAAGTCGCCGCTCGGCCTCTATGGCATCGCCAAGACCATTATCGGCTATGTTGCTTCTTCCATTGGCGCGCGGCTTGACACCGAACATCCCGCAGCTCGCTTTGCGCTCACCGTCGTCTTCTTCGGCCTCCACCAGGGGGTCACCGTCCTCATCAAGCGCTTGCTCCTCGCACAACCCGAAGTGTTGTTCACGATGCGTCTCGGTATTGCCGCCGGTGTCAACGCCATCGTCGCCGTGTTTCTCTTCCTCGTGCTGGACCGCCTGCGCAAACCCTCGTGAACTATTTCGATTTTTCGGAAATGGCGGGACTGACATTCTTGGAGGCCTCTCTTTGTGCGGAAAAAATAAAGTCAGGTTCGTGCAGCAGGGGCACAGGCACTCGTGCCTGTGCTCTTTTTTTGGGACGGACGAAACTAGCAGGTCAGCAGGAACTGCTTGAAGTCATCGTAAGAGCTGGAAATTGGCCGCGAGAGTTTCTCCCGTTTCAAATAAGCCGCGAGCCGATCAGGGAGTGGTGGCGCCGATCCAATCGCCTTTGTTACCACATCAGCGAACTTCGCCGGATGAGCCGTCGCCAGCACTAGTCCCTGTGAGGGCTCCGGGTGTTCGCGCTTGTACGCTTCCCAGCCCAGCACTCCCACCGCCGTATGTGGGTCGGCGATGTAGCCATAGCGCTCATGCATGGCCTTCATTTCGCGCAGCGTTTCATCATCTGTAGCGCGGTGGCCCCAAATCTCCTTTTGTACGTACTCGAGCCGGTTGCGGCACAAATCCAGCAGCCGCGGAAAGTTATTCGGACTGCCCACGTCCATGGCGTTCGAATAGGTCGCCTTGGCCGGCCGCGGATGAAACTCTCCGGTCCGCAAATATTCCGGCACAATGTCATTTGCGTTCGTCGCGGCCACAAATTTTGCGACGGGCAAGCCGATGCGCTTCGCAAAAATTCCCGCCGTTAAGTTCCCGAAATTTCCGCTGGGCACCGAAACAATCAGCGGAACGGAAGCCACCGGCAACTGTCGGTATGCCGCCACGTGGTAGAACATCTGCGGCAGCAACCTTCCGATGTTGATCGAATTTGCTGATGTCAGGAAGGCCCGTTTATTCAGCGCTTCGTCGGAAAACGCCTGCTTCACCAGGCGCTGGCAATCGTCGAAAGTCCCCGCTACCTCCAGCGCCGTGATGTTCTCACCGAGCGTAGTGAATTGTTTCTCCTGCGCCTCGCTGATCCGCTTTGAGGGATACAGAATCACCACGCGAATCCCAGGCACGCCAAGAAATCCGTGCGCCACCGCGCTGCCTGTGTCGCCCGAGGTGGCCACTAGCACGGTCAGCGGCCGCGTCTCCCCACGCACAAAATAGCCCATCAACCGCGCCATGAATCGCGCGCCGAAATCCTTGAACGCCAGCGTCGGACCGTGGAACAACTCCAAGATGTGCAGTCCCGGCGAAAGGGATACCAGCTTCACCGGAAAATTGATCGACTCGCTGACCACCTGCCACAAAATTTCTTCCGGGACTTCCGCCCCCGCGAACGGCCGCACAACACGAAAACACACTTCCGTAAACGGCAGCCGCCGAAACTCTTCGAGCTCTTCCGGCGAGCGCCGCGCAATTTCGACCGGCATGTACAGCCCGCCGTCAGGCGCCAGCCCGCGCAGCACCGCGCCGCGCAACGAAGTGAGCGGCGCCTTCCGAGCTGTGCTCCGATATCTCATTCGAAAAATCTCATCGCGCGCCTTCGAGTTTGTTGTGAATCATCTTGAGGAACGCCTCGGGGCCCAGCAAAGCATCGCGCGAAATGTCACGCAACTCTGCGACCGGAAGCGTGCAGTGCGCCAGCACCTCGTAGCTCTGACGTCGGGCGGCGATCAATGCGGGGTAGCATCGCGTGACGGTTTCGCGCGGCGCTTCGCCCGCTCGCGGCTGAAACGCACCGCGCCACAGGACCGGCTTGGGATCAGTCATATAACGCTCGATCAAGAGCTGCTGTTCTTCCGCCGGCGCCGCCAAATACACTACTGTCATCTGCCGCCGCAGCCGCATGAGCAAGTTATTTCCGGTGTAAATCACGCTTCCTGTTGTATCAAGAATCAACTCCTGCTGCCGATTTCGCTGCAGGCCGGTCAATACTTCGTCGAGCGTGTGAATCTCTTCCGCGAGATACTCGGCTTCGCGTCCCGCGCAGGTCGGACTATCCGGCCAGCCCATCCAGGCAGCAACGCCGTTGATTCCGGCGTATCCGGCGGCGGCAAGCCGAGGCGCCAGCCGCTGCTCGATGCGGTCGTCGCAGGAGATGCTGGGCCGCCCGGTCTCCGCTAACCGCTTTGTCCAGAAGGTTTTGCCGGAACCGGACATCCCGATCAGTGCCAATCGTAGCGGCTTCTCTCTGTAGCTTTCTTGCGTCATGGGGGAATTAACCACGATAACGTGACCTAACAAAACGAGCAAGGAGCACGAAAGTCCCCGCTCGCCGGAATCCCAGTGTATTCCCAGAACCTGTCCTCTAGGACGGCTTGCGCGCACCATCCCCAAGTGCTACTTTTGATTGAACTTCCGCGGCGCACGCGCTGCGCAAGTCGAGCGGTATTTCGGGAGCTCCGAGTGATTTTTTGTTGCCATTTTTGGCGAAATTTTCGACGGACATTTCGAGACCGCCCTGTGGATTTTTCGTGACGCGCGGATCTTCCGGAGAATCCGGAGTGGGCTGCAACCAGCCCTGACGATAAGGTCGATCGCTTTTCGGTCGCCCATACAAACACTCGCGCGCGGGGTTTTTCGTGTCGTACTGGTTTCGTAACGACAATCGGTTGCCGCAAGGCCGGCTGGCCATCGCTTCCTACCTCATCGTGGGAATGGTTGGCTTGCTCATCCTGGGATTCTGGAAACTCCAGGTCATCGATTCCGACAAATACTCCTCCCTGGCCGAGCGCAATCGCGTGCGCTTGATTCCCATCATGGCGCCGCGCGGACGCATGCTCGATCGCGATGGGCGCGTCCTCGTCGACAACCGCCCGTCTTTCAGCGTACTGCTCCTTCGCGACGATCCCGCCCTGGTGGACAAGAATCTTCCGGGGATCGCTGACGGACTGGGCATCTCCCTGGACGATTTGAAGGACCAGCTCAGCAACACGAAAAATCTCGCCAAATTTCAGTCCATCATCATCAAACCCGAAGCCTCGGAAGCCGACATCGCCTTCATCGAATCGCATCGTTCGGATATTCCGGTTCTTGAAATGATCAACGTTTCCCGGCGGCGCTATCTCTCTGGCGGATTCATGTCTCACGCCGGCGGCTATGTTGGTGAAGTCAGCGAACAACAGATTGAAGCCAGCAACAACAAGCTGCGCCCCGGCGACTTTGCCGGCAAGAGTGGTCTCGAGCGCCAGTACAACGATTTGCTGATGGGCACCGACGGCATGCGCCGCATTATCGTAAATAGTGTCGGCAAGGAAGTCGGCCGGCTCTCGACACAGGAAGCCATTCCGGGCAAGCAGATTCAGTTGTCGATTGACTATGACCTCCAACAGGTGGCGGAGCAGTCCTTGGGGCCGCGCCCGGGCGCCGCTGTCGCTCTTGATCCGCGCACCGGAGAAGTTCTGGCGATGGTGAGCCACCCCGCGCCAGACCCCAACGATTTTGCGGTGCGCATTTCGAAAGAGGAGTGGGCCCAGCTCAACGAAGACCCGCTGCGCCCGTTGTTCAATCGCGCGATTCAGGCGCAGCTTGCGCCAGGGTCCGTTTTTAAGATTGTTACAGCCACGGCGATGCTGGAAGACAAAGTCCCTCCGGAAAACTTCACGGCGTTTTGCCCGGGCTACGCGACGTTTTACGGCCGGCAATTCAAATGCTGGGTGTATGGGAAAAGCTCGCACGGAGTGGTGGATCTGCACAAGGCCATCCTCGAATCATGCGATGTTTTTTTCTACAACGTGGGAATGCGACTGGGTATTGACCGACTTTCTTTCTACGGCAGCAAACTGGGAATTGGGCATAAAACGGGGATCGATCTCCCATCGGAAGAGGCCGGGCTGATGCCTTCGGCGGAATGGGTCGAGAGGGTCCAACACCGCAAGTGGTATGCCGGTGAAACGATCTCTGTGGCCACGGGACAAGGTGCCGTAACCACCACGCCGCTGCAGCTCGCCCGGATGATTGGCGGAATCGCCATGGGCGGCGTTTTCAAGCAGCCGCACCTTTTGAAAGACGCGGCAAACGTTGGTGAAGAGCGCTTCGACCTTTCCGAGCCGACCGTGGAAAAAATAACCGATGCGATGTACGGCGTCGTGAACCAGGGTGGCACTGGAGCGTCGCTCAAGCTGGCCGGGATAGAGCTCAGCGGGAAATCGGGAACTGCACAGGTGATCGGTTACGCCGAGCGCGAGAGGGTAGGGAAACAAAAGAGATTTGAAGATAATGCCTGGTTTGTCGGTTATGCGCCGCGGCGCAACCCTGAGATCGTTATCGCCGTGTTGGTACAGGAAAGCGGAAAGCATGGCGGCGAAGCGGCTGGGCCGGTGGTGCGCGACGTCATCAAGGCTTACTACGACAAGAAGGCGAAGAAGACTGAGGGTCAATTCACCGCCGAGAGCGCGAAACCGGGTTCCGGTAGCGCAAGAGCGGCGGCGCTGATCGCGCCCCGGGCCCCTGCGATCAGGGAAGACGGAACGGCGGGGCGCACCCCAGGGGAAAATCGGAACGAGTGATGAAGGACGCGCCGGGAACACGCGACTACGACTGGTGGCTGCTGGCCATCCTCGCGGCCATCTGCGCCCTGGGCGTGATCGAAATCTATTCCGCCACGCACGGCAGCGCGCTCGACGGGATGCACATGAAGCAGGTCCGTTGGATCGTCGTCGGAGCGATCCTGATGTTCGTGCTCTCGCGGGTGGACTACCACATCATCCTCGATCAATTCCTGATCCTGTATCTCGTCGGCATCGTGGCGCTGGTGGCCGTCCTCCTGGTGGGGCACACGCGCTTTGGGGCCAAGAGGTGGATCCCGGTCCTCGGCGAATTTCTTCAGGTGTCAGAATTGGTCAAATTGATTATAATCATAGTGCTGGCGCGCTTCTTTGCGGAGGTGCGCACGGATGAGCTTTCCGTTCAGGATTTGATCAAGGCGGGGCTCATCGTGGGCCTGCCATTAGGACTGATTTTGAAGCAGCCCGATTTGGGAACAGCGCTTGTGCTCGTTCCCATGCTTGTTGTAGGGGCTTTTCTGGCAGGCTTGCAGTGGCAACACGCAGCGATAATTTCGCTGGCTGGAATCTTGTTGGTGGGGAGCGTCTTCTATCCACCGGTGAGCCGGCGTATCCTGAAGCCGTACCAGCGGGATAGGATCACCTCCTTCCTGCACCCTGAAGACGACGCGAAGGGGTCCGGTTACCAACTGCTGCAATCCAAGATTGCGGTGGGTTCCGGCGGTTTTTGGGGAAAAGGGTTCGGCAACGGCAGCCAGAATCAACTGGGATACATTCCGGTCCGCTATTCCGATTTCATCATGTCGGCGTGGGCGGAAGAACAGGGATTCAAAGGCGTGCTACTTGCCTTAGGGCTGTATATGGCTCTGCTGCTGCGCTTGGTGCAGAATGCACAGCGCGCGAAAGATCGCGCGGGAATGTTTCTGGTCATGGGCGTGGCGGCAGCGCTGGGTTTCCATGTTTTGGTGAACGTGGCCATGGTCATCGGCGCAATGCCGGTAACCGGCATCCCGTTGCCGTTGATGAGCTACGGGGGTTCGGCCACGCTGTTTGTTTTCCTGGCGATTGGTCTGGTAATGAATGTCCGGCTTCGCCGCTTCGTGAACTAAACCAGCCGCCAGTACCGAGCGATTTGCCTGAATTTAGTCTGGCCTCGCCGGTTAGGATATTTAGGATTTCAAGAGTGAGGACAGCATCGTCAGCCGTTTGCCCGGGAACCTTCCGGCAACGGACCCGCCTCGATAGACTGAGGAATTCTCTTCCCTCTGGCTTCGAACGCAAAGCCGCCTCAATACAGGTGTGGCTCACGTGTGTCTCGGTGCAGACCGGACCGGCGCCAATTTTCCGGACCTCCGACGGGCAGAAGCTCGCGGCGATGCGTCCCGTCGACCCCGACTCCTTCGGGGTCGCACATGACAAGGAGTTTTCATGTCGAAAGAATTGGTTATCTCCGCGGCCTCCCATGAACGGCGGGTCGCGATTCTCGAAGAAGGTCAGTTAGTCGAAATCTACATCGAGCGCGAGAAAGAATTCGCCCTCGTCGGCAGCATTTACAAAGGCAAAGTCACTCGCGTCCTGCCAGGCATGCAGTCCGCCTTCGTCGATATTGGCCTGGATGGCGACGCGTTCCTGTACGTCAGCGACGTTTTCGAAAACCTCGAAAACTACGATCAGGGCCATCCGATCGAGCAGCCGCAAGGCGCCCCGGCTCCCCTGCCGGTCGAGGCCGGGTCCGCCGTCGAAGTTTTGCCGGGGGAATCCCTCGCTCGCGCGAGCGAGCACCACGACGAAGTCCCCCACGAAGAAGTGCACCACGATGAGGCGCACCAGGAGGGGCGCGAGCCGCTCGAAGAAACTCATGCCGCCGGGCCCGAACATCCTGATGTGCAATCGGACCAGGCGCCCGCGGAAGCTCACGCCGAAACTGTTGAAGAGCGCCAGCCCGAATCCAATGCCTCAGCGCCGCAAAATTTTGCGCCGCGTTACAACCCTACGCAGAATTACACACCGCGCGGCGAACGCAGCGGCCAGGATTTCGGCCGCGGCGGTGACTCCGGCCGGAGCCGGGGAGGTCGCCGTGGTGGACGCCGTCGTGGCGGCAGCCCCCCGGGGCCGGGTGGGCGCAACCTGCCCCCCTCGAAATATGCTTCGCCCCAAGGCGGGGAGTCTCGCGGTGGTGAATCACGCGGTTACGACAATCGCGGGCAACAGTCCCGCGGTTTCGATAATCGGCGTCCCGAGGGTCCCCGCCACAGCGGGCCTTCGGCGCCATTCGAGACCGCCGAGGATTCCATTCTTCTCCCTGGCGAATCGCTGGCAAAATATCGCGGCAAGCCCGTTGCCTCACCTCTGGCTCCGATCCTAGAAGAGGAAAGGCATGAGCCGCAGCCGGAAGTCGAAGATGTTGCGCCGCGCGTGCCGCAGGCTCTTCCCACAAACCTGCCCGGCGGGACGAATGCGCCTCGGCGTTTCTCCGGCGGTCTCCCTCGCTGGGTACTCGCCGATGCTGGCTCCGAAGCAGCAACCGCGGCAACGCCTGCAGAGGAAGAAGCAGCCGCAGCAGCAGAAGAAGCTTCCTCTGCGCCGCAAGAAGAAGTTCGGGATACGGCAGAAGCAGTCCGTAATGACGCCGGCCTAAGCGAAGACCAAGTCGCCGCGCTCGCGTCTGATTTCGTCCAAGCCAAGCACGAAGAAACTCAGGACCACGCAGAAGCCGATACCGTAGTCGGCGGCGCCGAATTCGAAGACGAATCGGAAGAAGAAACCGGGGAAGCGGAAGAAATTCGCGCCGCTGACTCGGAAGGCTCAGGACTTTCCGAAGAAGAATCCCAGGAAGTTGAAGCGGGCCGCGCAGCCGATCGTGCTGAGGCCGAAGCCGACGCGGCGCACGAAAGCGCCGAACACGCCGCGGCCCTTGGTGTGCCTGAAGAAGCCGGGCACGATGAAGTTGAACAGCATAGCGCCGAGCATGACCACGTTGAAGCTGGCGTGATCGAAGCGTCGGCCGGCGAATCCACCGCGGAAGCGACCCCCGTCGAAGACGACGCCGTTCTCCTTCCCGGCGAAACGCGCGCGCCGCACAGCGGCGGTCCCTCGGCTCCGCGCGAGGATTTTCCGCGCGACTCCGCCCGCATCGGCAGCGGTAACCCGCGCTCCCGTTTCCAGCGCCCACAACGCGGTGGACGTGACCGCGGCCGTGGTGGACGTCCCGATCGCGGCGGACGACCCAGCGGACCTCGTTTCGAACGCCGTGGCCCCAGCGGGCCGAGGCAAGATCGTGGTTATCAAGGCGGTCATTCCGGTCCCGCGCGCCGTCCGCAACTCATCTCCGAAATGCTGAAAGCCGGCCAGGACATCGTCATTCAAATCGCCAAGGAGCCTCTCGGCAAGAAGGGCGCGCGCATCACCAGCCACGTCGCTCTGCCGGGCCGCTTCCTGGTCTACATGCCCACGGTCCATCATACTGGGGTATCCCGCAAAATCGTCTCCGCCGAAAACCGCTCGCGGCTTCGGCGTCTCGTCAGCGAAGCTGGCGGCGCTTATCCCGGCGGCTTCATCGTGCGCACCGCCGCCGGCGGCGCCACCGACGACGAAATCCGAACCGATATCGAGTTCCTCGGTAAAACGTGGAACGAAATTAAGGAGCGCAGCGAGCAGCGCAAATCGCCCGCGCTTCTCCACCGCGACCTTGATCTCGTCGAGCGCATGCTTCGCGACTATGTCAGCGACGATTTCACCGCCATTTGGATCGACAGCGAAGAGGAGTACGGCAAGGTCGTCGAATTCGTCAGCCGCTTCCAGCCGAAGCTCGTCAACCGCGTCAAGCTCTACACGAAGGAAACGCCGATCTTCGAGGAGTTCGGCATCCAGCACGATCTCGACAAAGCCTTGCGTGCCAAGGTGTGGCTGAAGTCCGGCGGTTACATCGTCATCAACCACACCGAAGCGCTTGTCGCCATCGACGTCAATACCGGCAAATTCGTCGGCAAAGGCTCCACGCGCCTTGAGGACACCATCGTCAAAACCAACCTCGAAGCCGTGAAGGAGATCGTCCGGCAGATTCGCTTACGCGACCTCGGCGGCATCATCGTCGTCGACTTCATCGACATGGAAGAGCGCAAGAACCGCATCAAGGTGATGCAGGCGCTCGACGAGGCGCTGCTCGACGATCGCGCCCCCTCCAAGGTGCTGCCCTTCAACGAATTCGGCCTGGTGGCCATCACACGCAAGCGCACCAAGCAGGCGCTGGAGCGCGTCCTCTGCCAGCCCTGCCCGTACTGCACCGGGTCGGGCATGGTCAAGTCCATCCACACCATCTGCTACGAGGCGCAGGCCGAAGCGCGCAAGATGGCCGCGGAAATTGACGCCGCCAGCGTTACCCTGCGCGTGCATCCGGAAATCGCTAAGGCGCTCAAAACCCGCGAGGCCGCACTGATTGACGAGCTCGAGCAATGGATCAAGAAGAGCGTAA
>DASZZI010000066.1:0-60627 GCA_035544995.1 Candidatus Acidiferrum sp.
AGGCGGTCTGATTGATGTCAGGCTTAGATTTGCGTTTGGCGGGTTTCGGCTTACGTTTCCGGGGCTTCTTTGGCATGGCCGGAGTCTGGCACGGGCCGGGAGCGGGCGCAAGGGGCGGAAAATTCAAACTGAACCACTACCAAGATTTCCATTGACGACGCGATAACCACTCTAGTATGCTATACATGTTTAGTAGTGTTCCTCGCCTCCCGCGAGAATTCCCTTACAACTCAATTTCTTCTTATCTGGAGATTTCTATGTCTGCCAATCGCTCCAACGACCGTTCCTCTCTGTGTTCCTTTACGTTTGCCGATGGCCGTCGCTGCCGCACTCCGTGCTGCCCGGCCCATCCGCACCTCTGCTACTTCCATGCACGCAAGGAAGCCCAAGCCCTCGCCGCCCAGCAGATGGGCCGCGATATTGCCTCTGACCTCTCTGGCGGTTATCTCTCCGCCTGCGATCTCAGCTTCGCCTTGGGTCGCCTCTTCTCCGCCGTCGCTCAAGGCCATGTAAAACCCAAAACCGCCTCCACCCTCGCCTATCTCGGCCAGACCCTGCTGCAATCCATCCACCTCGCCGAAGAAGAATACGTCGAAGCCTTCGGCACTGACTCCTGGCGCGACGCCATTCGTTCCTCCTTTGCTCCGTCTTCCTCGGACCCCGAAGCCGACCCTGAACCTGACCTCTTACCCAGCGCCACTCCTTCGTCCAAATAGCTCCCGGCGGCACTGGCTCTAACCTATTTAGAATCAACACTTACAAAGGCACCAATATACTTGGCACACATGGGTAGTTTTGTTGCCATTTGTAATTTGCCGTGACAGGGCTGCTATTGGGGTTCCTAATTCGCTAAAAAGCCCCCAAATCCGTATTTCTGGAGCACAACGTCAGCTGGAGCAACTGTCTTGGGGACCTCGATGGAAATTATGGGATAAATATTTGGAGGCAACGAGCGGTCAATGCGCTGCACTTGGTAAATGAAACGGGTTTGGTGGTGATGCGTCGAAGTCGCATATTGGTAGTCAACGCAGCCGACAATAATTGGAAGTATGCGCTTGCCGCCACCAACTTTAGGGAAACCCCCACCGTGGGGGATAAGCGTTTTAGCGGAATCAAGTTCATCCTTCCCGACTCCAACACCATAATTCATCGAAACATCGGTATCACCAGGGAAGATAGTCAGTGCCATATCACTCAGTTGTGGATCGCCAGTAGGCTTTTCAGCGATCGGATCGCACAAATCTTTCTGCCGTTTCAGCGGTTCTTTAAAGATGCCGTTTGCATCATATGCGAGAAACATTTTAATCGGGACAATGACTCCGGTTGCGACCGAATGTCCGATGTTCTGAATGTGAGCTTGCAACGGCAACGTGGCGCTACCACTTTGGAAAGAGAAGCCCTGCACTCCGATGGTGAAACTAATCTTTATCCACGGACGTTCGGACAATTCCAGCTGTTGTCTGGCCGTCTTGGTTTGATCTTGCATTTCTCTCCACATCTTCCAGTTGATACAGGCATAGCCGATAACAGCGATGAGGGTGAGAAAATTGAGGCCAAACACATACCATTTAAATCGTTTTTTCTTTTTCTTCTCAGCCTCCCATTCATCTGGTGGGGCGGGGGATGGTGGAAAGGACTCTAAAACCACCCGTATGGGCGATGGGGATACATCTTGGCGACGGCTTCGTTCGTCATTGGTGTTATCTTGTGTGCCAGTAGCATTGACGGATTGCTGACTTGGAGCACGAAATTTTGAAAACAACCACAAAACGCCCAAAGCGGAAAACACAATATAAAGAAGATTCGGAGGCTCAGGAGAATTTTGAGAAGACGATGAAGGCTCTCTTTCAGGTGCCAAAGCTTATCTCCCTGTGTGTCAAGTATGTTGTTGCCCTTGCAAAAGTGTATTAAAACGAACGGCTTTAACCCTCTTTAGAATCAACACTTGCAAAAGTGTATCAAAACAAATGACTTTAACCCCCTTTAGAATGAACACTTATGAAAAACAGGGGGGTGGGGGGGTGTTATTGTTAACTACCGGCTGCTATTCACTTCCCGGTGGTGGCCAACTCTCTCACCAGTAAGTACATCGCGGCAAACCCCGCCAGCGGCACCCCACTCTCCAGCATCACCGAGCGCTGGTGCAACCGGTCGAACTCCACCCGCAGCGGATTATCCGTCGATGTGGCCTGAATCGAGCCCATCTGCGTGCGAAGGCCAGCCATCCGTGCACTAACGGTGTACTGCGAAATCGCCGTCAACCCAATCATAAGTACGACGCAAAGTGCCGCCGGGGCCGCCAAACTCGCGAACGTCCGGGTGCGCACCAATCGAGCGAGCAACAATACGAGTCCGCAAACGATTCCGGCGATATGCATCCGCCCTAGCGCGAACCCGACCATGGCACCCGCCTGATCGCGGCTGGCCAGCACAGAAAACGCTCCCGGGGCAACGACGAAACTCAGAAAAACGTCGCTCCCGAGCCACAGGCTCAAACCTAGAACTTCGATCGTACGCAGGACGGTTGACATCAAAGTTTTCCGTTAGAATGGCTTTCGGGCGAGAATGGTGGGCGACAAAGGACTTGAACCTTTGACCTCTCCCGTGTGAGGGGAGCGCTCTAACCAACTGAGCTAGTCGCCCAACGCATCTATTTGTAGCAGGAAGGGACCGCGTTTTCAACCCATGCCAGCCGCCACGTCTCAGGTTGTTTCACAACTCCAGCGCGCCATCGCTCGGACGATTTACGGCAAAGAAGAAGCCATCCAGCTCGCGCTGATCACCCTCCTCGCTCGCGGCCACTTGCTCATTGAAGATGTTCCCGGCGTCGGCAAAACCACGCTCGCGCAGGCCATCGCGAAATCCTTCCACTGCACCTTTCAGCGCATCCAGTTTACGTCCGACCTGCTGCCGAGCGACGTAATCGGCGTCAGCGTCTACAATCCGGAAACGCGGGATTTTGAATACCGCACCGGCCCTTTGTTCGCCAACGTCGTCCTCGCCGATGAAATCAACCGCACCACGCCGCGCACGCAATCCGCGCTGCTCGAGGCCATGAATGAAGCCCAGGTTACCGTGGACGGCAAAACGCTTTCTCTGCCGCAGCCGTTTCTCGTTATCGCCACGCAAAATCCGGTTGAGCATCATGGCACCTATCCGCTGCCCGAATCGCAGCTCGACCGTTTCCTCATGCGCATCAAGATGGGTTATCCGTCGCCGGAAACGGAGCGGGAAATTCTGCGCAAGCGCGCCAATGACGATCCGCTGCAATCGCTCGAACCCGTCGCCGGCGTGCAGGACGTGCTGGCCATGCAGGACGCCGTCATGCAGGTAAAAGTTGACACCAGCCTGCACGACTATGCACTCGAAATTGTCACCCGCACCCGGCGGACCGATCAACTCGCCCTCGGTGTGAGCCCGCGCGGCACCCTCATGCTCCAGCGCGCGGCGCAGGCCCGCGCTTTCCTCGACGGCCGCGACTACTGCCTCCCCGACGATTTCAAGAAACTCGCCGTCGCTGTCTTTTCTCATCGTGTCGTAGCCAGCTCGCGCCACGCATCGCTGCAGAAAAAATCGGAGACCACCGAATCGGTCATCCGCGAAATCGTCGACTCCGTCCCGGTTCCCTTGTAAATGGCCCCTCTGTGAGTGTTACTTCAACCGTCGCGCAGCTTTGGGCCAAAGCCGACCGCCCGGGAGTGCGCGCATTCTTTCTTTCCATCGCCGCTTTGAGCATCGCGCTCGTGCTCGCGATCTATTCCGGAGCCGCTGCGGAACTCGGGCATCTCGCGCTTGCCAGTGCGTCCGCACTGGGCGCGCTCGCGGTCGCCGCATGGGTGGCCGTCACGCTCGTGCCGGTGCTCGCCAAGCGCACCCCGCTGCGCTGGATCGGTTACAAGATGGAGTACAAGGTCACGCGCGAGGGCTGGGTCTATATCGGCGGAATCTTTCTCGTTTCGCTCGCCGCCCTCAACACCGGCAATAATCTGCTGTTCCTGATTCTCGCGTGCCTCATCGCCGTCATCTTGATGTCCGGCATTCTTTCCTCCGTCACGCTCTCTGGTGTCGAGATGCGCCTCGAATTGCCCGAGCACATTTTCGCGGGACAGCCGGTTCGTGCCGTGGTCGAGCTGCACAATGAAAAACTCACGCTGCCTTCTTTTTCCCTGCGCGTAGAAGCTGTCACGAGCAAGGAATCGCCCGCCGCCGCGCTGCTTGAGACGCCGGTGTATTTTGCGTACCTCGCGAAGCAAGACCGTGTGCAGCAAAGTGTACCCATGACTTTTCCCCGCCGGGGCGTTTACCGCCAGGACGCGTTTCGCATTCTCACGCGCTTCCCCTTTGGTTTTTTGCAAAAGGCGCGCCGCCTCAATCTGAAGACGGAGGCACTCGTCTATCCCTCCGTCGAGCCGACGCAAGAGTTCCTGGAAATACTGCCGGGATTGGAGGGTGCGCTCGAAAGCCCTTCGAAGGGCCGCGGCCAGGACCTCTATGCTCTGCGCGATTACGTTGCCACGGACAGTGCGCGCCACGTGCACTGGAAAGCTTCCGCGCGTCTGGGTTCGCTGATGGTCCGCGAATTCGCGCAGGAAGACGACTGCCGCGTGCTGCTTGTGTTGGACCCTTACGTTTCCGTTCCGAAGAGCGAACTCGATGCCTCCGCACGATTACAGGTTACGGAACGCTTCGACCGTGCCGTCACGCTCTGCGCTGGGTTGGCCTGGCACTTCTACGAGCGCAACGCCTTTCTGGAGTTCCGGAGCGTCGGCGTCGATACCTCGCTCGCTCGCGCCGATGAAGTCATCTTTACCATCCTCCGCCATTTGGCTTTCGCAACACCGCTTACCGATGACCCGCGGCGGGTAGAACTTGCCGACCTGGCCGCCGATCCGGATCTTTTTAAAGTCATCGTGACCAGCCAGCCGCGTGGTTCCATCCCCGACATCCTCTGGCATTCCTCTTACGTCATTTTCCTCGAGGATCTCGCGTCCTAATCAAAACGCATCGCGTTTGCGAGCATGTTATTCATCCGGAACGAAGGATCTCCACTCTAGGTGCCGTGCACGCTCAATTCGAGAAGCACCAGTAGCACAGACACTAGTCTGTGCCTGCGCGGCCCGCACTTGTGCGAAAATCGGGATGCAAGATGCCGCCCTCCCGCAAACACACTGTCTTCCGCGAGCAACTGCTCGCATGGTTCCCGCAATTCCAGCGTGATCTGCCGTGGCGCCGCACGCGCGATCCATACCGCATCTGGCTCTCGGAGATCATGCTCCAGCAGACGCGCGTCGCCGCAGTGATTCCCTATTACGAGCGATTCCTCGAACGCTTCCCGGACGTCCGCGCTCTGGCCGAGGCTCCACAGGAAGATGTCCTTCGGCTGTGGTCGGGACTTGGCTATTACAGCCGCGCACGCAACTTACAAAGGGCCGCTCAAGAGATTGTCGCGAAGCATGGTGGAAAATTTCCCCACGCCTTAGAGGAAGCTCTCGCGCTCCCCGGCATCGGCCAATACACCGCGGCCGCAATCCTCAGCATTGCGTACGGTGCGAAACACGCCGTGCTCGATGGCAATGTGGCTCGCGTTCTCGCGCGGCTTGGAGCTATTCGCGGCGACCTCCGCGAATCACAGCGTTGGCGCACGCTACAAAAAAGTGCGGACAATCTTCTCGACCCGAAGTCGCCGGGCGAATGGAATCAGGCGATGATGGAGCTGGGGGCGATGGTTTGCACGCCACGCGCGCCGCAGTGCCTCCTCTGCCCCGTTGCAAAAATCTGCCGCGCACGCCAGCTCGGACTGGCGGAGCGGCTGCCCGAAAAACGCAGGAAACGCGCAACAGAAGAGATCACTCTCGCCGCTGCTGTTTTCCTGGATCATCGCGGACGTACGTTCCTCCTTCCTCCCCCGAGCGCGAAGACCCGCTGGGCCATCAAAAACGATATTGCGCCGCTGGTCTCGAAGATGTGGCACTTTCCCACGGTGCAGGTGCGCGAGCATGCCGCCGAGGAACTGCGCCGCTTTCTTGCTGAACTATTTCCGGGCGCCGCAAATCGCACCATTCAACTTGAACCGCTTTCCAAAGCGCGCCACGCCGTGACCTATCGCAGCATCACCCTGCTTCCTTTCCGCGTCACAGTTGCGGCACTCCCCGGCGCGCCAGGTAGGAAAGTTGTTCCGCTCGCGGATGTTTCCTCGCTCTCTTTCCTCGCCGTTTCAAACCTGACACGCAAAGTTGCCCGCGCCGCTCTCACCGCACACGCAACGGCGGCCGCCGCTCGTTGAGCGTTATCCTTTCGTTCCGCCCCCCCCCGCCACTGTGCGGGCAAGTGCTAGGATAAGAGTTTCAATATGTCCGCATCCGCCGCACTCACGAATGTTTCTCCGCTCCCCGCCGAGCGGTTCTTTCGCACGTCGTTATTCTTTCTCGTCCTGACTTCCGTTGCGACCCTGATTAGCACGGGCAAACTCGATCCGTTCACCTCTGTCATCGTGCCCGCTGCGCTTCTCTATAAGGGATTCCGCTGGTGGCGCGGCAACCCAGCCGAGCTGAAGCACCGCGCCGCCACATGGCTCGTCGCAGCCTATGTGGGTGTTTTCCCGATAGACGTTCTCCTGTTGTCTCGCATGTTCGCCGCGGGTTCCTCGAATCCCGCTCTGTACGCTGCGCTTCTTGGCGCGGTACATTTTCTGCTCTATATCATGCTGATCCGCCTTTACAGCGCTGCCACTGACCGTGACGCTCTCTTCCTCGGATTGTTGTCTTTCGCTGGGATCTTGGCGTCAGCCATCCTCACGGTGGACACGACGTTCCTCGCTTTCTTTTTTATTTTCCTTCTGTTTGGAGTAGCCACTTTTGTCGGCCTGGAGGTGCGGCGCGGCGCGAAAGGCGCCGTTTCTGCATCGCTGGCCGCGCGGCCGGAACAGGAGCGCCGCCTCAACCGCGCGCTGATCCTTGCCGCCTGCAGCGTCGCGATCGGGGCCATGCTTGTTGGCGGCATGCTTTTCTTTTTCTTTCCGCGTTTCAGCGCGGGCTACCTCGGCCGCACCGGCCTGCAGCCCACGCTCATGTCCGGGTTCAGTGAAGACGTCGAGCTCGGCCAGATCGGCGAGCTCAAGAAAGATTCTTCGGTAGTGATGCGCGTCAAGACGGGAAAGCCAGTCGGCTACCCGCTGCTTCGCTGGCGCGGCATTGCGCTCACGAACTTTGATGGCAGGCGATGGTCCTCCTCGGATAAACATCCCATTGCGCTGGTTCCTACCGCCGACGGCTGGATTTATACTGCGGAGTCGAATCAGAAAATGAACCTGCCTTCCGCCGGCGTGCAATACACAGTTCTTCTCCAGCCGATCGCGACCGATGCCATGTTCGCACCCGCGAATGTCGTTTCGCTGCGCGGCAATTTTTCCGGTGAGGGCTCAAATTCTGTCGCATCCGCCCGCCGCAGTTATCTTCTCCGCGACGCCGCGGGCTCGCTCTTCAATCCTTTTCGCAATTTCGCAGCCGTGCGCTACGAGGGCTTCTCCCTGCTTCCCACGATGATTCCGGAAAAACTGCGCGCCGCGTCCACCAATTATCCGGAGGAGATCTTCGCCAACTATCTGCAACTCCCCGCGCTCGATCCGCGTATCCCCGCGCTCGCCAGGGAGATTACGGCGGGCGCGCGGACTACTTTCGACAAAACAGTCATGATCGAAAGCTATCTCCGGAGCCGTTATTCCTACACCCTCAATCTGACCGGCAAGCCGGGCGACGATCCTCTGCCGCATTTTCTATTTGAAACCCGCGCAGGCCACTGCGAATACTTTGCTTCCGCCATGGCCGTCCTGCTGCGGACGCTCGGCATCCCTTCGCGCGAAGTGAACGGCTTTCTCCCCGGCGAATATAACGACCTTGCGGGCGACTACATCGTCCGCGCGAGCGACACGCATAGCTGGGTAGAAGTGTATTTTCCCGGCAGTGGATGGCTGACCTTCGACCCTACGCCGCCGTCTTCCGACGAACATTTCGGGCTTCTCTCGCGGCTTGGCGAGTATGCCGATTGGATGGAGCTCAGCTGGAATGAATGGGTCATCAACTACGATTTCATCCACCAGGTGCTCCTCGCACAGAACATGCAGCGGACCTCGCGCAACTGGAGCGAATCGGCACGTGCGTGGTTTGACCGCAAGCAACAAATGGGACGCAATTGGCTCAAGTTGTGGCTGTCGCGGCATGATGCGCTGCGCCTGCTGCTCCCGCTCGCACTCGTATTCTTTCTTATCATGCTGCGCTTCGAGTGGATGAGTGCTGGGATGCGCCGGCTGCGGTTGTTTTGGCAGCTCCGCGCTTCCGAATCGGCGCGTGCCAATCCGCAACTCGCTTCGCGCCTCTATGCGGAGCTGCTGCGGCTGCTCGATCGTCGCGGTTTCCCGCGGCGAGCCTCGCAGACGCCGTTTGAACTCGCGGCGGTTGTGGATGTTCCGGCGCTAGCGCCCGCGGTCCGCGAGTTTACGCAAATCTATGCGCACGCGCGCTTTGGCGGCGCGCCCTGCGATACCCTCCGCCTCCACGCGCTCCTCCTCCAGATTCGCGGCGCCCTCCGCTCCTTGTAGCGCCGGCATCCTGCCGGCATTTTTCGCTTAAGGGCAGCAAAACCGCCAGCGAGACGCTGGCGCTACCCAGATGTTGCAGCGCCCCTGCATGGCGCACGCAGCGTGTTACACTTGAAGATTACGGAAAGCCGCAATTTCACTGCCTATGACAAAGGTCGGATTCGTCAGCCTGGGTTGCCCGAAGAACCTCGTCGACAGCGAGGTGATGATGGGCATTCTTGCGCGCGAAGGGTATGAGCTGACGCCCCGCGCGGAGGAAGCCGAAATCCTCGTCGTAAATACGTGCAGCTTCATCGAGCCCGCGCAAAAAGAGTCCGTGGACGCAATTCTCGAAATGGCGGAGCACAAAAAATTTGGTTCCGCGAAAAAACTCATCGTTGCCGGCTGCCTTGTCGAACGATTTCGCGAGCAGATTCTCGAGCAGGTTCCCGAGGTTGATGCCGTCGTCGGCACTGGTGAAGTCGAGCGCATCCTCGAAGCCGTTGAGGGAGACCTGCGCGCTTTGCCCGCTGCGCCGCCAGCGTTTCTGTATCACGACCTTACACCGCGAATCGTCACGACGCCGCGGCATGCCGCCTACATAAAAATCGCCGAAGGCTGCGACCACCCTTGCACCTTCTGCATCATCCCGCAGCTTCGCGGGACATTCCGAAGCCGGCGCTTCGAATCCGTCGTGCGCGAAGCGGAAAATCTAGCCGCCAGCGGCGCGCGCGAAATCACGCTCATCGGTCAGGACACAACTTCGTATGGCGAAGACCTCGGCTTGCGCGACGGCCTTGCGAAGCTCCTCGAAAGACTCGCGCAGGTCGACGTCCTTCTTTGGATTCGTTTCCTCTACGCGTATCCGAATCGCGTGACGCAAAAATTGCTTGATACGCTCGCGGCTCATCCGCGCCTTGTAAAATACATGGATATGCCGCTGCAGCACTCGAGCCGCAATGTTCTTGCGCGCATGAAGCGCGGTTCCCATGGTGATGCGTTTCTGAAACTTCTTGAACGCATTCGCAAAACGATTCCTGGCGTTTCGCTGCGCACTTCGTTCATTGTCGGCTTCCCCGGTGAAACCGAAGCCGACTTCGACGATCTATGCGATTTCGTGCGCGCCGCGAATCTCGACTGGATGGGCGTCTTCGAGTACTCCGATGTTGACAACGCTGGCAGCTACGCGCTCGATGAAAAAGTCGATGCTGCGACGATCACCGACCGCCGCAATCGTCTGATGGCCATTCAGAAGAAAATGTCGCGAGAAAAACTTCGCGCCTGGAAGGGCCGTACCGCCGTCGCACTCGTGGATGGTCCGTCGAAAGACAATCCACTGGTGTGGGAAGCGCGCCTCGAAGGCATGGCGCCGGATATTGACGGCAAGCTCTACCTCACCGACATCGAGCTGCCCACCGGAGAAGTCGCCGCTGCCGGCGATGTCGCGCGCGTCGAAGTCATGAAGACCGACGCTTACGATCTGATCGGCCGCGTCGTGGAAATTCTCCCTCGCCCTGCTGCGCGAGCCATCGGCGCTCGCACGCAAGTTCCGACGATTCCACCCGCCGAGAAGCTTTACCGCATCGCCACTGGCGCGCCCCTCCGCGTTCTAGGGTAGTATTCTCTTTGCTTGTCATCCTGAGCCGGAGGCGAAGGATTTCAACTTAAGCCATGACTCATAAGTGTCCGATTTGCAAAGCCCCGACCGATTCCGCGGTCCACGCCGACTTCCCGTTTTGCAGCGAGCGCTGCCGCCTGCGTGACCTCGGCGCCTGGGCCTCTGAAAAATACGTCGTGTCCGAACCCGTCTTCGACGAAGAGGAACTTTTAGACGGTGCGCGCAAAGCGGTCAACGACGAAGATCTGGACGAATCGCATAATCCAAATGAAACCGAACACTGACGCCGGCTCCAGCACGGGGCTTCAAAAGAAACCACGACTTGCCTTTGCCCTAGCCACGGTCTTCGGCGTCGGCTACTTACGCCCAGCGCCAGGGACCTACGGCTCACTGGTAGGCCTAGCGACGGCGGTCCTCTGCGCTGTCTTTTTTTTGCACCCCGAAACGGTGGGCGGCTGGTTTTCTCTCCATCCGCTTTCGGATGCTCGCTTTGCCGATAAACACTTTCTCGTGCCTGGCAGCGATATTCACGACACGATTCTGGCTGTGCCGCTATTCTGCGCCGTGCTTCTCCTGGTCATTCTCGGGGCAATCGGAGTTTGGAGTTGCTCACGCGTTGAGCGCTACGCCGGAGTCGAAGACCCGCAGCACATCGTCATCGATGAAGTGGCCGGACAGCACCTAACGCTCCTGCTTCCGTTGATTCCGATCGCGCTTCCGCATCTAACTCGGCACTTCGACTTTTCCACTTACGCGATCTTTTTCGCGCTCAGCCTCGTCAACTGGAAATACCTGCTCCTCGGCTTTATACTTTTCCGCGTGTTCGACATCTGGAAGCCATTCCCCATCCGACGGCTCGAAAAGCTCCCGGGTGGCTGGGGAATCATGACGGACGACTGGATGGCGAGCATCTACGCTGCAATTCTTCTGCGGCTCGCGCTACACTTTAACCTGGTATGAAATTCGGATTCGGCTCCACGGCAGAAAAAAACGGGATTCCGCGCATCGATAGAGTCTCGCCTGAAGCTGCTATCCCCGGCGGAGAAATCGTGATCCATGGCAGCGGTTTCGTTTCGCGCGCGCAGGCGCGACCGGTGGTGCGCTTCGGCGAAGCGGAAGCGAGTCTCGCGCTAACCACAGAAAATCGCCTGATCGCCCGCGTTCCCGAAGGCGCCGACGGCGGCATCGTCCGCGTCGCCACCGCGGGACACGAGAGCCAGCCGCATCCCGTCGCCATCGGTCTGCAAATCGCCGACAATTTGCATCCCGTCGCGAATCCCGCCGTCGACGCCAGTGGCAACATTTATGTTACGTTCAGCGGCCCGCGCGGCCAGAAAGTTCCCGTCTCGCTCTACAAAATCACCGCGAACTATAGCGTGAAGCCTTTCGTCACTTCGCTCGTGAATCCCAGCGGCCTCGCGCTTGACCGCGCCGGAAATCTTTTCGTCTCCTGCCGAATCGACGGCACCATTTACCGCATCACCCCGGAAGGCCGCGCCGAGCAGTGGATCGAGGGCATGGGCGTGGCCACGGGCATCGCTTTCGACAAAAAAGAGAATCTCTACGTCGGCGACCGCAGCGGCACCATTTTCAAAATCAGCCCCAGCCGCGAAATTTTTGTTTTCGCCACGCTCGAGCCTTCGCTGGCCGCCTATCACCTCGCGTTTCATCCGAGCGGTGATCTTTACCTCACCGGCCCGACAACCTCCAGCTTCGATCGCGTCTTCCGCGTCACCCAAGGCGGCGATGTCACGTCGTTCTTCCGCGGACTCGGCCGTCCCCAGGGTCTGGCCTTCGACCGCGACACCAATCTTTACGTCGCTGCTTCCTATGGCGGCCACCGCGGCATTGTACGCATCACGCCGCAAGGCAAAGCGGAAGTTGTCCTCAGCGGCTCGGGCCTTGTCGGCCTCGCGCTGCAACCTTCCGGCCGCGCCATTCTCGCCACCACGGGCGCCCTATTCACGCTGGACTGGGACGTCCGCGGTCTCCCGCTTCTCGGATAATTGAGACGATGAAAGCAGAGATCATCGCCGTCGGTTCGGAGCTGCTCACCCCGGACCGCCTGGACACGAACTCGCTCTTCTTGACGGAAGAGCTGAACAAGATCGGCATAGAGGTCCTAAGGAAAACAATTGTCGGCGACAATCGCGATCTGCTCAGCGAAGCTTTTCGCGATGCGCTCAACCGCGTCCCGCTGATCATCGCCTCGGGCGGCCTTGGCCCTACCGAGGACGACCTCACGCGGGAAACCGTCGCCGATCTTCTCGGCCGCAAGCTCCGCCGCAACGAGGAGATTCTTCGTCACATCGAAGGGCGATTCCGCGCGCTGGGCCGCGAAATGCCGGAGGTCAACGTCCGCCAGGCGATGGTTCCGGAGGGCGCGGAAATTTTGGAAAATCCCCGCGGAACCGCGCCCGGCCTGTGGCTGGAAGACTCCGGCCGCAGCGTTGTGCTCCTGCCTGGCCCGCCGCGCGAATTGAAGCCGCTCTTTCGCGAACAGGTTCTGCCGCGCCTGGAACGCCGCGTCTCCGGCGTGCGGATGTTTCACCGCGAGATTCGCGTCACCGGACTCGGTGAATCGCACGTCGAGCAACGCATCGTGGGCATCTACAAACGCTTTCCGGAAGTGAGCACGACCGTCCTCGCCGCGCCCGGCGAAATACAGATTCATCTCCGCCTCTGGACCGGCGATGCGCAGCACGCGCAAAAAACCCTCGACGAAATCGTCCAGGGATTCGAGATCGCGCTGACCGACCGCATCTTTTCCCAGGACGGGTCTTCTCTTGACGAAGTGGTCGCGCGGGAACTGATGCTGAACAACGCCACGATTTCGGCGGCGGAAAGCTGCACTGGCGGCCTGCTGGCGGAGCGGCTCACGAGCATCGCCGGCAGCTCGACCTATTTTCTCGGCGGCGTGGTTTGTTACAGCAATGAGCTCAAGACAGCGTGGGCCGACGTACCGCCGGAATTGATTCAGTCAAAAGGCGCCGTCAGTTCGGAGGTTGCCATCGCCCTCGCGGATGGAATCCGCCGCCGCGTGGGCAGCACGTTGGGCGTCGGCATCACCGGAATTGCGGGTCCGGGCGGGGGCAGCGAAGAAAAACCTGTCGGCACGGTGCACATCGCGCTCTCGCATGCCGGGGGCGTGAAAGACCGGAGCGCGCGCTTCCCCGGTGACCGCGAATCCATCCGCTGGCAGGCTTCCCAGGTCGCGCTGGACATGGTGCGCATCCATTTCCTGTACAACGGTTCGCAGCCCGCAAAGCGAGCTTGACCCGTGCGCCTCTTCGTCGCGCTGGAGATTCCCGCTGCGGTGCGAGACAATCTCGCCACGTTGATCAAGGACCTTTGCACTGCTGATCCGAAACCGCGCTGGGTGCGCCCGGAAAATCTCCATGTGACGCTCAAATTTATCGGCGAAGCGCCTCCCGACAAGCTTGATGCCATCCGCGGAGCGTTCTCTGCCGTTCGTTCCGAGCAGCCCGTCGAACTGCACTTTCGCGGTCTCGGGTTCTTTCCCAACGAAAAACATCCACGCGTGCTGTGGGCCAACATGGACGCCTCACCCAATGTGAAGTCGCTCGCAGGGGACGTCGATTGCGCACTCGAAATCCTTGGTTTTCTCCGCGAGCAGCGCCCTTTCACGCCACATCTTACGCTCGCGCGCTTTCCGTCGCCGCGCATACTCGAGAAACTCCGCACTGCGATCCAGAAAAACAACGCGCGCGAATTTGGATCGCTGCGGACCAATGAATTTCATCTCATCGAAAGCAAGCTTAAGCCACCCGGCGCGGAATATGCGCGGATCGCCTCTTTTCCTTTCGCTGCGGCGGAGGCCTGACGCGACATGCCGGTAACTTCTCTACGCCTCGCCTGGATTCTGCTCGCCGCCTACTTTCTCGGTTCGATTCCGTTTGGCCTGTTCCTCGCCAAGCTTCTCGGCGGCAGTGACGTTCGCAGAGCCGGGAGCGGCAACATCGGCGCAGCCAACGTCGGCCGCGTCGTCGGCCCGCTGGCGGGAATTCTCACGCTGCTCCTCGACACCGCCAAAGGCGCCGCCGCGGTCTGGCTTGCCGCGCGTTTCACGCACGAAAGCGCCGTATGGATGATGCTCGCCGCTCTTGCGGCGCTTGTCGGTCACTGCTTCCCGGTTTGGCTGAAATTCAAAGGCGGCAAAGGTGTCGCGACCGCCCTCGGAGTCTTTCTCGCCCTCTGCCCGCTAGCGGCGCTGGCCGCGCTGTTTCTTTTCGCGCTCGTAGTCGCCTGCTGGCGCTATGTTTCGCTCGGTTCGATCTCCGCAGCCGCCGCGATGCCGCTGCTCATGTACTTCCTCTGGGCGCCGCACCACGCTCCGCCGCTGATCATTGCCTTCGGTTCGCTGGCGGCCGCTCTGCTCGTCGTTTACAAGCACGGTGCGAATATTCAGCGGCTTATGCAGGGCGAAGAGCCCAAATTTCCCTCCAGCAAGAAAAAGGACGCGGCGTGACCAAGGTCGCGATCCTCGGCGGCGGGAGCTGGGGCACGGCGCTCGCGATTATTCTCTCGCGCAGCCGCCGCGCACACGGCATTTCCATGTGGGTCCACGACGCGGCGCTCTCCGAATCCATCCGCTGCAGCCGCGAAAACGCGACCTACCTCCCCGGCCACAAACTACCCACCGCTGTTCACGTAACTCACGAAATGCAAGACGCCCTGGCAAACGTAAACATCGTGATCGGCGCCATGCCCTCCGCTCACGCCCGCGCTGTTTACACGCAGGCGCTTCCGCATCTTGCTTCGAACACCACTCTGGTCAGCGCCACCAAGGGTTTAGAACCGTCCACTCATCTGCGCATGAGTGAGGTCATCACAGAAACGGTTTCGCCCAAGTTTTCCCCACGCGTCGCGGTCCTCTCCGGCCCGTCCTTTGCCGCCGAAGCCGCCCGCGGCGAGCCCACTGCTGTCGTTCTCGCTTCGCAGGACGCGGCGCTCGCCAGCGAACTCCAAGAACAATTCGCGGCCCCTGGCTTTCGGCTCTACACCAGCGACGACGTACTCGGCGTAGAGCTGGCTGGCGCGATGAAAAACGTAATCGCCCTGGCCGCAGGCGCTTGTCAGGGTCTCGGCCTCGGCGCCAACTCCCTCGCCGCGCTGATCACCCGCGGCCTCGCGGAAATGACGCGTCTCGGGGTCGCGCGCGGTGCGCGCCCGGAAACGCTCAGCGGCCTGGCAGGTCTCGGTGACCTTGTGCTCACCTGCACCGGCGCGCTCAGCCGCAACCGTCACGTCGGCATCGAACTTGGCAAGGGCCGCCCGCTCACCGAAATTCTCGCCGGTATGCGTATGGTGGCCGAGGGCGTGGGCACCGCCTCCGCTCTTCTCGCACTGGCTCGGGAAGGAGGCATCGAGTTGCCCATCACCGAGCAGGTGGACGCCATTCTCAGCCACGCCAAATCGCCCCGCCAGGCAATCCGCGACATTATGGAGCGCCCCCTCCGGCGCGAATGATGCATAAAAACCCCCGTATTTGCAGCATTTTCGCGCGACGCGAGTAGTACCTTCGTTCCAGTTGCACTTGCGCGACGCCGCCCGATTCCGCATGCCCAGGCACAGCAGGTCTCGACTAAAATAGGTAGTCACCGATGGCTGTAAACTTCCCAGTCCTGTGGGATCGCGTGCGGAGCGGCCGCGTGCGAATCCTATGGCTCGTCCTCGGGGCGCTGCTGCTTGTCAGCGCTCTGCCGATCGGCCTTTACCACCGCCAAGTGCTGCAGCTTAGTCAGGAAAAGCTAGTTGACACTGAGCGCGTGCAGCAAACGGATATGACGCGTTCCTTGGCGCAGGAAATACAGTTTTTCGAAGCTAACCTGACCCAACAGCTTATCAGCGAGCGGCAAATCCTCGCGCTGACCGGGCTGATTGATAATGTCGAAGATCCCGCCTCCGAGCCGAAAGTGACGCGGCTGCTGGAAAACTTCGTGGACAGCAATCGCAACACGTTTATCTATCTGACGGCCGTGGGCAGGTCCCTCAAGGGCACCAGCGCTTCTCAGGGTAATTTCCGCGCGGAGCAAGATCCTTTCGTCTCCAACGCGCTGCACCGCGCCTTTGTCATGTGCCAGCAGTCGGTCAAGTTTCGAAGCGATCCCCTGGCGCTCGCGCCGGACGAGCGTCCGGCGTTCGTAATTGCGGTCCCCCTGAAGGATTCGAATGACCAGTTCACGGGCATGCTCGCCGCCGTCGTTTCGCTGGAGCCCATTTTGCGGCGGTTGCAGGATGCCAGCGTGCGCGGCCGAACCGTGTTCGTCGTCGATCACTACGGCCACATCGTGGCGCATCCCGACACGAAGAATTTCGTTCCCGGGGCGGATGTCAGCGCAAACTCTCAGGTCGTGGCACAGATTCGCGCCCTGCCGAAGGATCTGCGCAACACGGAAACGATCCGTTTCACCGAAAAGGAGAAAAATCATTCGGTCGAAATGATCGGCACCTATAGCACGTTTCCGGAAGCCAACTGGGCGGTTGTGGCGCAGCGCAGCCTCGATCAAGCGCGCACCGACGCCGGTGTGACCGAGCTCAATCGCCAGGCGCTCGCTTTCGTCAGCGTTGTGGTGCTGGCCGCGATCCTCGTCGGCTACTTTTTCGCCGTCGGCATCAGCGGCCCGATTCGCGGACTGGCGGCCTCGACGCGAGCCATCAGCCGCGGCGAATTTCATCAGCGTTCGCCCGTGCGCGGGGCCTCTGAAATCAGCGAGCTCGCGGAAAACTTCAATAAGATGGCCGGCGACATCGAAGAGTACATCGAGCGCCTGAAGGAAGCGGCGGAGGAAAATCGCGAGCTTTTCATTGGCTCGATCCGCATGCTCGCCGCGGCCATCGACGAAAAGGATCCCTACACGCGAGGCCACTCCGGCCGCGTCGCGAAATATTCGATGATCATTGCCCGTGAACTGGGGCTCTCCGCCGAAGAGCTGGATAGGCTACGTGTTGCCGCACTGCTGCATGACGTCGGCAAGATCGGCGTGGAGGACCGCGTGCTGAAGAAGCCCGGTGCGCTCACGCCGGAAGAATTCGATCTCATGAAACAACACACCATCAAGGGCGCGAACATCATGCGCCCCGTCTCTCAACTGAAAGAGATGCTGCCCGGAATTGAGTTGCACCACGAGCACATGGATGGCCGCGGCTATCCGTACGGCCTGCAAGCGCAACAGATTCCGCTCATGGCGCGCATCATCGCTGTCGCGGATACGCTCGACGCCATGACCACGAACCGCCCTTACCAGTCCGCAATGGATCTCGACTACGCGCTTGGGAAAATCAAGACCCTAACCGGAACAAAATTCGATGGCGTTATCGTCAACGCCCTCGAATCCGCCATCACCGCCGGCAAGCTGCGTCTCAGCGCCGTCGAAGTACAGGTCTAATTCCCGCCGCAGGGTCCCTTCACACCTCTTCTGTTACAATTTTGAGTTGCGCCAGCGTCAAGGTGCTCCACCGCATGATTTCTCTCTTCGGCAAGCCGGAAAAGACCGAGCCGTCGCTCCTCGATCGGCTGAAAGCCTCCGTCAGCAAGACCAAGGCGGCGCTTTCTGAAACCGTCGACAACCTCTTTCTCGGCGAGCGGCAGATCGATCCGTCGCTGCTGAAGGAACTGGAAACCGCGCTCCTCTCCGCCGACCTCGGCGTAAAGCCGACTCGCGAAATCCTCGACGCGGTGCGTGAAAAACTCGACCGCAACGCGCTCACCGACGGCGCTCAGCTCAAGCGCGAAATCAAGGCGCACATCGTACGCATCTTGAATATTCCAGCATCCACGGCCATAGCAAATCTTGCGACTACGGCAAACGGCAATGGTACGCGGGTGATTTTCATAGTTGGCGTCAACGGCGCCGGCAAGACCACCAGCATCGGCAAGCTGGCGAATCGCTTGAAGCAGGAGGGCTGCAGCGTCGTTCTTTGCGCTGCGGACACGTTCCGCGCCGCCGCCATCGAACAACTCGAAATCTGGGCGCACCGCAACGGCGTCGAGATCATCAAGCAGAAATCCGGCGCCGATCCCGCCGCCGTGGTCTACGACGCGGTTGCTGCCGCCAAAGCGCGTAACGTCGACGCCGTCATCGTCGATACCGCAGGCCGTCTTCACACCAAATCCAATTTGATGGCGGAGCTGGATAAAATGAAACGCACCGCCGCCAAGATCATCCCCGGTGCGCCGCACGATGTTTTGTTGGTTCTTGATGCAACCACCGGACAGAATGGTCTCGCGCAGGCGCGCGAGTTCACCTCCAAGGTGGGCGTCACCGGCATCATCCTCACAAAGCTCGACGGCACCGCCAAAGGCGGCATCGTCGTGGCCATCTCGCGCGAGCTTGGCCTCCCCATTCGCTTTGTCGGCACCGGGGAGCAGATTGACGACCTCGTTCCCTTCGACGCCGAGACCTACGCCAATTCTCTTTTCGATTGAATCCGTGGACGCACACGACATTCGTTTCATGGAACACGCGCTGGCCCTGGCCGGCAAAGGCATCGGCCTGGCAAGCCCCAATCCCACGGTTGGCTGCGTCGTCGTCCGCGACGGCCAAATCTTGGGTGAAGGTTTCCATCAGTATGATTCGCAAGCTCACGCCGAAATCGTGGCTCTCAAGACTGCCGGCGAAAAGGCGCGTGGAGCGACGCTGTACGTCAGCTTGGAACCTTGCAACCACACCGGGCGCACCGGCCCTTGCACCGAAGCCATCATCGCTGCGGGCATTTGCCGCGTCGTCGCTGCAATGGAAGATCCCAATCCCGCCACGTCGGGCCGCGGGTTCGAACGTCTTCGCGCCGCTGACATCGAGGTGCAACCCGGGCTTCTTGAGCACAACGCGCGTCGCCTGAACGAATCTTTCGCGGGCTGGATTCGCACCAAGAAACCGTTTGTCACACTGAAGGCCGGCTTGACTCTTGACGGCCAGCTTGCTTTACCCAAGCCAGGCGAAAAACGCAGCAAGCGCAAGAGCCACGGCTGGATCACCTCCGAAGAATCTCGCGCCGAAGTTCACCGCATGCGCCATGCCTCCGATGCGCTCGTCACGGGCATCGGCACGATCCTCGCCGATGATCCGCTCCTCACCGACCGCAGTGGTCTGCCGCGCCGCAGGCCTCTCCTTCGTGTAGTTCTCGATTCGAAGCTGCGCCTGTTGCCGAAATCGCGAATCGTCGAAACCGCCGAAGACGATCTTCTGGTTTTCACCGCGGCGCCGCTGAAGGCTCCAAAAGCGCGCAAGCTGCAAACTCTTGGCGTCGAACTCGTCCACGCGCGCACGAACCGCGGCCACATTGATCTCTCCGCCGTCCTCGCCGAACTCGGCCGCCGCGAAATCCTCAGCGTACTCCTCGAGGCCGGCCCCACCCTCAACGGCGCCGCCCTCGCCGCCGGCCTCGTCCACAAACTCGTCCTCTTCTACGCCCCCAAAATCGCGGGCAACGACAGCGTCCCTTTCGCGCATGCGTCCAAACTCAGCGCCGCTCCTTTGCAAAACGTCCGCGTCCAGCAATTTGGCCCGGACTTTGCCGTGGAAGCTTATCTCCACGATGTTTACAAGCGGTAAGCTCGACGTCTGCCTGTTCTAGTAAACGGCTGCAACCTGTATAATGAACCGCTGCCAGCGCCCTCACATCGGGATGGCGCGCTCCATCGAATTCCCCGCGGAAAAGCGCGCACGCAAGCTGGCGAGCCGAGCACTTTGCGCTCACGCAGAAAACTGACCGGGCCTTTGGCCCTGCGAGAATCACATGGCAGACACGATCCAGAAATACAAAGATTACGTAATGACCGGCTTCCTGAAATCGGTCGCACCTATCGTGATAGACAAGGCCAGCGCCGCTACCATCACCGACGTCAACGGCCGCGAATATCTCGACTGCTTTGCGGGCATCTCGGTCGTGAACTCGGGTCATGGCAATCCGCATGTCGTTGCTGCGGCGAAAGCGCAGATGGACAAGCTCGTCCACTGCTCCTCGTATCTCTATCACGTGCAGCCCGTCGCCGATCTCGCGGAGAGAATTGCGCATATCGTTACGGGCGAGCGCAGAGCGCTCAACGCGCCGCGTGGCCAGGCAAAAACTTTCTTCGGCAACGGCGGCGCCGAAGCAATCGAAGGCGCGCTGAAGCTTGCCCGCCTGTACACCGGCAAGCACGAGTTCATCGCGCTTCACGGCGGTTTCCACGGGCGCAGCTGGGGCGCCTTAAGCATCACCGGCAACCAGGGCCGCAAAAAGCGCGGCGGCCCGTACGCGCCGGGCATCGCATTTGCTCCCGCTCCCTATGCCTATCGTTCGCTCTGGCCCAGGGAACCCGAGGAGTGCGCCCGGCAATGCGCAAAAGCAATCGACGACGCGATCCGATTCGCGACCTCCGGCGACGTCGCCGCCTTCATCGCCGAGCCCGTCATGGGTGAGGGCGGAATCATCGTGCCGCCGCTCAACTATTTCAAAGAGGTGAAGAAGGTCCTCGATCAGCACGGCATTCTTTTCATCGCCGACGAAGTCCAGTCCGGCTTCGGACGCACCGGCAAGATGTTTGCCATCGAACACTACGGCGTAGAGCCGGACATTCTTGTCACCGCCAAAGGCATCGCGGACGGCTTCCCGTTGAGCGCCTTTACGACGCGCCCGGAAATTGCCGCTGCCTACAAGCCCGGCGACCATCTCTCCACGTTCGGCGGCAACCCGATCTCGTGCGCAGCGGCACTGGCCAACATCGATTTCATGGAGAAGGAAAACCTGCCCGCCCGAGCTGCCGAATCCGGCAACTACGTCATGGGCAAGCTGCGCGAATTGCAGAAACACAATCCTCTCATCGGTGAGGTTCGTGGACTCGGCCTGATGATCGGGGTGGAATTGGTGAAGGACGAAAAATTGACGCCGGCCGCCGCTGAAGCCGAGGCCATCCGCGATGCCTGCCTGCGCCGCGGCGTGCTGATCGGCGTTGGCGGAACCTATGGCAACGTGGTGCGCTTCCAGCCGCCTCTGGTCATTACCCGGCAACAGCTCGATCAGGCGCTCGGCATTTTCGCCGAGGCTTTGCAGGAAGTATCACAGCCCGCCGCACACGCGGCTCGTTAGTCTCCGCGTTCCCATCTGTTTGCCGTGCTAAAGGGCAAACAGATGGGAATAAAATTGTCTTTGCTCACTCATCGAAGACAATCCCGTTGACTTGCCCTTTCAACCGCCACATACTTCGAACAATCAAACTTAGCTAAAGCTGTCTAGGACACTGATTGCGGGGAAGAAAAAACATGAAGCTCCAACTCACGTTCATCTTTCTTACGCTCTCCCTTGTCCCAGCCTTGCGCGCTGAGCCGCATAAGAAGGAGTTCCCTGGCGACTGCCCGAAAGTTTTCGAGGCGGCGCTCAGCGTGGCGAAGGAGCAAGGGCACGAGATTGTCAACTCCGATTCGCAAGCCAAAACTCTCGTCATTCGGACAAAGCGGAAAATCAACAGGAATAGAATACGCATATTCGTGTCAACCGAACAGAAAGCTAACTCTTGCGAGATGACGGCGCAGACACCTACCTATGGAGGGGTTAGCCCGTTCCATGCGACCTGGGTTGATGAGTACATCGTGGAAGAATACGTTACGAAAGTGGGGAAAAAGATCTCTCCCTGACCTGAGTGTTTCAGCGCGCATAATACTGGTACAACTCGGTCACGCGGATGCGGCACGCAAGCTCAATATCCAGACTCAGGGAGTTCCCGAATCACAGTGACACGAAATCGAAAATCTCTGTTGAGAAGGCTTTTCCTACTGTTGGGTGCGACGGACCCGGCGAAGGAGGTCTATGCGTTTTTCGACAGGTATTCTGTGTGCGACTCTCTTCTGGGGGCCGTTGGCTTGGTGTGACGACGAGCATCATCATGCGCTGACGGCCGAAGAGGTCGGCTCCGTCCACTTTGCGACTTCCTGCTCGAAAACTGTCGGCCCCAGCTTCAATCGTGCCGTCGCCCTGCTCCATTCCTTCCAGTACGAGCAAGCCCTCAAGGCTTTCTCTGACATCGCCAGTCAGGATCCCAAATGCGCGATGGCTCAATGGGGAGTGGCTATGTCTCACTACCACGGCTTGTGGGAAAACGGGGACACCGCCGCCGGCCGCAAAGCTCTCGAAAAAGCGGAAGCCATCGCGGCAGCAATCTCGAAAACCAACCCGCGTGAACTGGCCTATATCGATGCCTTAAGTGAAATTTACCGCGAAGATGGCAAGGATGCAGCGGCGCACGGCAAAGCCTTCGAGCAAAAGATGGGAGCCTTGCAGGCTGCTTATCCGACGGACAGCGAAGCCGCGATCTTCCATGCGCTGACTCTCGATATCACGGCTCCCAAGACGGACAAGACCTTCGCCAATCAGCGCAAGTGTGGCGAGATTCTCGAGCCGCTCTTCAAATTGCAACCGCATCATCCAGGCATCGCCCACTACATCATCCACTGCTACGACAATCCGGTCCTCGCGGAAAAAGGTCTCGGCGCCGCTCGCATGTATGCCAAAATCGCACCTGTTTCCGCCCACGCGAATCACATGCCTTCCCATATTTTTACGAGGGTTGGGCTGTGGGACGAATCCATTCGCTCCAACAAGAAATCCGAGAAACTGGCGACTGACGCGGAGGCCACTTCGACCAATGGCGAGGCGCGCGACCAGCGCCTTCACGCCATGGACTACCTGGCCTACGCGTATTTGCAGAGCGGGCAAGTAAAACAAGCCCAGGCGGTGCTCGCGAAACTGAATTCGCTTGCATCTGTTGCCGGACTGACTCACACCGGCAATTATGCGAGTGCTGCGATTCCTGCGCGCTGCGCGATCGAGCTTGGAAATTGGAAGCAGGCGAGTGAGCTGCAAGTCCGAAAAGAGGGTGTGCCATGGGCGCAAGCGATCACCTGGGCCGCCGTTGGCGAAGGCAGCGCGCGGACTGGTGATCTGGATCGCGCCACGCAGGCCGAGCAGACACTGGCGTCCCTCGTGGACACGATCGCCAAGCAGAACAATACCTATTGGTCCAATCAGGTAGAAGCGCAACGCCGCGAAGTGGCTGCGTGGATCGCGGAGAAGAGCGGTAAGAGCAGCGACGCGATAGCCACAATGAAGTCCGCCGCGGAGCTGGAAGAAAGCATGGACAAGGACGCCGTCACGCCAGGAGCGGTCACGCCCGCGCGAGAAATGCTCGCGGAGTTGCTTCTACTGGAGAAGCAGCCTCAGGATGCTCTCGCGGAGTACGAAACCGTTCTCAAGGTCACACCGAACCGGTTCAATGCGCTGTTCGGCGCTGCCAGCGCCGCCGACGCTGCGGGTAACTCCACCGTTGCCGATCGCTACTTCCAGAAGCTGAGCGAAATCTCCGTTGGTGAGGAACGGCCGGAATTGGTAACGGCTCACAAGAGGATCGCCGTCACGGCCCAGAAAAGCTCCATCACGCGTCCTCGATGATCTGCACAGAAATCCCACGTCTCGCTGTCGCAAGGCGGTCCCGCTGTCTGCTCAAAAGAAACGTTTTCCGTCCACTAGGCTAGAATCCAAGTAGGCCTGATAATGGTCGAAGTGGAGATCCCGTGTTTACCGGAATCATTGAGCATGTAGGCACAATCGAGTCGCTCAGCTCAGGCCGGAGCGGCGGCCGCATCACCATCCATGCACCCAGCGTCGCGCTGTCGCTCGCAATCTCCAACAGCGTTGCCGTCAACGGCTGCTGCCTCACTGTCGCGTCTCTCGACAAAGAGCGCTTTTCAGCCGATCTTTCCGGAGAAACTCTTGCGAAGACCTCCTTCAGCACTCTCAAGCCTAGCGCCCGAGTGAATCTTGAGCGGCCTCTCACCGCCGGAAAGGAATTTGGCGGCCATTTCGTTCTGGGGCATGTCGACGGCATAGGCCGCGTCACGCATCTCACTCCCGAAGGCGATAACTGGTGGTTGGGCGTGCAAGTTCCCGAAGATTTTGCGCGCTACATCGTTCCGAAGGGCTCCGTCACAATCGACGGCATCAGCCTCACCGTCGCCCGTTGGCACAACCGCATCGCTGAAGTCGCCGTCATCCCCTGCACCTACGAGCAGACCAATTTGCGCGATCGCAAACCCGGCGACGCGGTCAATCTCGAAGGCGACATTCTGGGAAAATATGTCGAGCGTTACCTCGAAGCGCGCGAGGCGCCGTCTGCGGAATCGATTACGCTCTCTCGCCTCATCGAAGAAGGTTTCTAGCATGCCCGCTCTCACCGGCGTGATCGAAACATCTCTTTATGTTGATGACCTGGATCGTTCTTCTCGTTTTTACGAAGAGCTATTCAGCCTTACGCAGATGCATGGCGATGACCGCCTGCGCGCCTATAGCGTCGCTGGACGCAGCGTCCTGCTGCTATTCAAGCGTGGCGCATCGAATTGCGTCACACAACTGCCCTTTGGCACGCTCGGCCCGCACGACGGCAATGGAGCGCTACATTTCGCTTTCTCGATTTCTGCGGATGACCTTGCTGTTTGGGAACAGCATCTGGCCCTGTACGGAATCACGATCGAGGTTCGCATTCACTGGCCGCGCGGCGGCACCAGCATTTATTTCCGCGACCCGGACAACAATCTTCTCGAGCTCGCCACGCCAGGAGTGTGGTCGATTTACTGAGTCGCGCCGGCAACGCCAGCACGGATCAAATGGCCGCTTCTCTCGCTTTCGCGCGCACGCCGCGGTAATAAAGGATCAGCCCGAGGCCGACGGCAATTACGGTGCCGCTGATCAATTTCACGCTGAACAGATATTTATTGGCTGATTCGCCCGGCGGGATGAATGACAGAGCAATGCCGCCCAATGTCACCAGGAATCCCAGTCCGCCTGCGATCCATACACCGATTTTCCCGCCAGGAATTAACACCGCATGTTCATTCTCGCGGCGGTCTTTCCGCCCCGCCAGCTTTATCACTGCAGCATACATATAAAGGAATGGAAGGAAGTACAAGATCGTCGCGGCATCAACCAAAATCTGATACGCACCGCTGGTCGTCTCGTTGATATTGCTCACAAGCAGCAGGGCCAACGAAATTCCGGCCTGCACGAGGATCGAAACATATGGCGTCCGCCACTTCGGATGAATCTTTCCGAATGCCGCCGGCAAGTAGCGATCGACGCCAACGATAAAAGGTACGCGAGCGATTCCCGCCACCGTGCTCCCGATGCCGCCGGCATTTCCGAAGGTGACGAGAAACGCCGCGATCATGCCGACCAATCCTATTTTCAGCGCTTCCGATCCGACCGCAAGCGCCTGATACACCCCTGACTTCGGATCGATTTGCGCATCCTGCAAGATCGCCAGGACCGCGAAAGTTCCCACAATGTAGATTATCGCGATCAAAATTCCCGAACCCCAGATCGCGCGCGCCAAAGTCCGGCGCGCGTCGTGAATCTCATCGCTCATCGCCGAGACGAGCTCCAGCCCGGCAAACGCGAAAAGAATCTGCGGCCAAAAATTAACCGTTGCCCAATTCCATTGCGGCATCATGTTCGCCCAGGTGAAATGCGTCGCCGAACCGTAGCGCAGCCAGACGACTCCGCCGGTAGCGACCAGCAGCAGAAGGGGAACGTAGGTCATTACACCTCCCGCATTCTGCAGCCACTTCCCTACATTCAGCCCCACGATGTTCATCCCCACGGCAACGAACAACAAGAAGAGCGACCCACCCATCAAAAACGCCCGGTTTTGCGCCAGATGTCCCCAGGAGCTGCCCCCGATATAGGCTCCCATCGCTGCGCTCGCCAGCAAAAGCCCGGGAAAATAAAACATCGTATAGATCCAATACGTCCATCCCGCAACAAAGCCATGAAAATCGCCAAAGGCTTCCTTCGACCACACGTACAAGCCGCCCTCGTGGGGAAATCGCGTGGAGAGTTCGGTGATCACTAGGGCAGTCGGCACGAAGAAGAGAAGCGCCGCTAGAATCCACAAACTGATGGAAGACGTGCCGTTATGCGCCGCGGCGGCAATCCAGCGCGGTCCCAGAACAGTGGCGATGTTGAAGAGGAGCACATCCCAGAAGCCCATTTCCTTCCGTAATTGTTTGATTGGATCGGAAGTTCCGTCCGCGGGAGCGCTCACAGGGTGATGTCCATCGAGGGAATCAATTCGTCCTGCATGCGGAAATTGTGAAGAAACGCATCTTTCGAGTTTTCGAAATCTTCCCAGGGGCCGAAGAAAGAAACTTTGCCTTCCTGCAGAAACACGACCACATCCGCAAGCTTTCTGGCCAGGTGCGTGTCGTGCGTCACCACGATCGAAGTGCGATGAAACATCTCCTTCAACCGTAAAATCAAGTCGCCCATGTGCCCGGCCATGATCGGATCGACCATCGTTGTCGGCTCGTCGAACAAAATCGCTTCCGGATTCTGCGCCAGCGCCCGGGCGATCGCGACGGCGCGCTTCGTCCCCGTAGAGAGCTCGCTCGGCAACTTATCGAGGACAGCTTCCACTTCGAGCATCGCGGCGAGCTTTCCCACATAGGCGTCGACGTCTTCATCGGTCAGTCCAGGCTGCCCTTCCAATGGAAACGCAATGTTCTCGCCGACGGTCAATGAGTCGAACAGCGCTCCCGATTGAAACACCATCGTCACTTTTCGCCGCACTTCTTCAAAATCCGCTTCCCGGAAATCCGTGACGTCCTGCCCGTCGATAAAGATCCGTCCTGAATCCGCCTTCAGAAATCCCATGATGTGCTTCAGAGAAACTGACTTGCCCACGCCGCTGCGCCCCATGATCACGCAAGTCTCTGCGCGCTTCACTGAGAAGCTGACGTGATCCAGCACCAGCCGCTCGTCGAACGACTTGCACACATCGCGAAACTCGAAAAAATTAACCGCCTCGCGGCCCGTAATGGCAGCCTCGCTCACGCTCGCTCCGCTTCCCAAACCCGGCGCACTTCTTCGAAATCCGCCGCCGTATTCATATTCCAGAACAACCGTCCCGCGCTATCAAATCGCTTCCAGTCCGCTGCGTCAAGCACTTCCGTCTTCACCTGTTTCAATGCGTCGGTGACCTTTCGCACCCCGCGTTCGAACACCGCTCGCAGGGCCGGCCCGGCATCCGTCCGGTAGCACGCGCACAGCGGCTCCGGTCCATGCGCCGAATGCGGCAGCACCACTTGTGCCGAACTCTTCAAAGCGCGTTCGGCGAGATACGCGAGCCACTCCCGCGTCAGAAACGGCATATCGCAACTCACGATCAAATTCCACTCGCATTGCGGATCGCTTTTCCAGGTGTTCAGCAGCGCCGTCACAATCCCGCCCAGCGGCCCTTCGCCAGGCCACAGGTCCGCCACGCTCTTTACGCCGATGCTCAGGTACTTCTCCGGCGGCGCCACCACATTCGCTTCGTTCACTACGCCGCGAAGCAGCTCGCACATTCGCACGAGCATCGGCTTCCCTCCGACCTCGATGAGCGCCTTATCCTGACCGAAGCGAGAGCTGGCACCTCCCGCGAGTACGTAACCGACCATGTGTTCGGGAGTCACCTTACGCCTTTCGGAGGAAGCCGTGGCACGCGGCAACCTAGGGGCACGATATATCGTGCCCTACGCAGAATTCCTCTCTCGCGAGCTTGCTCTTTATTCCTCGTCTCCGACCGGCCCTCTGCCGGGCCGCCGGATCCCCAATTCCCGCAATTTTTCCTGCAGGCTCTGCCGGTGCAATCCGATGGTTGCCGCCGTCCGTGAAACGTTCCAGCGGTGGTCCGCCAACTGCTTCGTCAAATACGCCACTTCAAATTTGCGCTTCGCTGCGCGAAAGTCACGTTCGCCGAAGCCATTGTCCTGCTGATCGCCAGCGTGTTTGTTTGAAACAATCTCCCCGCGCGCCACTTCGTCTGGCAAATCCTCCACGCCAATCTCCTCGCCGCGGCACAACACCAGGCTGCGCTCCAGCGCGTTCTTCAACTCGCGCACATTTCCTGGCCAGTCGTACTTCTCGATCGCCGTCGCCGCCTCGCGATTCAGCCGCGCCGTCCGCCCCAGGTGCGCACCGTGCATCTGCAGAAATGCCTCTGCCAGCACCGCGATATCTTCTTTGTGCGCACGTAGTGGCGGTAGCTGAATCGTCACCACCCGCAGCCGATAGAACAAATCTTCGCGAAACTTTCCCGCGCGAATCTCCGCCTGCAGATCGCGATGCGTCGCGCTGATGACGCGCACATCCACGGGAATCGTTTGTATCCCTCCGAGCCGCTCGATGGTCCGATTTTCCAGCGCCCGCAACACCTTGGCCTGCGTTACCGGATTCATGTCTCCAATCTCGTCCAAAAACAGAGTTCCGCCCGACGCCAGCTCAAACTTGCCTTTTTTCTGTTGCGCCGCACCTGTGAACGCGCCGCGTTCATACCCAAATAACTCCGATTCGATCAACGTCTCCGGCAGTGCTGCGCAATTCACCGCCACATACGCCTTATTTGTGCGCGGTGAGCGCGTATGAATCTCTTGGGCCAGCAGATCCTTCCCTGTTCCGCTCTCACCGAGAATCAACACCGTCGAATCCGTCGGCGCCACGCGATCCGCCATCTCAAACGCCCGCCGCATCTCCGCCGAGCGTCCAATCATTTGCCCGAATTGCCCTTCTGTAGTCAGCCGCCGCCGCAACGCATCGTTCTCTTTTTCCAGCGTCGCCAGCTTCAGCAGCTTCGCCACGCGCTGCCGTAGCTCTTCCAGCTCGAAACCTTTCACCAGATAATCCGCTGCGCCAAGTTGTAGCGCCTCCACCGCAGTTTTCGCGGTGTCCAGCGCCGATACCATCAGGACGGGTACTTCGCTCCCCTGCTCGCGCATCCATCGCAAAAATGCGAGGCCGTTCTCTCCCGGCAAAACCAAGTCGAGCAGAACCAGGTCCGGATGCTCTCGATGCAGCGCCTCGCGTGCGGCCTCCGCGGAATCGGCTTCGGCCACCCGATACTTCGCCTCCAGCGCGCGCCGCAGCCCGTAACGCGCCGCCGGCTCGTCATCCACAATTAGGATCGCTTTCATTTCGTCTCCTGGCCCTCATTGCCCGCGTTCAGTTCGCGTTCGCCGGCCCGCAGCAGCGTCACGCGGAATCGCGTTCCGTGGCCATCTTTGACGGGGCTGTCCCACTCCAACCGCCCACCAGATTCCGCCACGCGGCGCGCCACAATCGCCAATCCCAGCCCCGTTCCCTGCGACTTCGTCGTAAAAAATGGCTGAAGAACTTTTTCTTTCGCGGACGCCGGAATTCCCGGCCCGTCATCTTGCACGACCAGTGCGCAACCGCCGTTATCTTCGGTCATCCGAACACTCACGTGTCCCCCACGCGGCGCGGCTTCGAGCGCGTTCACCAGCAAATTGGATGCGATGTCGCTCATCGCCTCCGCGCTTGCAGCCACCTTCAGGCTACCGTCTGGAAATTCCGTTCCAAGCACGATGCCGCGCCACTCCGCCTCGTGCCTCAACACGCTCGCAACCTCTTCCACAACTGCCTTTGCATCACAGTTCGCGGCCACGCTTTCCGCACGCACCGCGGGCCTGCTGAATTGCAGTAATTGATTCAGCTTCGTCGCGAGCCGCCCGATCTCGTCCAGCACCATCTTCGTTTCGCCCCGCATCGATTCCGGCAGCTCCGCGCTTTCCATCTGCACCTGCAGAATCGTCTTGATCGATCCCAACGGGTTTTTTAAGTTGTGCGAAATGCTCGCCGCCATTTGCCCTACCAGCGCGAGCCGTTCGCGCTCCGCCAATTCCCTTTCCAGATGCAGCTTCTCTTCGATCAACCGGCACAAATCCAGCGCTCCCGGCAACTGCTCGCACAAAAACTCCAGCGCCGCGCGCGTCTCGCCTGACAGGCCCGCGCCGTGCGGTTTTACCTCCAAGACGCCAAGCGCGCGGTCCGCCTGCCCGATCGGAAACCCGATGTTGCCGCTGAAATCAGAATAGGTGTGTCCCTCGCCGTTCCCCGCGCGATTCGCAAGCGCCAAGTGCGCTTCGGAAAGTTCAAACTCCTCCCGGATTCGTCTCCCGATGAACTGCACCAGGCCTGCAAGACTCCCCTGGCGAGCCTCGTGCTGGATCTCCGCAGTCACACGCTGCACGCGATCCATTTCCCGGAGCACGGTTTTCCGCAGACTTCGTCCGAGAAACCGCTGCAACGGCTCGATAAAAATCACCAGCAGAAACAATAGGATCGATGCCGACGCTTCAGGCGGCAAAACGGGCTCGAGCCAAACGCTTACTCGCCGGACGAGGCTCAAGTACAACAGCGCCAAAAATGTCGCCGTTACTGCATAAACGAGATTTGTTTGACGCCCGATTTGAAGGAATTTGTAACGAAGCTCGAGGTAGATGAGGAGGGCCGATGGCACAATCGCCACCAGGGCGAGCGTGACGGTGATGCCGGCGGCAAGCGATGGCGGCAGAGGTCCGCCAAAATCGTGCAGATAGAGAATCATCGCTGCGCCAGCGACAAAAATCGCCGCCAGGTAGCTATGAAACATCCGCTGCGGCTGATCCGGCGCGCGCAAGGTGAACCTCATCTCCCACCAGGCGCTGATCAGCATCGCTAAGCCCAGCCAAATACCATACCCGCGTCCGAGCGCATTTCCTGGAATCAGGAAATTGAATCCGGCGGTGGTCGCCAGCTGCGGGTATACTCGCAGTGCGAAGTAAAGCACCGGCGCATAGGCCACAGATAGCACCACGCGTTTGAGGGGGCGGCTCCGCAGCATCCCGCGCGTCTCGGCAAATTCCAGATGCAAATGGATCAGCAGCGGCGGCAGAAGGCTCAACCCAGCGCACAGCAGCGTGACGACAAACGACTGGAGAAGCGCCGGTGGCGTCACATAATGGATCTGCGCATTCAGCGCCAGTAGCGAACCACCGTAAAAAAAGAACAATGCCAGGCAGAGAAAGAAGAAGACGCGTTCGAAATTCCGCTGCCTCCGGTAGCCGAGGATCACCACCATCCAGAAGAGCTGTAGCAGCGTTCCGGCCGTGTACCCAATCAGTCGAAGGTAGACGAGTGATCCCATACGCCTCCCGCGTGTCGGATTCTACGCCGGCCCAAGCCGCACGACAATCGCCAAGTGCCATATTTTTCTTGCACTTCTTATCTACTAGAAAACACATGGTTTAGCTAGAAAAAACAGATGTGTGGGATTTATTCAGAATGTCCGGGAAATCCTTGACATGACAGAATTTTCTGCTATATTAGCAGTCGGCTATGAGGAGTGCTAATTCCCCTTTTCGCTCCCAGGCCTTAGTCTAAACCGCAAGATCACCTACGGAGGTTCTTTCAAGATGGCAGTGACTCTGACTCCGCTCCACGACCGTGTAATCGTGAAGCGCATTGAGGAAAAGGAAAGCGTCAAGGGTGGCATCATCATCCCTGACTCTGCAAAAGAAAAGCCCATGGAGGGCGAAGTAATCGCCGTCGGCGCTGGCAAGCGTGAGAAGGGCGAGTTGATCCCGCTGGACGTCAAAGTCGGCGACCGTGTCCTGTTCGGCAAGTACGGCGGGACGGAAATCAAGATCGAAGACCAGGAATTCCTCATCCTTCGGGAAGAAGAAATTCTGGCGAAGCTGAGCGGCGCTGCGAAGGCTGCAAGGAAGTAGTTCCGTTTTTCATGTAGCGCCGGGCTTCGGCCCGGCATCGGTATCACAAGGAACTCGAGCAAAATATCAGGAGGAATTACCAGTATGGCGAAGCAGATTGTTACAGGTGAGGCGTCCCGCCAGGCGATTTTGCGCGGCGTGAACGCTCTCGCCGACGCAGTGAAGATCACTCTCGGCCCCAAGGGCCGCAACGCAGTGATTGAGAAGAAGTTCGGCGCGCCTGTCATCACCAAGGACGGCGTGACCGTTGCCAAGGAAATCGAGCTGCAGGATCCCCTCGAGAACATGGGCGCGCAGATGGTCCGCGAAGTCGCTTCCAAGACTTCCGACGTTGCCGGCGACGGCACGACCACCGCGACCGTGCTCGCGCAGGCCATCTTCCGTGAGGGCGTCAAGACGGTAGCCGCCGGCTCCAGCCCGACCGCCCTCAAACGGGGCATTGAGAAGGCTGTCGAAGTCGCTGTGGAAGAGATTAAGAAGCTCCACCGGGACGTTAAGGGTGACATGATCGTCCAAGTCGGCACGATTTCCGCCAACAACGACAAACAAATCGGCGGCATCATCGCCGAAGCCATGAAGAAGGTCGGGAAGGACGGCGTCATCACCGTCGAGGAATCCAAGACGATGGAGACGACGCTGGAAGTGGTCGAAGGTATGCAGTTCGACCGCGGCTACCTCTCGCCTTACTTCATCACCGACCCCGACCGCATGGAATGCATCCTCGAGGACGTGCGCATCCTCATCCACGAAAAGAAAATCAGCTCGATGAAGGACCTGCTCCCCCTGCTCGAGCAGACCGCCAAGATGGGCAAGCCTCTATTGATCATCGCTGAGGACGTCGAAGGCGAGGCCCTCGCCACGCTCGTCGTCAACAAGCTCCGGGGCACGCTGCAGTGCGCCGCCGTCAAGGCCCCTGGCTTTGGCGACCGCCGCAAGGCCATGCTCGAAGACATCGCCACCCTAACCGGCGGCAAGGCCATCACGGAGGATCTCGGCATCAAGCTGGAAAACGTAAAGCTTGAGGATCTCGGCCGCGCCAAGAAGCTCACCATCGACAAGGACAACACCACGATCATCGAAGGCGCGGGCAAGCCTTCCGAGATCGAGGGGCGCGTCAAGCAGATCCGCCAGCAGGTCGAAAACACCACCTCCGACTACGACAAGGAAAAGCTCCAGGAGCGCCTTGCCAAGTTGGTCGGCGGCGTCGCCGTCATCAAGGTCGGCGCAGCCACCGAGACCGAGCTCAAGGAAAAGAAGGCGCGTGTCGAAGACGCCATGCATGCCACTCGCGCGGCCGTCGAGGAAGGCATCGTTGCCGGTGGCGGCACGGCGCTGCTCCGTTGCATCCCCGCGCTGGACAAGCTCAAGGTCAATGAGGACGAGCATGTTGGCGTGAACATCGTCAAGCGCGCCCTCGAAGAGCCTGCCCGCCAGATCGCGCACAACGCCGGCTTCGAAGGCGCTGTCGTGATCGGCAAGATCCGCGAGTCGAAGGAAGAAAACTTCGGCTTCAACGCGGAAACCGGCGAGTACGGCGACATGGTCAAGATGGGCGTCATCGACCCGGCCAAGGTCACCCGCCTGGCGCTGCAGAACGCAGCCTCCATCGCGGGATTGATGCTCACCACCGAAGCGCTTGTGGCCGAGCTCAAGGAAGACGACAAGAAGGCGGCCGCTGCCGGCGGGGGCCCGGGAGCAGGCGGCATGGGCGGCATGTACTAAAACGCGTCGCTCAATTCCTCAGTGTAGGGACGGGGCTTGCCCCGCCCGCTTTCAGGGCGTTCCGGTTCACCGGAACGCCCTCTTTTGTGTTCTGACTCAGAATCAAATACTGAAAGCTAAGAACTGTTCCCCTTCCTTGCCTCTGTCCCTTCACTTTGTTATCGTCTCCCTGCCTCATCGCGGCTCCTCAGGGGGGAGCCACACACCATGCCAGGACTTTTGGAGCGGCTATTGCCGCGCGAAGAGGGTTTCTTCGACCTTTTTCGCAAACAGGCGGCAAACATCCATGCTGGGGCAAAATCTCTCGTCCAGATGCTCGAGCACTACACGGGTGTGCCGGAACAGGTGCAAATCATCAAAGCCGTCGAGCACGAAGGCGACGAAATTACCCATAGCATTCTTACCAAGCTGAACCAGACCTTTATCACGCCCTTCGACCGGGAAGACATCCACGAACTTTGCAGCCAGCTCGACGATGTCATCGACCTGATTGATGCCGCCGCCAGCCGCTTCGTCCTCTACCGTGTGGACGTGGTCCGGACCGGCACCGTGGAGCTGACCAAGGTTCTGCTGTCGGCCACCGCCGAAGTCGCAGCCGCGGTTCACGCTATTGAGACGCCGGAGAATGCTCTAAAGCACTGTATTGAGATCAACCGCTTCGAAAACGAAAGCGACCGCCTCTGCCGCACTCTGATTGCGCAGCTCTTCGACGAAGAAAAAGACCCAGTGCAGATCATCAAGTGGAAAGAAATCTTTGAAGTCATCGAGACCGCCGTCGACAAGTGCGAAGACGTCGCCAACGTCATCGAAGGCGTCATCCTCAAGAGCGCCTGATCCTGCCAATGTCTCCTTTTGACGCATTTCAGCCGAAATTGAAACCCTGTCATTTCGCGCGAAGCGAGAAATCTCTCTTCGTACCCTCCGAATTGGGGGGCGAGTGCCGTGGATAGCTTCACTCTCCTCCTCGTCGTCATCGGCCTCACTCTTGCCTTCGAATTTTCCAATGGCTGGCACGACGCTGCCAATTCCATCGCCACGGTCGTGTCCACGCGCGTCCTCACGCCTTTCCGCGCCGTCGTCTGGGCCGCTTTCTGGAATATCATCGCTGCTTTCGTCTTCGGCACCGCCGTCGCCAACACCATCGGCAAAGGCATGGTGCACATCGAACTGGTCAATGAAAAAGTCCTTTTGGCAGGACTTCTCGGCGCCATCACCTGGAACCTGATCACTCTAATCCTGGGTCTCCCCACCAGTTCCTCACACGCACTCATGGGCGGCTACGGCGGCGCCGCCGTTGCGCACGTCGGTTTTCGCGCCCTCATTCTTCATGGCTGGACCAAACCGGTGCTGTTCATCTTCCTTGCGCCAGTGATCGGCTTCTTCGTCAGTACGGTCGTGACCGTAGCCACCAGCTGGATCGTGCGCCGCCAACGCCCTCTGAAAGTTGACCGCTGGTTCCGCCGCCTGCAACTTTTTTCTGCCGCTGCCTACAGCCTCGGCCACGGCACCAACGACGCACAAAAGGGCATGGGCATCATCACCACCGCCCTCGTCGCCGGCGGCCTCATGAAAACGTATGCCGTCCCCTACTGGGTTATTGTTTGCTGCCACCTCGCCATGGGTGGAGGCACGATGGCGGGAGGCTGGCGCATCATCAAAACGATGGGCCAGCGCATCACCAAGCTCACGCCGTTCGGCGGATTCGCGGCGGAGACCGCCGGTGCGCTGACGCTGTGGGGCACGGCGCATTTCGGCATCCCGGTCAGCACCACGCACACGATCACCGGCGCCATTGTCGGCGTTGGCGCTTCCCGCCGCCTGACTGCGGTCCGCTGGGGCGTCACTCGCCGCATCGTCTTCGCCTGGGTGATGACCATCCCCGGCGCCGCACTCATCGGCGCGACCCTTTTCCACCTCCTCTCGTCCTTCCTCCGCTAACAAAATGTCTCTCTTTGGGGGAGCGGACCTTTCGGTCCGAGATAGGCCTTGCGCAAAAAACGGGCCGGGCACGCCAGACGCCGGTGGCGTTTACCCCGACCGGGTCGGGGCGCCTGGGCTTCAAGTATCCGGCCCCTGATTACACCGAAACGACTTTAATGGCTCTAGATTCATCAAAATCGGTAAACTAGGAGTCAGAGGGTAGCCAGTGTTCGATACCAGATCACAATTCGCCAGCGTCGAGGAAGGCGTCGAAGAAATTCGTCAGGGGCGCATGATCGTCCTGGTCGACGACGAGGACCGCGAAAACGAAGGCGACCTCACCATGGCCGCCGAAAAAATCACTCCCGACGCCATCAATTTCATGGCCAAGTACGGCCGCGGCCTGATTTGTCTCACGCTCACCGAGCAGCGCTGCGACGATCTCCACCTCCCCCTGATGTCTCCCATCAACACATCTGCCCATGGCACTGCCTTTTGCGAGGCCATTGATGCAAGATTCGGAGTAACCACGGGCATCAGCGCCGCCGACCGCGCGACCACCATCCTCGCGGCCATCGATCCAAAAACGAAGCCCCAGGACCTCGCGCGGCCCGGCCATATCTTCCCTCTTCGCGCGCGCAATGGCGGCGTCCTCGTCCGTGCCGGCCAGACCGAAGCTTCCGTCGATCTTTCACGCATCGCCGGCCTCAACGATTCCGGCGTCATCTGCGAAATCATGAACGAAGACGGCACGATGTCCCGTGTGCCGCAGCTCCTCGAATTTTGCCAGCAGCACAACCTCAAGATGCTCACCGTCGCGGACCTCATCCGCTACCGCATGCAGCACGAACGCTACGTTCGCCGCATCGCAGAAGCTGTTCTACCCACTCGCTACGGCGATTTTCGGATGATTGCCTACGCGAGCGATGTCGATCATGACCAGCACATAGCCCTGATTCGCGGTGACCTGGAAGGCTCCACCCCCGCCCTCGTTCGCGTTCATTCCCATTGCCTCACCGGCGATGTCTTCGGCTCAACCTCGTGCGATTGCTCCGAGCTCGTTTCGCGGTCCCTCGCTGCCATCGCCAGGGAAGACCGTGGTGTTTTCCTTTACCTCCACCACACCGGCCGGGGTTTCGGCATCGAGTCTTCCGCTGAGCCAGGAGCGCTACCGCAGATTCATTTTCATTCCCGCGGCCAGCTCGACCGCGAGCCCGCTCGCCAGCGCATGGTGCAGCACGAGAGCGGCATCGGCGCGCAGATTCTAATTGATCTCGGCCTCAAGGACATTCGCGTCCTCACCAATCACCCCAAGAAAGTCGTCGCCCTCGAAGGCTACGGCATCCGCATCGCAGATCAAGTACCTCTGCGCATCGAAACACCGCGCCCCACCCACCAAACTCTATAATTATCCGTGCTGGCCGTCATGCTCGATTGTCTCGAAAATAACCGCAGGGGCGCGATATATCGCGTCCTTGCTACAGCGCTGGAGGCGGAAATATTTCAATGCAGGCAGGAATCACTACCGGCGCCGGCATTTCGAGCGAAACGCGGAATCTTTATCACGGTTTGTCCGATGACTTCTCTTGAGAAGGAGCGGGCTTCGTCGATGGTTGCGTGGGCTTCGGAGGCGCTGGCTTCCCAACGGTGAGGTACTTGCGCATCTTGTCCAAGCGTTTTTTTCCGATCCCGCGAATCGACAGCAAATCATCCACGCTCTTGAATAAGCCGTATGATTTCCGCATCTGCAAAATCTTTTCCGCTGTCGCCGGCCCAATCCCCGGAACTTGCTGTAGTTCCTCCGACGTCGCCGTATTGATGTTCACCGGCTTCAGCGGCGGCTTCTTTGTCGCGGAGAGGACGACCGTCGAAAAAACAATCGAGAGGAAAAGAGAAGAAAGGATGAGCCGGATCGCTGGTGACCGCCGCGCCATTGCGTCTCCATAATGCATCGAATACGTCCTTAAATCAATAACTGAGAGGACGCGGCCAGCTAGTCGAGACGTTTCCCGTGCGCGTCGTAGACTTCAAGCTCGCCGAAAAGCGCGGCTTGCGGTTCAATTTGCGCGCGGTCGCCAACCATAACAATCTGCATGTTCGCCGAATCGAGATACTTCCTCGCCGCAGCCAGCAAATCCTCCGGCGTGAGCGCTCGCACTTTCTCGCGGTACGTCTCGAGATAATCCTGCGGCAATTCGTTGAGCTCGACGGTCACGAGTTGCGACAGCAATCCCTCTTGCGTCGCCAACCCCATCGAAAAAACGCCGCTCAAATAATTCTGCGCATCCGCAAGTTCGGCTTCCGGCACTGGCAATGCGCGCAGCTTGTCGAGCTCATAGAAAATTTCCGTCAGCGACGCTGCCACCACCCCATTCCGCACTGCCGCCGAAATCGAAAAATAGCCATGCTGCCGCAGTGCGGTCACGCCGCTCCGCGGGCTGTACGTGTAGCCTTTGTCCTCGCGGATGTTCATCACCAGCCGCGAATTGAACGCGCCGCCGAACAAGCTATTCGCTAATCCTAGCTTCACCCAGTCCGGATGCTTCCGGGTGATCGCGTGGCACCCTGCCAAAATCTGTGTCTGCACCGCGCCCGGCACGTGCACCAGGTATGTGCGCCGCCCGCGCGGATTCGCCGGCGCTGCTGCGCCCTTCGCTTGCGGCTTCTTCCCTGCCCAGGCGTCGAACACTTTCTCGGCTGCTTTCAGCATCGCTGCGGAATCAAAATCTCCTACGAGGAGCAGCAGCGCGTTCTCCGGCGTGTAAAACTCTCTGTACACCGCCATCAAATCGTCTCGCCTGAACGCCGCCACCTGTTCTTCGCTGGGCGCCACCTGCGCGTAGGGATGTGCCCCAAACAAGACTTTTCTCAGCCGCTCGCCTGCTAAGAACCCGGGCTGCGTCCTCTCGAGCTTCACTCCCTCCAGCATCTGCCGCCGTTCGCGATCGAACTCCGCTTCCGGAAACGCCGCAGCTCGCGCCAATTCATTCACCAGACCCAGCAGCAGCTCCACATATTCTGACAAACCGGCAAATGAAATCCCACTCGTGTCCGCCCCTGCGCTCGATGAAAGGTCCGCGCCGATTCTCCGCAAATCTTCCTCAATCTGACGGCTTGCGCGCTTCGACGTTCCCGTGCGCACTACCGTCGCCGTGATCTCCGCAAGTCCCGGCGCGCGATCTACCACCGCTGCGTTGCCCGAGCGGAACAATAACTCGCCATGAAACTTCGGCACCGCACGCGACTCCGCCAGCACGACTTCCAATCCGTTCGCCAGCCGTGCTCGTGTCCGCTTCGGCCAAGTCACCTGACTCTCTTCCGAGAGTGGCGGTACCCCCTTAGCAATTTCCGCCACGCGGGTTGCCATTACGCTGCCTCCTTCACGCCCGCATCCGGGGGTGAACCGGCATTCACCGGCTTTCGGAAAACAATTGCTCGCTTTTCCGTCCGCAAATATTTCTTTGCGACTGCCTGTATCTCTTCTTTCTTCACCGCCAAAAATCCGTCCAGAATCGTGTTCACGAGTTGCGGCTCCCCGTCAAACAGCGTGAAGCACGCGAGCAAGTGCATCAAGCCATACCGAGGCATGCCTCCGCGTCCCCCCTCGAGTAACGAATAATAATCCGATTGCCATTTCACTTTGAGCTGCTCCAATTCGTCTTCGCTGATTCCTCTCTCCTGCACCTCGCGAATCACTGCCTCAAACGCCGCCAGCGTGACCTCGCTCGAATACTCCGGCTTGTGCAGGATTCGCGTCACCATTTGTGTCGGCCCGTTGTACCCGAAAATATCTTCGATGCCGCCGTCCACTTCCACCGCCAGTTGCTTTTCCAAAACCAGTTCGCGATAGAGCCGACCCGCTCGCCCGCCGTGGAGAGCCTGGTCCAACAGCGCCATCGCGCACCAGTCGGCCGCTCGCCGGGCCGGCACACGATACCCAATCGCTATGGCCGGCAGCGTCCCGAATTTCTCTTCTACCTCGCCACGCCGCTCTTCCGTCTGTTCCAGCTCGCTCGGATCCGCGAATGGCGGCGCCGCCCCTGCGGGAATGTCACCGAAATATTTCTTCGCCAGCGCGATTCCCTCGGCCGGTTGTACATCGCCCAGCAGGAGCAGCACCGCGTTGTTTGGCACGTAGTAGGTCCTGAAAAATGCCTGCACGTCCACGAGGTTCGCCGCGTCCAAGTCCGCAAAATCTCCATAAAAATTGTGGGCATTCGCCCAGTTCCGGAACGCGATCGGCGGCATGTCCAGCCAGGGGAATCCGCCGTAAGGCTGGTTCATCACGTTCACGCGCACTTCTTCTTTCACGACATCGCGCTGGTTCTTCAAATTTTCGTCGTCCACCTTCAGCGCGCGCATGCGGTCCGCCTCCAGCCACAGCACGCGCTCCAGCGCGTTCGACGGCACCGCTTCGTAATAATTCGTCACGTCGTAGTGTGTCGAGCCATTCAGCACGCCCCCGCTTGAATTGATCAGCTTGATGTGCTGCATCTTCGGCGCGTTCGCGGAGCCCTGAAACATCATGTGTTCAAATAGGTGCGCGAACCCGCTCCGTCCGCGCGGCTCCAGCCGAAACCCAATCTTGTAGTAGACGCCCACGGTCACCACCGGTGCCGCCGTAGCCGGCGCGATCACAACCTTCAGTCCGTTCGCCAACGTAGTGTTCTCGATTGGAATCTGCAGTCGCTTCACGCGTTCCCTCCCGTCGCCTTCGCCTTGGCGCTCTTACTTCCGGAAAATCTATCCAATTCCGCGAGTGTTCCCGCGGTATCCTGCGCCAGGACCAGCGCCGCAAGACGGTTCACCGCTTCATACGCGTCCGAAAATTCCTTAGGCGCGTTTTGCAATGCTTTTGTGTGTGCCTCGACCACTCCGTAATCGCCTCGCGCCAGCGGGCCGGTCCAGGCGGCTCGCGGTCCCAACCGTTCGAAATTTTGCAGCACCTGACGCGTCAGCGGCAGCAGCGCCCGCACCGCTTCGCGCCGGTTCATCCCGATGGACATCAGCAAACGCGCCGCCGCTTCCACCATCGCCAGCACGTGCCCCGCCGCCATCGCCACGCCTGCGTGATAGAGCGGCTTCTTGCCTCCGTCGATTTGCACCGGCGCTCCGCCCAATGCACGCGCTATCTGACGGGCCATTTGCACCGCCTTCGCATCGCCTTCGATCGCGAATACTTTTCCTTCGAGCTGAGGCGCACCGACCCCACTGAACGATTGCAGTGGATGCATCGAGCCTACGGCCGCACCGAATGCCCGGACCACATCCAATGCGCTTGCGTCCAGCGCGCCGCTGGCGTGCAGTACGATTTTCCCATCGAGCTCCTCCGCGCCGATCCTCGCCAATTCTTCCGCCACATCACGCACTGCCGAATCGGGGGTCGCGATCAAGATCACGCTGCAATTCAAGACCTGCCGTGTCAGCCCGCCGTGGGGGGTCCCTGCTCCGATAAATCGAACCGCTCTGCGTGCGCCTGCTTCGCTCCGCGTAACGACCGTTCCAATCTTCCATCCCAGTTCGTGCAGGCACCTACCCAGCGCGCGTCCGACGCGACCTGCTCCGACAATCGTCAAGCTTCCCCGCATGTCGTGTTAGGATAACCCGAGGCCAGCACCCGGCACCAATCTCAATGCATCTTTTCGGACTCTGTCTCTTCGCTTCCATCGCATTTTTCTGGCTCACTCACGGACTTCGCGTCGCCTATGGCGCGCTGCGGCTTCCCTGGATTAGAGATTCTGCGCCCGCGAACGATTCTGCTTGTCCCGGCATCTCCCTGCTCTTTGCGGCGCGCGATGAGCAAGAAAAGCTTCCGGCCGCACTGGCAACGATAGTCGCGCTCGACTACCCGCATTTGGAAATTATTGCTGTCGACGACCGATCCCAGGATGCCACGGGCCGCATCCTCGACGAGTGTGCCGCCAAATGCTCTCATCTTCATGTCTTGCACATCACCGAACTCCCTTCCGGATGGCTTGGCAAACCTCACGCCCTGCAAAAGGCTTACGAAGCCTCCACGGGCGAGTGGCTCTTGTTCACGGATGCCGACGTGAGGTTCAAGCCAGACGTCCTGCGCCGTGCAGTTACCCTCGCCAAGCAACGCAACCTCGACCATCTCACGCTCTTTGGCGAGTTGGAGATGATCGGATTTTGGGAAAAAGTTCTGATCACGTTCTTTGGCATGGCTTTCCACTTGGCCACGGATCCTTACCGCGTTGGGAATCCGCATTCACGCACTTACGCCGGTATCGGCGCATTTCAGCTACTTAAGCGCAGCGCTTACGAAGCCAGCGGCACGCATCGCCGCCTGGCCATGGAAGTTGTTGATGACATGAAGCTCGGAAAAATCGTGAAGCAAGCGGGATTTCGTTCTGGATTGGGAGTCGCGCAGGATGAGGTGGCCGTCCGCTGGCAGGCGGGTCTCGGAAATGTCATTCGAGGTATGACGAAAAACTTCTTCGCTGCAGCCAATTACAACTTGCCCTTGGTGGTTTTTGCGCTCACCGGCGTGATGATCCTGAACATTGGGCCATTCCTCGGCGTCTTCTTCGAGCACGGCTGGATTCGGGCGCTTTCGACCGTCGCCGTTGTCATCGTTGTGTGCTTTCATGCCGGGGTTAGCATCGTCATGCGCGTCTCGCCTTTTTACGCATTGACGCATCCCCTCGGGGCGCTGATCTTTTGCTACATGATCGTGCGCTCCACGGTGGTTACGCTGTGGCAAGGCGGGATTACGTGGCGCGGGACGTTTTATCCTTTGGACGAACTTAAGCGCGGCGTCGTCTAATCCCTTTGGAGTGCGGCGGCTGGCCGCCGCTTTCCTTTCGTGAAGGATCAAATCCCGTCTTCGATCACGGGTGCCGATTCTTTGCCCGCAAACAACCCTGCCATATCCCTCTGCTTCAGCGACCGTATCCGGTCCCGCAACTGCGCGGCCTTCTCGAATTCGAACTTCTTCGCGGCTTCCCTCATCTGCGTCTCCAGTTGCTGCAACACCTGCGCTAGCTGCTCTTCGTTCTTGATATTTGACGCCGCTGCATCCAGTTCCACATCGTCCACGGGCACGGTCACGTAATCCGCCTCGACGATCTTGGCCAGTTCCATGTCCACTGACTTTATGATCGACATCGGCGTGATGTTGTTTTCCTTGTTGAACACCAACTGCTTATCGCGCCGCCGGTTCGTCTCGCTGATGGCCTGGTTCATCGATTCCGTCCGCCGGTCCGCATAGAGAATCGTCCTGCCCTCGATGTGCCTCGCGCACCGCCCAATCGTTTGAATGAGCGATGTCGCGCTCCGCAAGAACCCTTCTTTGTCCGCATCCAAAATCGCCACCAGCGAGACTTCCGGCAAATCGAGTCCCTCGCGCAGCAAATTGATCCCGATCAACACATCAAATTCCCCGCGCCGCAGGTCCCGCAGAATCTTGATGCGGTCCAGCGTCTCCACTTCCGAATGCAGATACCGGCACCGCACGCCGATCTCCGAAAAATATTCCGACAAGTCTTCCGCCATGCGTTTCGTAAGCGTCGTCACCAGCACGCGCTCATTCTTCTCTGCCCGAACGCGAATTTCTTCCAGCAGATCGTCCACCTGCCCCTTCACGGGACGAATCTCAACTTGCGGGTCCACCAACCCGGTCGGCCGGATCACTTGCTCCACCACCAGCCCGCCTGACTTCGTCAACTCGTACGGGCCCGGCGTAGCCGAAACGTAGACCACCTGGTTTATCCGGTGTTCGAACTCTTCGAACGTCAGTGGCCGGTTGTCCAGCGCCGACGGCATGCGAAAACCGTAATCGACCAGCGTCTGCTTCCGCGAACGGTCACCGTTGAACATTCCACGCACCTGCCCCACGGTTTGGTGCGATTCATCGATGAACATCAAGAAATCCTGCGGCACGTAATCCAGCAATGTCGGCGGCGCTTCTCCCGGCAGCCGCGCGCTCAGGTGCCGCGAATAATTTTCAATTCCGTGGCAGTACCCGATCGTTCGAATCATCTCGATGTCAAACATCGTCCGCTGCGTTACGCGCTGCGCCTCAACAAATTTCCCTTGCTTCTCCAGCTCTTTCTTCCACCACTCCAGCTCCGCATAAATCCCCTGGATGGCGCGTTCTTTCTGCTCCTGTGGCATCACGTAATGCGTTTTCGGATAGATGGGCACGCGGGCCAGATCTTCCTGTCCCGCGCGCACCTCGCCCGTCAGCGGATCGATTTGGCGCAACGCGTCGATCTGTTCGCCCCACATCTCGATGCGATACGCCTGGTCCTCATAGGTGGGATAAATCTCGATGATGTCTCCGCGCACGCGAAATGTTCCGCGCCGCAAATCCTCCGAGCGCTCGAACTGAATGTCCACCAGCCGCCGCAGCAGCGCCTCGCGCGATGTCTGTTGTCCCTTTTCCAGCATCACCAGCATTCCGTAATACGCTTCCGGGGAGCCCAGCCCGTAGATGCACGACACCGATGCCACGATCACCACGTCGCGGCGTTCGAACAGCGATCGCGTCGCGCTCATCCGCAGCTTGTCCAGCTCGTCGTTGATCGTCGCCTCTTTGTCGATATAGATGTCCGCTGACGGGACATACGCTTCCGGTTGGTAAAAATCGTAGTAGCTGACGAAATACTCGACGGCGTTCTCCGGGAAAAATCCCTTGAATTCGTGATAGAGCTGCGCCGCCAGCGTTTTGTTATGCGCCAGCACAAGCGTCGGCCGGTTGGTCTGCTCGATCAGCTTGGCCATCGTGAACGTCTTCCCCGAGCCCGTCACACCGAGCAGCACCTGGTGCTTCTCCCCGCCCTCCAGGCCGCGATAAAGCTGCTCGATCGCCGCAGGCTGGTCGCCCCGTGGCTGGTAGTTGCTGCGCAGCTTGAATTTCATGGGAAAGGTCTCCTGCTGGCATTTCGGCCTCTGCCGAAACCTTTATTATACTCCCTCAGCGCAACTCGCCCTTCGGGAGGTATGCCAACTTCGTCTGTGTTTCGACCATCAGGTAGGATTTAGAGTGCAGTGAAACCGATCGACACGCCTTCCGTGTAGTTACCAACTGTCGCCGCCACCTCGTGGCGGCCAAGTTCCGAGATACCGCCGCAACATCGCGATCTGTCCGACGTGATAGCTGTTATGAACCAAAGTCTGCCAAAGCACGTCAAGCACCGTCGACGCATGTTTCGCTTGGTCTGGATGCGTGGCTTCGACCTCGCGCGCCAACTCTTCCGGACTTGCCGCCGCGAGGATTGCCAATCTGCCGAGCAACTCGCCAAATAGGGAAACAGCTTTCTTCCATTCTTGCTCACCACCAGGAGCAGCGTCCGCCGGCCAGCCCTGCGCCGCATGATCCGGATACTTCGGGGCCTCGCCGCGAATTCTCCTCACTTCGTAATCCATCCAATAATTCATGTGGCTGACCATTTGCCAGATCGCGTGGTGAAAGCCCTCCACCCGGCGTCCCGCCAGTTCCGCCGACACATCCTCAATGCACGCCAAAGGACTTGCGTGCGCTCCCTTTCCATACAACAGTTCCATCAATGCGCGTTCAGACATAGTTTTTTTCCTCGGAGATATACCCGGAACTCATCAATAATTGATTAGGGATGTATCCGCAACCAAGAGCATCTCCGAATTGCTCTTCGCATCGACGTTGTAATGCACGCGGTTCGTCCCGTCGATTTTCGCTATAACTACATCCATCGACTGGCTCGCCTCTTCCGTCGCGCGCACGACCAGTCCTGTCTTCAGCGAAAGGTACGCAATCACTTGATTCGTTCCCCGGGCCGTTCCCATCGTTCGCAGTTCATGCAGCTTGAAGTCTTCCGGCGTCGCATTCTTCCTGGATGATTCTTGCTTCAACGTCGCTGTCGTCAGGATCACCGCGCAGGTCTCCGGCGCCTGGTCTGCCGGAGAAGTACCGCCTTCAATCGTCAATTGTGCCGTCCGGCACGGTTCATCGCGCACGTACGTCGACCTCTTCAACCAGACAAGTCCGGCGATCGGCGCCGGTGATTTCTCTGCTTCGTCCGACTGCCATTTGTCCCCGCGCTTCACACCCCTCTCCGGAAACGCCGCCGCCATCGCGAAGAGCGACACCCATTCGCCCCATGCTTGCTGCTGTTCAGGGAAAAACGCATCCAGCCCTTTCACGCCGGCCACTCGTCCATCCGCAGTAATCGAAAATTCCACAATTTTTCCGTGCGGATCGGCCCGCTGCACATTTCCTGGAGGCGATTCTACTTCTGGTATCTTGAAGTCTGTGTCGGAATGCAGCGTCTCGAACTGTGTGCGCGCGTGAATCACCGCTTTTCCACCCTCGCTGCGGACGTCCACTACCTCCATCCGCAGCAGTCCACGCACGTCGATCTGCGCCCCGCTCGGTGCGAGAGGCGATACGACCGTGCTCTGGGTCGTAATGCCTTTGTCCGCGCGAAAACGAATCTGGTAGGAAATCGTCTGCCCCGCCTGCAATTTTGGAAAGAGATTCACCCGCTCCGTCCCGCTTCCCGCTCCACCAGGAATTGACGCCAGAAGAAACGCACAGGCAAGCACTCGGACAACACGGCTGGCGGCACTCCACATAATCCGCGCGATTGCACGTTCTGCCCTCATCCCTCAATCCGCCGGCTGCCGAACCGCTGGGATCGTCACCGATACGCTCGGCCCATCCAGCGGCCCGGTAATCTTCATCACGTGCGCTGCCCCCGCGACCACAGCCACGCGTTTCTCAGGTTTTCCTGCGCTTGCCGTTTCGATCGTCAAATCCGCATCCCGCGCGAAGCTCACCGTTCCATTCACAATGGTTTCTTCCTTGCCTGAATCCAGTCTCAGCCCATCCACCGTGATGCTCCGATCACGCAGCGTGAATACCCCTTTTCCCGCCGTCCACTGCGACGCGCCGGTGCGCGGCGCGCCGTCCGCCATGCTGGCGTTCACGTCCCATCCGCGAAATTCCACATTCTTCAAATGCACGTCGCCCTTCCCGGTCAATTTCTGCAGCAATTCCTCGCGTCCCACGCCTTCCGTCGTAAGATGCACTGTTCCCGACGCCACGCCCCCAAATCGCTGCGCCACTCGCACTGTGGGAGGAAGTTGAGCCAGATTCACGCCCTCCATGTCGGTGGTAACGTCGTACTTCGGCCGCGGAGAAAACGCCGCCCGCACTTTTGCGTGGACTTTTCCACCCGCCCACTGCGCTTCTGAGTCGCTCACGTCGAGTTTCAGATCGTGGACCGCACCCGCGGCCCGCACCTCTTCCAGCTTTAACCGCTCCACCGTCAATTCATCCACGCGCAGCTCGCCTTCGGCACTCACGCGTCGCAGCAGCTCGCTCGCCGCAGGGCTCTGCGACGTTCCGCCCAGGAGTGACGGCAGCAGCCGTTGCAACCAGTTTGGCCGAGCGCGCGGCCCAACCCACCGGTCGAGATCCGCGGCGTCCAGATGATCGGCGTGCAACTGAAATTTCCACTTTGCCTTTCCCGCGTCAGCATCCGCCGTGCTCCCTTCGGTAATCTCTCCTGACCAATTCGCGCCGAATCCTGCGGCTCTCCCAATCTGTGCGGCCCGCTTGCCGCCTTTCCATTCGATTGCGGCCTCTTCGAATTTCAGAGGCTGGTTCAGCCCCGCCGCTACGAGCTGCGCCTTTGTGATATCCACTCGCCCGTTCCACAACCCCTGCAGCGGCCGCTCCTTCCATTCCCATCGCAGCGCCGCGGTCGCTGCTCCCGTCAACTCCCAGCCGTGATTGATCTGTCGTCCAAAAGCCGCGGTTAGCTTCAACAAGTTCTCAATCTTGTCCACGCGTCCGTTGATGCTTACACCGCCCGCGTGTGTTTCGAAATCGTGCACAAACGCGATATCCGCCGCATTTTGTATCTCCGCGGTCGCACCTCGTTTCGATGCGGCCACGGTTGCCTTGGCTGGCGTTGTCGCGGGATTACTTTTTCCAGCGAAGGAGATGCGCACCGGCTCGATCACGAGCTTTGCTCGCTCCGCTCCGCCCTCGACTGCCCCGATTCGGATCGGCTCCGCCATCCCCGGCAGTTTGATCTCTCCCCCCCGGCTTGAAAACGCAGCCCCTTCCAGTTCCAGCGGCCAGCCGCGCAACTTGAGTGCTCCTGTGAAATATTGCTCCGCCGTCGCCCCATCGGCTACATCCGCGTGGAACGCTCGATACCACGCCAACAAATCCTCCGCCTGAATCCCCGCCGAATCCACCCGCAATTCCATTCCCGGCGGCGCGCCGCTTGACGTACCTGCTGTCCCGCGCAGATTCGACTTCGGCGCTTCAATGCTCATCTCTTCGGCGCTCACGCTCCCAACCGTGGGGTTCCAGTGTCCTTTGCATTCGACGTTCACGCGTGGATTGTCCGGCCGCTCCGTCAAATCCCAGCGATGAATCCTCGCGGCGCGCGCTTGCAGCGAAAATGTCCATTCTCCACTCGCCGTCTCCGCTGTTGAACTACCACCCGCATTCCCTGAAAAAGTTCCGCTCTTTGCCGTCGCGTCCAGCGCAAACACGCCGCGCACCCCGTAATCCTCTCCGCGCAGGAGCCGGAACAAGTCTGCCAGCGACACCGCGTCCCAGCGCACGCTGAATTCCGCGGGCTGCAGCCGCGCCGAGGTTCCAGCCAAATCTCCGCGCACCTGCACCGTGCCCGTCGATTGCAACGACGCTCCGCTCCGCCAGGGCTGCGCCTCAAGGCGCAATTGCCAGCGTCCCGGCGAGATTTGCTCCACGCTTCCCGAAACACTCGTGAAAGCGAATGGCGCTTTGTCCGCGTCGTTTTTAAAATTGATCCGTCCCTCGTCGATTTCGATCTTCTGGAGACGGTTCACGGGCGGCACTATAGCGGGCGGTCCATAAACACGCGCTGTCGCCGCGGTGCTCCCTTTTGCCGGGGGCAGCCAGCGCTCCAGATTCCATCTTCCCTGGCGATTGCGCACCAGAATCAAGCTCGGACGGCTAAGGGACAGCGTGCCGAATTCGAAATGTCCTCGCAGCAACCCCGTCCACCGCAAACTCGCCGACAAGCGTTCGGCACGTAGAAAATATTCGTAGCCGAAAGCGGGATCTTCTGCCACGCTCACGCCGTCTGCGTCCAGACGGGGACGCGGCAGAATCCTCACATTAAAGTGCGTTACCTCCACGGGTCGCCCGAATGCCCGCTCCAGATGCGCAATCAAATATCCGTGGACCCACCGTGTCCGGGCTAACGTCGACACCCCGGCCTGGCAGGCGATGACCAGCGCTACAATGGTCAGGGTCAGATTTCTCCACTGGCGCGGCTTCATCACGATGTCCGGAAGTTTCGCAGACTGATTCGCAAATGGGAAGTAGTGGGCGAAGCTTCAGACTGTCTTTCCATTCTGAAGTCTTTCGCTGACAGGAAATCGGAGAGGTTTCTGAAGAGACGCGGGAATTCTCATGTTCAATGCACCGTATGCAGCATCCGGCTCCAGCGCGTACGCGCCGGCAAATGCATCAGTGTATCGATAACGCCTGACAACCTCGTCCAGAAGGTGCTCTCGTTGCTGTAGTCTGCGCTCGTGGCATCCACCGACCAGTAAATCAGAAACGGCCGGCCCATGATCGCGTCGCGGTCCACAAATCCCCAGTAACGGCTGTCCGAGCTGCGGTCGCGGTTGTCGCCCATCGCAAAATATTTCCCAGGAGGCACCACAATCTCATCGCCTACCACGTAGTTCTTGATCTCATGCGCCCATTCCACCTGGACCGGGGAGGAGAACATCTGCACTCCAGGCGGCGGAAAATTGTAGTTGAGGGGGTCATAGACCGCGGCCGGATCATGCATCACATACGGTTCTTTCAGACGCTTCCCGTTAACGTACACCTGCTGGTCCATGAGCTTCAGGTGGTCCCCGGGCAGGCCGATCAACCGCTTCACAAAATGCTGGTGATCTTGATACGGAAACTTGAACACGATGATGTCGCCGCGTTCCAGCGGACGATAGGGCAGAAATTTCTCATACCACGCGCCGTGCCCGCCGACAATAAACTTATTCACCAGCAAGTGATCGCCGACCAGCAGCGTGCTTTCCATCGATGGCGAAGGTATCTTGAACGCCTGAACTACGAAGCTCGTCCCGAATAGCGCCAGAAGCACCGTGACCAGGAGCGACTCCAAATATTCCGAAACCGTCGTCTGGCCGCTCCGGTGCTCGTGCTTTTTCCCCTGCTCCTGCCCCGCCGTATCTTCCGCCATTCTGCCTCAGCCTCTCGCCGCCATTTTTTCTAATCGCTCCAGCGCACTTCTTGCTGCTCGCTGCTCCGCTTCCTTCTTCGTGCCGCCTTCTCCTTTCGCCAGGCATTCCCCGTTGGCCCAGACCTCCACCTGAAACACCTTTTGATGATCGGGCCCGCTCTCTCTTGCCAGCCGGTATTCCGCCGGGGACTGCCCGCGCCCTTGCAGAAATTCCTGCAGCGCGGACTTTTGATCCGATTCCGCCATCCCCTCGCGGCGTTCTTCCAGCGCCCGTTCAAACAGTACTCTTCGCAGCACCTCGCGTGCCGCGCCCAATCCTGCATCCAGGTAAATCGCAGCTACGACGGCTTCGAACGCGTCGGCCAGCAGTGCGGGCTTCTCCCGGCCACCGGTCTTTTCTTCTCCGCGCCCCAGCCGCAGATGTTCCCCGATCGCCAAACGCCGCGCCGTTGCTTCGAGTGACCTCGCATTCACGATGCGCGCGCGGCTCTTCGAAAGCTGCCCCTCGCTCCACTCCGGAAATTTTTCGAGTAAATACTCTCTCGTCAAGAGCTCGAGCACCGCATCCCCCAGAAACTCGAGCCTCTCATTGTCTTCCGGCCATGCCTCACCCGCAATTTTCCCGGTGCGGCCCGCGCGAAGCTCAGATACCGCAGAACTGTGCGTCAACGCTCCTTCGAGCAATTCCCGGCGCTGAAATCGGTACCCCAGCCGTTCTTCCAGCTGCGCGTCGTCATTGTGGGTCATGGCGTCGGAGGGCCCCGCCCGGTCGGCGATGCTTACTTTGGCGCGCTCAATTCCGTCGAAGCTCGTTTCTTTGCTTCCTCGGCACCCTTCTGGCAGGTTTGCTGCATCTGGCCGGGCGTCGCCGCGCACTTCGCGTAGGCCGCCGCCGCATCCTCAAAATGCAATGTCTTCAAGTTCGCCAGGCCCAGCAGGTAGTAGTTCACGAAATCCGGAGTCGGATCGATCTTGACCGACTGCTCGAGTTCCGGTATGGCCTCGGCGTACTTTCCGCGCTGTATATATACAAGCCCAAGCCCACTGTGCGCCATCGCCAGCGTTATGTTCTTCGCGTTCGCGAAACTCTCTTCCGTCAGATTATCCGGTTTCGTCAACGTCGGCGTCACTTCGATCGCGCGCTTCGAATAGCGCTCCGCTTTGTCCAGTTCCTTTTGCGGGTCTTGCGTTGTAGATTTCAGCGCGCGCGGGATTGTCTGGCCCAGCACCGCCAGCACCTGCGCATCGTTAGGGTTCAATTCGATCTCTTTGTCGCCCACTTCTTCCATCTTCTGCACCTGGCCCGTCTGCATGTACGCCGACGTCAGCGTGTTATAGATGATTTGCAGGTATCGGCTTTGTGGATACTTCTGCACAAACCCTTCCCCCAGCTCGATCTTTTTCCTGGGATCCGTCCCGGGTGAATCCTGATACGCCTTGAATGCTGCATCCTCTTCCGCGTTCACCGGCGCTGGCGCGGCGTTATCCATCGTCAGCGGTTTCGGAGCCGGAGTCGCCGGCGACTGGGTCGGCGGCGCTTGCGCTTGGGCAGGTTTGCCTCCGTACTGCGCCCTCGCGCTCCCGCTCCCGAAGAGCAGCATCGCCACGAGCGCGCCCCTCATCCCGATATTCCATTTCCTCATCATTTCTCTTCTCCTCTCAGCTTTCCCGCTGGAGTCCGTTGAGCTGAAATTGACCGCATCGCGGTCACACATCCCATTATCGCGGGCCCCTTGCAGAAATTTTCAAGTTCCTTTTTTCCTCGAGTAGTCTAGGGCCGCTCCACCGGCTTCTGTCCTGCGAACGCAGCCAGACCCTTCTGCGCCGCCTGCCGCGCCTGCTCCGGCCCGCCTTCGACCCCCAGCGCCGCCTGATACTCCGTCTTCGCCAGTTGCGCTTGCCCTTCGTCGCCGTAGATCCGCGCCAGGTAAACATGAGCCCACGCCAGCACCATTGGATCCTGCATCGCCGCGTGCTCTCCCGTGGTCAGCCTTCCAAAGACCTGTTTCGCCCGCGTTCCGTCGTGCTCCATGAGCGCCACCAATCCCAGCCCGTACCACGCCCGCGGCTGCTCCGGATACTTCGCCAACACTTTCTGAAACGATGCTTCCGCCGCTCGCGGGCTTTTCTCCGCGATCCGCCGCTCGCCTTCCGTCAGCGCCGCGATTGCTTCCGGATCGTTTGGCACAGTCGTCGGCACCGCTCGCCGCAGCCGCACCACTTCTTCGCTTGCCGGATCGTCCGCCTTCGCCGCGCTCTCCCCGGGCGCGAATTTCACGGCCTCAATCCTCTTCGCTTCCGCGGCCGTATCGATCGTCCTCAGCATTTCCGGAAAATAAATCTTCATCGACGGCTCGGATTTTTCGAAATTCGCAAGCGCCAGGAACAGCGGCCGCACCAGCACGTAGCCGTCCGCATCATCCCGATCCATCGCCGCTTCCCGTTCTCCCGGCGACATTCGCTTCAACTTCAGCTCCGCCGCCCGTACCGTACATTCCGCGAAGTACGACGAAAAATCTTCCTTCAAATCCGCCGCCAGCCGGGGTGCCCGCGCAGCCTTTTCGAACAGGGGCCGTTTCACCGCCACCACGTGGGGATACTCCAGCGGGAGAGGGTCCAGCAAGAAATGCAGGTAGGCGTGGCGTATCACATCGGATGTAATCTCATTGCTTCCGCTCAACACGATGGAGTAATGGTCGCCGAAATTCCGCACATTTGTAATGCGTCCCACCAACGGCTCCACCACGATCGTAAAAGTACGGGGGTTTGAAGGATTCTGAATCTGCCTTAGGTATCCGGACGCGAGAAAAACAATTTGCGAAACGGACTCGTGCAGACGCTCAATCTCTCCATTATAAATCGGCTGTACCTGTTTCCAAAGCTGTCCGATGTTCTGTTCCTTGTAATAGTCCGAGAGGATTTCGCTGAACCCTTCCAGCGCCAGCACTTCCGGCGGCAGTTCGTCGCGCCGCAAACTCGGCACGAACTTCGGCGCCGGTCCGGACACCAGCCCAAACCAGATGTAACGCGATAGCATCTGGCCGGGATCCGTAATTTCGCGCTGGTGATAAAACTGGCGTAGCGCCTCGACCGCCGGCCCTTCCTGATGCTGCACGCGCTCGCGAATCTGCGCGCGGAAGGGCTGCCAATTGTCTGCGCTCACGTCGGCTTCGAATCCCGCCGCCAGCAGCGCGCACATCGTCGTGAACATCGCCTCGCTGCCGTCCACCGTCACATTCGTGACCGGTGCGGTTTGCGGGCGCGGCCGCGGCAATGGCATTTGCGCGCTCGCAGCCAGTGGTAATACCGCTACGACGCACAAAACTCGCCAAACTATTTGTCGAAAAAACTTAGCCATAGAAATTGTTGCGATTGCCATTCCGTCGGGATGTCCGGCGACCGCCTCGGAATGTCTCAGAGTGGGAGGAATATTTCCGCTTAACTCCACTCCATCCCATATAGATCCCTGGCGCGCTCGACTCTCTCTTGCTTTACCGTGCCATCTAGCCAATTTACCGTCGCCCTTGCGATGAGTCAAGGAACCCCGTATGTATTAGGTGGCTCATCCCAGCCAACACTTGCCTCTTCCTCCTGCATCTGCTAACAGTGAAGATGCGCCCAAACCTCATGCAGGATGGCTCACCGTCATGAGTATCTTTCGTTCAAAAAGAGTCGCTTTGTCTTTGCTTTGCCCAATCGTTGCCGGAGTATTATCGTCGCCCCTCACCGCACAACTCACGCGCAATACGGCTTCTTCGGCCGTTCCGCCCGCGAATTCCATACAGGATACTTCCTCAAGCCAGAATCTTCCGGGCAAGCGCCGCCTCTCCCAGGAAATTCAGCTCGCCGGCGATCAACTCTGGTCCGACACCGGCATCGATGTTCAAGCCGGCGTGCGCATCGTGATCACCGCCACTGGAAAGCTCCGCTACTCCGACGCACAAGATGATAACGGCCCCGAAGGCCGCACTCGCAGCTTCAGTGATCTTGTTCGAATTCTTCCATTCAACAGTGCCGGCCGAGGCGCGCTCGTCGGCCGCATCGGTGATGCCGACATCGCCCTGCCCTTCCTCATCGGCGCGCGCAAAGACGTCCTCGCTCCCGTCAACGGCCGTCTCTCCGTCGGCATCAATCAGATGAAGGATGACACCGGTGTTGGTACCTACACCGTTCGCATCGAAGTCTACGCACCAGAAGGTGGCGTCGCCCGCGTCGTGGCGCGCCAAGTCACTTCCATGCCCGGCATCGACAATTCCCTTTTCGCAAAAATCCCTCGCCGCATCGCCGACAAGGACGGCAAGCCCGGCGACATGGTCAACTTCCTGATCCTCAGCTCCGAAGCCGCCATGCAGCGCACTTTCATGACAGCAGGTTGGGTCAAAGTCGACGCCGATGTCGAAGGTGCTTTCCTCCGCGCTCTTCTCGAAAGCCTCTCCATGAAATCTTATTTAACGATGCCCATGAGCCAGCTCTACCTCTTCGGCCGCCCCCAGGACTATGGTTGGGCTCGCGCCGAACCCATCACCGTCGTCGCCTCCCGCAATCACCTCCGTCTCTGGAAAGCAAGCTGGCAGGTCAAGGGTCAAACTCTGTGGGTCGGCGCCGCCACCCACGACATCGGCTTCGAAAAAGACTCGCGCGACGACAGTATCACCCACAAAATCGATCCCGACATCGACCTCGAACGCGACTACGTTGAGAAAACGCTCTCCGCCACCGGCCTCGTCTCAGAAGTCGCTCATTTCCTACCCGTTAACCCCATGAAAGAAGCCGAAACCGCCACCGGAGGTTCTTTTCACTCCAGTGGACAAGTCCTCATCCTTAAACTCGATGAATCCACCAAGAACAGAGCAGCTGCTTCCTCTCAAAGTTCCCTTCGTTCCCCTGCTCCCTAAGGAAATCTCGGACCGCCAAGTATTCATAAAGCCTCTATTTATAGCAATAAGGAATACAGGCATTATGCGAAAGCGTTTGGCAGCCTTCTTCAAGAAGGCCTGCGATTTCTCGAATCTCCCAGGTGACTCTCCCGCGCACTGGCCTGTACCGTTTTCTTGACTTTCCCTCCGTGCGGGTGTTTTTTGATAGGAAGGGCGGTTTCTTCGCTGCATTTCCAGCTCCGCCGCAAATTCCTAAATTTCCGTGTACGACCAGGAGCCTCCAATGAAGCGCATCATAACGGGACTCGCAATCCTCCTCACGGTGGCGTTTTCATCCTTCGCGCAATCCCGCCGCTGGGAACTCCTTCGCGCCGAATACGGTTCTGGAGGCTCCTGGGTCGATGTGACCGAACGCGTCCGCGCGCTTGTCAACGGAGATTCCCTCAATATGCGCGTGGACAACGACACCCTCGGCGGCGACCCTACTCCCGGCGTGCGGAAAACTCTGCGTTTACGCGTCCGCGATGAATATCGGCGGGAACAGCTCCTCACCTACCCGGAGAAAGAATCCTTCAGCCTTTCGATCCGCTCCGGCCGGCCGCCAATGGGAGTGATGGGCGGTGGGGGAGCGATGCGTGGTGGCCTGCAAATCCTGCGCGCCGACTACGGCATTGACAATCGCCTCGCCAATGTCACCTCGCGCTTGGCTTCTGCCATTCAAGGTGACTCTCTCACTCTCCGCGTTACCAATGAAACCATGGGGGGCGATCCCGCCGAAGACCATCCCAAGACCCTCAGCGTCTGGTACACCTATAACGGCAGGGTCGCTAACGTCGTCGTCAACGAAAAGGACACTCTCAATCTCCCCGCCGATAGCGACTTCTTCTCCGGCCATCTCCGCGTCATGCGCGCACAGTACGGCATTGGCCAACGCTATGCTGATGTCACCGATCTTCTCAACTCCCAAATTCAAGCCGACCAGCTCAGCCTGCGTGTCACCAACGACGTCATGGGCGGCGATCCCGACCCGGAGCAGCGCAAGCAGCTCATCGTTTTCTACATCTTCAATGGACGCCAGTCTCGCGTAACCGTCAACGAGAAGGACTATCTCAATCTCCCCGGCAACGACGCTTGGAATCCCCGTGACTACGACGCTCGCCTTGAAATCCTGGAGGCCAGCTACGGCGCAGGCGATCGCCGCCGGGATGTCACCAATCTCGTCAGCGCACAAGTGCGTGGCAACTCACTGCAGCTCGTGGTCTCGAATGCGGCGATGGGAGGCGACCCCGCTGAGAATCAGAAGAAACGCCTCCGCGTCATTTATCTCTGGCAGGGGTTTCGCAATCAAACCACCGTGGGCGAAGGTGAAACTCTTGTAATTCCCTGATGTCAGCACTCCTCGACTTTCTGGAACAGGGTTTCGGTGGTTCACCCCGCGGCAAACATTTTCCCATCGAGGTTCTTCACCAGGACCAACGATCCATTTGAACACGTACTCATTGCTTTAATTTTCCCTCGCCGCGTTGACTTGCTGCACCGTGCAGCCTAAGATTCGCCTGTTCTCAAGGTAGTCTTCCCGATGATGGAAAGCCCGGTGGGCCGGAGGGGTTTGTGAGCGATTGGAGATTTGCTCAAAAAAATGTTTCCGAGGAGCTTGCTCAGCTCCATCTGTTCTCCTTCAAAAAGTGTCAAAAAGATGGCGAGGTCTGTTTCCAAATCACCGTCAAGGAATTCGCCGCGTCTCCGCCGGGAATGTTTGCGCGCTTCTTCGCGCAAGCGGACAAGCAAGTCAACCAGGGCACCGGCCCATTTCTTCCCACCGGTTGGGGAAATTCCCTCATAGATGCGCTTTCCGATTGCGTCCGGATCATCCGTGAGTTTCCCTACGAAGGGGATGAAACCAAATCAGCGAACAGTGCCCCTGGTTCTTGACCCTGGCTTCAAGTCCGGATAATTTCCTGAGCGCATGCTTCGATCGAAGAAGTTGAATAACACAGGAGAGGATGGAAGGTTCCCGTGGAAATCGTCAAAAAAGAGCTGAAGCCCGGCATTGTCGTTCTCGAATTGAAGGGCCCGCTCCAGATGGGCGTCGAGTGCAAACAACTCGAGCTGGCATTCGACGAACTTCTCCGCCATAACCAGATCCGCGTCGTCCTCGATTTCACCGGAGTCACCAAGCTCGACAGCGGAGGCCTCGGAAAAGTAGTCAACTGCTTTTCTCGTTTGAAAAAGGCCGGCGGGGCGATGCGGCTTGCCGGCGTTAAAGGAATGATCGAAGGCGTCTTGAAGCTGACCCTGGTCGATCGCCTCGTGAAAGTCTATCCCAACGCCCTCGAAGCCTCCGAAAGTTTCTCCGACACGCAGCAATCTTCCGCCAACTGATTTTGCATTCCCGCTACCTGCCGCGACTCGAAAATGAATTTCAAGCCCAATTGAATCGCGCGGTTGCCCCAACCCGATATTGATACGACCATCCGTCTGCTTTGCGATCAGGTCCACCAAATGTTCGGACGTACGGACTCAAGTGGGAGTATCGAATCCGCTGATCCTCCGGGGTTCAGCTGGTAGCGGCGGCTACTTCTTCCTTCCGGGATTCTTGCCAGAGCTGAATGTATGGCTTCAGCTCTTGCATCATTTTCTGGAATTGTGCGAGGTCAAGCGATTGCGCACCGTCGCTGATCGCTTTTTCTGGAGCCGGGTGGACTTCCACCAGCAAACCATCAGCGCCAATCGCCACTCCCGCGCGCGCGAGCGCCGGCACCAGGCTCCGCTTTCCGGTAGCGTGGCTCGGATCCAGAATCACCGGCAGATGCGTCAGCTCATTCAAGGCAGGAATTGCCGTGATATCGCAGGTATTCCGCGTCACCGTTTCAAATGTACGGATTCCTCGCTCGCACAAAACAACATCCGGGTTTCCGTGCGCCACCACATATTCCGCCGACATCAAAAGTTCCTTCACCGTGCTGCTCATTCCGCGTTTCAGCAGAACGGGACGCCCGCACTTCCCCAGCGCTTTCAGCAAAACGAAATTCTGCATGTTCCGCGCACCGACCTGCATAATATCGGCATGCTCAGCGATCAATTCCACGTCCCGGTCGCTCATCACTTCCGTGATAATCGCCAGCCCCGTCGCCTTCTTCGCCTTCTGCAGGAGCTTAAGTCCTTCCACTTCCATGCCCTGAAAATCATACGGTGACGTCCTCGGCTTGAACGCTCCCCCGCGCAGAATCTTCGCTCCTGCTCGCGCAACACCTTCCGCCGCGCGCATGATCTGTTGTTCCGATTCCACCGAGCACGGACCCGCCATCACCACAAATTCGTCGCCGCCAATTTCCGTCCCATTCACACAAATCCGTGTGCGCCCCGCGCGAAACTCCTTACTCACGAATTTATATGGAGCGGAGATGCGTACGACTTTTTCCACCTGGGGCATGGCTTCGACGGATTCCATGCACGCGGTGACGTCGCCAACGCCCACGACGCCGATCACAACTCTCTCTTCTCCCTCGATGGAGTGAACTTTGTAACCGAAGTGCTCGACCTGTTTACGTACTTCGTCGATCTCTTCCCGGCTTGCGCGGAGTTTCATGGAAATGATCATGGCTTGAACCTTTCAATCCTTTTTCGCTGTTCAAAACTAAAAACCGCAAAACCAAAAAGCTGCAAAATAAAAGCGGCACAAATAAAAAACCCACTCAGTGCGAGTGGGCCAAATCTCTCTTTGCTGAAATTGCTTACAGAAACGCCCCTCGCCACCTAGTTGGGTGGACCGCTAAATCGAAACCAGCAGGAGTAAATCATGGGCGTCGTGCGCTAGTGTATGGCAATTCCTGTGAAGTCACAACTGCTTCTGTCGATCTTGCTTAAAAAATCCGCCTGAGAGCAACTCAGCCGCGCACGTGAACCGCGCTGAGGCTCAGGATGACATGGCCGCCGGCCGTTGGCCGCCCGAAACTCAGCATCGGACGGAAGCGGGAAAAAAATAGGATTTGGTCGAGCTGATGGCGAAGAACGACGCTCTTCGGCCCGGAGAGAATCTGGTAGCCAACCATCTGGCCGTTGGCGTCAACCGTGACATCAACGAGAAGACCGTGCGGCAAGGCAAGTTCCAGATCGTGCTGCTCGGGAGCCCACGATTGCGGATATTCCGAAAGTGTGAGGAGTTCGGCCGGACGCAAAATATTCAGCGGCACATCGTTGGGAACGGCCGGCACGAAGATGCCCGGCAGCATCGATTGCAAAGCGAGCACGAAAACGAGAATCGCGGAGAAAAATCCGCCGGTCGCGGGAACGGTGAGCGGGCGGAAAACGTTGGCGAAAAGGATTTCGGCGCGGTCGCGCATCCTGCGCAAACGGCCGGGGAAACCCTGAGAAGATCTGGCCTGGGCGGCAGCGACGCGAATGCGCACAGCAAGTTCGGAAGGCGGCGCGAATTTCGGCGTGCTCGACAACAAAACGGCCAGCTTGCGATAGCGCTCCAGCTCGGTGCGGCAATGGGGGCACGCTTCCAGATGCTCGCGAATCTGGACGCGCTCTTTGGCGCGCGCCGCTTTGGTGATTGCGTCGTCGAGATAAGTGGCCAGCTTGGTTCGTACAGTCGTGCACTTCATTGGAAATCCTTGCCTGCGGAACTTGCCCGCAGTGACGTGCTTTGCCCAGAAACTGCCATGCGCCTCGCCGCCGAAAACGCGCCGGCAAAAGGAGCCGTACGCGGGCCGGGATGCGCGGACGAATGTCCTTCCATCAAGGGTTGACGCGGTTCGCGCCCGCCCAAGAGCGGCTCGAGAAGGTCTTTCAGCGCGCGGCGTCCGCGAAGGATGCGCGACTTCACGGTGCCGACGCTGCACTCCAGTACCTCGGCGACTTCCTCGTAGCTGAGACCTTCGAGGTCGCGCAGAATCACGGCGCTGCGAAAAACCTCCGGCACCTGCTGCAAAGCGGTCTGCACGGCCAGTTGAATCTCACGCGCGGCGAGCTGCTCGAAAGGCGTTGCGCCAAGGTCCTGAACTTCGAGGGCGGACGAGCCTTGTTCGGGCTTCGCGTCGATGGAGACATTTTTTTGCAGATGGCGCTTGAACCAGCGCTTGTGATTGAGCGCTTCGCGAATGGCGATGCGATAGAGCCACGTCTTCAATGAGCTGCCCCGGCGAAAACTGCGAATGCCGCGAAAGGCCTTCAAAAAAACTTCCTGCGTGCCGTCGGCGGCGTCGGACACGTCTCCCAACATCCCGAGGATGAGGTTATACACAGGAGCATGATAGTGGGTGACGAGCCAATCGAACGCGGCTTCCGAGCCGGTTTGCAGCTCGTTGACGAGTTCGGATTCGTCACGGCCCCAAGAGAGCGTACTGGCCCAATCGGACACTGCCGGCCTTTCCGGCCCGTTGAGATCCGCATCCGTTTTACGCGTGACCGCGAAGCGGTCAACCTGGACGGGACCCGGGCCTACCTGCCTGATGGCACGACCCTTGACCGGGGTTTGGAAGAACGACGTTTCCGCACCCGGTGTCCGCTCTACTGATCTTAGACACCGGAAAGAGCGGAGATGTTTCCCGGTGTGGTGTTAATACTACATTCAAAACGATTCTGGCACGGTGGCCGCTTTGATGCAATGGTATGGGTGAAAAGGTGGTGACTGGTGGTCGGTGGCTGGTGACTCGTAGATAGTGACCGGTGCGCAGCGACCGGTGACCTCCGATGGAGATGCGATTCATGGCTGAGTTGGAATGGCGGAGTGTGGAGCGCCTTTTCGGACCGAGCAGTGATGTCCATACCCCCCCTCCCCCCTGTTTTTGCGCAAGTATGGCAAACAAAGGAGTTAATGCGCAAAAGAGCGCATTTCGTGCGCTCGCAGAGCGCATTCTCGGCTGAAGAATGGGAAATAGAGTGGGGGGTACACCCCCGTTGCGATAGAAAGAGTGCGGAAGCGATTGAAAGGAAAAGGGTTGTGTGAGCGCCGTTGAGGGAAAGAGTGCGGAAACTATTGGAAGTAAAGGAGTTGAATGTAGTGATCGACTCAGAGGAAGTGATGGAGTTGAAGGACGATGCGCGGACAAGGGAGAACCTTCTTTCTTCTCCGCGCTAAAGACAAAGGGATTATAGCATA
>DASZZI010000067.1:0-2124 GCA_035544995.1 Candidatus Acidiferrum sp.
ATCCTGTTGCAACTCACGGCTTGCTCTCTTGAGGCGTTCCCGGACTGGATGTATCAGAGTATCGAGGTGTACGCGAGCACTGACCCACAATGTGCCGGCCCCCAATTTCGATGGTGTGGTAGGGCCATGGAGGGGGCGCTCTCGTTATCCCACACGGACAACGACGCGTGTGCTTGTGTTTCCGAAGGAAGCACCGTCGGTGTCGACCTTGAGAGTGTAGCACCAAGGGTTGAGGCGTTCTATCGCTCGAACTACACCGAGGCAGAGAAACAGTGGGTGAACCGCGGCGCCAGCATTGAGCCGCTAAGTCCGAACTGGCTGTACACCCTGCTCTGGACCTTCAAGGAAGCGGCCCTGAAAGCTCGTGTCGTACTGCAGAAGAACCCGGTGAGCTTTGCCGGGATTCAAGTCACTGGACTTCCGGTCCCGCAGGACGTCTTGTGGGCCTACCGTAAGAGCAACTGGACGCATCAGTTTGGTCTGCTCGCCGCCGGTATCGAAGAAGAGCGCAACACAACGGGTGTGCATGTCGCCTATATGGGCACAAACCGTCTGATTCTCGCAGTGGTGAAGCCGTTTGGGTGCGGACAAAAAGCTAATTCAGTGGTGGTGCCATGAGTGCAAAGCGTGTTGAAATTGACGACGGACCAGTCCAGAGTTTCAGCGACAGCATCCGGGATGTGTTCGCGCAGGTGACGCGGTATCCGTTGGAAATCTTGGAACCGAATGCGCAGCTGGAGGAAGACCTCGGCATCGATTCGGTTAAATTGGGTGAAGTGTTTTCCGTTCTACGAGAGCGCTACAACCTTCCTGAGAAGCCTGACATTCCAAGAGAGAAGTTGAAGACTATCGCCGGCATCGCAAATGCGCTGTCCTTGTTGTTGCAGGGGCAGGAGCCTAGCCCTGCTGCGGTTCAGCGGCCGCAAGCCCCACATGTCGATGGCAAGGGAAATGGGCGCGCTTCAGGGCCTGTAAGCCAAGCGTCGGTGTCCGACCTTCAAGCCAATGTCCGGGATGTCTTCGCGCAGGTGACGCGGTATCCGTTGGAAATCTTGGAACCGAATGCGCAGCTGGAGGAAGACCTCGGCATCGATTCGGTTAAATTGGGTGAAGTATATTCCGTCCTGCGTGCGAAATACGCCCTTCCGGAAAACCTCGACATATCGCGTGAGGAGTTGAAAACCATTGCGGGCGTGACGAAAGCGCTGAGCCGGCTTTTATCGCCGACTCAAGTGACGCCGCAGCATGCGATGGAACCGGCCGTGGGCGCTCGGCCGCAGTCACGCTTGCCACAGCGGCCCTTGCCTTCGAGGGGTCTCGTCGAAGAGTCATTTGCCGGCCTCACTTCGGATCTCAAGCCCTTCGCCGGAAAAATCGCGCTGGTGACGGGCTCCGGCCGCGGGCTGGGCAAAGACATTGCGTGTTACCTCGCCGAACTAGGTGCCGCCGTGGTCGTGAACTCCTTTCATTCCCGGCAGCAAGGGATTGCAACGGTGGAGGAGATCACGGCGGCGGGTGGATCGGCGATCCATACCTGGGGGTCGGTCGCCAATCCAGATCACTTGAAGGTTATTTTTGATCAGATCGAATCGACATACGGAGGATTGGATTTCTTCGTCAGCAATGCGTCAAACGGCATGCTCGCCCGATTGCAGGACATTACAGTCGAGCACTGGCAAAAAGCGTTCCACACGAACGTGATCGGCCTCCACCAGTGTGCACTCATGGCTGCTGCGCTCATGAAGAAACGAGGTGGGGGAAAGATCATTACGATGTCATCGCCAGCCTCTCATGGATATGTGGACTATTTCGGGTGCATGGGCGCCATCAAGGCGGCCGTGGAGTCTCTTACAAAGAGCATGGCTATCGAGCTGAGTGTCGATAACGTCCAGGTGAACTGCGTGTCGCCAGGCCCAATCTACGGAAGTCTTCTCGACCGGTGGCCGGAAAGCGAACGGATGATCGCCAGGTGGGAGAAGGCCACGGTCCACGAAAGGCTGTGCGAGGCGAGAGATGTGTCTCACTTCGTCGCCTATCTGCTGAGTGACGCAGTCAAGTTGTTCGCAGGCAGCGTACTAGTCATGGACGGGGGGATCTCCGCGCGGTGGGGATGACGTCGTCGTT
>DASZZI010000068.1:0-214825 GCA_035544995.1 Candidatus Acidiferrum sp.
ACTCGCCGACGTTATCGCTGGTCCTCATGCGCTCTACGGCCATCCTCTGAAACTTCCGGGAATATCGTTTCCTCTTCACCTGTGGTTCCTTTCCCGGAAATTGTGCCCATCTCCAGTGTGTCAGTTCAAGGGTTCACTCCAGCTGTGGCACGACATGTTGGGCCCGGACGCAGGGAGACACAGCACCCTGTTCGGCGCACTTCCTAATGCGGGTATTCAGGGGAGGATCGACTTACTTCAGCAATTCGTCGGCGTAGCGTACGGGCACAGCCAAGTTGGACCCGCCAAAGCCCTTCAGGACGGCAAAGTTCACGCCAATCACTTTGCCGCTGCGGTTGAAGAGCGGGCCGCCGGACCCGCCGGCCGTGGTCACCGCGTCGTAAACGATCTTGTCCTGCAGCACGTCGCCGATGTGTCCTTGCGTAGTCGTCGGCCGAATGAGCTGCTGGGAAGCGAGCTGTGAAACGATCTGATTCACATCCCGAGTATTGCTCGCAATTTTCTGCGCGACATCCGACCCGGCGCGCGCGAGGATTCCTTCGATACCGGTCGGATAGCCGATCAGCACAACCGGTTCTCCCGTCACGCTCGCGTTACTTCGTTCGTCAAGCTCCAACAACGTTGCGTGAGGCGGGGCTGGAGCCTCCAACTTCAGAGTTGCGATGTCCGCCTGCGGCGAAACTCGATCCAGTTTGGCCGCGATGCCTTCAGAGCTTCCGGGGAAGTAAGCCTTGTAAGATAAGACGTAAGCTGCGGCTCCGCGATCGAGAAGCTCTTTCAATTCATCGTTTTTCCACCAAGGTTCTGCCACGTGATGGTTCGTCACAATTCTTCCATCGCGCCGCACGAGAAAACCGGTACCGAAAATGTCGATTTGCAGATGCGGCCCTGCGCCACCCGCGTCCAACTGAACCATTCCCCGCCCGTCTACTTGCGGCTTGCCCAGCGCATCCACCGCAATCTGAATCGGTTTTCCCGACTCTTTGTCCAAAAACTCCACCACGATGTGCAGCAAGCAGACGCTGGGCCCGTAGCTGTGAACGATGGTCTCTGCGATCTTGCCCTCGTTTTCAAGCAGCTTCAAACGATTCTGTGTCTCCTGAAGTTGCTGCATCAAAGAGTCGGCATCCGCGCCGCCCGCGGCGGCCATCTTTTTGCGCAGATCTTCGGATCGTGCCTTCAGAGAATCGCGGGTTGCCGAATCCGATCGCGTCTGCGCATCCATGGAGTCACGCACTTGTTCCGCGCGCCGGAACAGTTCTCCCTGTTGCCCGAGGCCATTATTCAGACGGGCGATTTCCGCCTTGAGCTGCAGCGTGTCCTTGCGGCTGCGATGATTGGAAACAGCCATGAACACCGAGGCGATAACAGCCGCAACGCTGAGCGCAAAAATGGCGGGGATCAGCCAGAATCTGCGCTTGGTGACGACCGCGCCACTGAGAGATTCCACCGCAAGATCCGCGAGGTTTTCGCGCTGCACCGCGTACTTGAGCATGGTCTTGAGATCTTGTTCCGGCTGCCTTTCTCGGAACTGGGTCCGGATTCTCGCGGCGAACTCCACAGCGTCAAACGGAAAGGAGATGACGTCGTCCGCACCAAGGTCCAGCGCGCGAGCCCTCTCCAGCGCGCCGCCACGGACAACCATTACGATCTTCAGCGGCCGAGTATCGGGGCGCGATTTGAGTTGAGTAATAAGGCCGCTGCCGCCCAGGTCAGAGGGCGTCGCTTCCATTACCAGTACTTCGGGGGAGAGCGCCAGGACTTGTTCGACGGTCAGTCCGTCTTCTGTGGCGATCTCATAGCCCTGTCCTGACAAAGCCTTACTTGCCTCGCCCAGAGAATCGGCACTCAAATTGAGAAGAAGGACACGCATCGCTATTAGTCTATCATCTCGCTGACTTGCAATTCTCCGCCGGTAGGAACGGGAGTCTAGCTACGACGCGTTCCGAACGTTACCTCGGCCGATTTGCCATTTCAGGTGGATCCCCTCGTGGCCTGGTGAGTTTACGAATGGCCATATCTTTTTTTGTCTCTCGAGATTATGCTCCTTTGCACATTCCATCCTTCTGCAGGCAGCAGAATTTATGCGCGGGCTCACGGCGGCCATCGTGTCGAAAACGCAACGCAACCGAGCCAAGGAACACCGTGGTGAAGCAGTCTACCCCGGGCGTCCTGCAGAAACACCAGCAGGCGTGAGAAGGCCAGGGAGAAGTATAGAAGGAGGCCGAAATGGTATTGGGTATTGAACGAGTATTGTTTGCTGTTCTGTTGCTTGTGTTGAGCCCTTTCATCCTACCGAGCAATGCGCAACAACCGGCGGCGCCCATCAAGGTTGACCAGATCACGGGCCTGGCGGGAGTAAAGAACAAGACGAAAGGAAGCATTACGATCGAAAACGGGAACCTGCGGTTTGCCCATGGAAAAACAAAGGTAGATTTGGCCGCGACCTCGATGCAGGATGTTGTCACGGGCAATGATAGCCAGCGTCTTATTCATGGGACTTTGGGTATGCTCACGATGATTGCTCCTTACGGATCAGGCCGATTCCTGAGTCTCTTCCGCGCAAAACTGGACACACTTACGATCAAATATCGGGATGCAGATGGGGGCCTGCATGGCGCCATCTTTACGATGGGGGTCGGCAAAGCAGAGGCGCTCAAAAAGGAACTGGTTGCGCACGGCGCACACACCAGCATTCCGACGCAAAAAGACGCAGACAAAACATCAACCAAAGCACCGGATGCCAAGGAGCAGAAGCCATGACGCGAATCTTGGGGCGCGGAATTGTTTTCTCCCTGCTGAGTATCATACTCTTCGCGGGGCCCGGCTTGCGGGCGCAGGACAAGCAGCCCGCGAAAATAAAGGCATCGTCAATCAGCGTCACAATGATTCAATCCGACGAGATCAAGCTGCCGGCTGAATTTCAAGTGTCACTGTATGAAAACCTCATACAACAACTCCAGAAGAAGGGCGGCTTTCAACACGTTTACCGCGAAGGCGACCGCAACGCCGCGAATGCGGCGGATCTCGTGGTCTTGCACAGCACGGTCCGCGGCTTCAAGGAGGGAAGTGAGCGGGTACGTCAGCTAACGACGGTCGTGGGAGCGACATCGATCAATGTCCACTGCGAATTTACCGACAAGAATGGCAAGTCATTGCTCGAGCGCGATCTAAAGGGCAAAGTGATTTTCTTCGGCGCAAATCTCAGGGCCACGTATGACTTTGCGAAGAAGGCGGCTCAAGTAGCTCATGACAACTTTTCACCCACTGCGGGAACATGATACTCAGGGATGGACCGGCGCATGAGCCAAGATTTGTTGCTGAAACTAGAACTACACAGCAATCCCAATTTGCTCTGTGTGGTGCGTGGCGCGATGGAGCGGCTAACCGAAGTATTCGGATTTTCGGCGCCAGACTGCCGGTCGGTGACTCGGGCGGTCGATGAAGCACTGACAAATATAATGAGACATTCCTACGGCGGCCGGCTGGACCGGCCAATAGGTATGCTCTGCCGGCGTGTTCAAAAGCGGCCTGCGGCTGCACGTGGCCATGGACTTGAGATTTTACTGCGCGATCGCGGGCCCGCCGTGGACCCGGCGAAGTTGCGTGGCCGCCTGTTGGATGAGATAAAGCCGGGTGGACTAGGTTTGCATTTCATCTGTCAGAGTATGGACACAGTCGAGTTCAAGCGCATGCGTGGCATGAACCAGCTCCGGTTGGTGAAATATCTGCAGCCACCGAAGCAAAATTGCAATTCGTAAAGGAGAACATACTGTGCAGATTTCCGCCCGGCGAGTCGACAAAACCACAATTTTCGATGTATCAGGAGATATCGATCTTGCGAACTCACCGGAAATACGGAAGGCTCTCTTGCGCGAGGTGAAGGAAAATCGTACGCCAAAAGTGGTGATGAACCTAAGCAAGGTGAGATACATCGATAGCTCCGGGGTGGCGTCTTTGGTGGAAGGCCTCAAGGCGTCTCGCGATGCCGGTTCGCGTTTTATCCTATATGGATTGAGCCCTTCCGCGCGGGAAGTGCTGCAGCTTTCACGATTACTGAAGATTTTTGAGGTCTACGACAACGAAGAGCAGGCAATGGCCGCGTGACATCGCCAAGCTGACAAGCTGCCCGAGCTTGCACAACAGAATATGCAACTGGTCGCTCAAATCGGCGGGTCCGTAACGAACGGCCTTGCCTACGTGGGTTCTCTGGCATCGCTCGGAGGGCGCGCGGCCTACTACACGTTTGTAGGGCCGTTTCAGGGAAGGCCTCTGCGTTTGCAACGCGCTGTATCGCAAGCCATGGACGTGGGCGTGCGGGCTTTACCGATCCTTTCCTTGATTACATTTTTCATCGGGTTGATTCTGGCGCTGCAGAGCGCGTATGAGCTTCGAAAGTTTGGTGCGCTGAACTTGGTAGCCACGGCTGTTGCGGTTTCGATGACTCGGGAACTCGGCCCTTTAATTACCGCTATCGTAGTCATCGGCCGTTCAGGCTCTGCGTTCGCGGCCGAAATCGGCACTATGAAAGTTACCGAAGAGATCGACGCTCTCGAGACCATGGCGATTAGTCCCATCCATTTTCTGGTGACCCCGAAATTTCTGGCGATGATCGTGATGCTTCCGTGTCTTACCATCTGGGCAAATACGATGGGTATTCTAGGAGGAGCGCTTTTCGGCGTCGCTCAAGCCGATTTCACCGTAGCCCGGTACGTTCAAGCTTCCATCGATGCACTCTTCCTTCGGGACATCACGGCCGGCTTGATTAAAAGTGTTATGTTTGGCATTACCATTACGGCTGTAGGGTGTCTCGAAGGCTTAAGTACGGGTGCGGGAGCGGAACAGGTCGGCCGGTCAACCACCCGGGCCGTGGTGATGTCCATCTTTCTGGTAGTCGTTGTGGATCTAGTCTTCACAGCGTTGTTCTTTTTCGTAAGTGGACACTAGCATCCCGGGAACGTCATTGATGGATAGGGAAAACGTGGATTCGCTTGATTCAGCAACGACAATCTCGCTGCGAGATCTCCGCGTCAGCTACGGAGAGAGAGAGATATTGCACGGTATCAGCTTCGACGTTATGCGCGGCGAGACCCTGGTGATTTTGGGGGGCTCAGGCTCCGGGAAAAGCACCCTTTTGCGAACGCTGGTGGGGTTGGAGAAGCCGAGTTCGGGGCAAATTTGGATCAAAGGCAAGGACATCGCAGCGATTTCGCAAGCGGAGATGGACGAGATCCGCAAAAAGATAGGAATGTCTTTTCAGGGCGGAGCGTTGTTTGGCTCCATGACGGTTGGCGAAAACGTAGCTTTACCGCTCCGCGAGCACACGAAACTGGAAGATTCCACGATTGAAATCATGCTGCGCCTCAAACTGGAGCAAGTGGGACTCGCGGGCTTTGAATATTACATGCCGTCGCAGCTTAGCGGCGGCATGAAGAAACGCGCGGCGGTCGCGCGAGCGCTGGCGATGGACCCGGAGATTCTTTTTTTCGATGAACCGTCGGCTGGATTAGATCCGATCATCGCCGCAGGCATCGACCAGTTGATCTTGGAGCTGAAGAAGGCATTTCGCATGACCATTATCGTGGTGACTCACGAATTGGCGAGCGCATTCTTGATTGCGGATCGAATGGTGCTGATCGACAAGGGCAACATTGTGGCGATCGGGACCACCGAAGAGACGCGAACGAGCACGCAGCCGCGCGTGCGTCAGTTTCTGGATCGTGTTGCCGAACCCGAGGTCGCGAGGGAATTGGACTACCTGCAGATGCTCACGGAAGAGCGCCGGCGCCCAGGACGGGGATTGGCGTAGAAAAGAGGACGACGATGAACTCAAAAAGCGAACAGGCCCTTGTAGGGCTGTTTGTAATCGTTGCCGCGGGGGTGCTGGTCGGCATGATCTTCGCTATGAGCGGAGCCTTCGGCCACACCGTCAAGACGTTCCACACTTACTTCCCGTTCGCGGGGGGGCTCGAGCCAGGCGCAACGGTCCGGTATTCCGGCGGACCCAAGGCGGGCCGCGTGGAAAAGTTGAGGATCGATCCAGAGAATCCGTCACGCATCGACGTCACGTTTAGCGTGCAATCCGATTTGCCTGTCAAAACGGACAGCCGGGTGAAGATCATGAGTATGAGCCCGCTCGGCGATAATCACCTGGAGATTCTTCCCGGCACGGCGCAGGCAGGTCGTGCTCCAGACGGAGCTTTGCTTCCGTCCGACGATTACGTGGACTTCAATGCGATCACGCAGCAGATCAACAAGATCGCACCGCGGGCTCAGAAACTCCTGGAGACGCTGAACGAGCGGGCGACGGAACTCAAGGTGACGGTGGAACGGGTCAATGACCTGTTGAGCATTGAGAACCGGTCGAATCTGGCGGCGACGCTGGCAAATACACGCGGGATGATCGAAGAGAACCGTCCGCAAATTAAATCCACCCTTCAACATGTGAATGCGGTAAGCGAGAAACTGCAGCCCCTGATCGAAGATTTCCGGAAGACCTCCGATGAAGCAAACAAGACATTGGATCACGTCGATGCAATGATCGGAGAGAATCGGGCAGACGTGCGCCAGGCAGTCATCGAGCTTCGCCGTACACTGACGACGATGACGAACCTTACGGCGCGTCTCGATCAGACGCTGGACGTCAACTCGGAAAACATCGACGAGCTACTCGATAACATGCGCCAGGTGACGGAGAATCTGAGAGAATTCACGGCGACTATCAAGACTCGCCCGTATGCGCTGATTCGCGCCACGAATCCTCGCGAGCACAAGCCGGGTGAGCCGCAATGAAGGGGAAAAAGCTGAGGATGGGTCACGCACGGCGAACGGCGTTGCGAAGTGCCTATGGCGGCGGAGGCTTTTCAATGAATCATATGGCCACGGTCTGGCTGTTTGCGCTCTGTGCGGGAATTCTGGCTGGCTGCGGAGCAGCCCGGCCAAGCAAGTATTATCAGCTTACCGTCCTGGGCGACATGACGCCGGTGGCCGATCCCAATCCCTATCCGGTGACGCTGCTGCTCGGGTCACTGACGTCTTCCCATCTGTACCGCGAAGACCGCATTGTGTATAGCTCGAGCGGCCAAAACATGGGCACGTACGAATACCAACGCTGGGTTGCGCCACCTACGGAGATGATGGACGAGGTTTTGTTCCGGGAACTTCGCGCATCGGGCCGCTATCGCGTTGTCAATTCTATGCGCAGCAATGCCCGCGGAGATTATCTTCTCCATGGGCGCCTTTACGATTTCAGGGAAGTTTCGGGAAACCCGCTGATAGCCCGGGTCGCGGTTGAATTGGAACTGAAGGACACGAAGACCGGCGCTACAGTCTGGACCCACTACTATGCGCATGACGAGCCGGCGAGCGGAAAAGATGTATCAGCCGTTGTTGCTGCGCTGGATCGCAATGTCCAGCGAATTGCGGGCGAACTCAAAGCGGGTCTGGAACAATATTTTTCAACGCATCCGGCCAGCTCGGCGGCGCAATAGCTCGAGTTGAAACCTGAGTCTTTGAAGAAAATTATTAGGCGGACCGGCGCAGTGTGAGCAGCGTAATATCGTCTTCGAGCTCGTTGCCGCCTCGATAGCGATGAATGCCATCGAGCAGCGCTTGGGAAAATTCAGGCAGAGAGAGCGGCTGAGGAAGTTTCGAGAGAGTGGTTGCCGCGAATTCGAGGAAGCCTTTTGGAGTAAGTTGTTCGCCGGCTGGCGATTCAACCTCAGTAGCTCCGTCAGAAAACGCCAGGATCATGTCGCCGAAATTCAATCGAATACTCTGCTCGTTGTATTGCTCTCCGGTGATGTAACCCAGAGGAAAATTCTGTAAACCTTCGCCAAGCTCGTAAAATTTTGCTTCGCGGGTCCGCCAAAGAAGCATCCGGGGATGAGCGGCGTATGCGAAGTTGAACTCGCCAGTCGTGCCGTCGAACGTACTCGTTACAACGGTGGTTAGACGCAATGGTCCATCGGACTCCTCGACCTTGAGAGTGAATTCGTCGTTGAGTGCCGCGAGCAGACCGGCGGTATCACGGATGTCCTGAAACTTGTGCAACAGGTGATGGATGTGCCGGGCTACCCTGCTGGCGACGTAGCCATGGCCAACACAGTCCGCGAGAACAACCCTGGCGATGTTGTCGCTGCAGGAAAATACAGCAGAGAGGTCTCCGCCACGGTCTGCGCCCGACGGCACAGCGATCACGTCGCCTTCGAGACCAGCCAATTCCAATGAGCGATGCGCTCTCTCGTTCCCGGCCCAAAGTTCCATGCAGCCAAAAGGCCGGGCCACCGAAGTAGTGCACTCGAAGTTGTTGGGCTCGATCTTTGTGAATTTCATGACGGGCCTCATGCTAACACAGAGAGATCAGACAATCTTGGCGGTTGGACTCTGGGGCGCTGCGATTTTTTGCCCGCCTCTATAAACATAGATTCCCGAAACCCGAAAAAGTCACGGCGCAGGATATGGGGAAGAGAACTCGCAGACTGCAACTTCCCGGCTCTTGTATAGTGTCTGACGTTCATGGACCGGAGACCTGCCTCCGTCATGCGTTGGTTGCTCGACCCAGCGCGGGGCGCGGCAGACTGCCTCATCCCGCGTTGGCTATTTTTGCGTGTGTCGGGCCTCATCTATTAATGAGTAAATCTTGCATTTCGTTAGCCAGCATGGGAACTACGTTTGAGGCCCCTCTCCGGGAATGGAAAGTTTGGATCACGAAAGAGGAATTGCCGAGAACCCCTCATCCAAAGTAGAGCAAGACGCGTTGGGGTGGCGTTCCGGTTTGCCGTCCACAAGTGTCCACAGCGGCTTCAAACGTCCAATCGCCGAAGTCTGTGGCTTAACGAAGACCCAGCCTTTGGCCGGGTGCTTCACTCGCATCACGACTTTGACGGTGTTTGCCACTGCTCGTATCTCCTATAGTACGAAGCAAGGCCGAAACGCTCCGAGGCTATTTTTAGGAAGTGTCACACGGCGTGGCGCAAAACCTTTCGAGAGCTCAAACACACTGATTTTATTGAGGTTCGTGAAATCTGGCGGAGAGGGGGGGATTCGAACCCCCGGTAGGAGTTTTGGCCCCTACAACGGTTTAGCAAACCGCCGCATTCAGCCGCTCTGCCACCTCTCCGCGGGCGTCCCCGCAGGTGTATTCCCGCGAGGTTTTCGGAGTATAGCACAGCATTGAAGAGGCAGAGAAAGTGCGTGCGAGCGGCACTGCATTTGATGTCAGCAACGCAACGACCCGCATACCACGGCTGGACCTGGCTCCCACATCCAACCGGATGGGCAATCGAATGGGCCCGGTGCCTAGAAGTCATCTCATAAATGGTTTCAGGCCATTCCAAATGGAGGAGTTAGCGATCGCTGGCGCACAAAAAGGCTTTGTTTTGCGGCCCTTTTGCCTTGTCGCGTTTTGCTCGATTGGAGCGGCATGTAAGATTTTCATATTTATGAGATAGCTTCTAGTTGAGAGCCTGGTCGGATCGATAGGATTTCTTCCCTTTGCGTTGATTTAATCCTAAAATAGCTTTGGGGAAGACCTGCGATGGACCATAACCGGGTGGTTCACGGCGCAAGCGATAATGGCGCCAAACCGGCCCCCAGAACGCCTCCCCAAGCGCGAGAGCGGAGCAAGCCTTTTGGCGGAGAATTGCGTCGAAACATTTGGACTCGTAGAGGCGTATGTAAGGTAGAGCAACCGCAGGAGAAACAGAGACTTGTGTCCCCGTTCGGGTGGTCCGCAGGGTGGGCTGTCCAGTGTGATCCCGACGAGCTTGGGGTTGATGGAAAGGGAACCGCATCATGAAGACGTGGCATAAAGTGACAATTGGGGTTGGCGCCGCTGCGGTGCTGGGCGGGATTGTGCTGTTCAGCGTGAACCAGGCGAACAAGGGAGTGGTGACGGTCCAGACGGCAAAAGTGGCGACACAGGAGAATTTGGTATCGCAGGTGACGGCCTCGGGAGAAGTAAAACCGACGACCTACACAAACGTGACCGCCCAGGGATTCGGCAGAATCACGGAGATCCTGGTCAAGGAAGGCGATCACATTAAAAAAGGTGACCGACTGCTCCTGCAAGAAAATGTCCAAGCCAGCGCGGACGTGCAGGCGCAGGCTGCTGCGACCAACTCCGCCGAGTCTGGAGTGCAGGCTGCGGAGGCGAGTTACAAAGCGGCACAGGCAGACCTGTTGTCTCAGCAAGCCAACCTGGAAAAGGCCAAGCTGGATTGGGAGCGTGGACAGGGGCTGTACAAGGATGGCCTGGTTCCAAAGCAAGACTTCGATCAGCGCAAGACGTCTTATGATGCGGCGATTGCTGCGGGGGATTCGTCGAAAGCGCGCGTGCAATCCCTGAAGGCGCAGCTAGAACAGACGCGTTCCCAAGTGAATCAGAGCAAAGCGGTGCTGGTGCGAACGAAGGATATTTTACAGAAGACAGCGTATACGTCGCCAATCAATGGAATCGTGAGTTATCTACCGGTGCGCGTGGGTGAATACGTCGTGCCGGGCATTCAAAATTCGCAGGGCAGCTTCCTGATGACGCTCTCGGATATGTCGGTGGTGACGGCGGAAGTTAAGGTGGATGAGACGGACATCGTGAACGTCAAAACTGGGCAGGACGCCGACGTAACGATCGACGCGGTGCCGGGAAAAGTGTTCAAAGGCAAAGTAACGGAGATCGGTTCGCAGGCGGTGCTCCGCAGTTCAGGACTGGCGACCACGCAAAGCACGACAAGCACGCAGGAAGCGAAGGATTTCAAGGTGGTGGTAACGCTCGACAGTCCGCCGGATAATCTGCGGCCAGGCCTTTCGACGACGGCGAAGATCAAGACCGCGGAAAAAAAGAACGTGCTGGCCATTCCGATCCAGGCGCTGGCAGTGCGGACGCGCAAGGACCTGGAGGAAGCGTCCAAGAATGCCAAGAAGAATTCCAGTTCAAACGTGACGCTGGCGGCGCCGCCGCCTCCCGCACCGGGGGATCCGAAGAAGGACGAAGTGCAGGGCGTGTTTGTGGTCAACGGCAAAAAAGCGATATTCCGGCCGGTGGAGACCGGAATCAGCGGCGTGACGGATATCGAGATCACCAAAGGTTTGCAGCCGGGCGACGAGATCGTCACCGGGAGTTACAAGGCACTGCGCACGCTCAAGCCGGAGTCGGACGTGAAGGTGGACAACACCGCGCCCAAGAAGCCCGAAGATCAGCAGAGCTGAGAAAGACAGTGGAGCAGGGGAGAAGCGAATGCCCGTAGAGACACCGTCAACGGAATCCTACCGCGAAGATCTGGTTTCTTCGGGCGTAGTGATCAAGACGCTGGAACTGACGAAGGTTTACGAGATGGGTTCGGAGCAGGTGCACGCGCTGAGCGGCGTGGACGTGGAGATTCGCAAGGGCGAGTACGTGGCTATCATGGGACCGTCAGGATCTGGCAAATCAACACTGATGAACCTGATTGGCTGCCTGGATTCGCCGACCTCGGGCAAGTATTGGCTGGCCGGACGGCTGGTAAGCGATCTTGACGACGACGAACTGGCCTATATCCGGAATAAAGAAATTGGCTTTGTGTTCCAGACGTTTAATCTGCTGCCGCGCGCGACGGCGCTGCATAACGTCGAGCTGCCGCTGATTTATAACGGCACGCCGGCCGAAGAGCGGATCGAAAAGGCGAAAAAGGCGCTGGAACGTGTTGATTTGATGGACCGCATGACCCACAAACCCAACGAGCTTTCGGGCGGGCAGAGACAGCGCGTGGCGATTGCGCGCGCGCTGGTGAATTCGCCGTCGATCGTTTTGGGGGACGAGCCCACGGGGAACCTTGATTCAAAGACCGGCGAAGAGATCATGGCGCTTTTTGCAAATCTCCACAAGCAGGGGAACACCATTATCCTCGTGACCCACGAAAACGACATCGCGCAGCACGCGCATCGCATCATCTACATCCGCGACGGGAAAATCGCTTCTGACGAGCCCGTAGTCAAGAAGCCTGCGTAGCGGACAACTCGATCTGTGGATCAGCATTTCATCGTGGGCGACAACCGAAGAGGACATCGAGCGTAGTCTTCAGGCCATTGTACACATCGCGCGCGATGCCTGCGCGTAAAAGTCCCGCAGTACTTCCATTCAAACCGCGCGTTCGGAATGATTCAGCGACCGTGCGCAACACCATGTGTTTCAAAGTCGGCGAAAGTCTCCGCGGAGCTGAGATAGGTATGTGAGAGACGATCGTGCCAGGTGAGCGCGTCTTCATCCCACATCGACCAGAGGAAACCCAGGAAGAAAGTGCCGGCGGATAACACATAGCCCGCACTGCGCAGGAACATCTGCCGCGGCGTTGGAGGTTCGCCGGAAAAGCTGACAACCTGAAGGCCGCGGAGCATCATGCCGGGCGTGGTGCCGCCGAAGATGGTGAAGAGTGAGAAATATTGCAGATACACGATGGCGAAGGTAGTCACATAGACGGCCGCGCTGAGTTTGCTGAGCGTAAATTGCCCGCCGAGCGAGCCGAAGAGCGCGAGAAAACCGCCGTATGCAAAGAGCAGGCAAGCCGCGTCGGCGATCGCAGCCAAGCGGCGTTCGTCGAGCGAGGCAACGGGATACAAGCCGGAATGAGCGGCGGGTTCTTCGACGGGAGGCAAACCAGGAGCAGCCGAATCCGCCGCGGGAGGAAGGGAAACATCGATGAGCATGCGCGCGTCTTCGCGCTTCGGGGCGCATCGGCCGATGGCAATGGTGAAGGAAAACTCTTCGTCTGGGGGAGGCTCGGCGACGGCCACGGAGGGACGCATGCGCGAATCTTCCGTGGAATCCTCGAAGGGTAACCTTGACTGTCCGGAATTTCGCGCGAGCTTACGGCGGCGCACACGATAGGCTTCGAGGCGGTTCGCGAGCTCCCCTCGCCAGGCAGCTTCCTGACCGGGGTCAGCCTTTAGAGCAAGATTTCCCTGGGTGCGGGATGCGGAGAGCTCTTCAAAAGAAGAGGGGTCCGCAGGAAAAGATGAATCACAAAAATCGCAGACGCGTACGCTCGAAGGCAGTATCGCGCCACACTGCAAGCATGTTTTTGTCACCGGTGCGTTTTGCGCTGCGGACGCTTCCACTCCGGTGAGGAGGGAACTCTGAAAGAATAACATCCGAAGCGGAAGTCAAGTGGAGATCGAAAAGGGGATGTGGCGAATCAGGCAGCACGACCAGGAGAACGAAGAGGAGATCGATTTGGCGAAGAAAATAGGAGTTGTGATGAGATTAGGTACTCATCTGCTGTGCGAGCAGCTCCCGGCTGAAGGCGATGCGGCGTTCCAACGTAACCGCGGCAAAGTAGGCGCAATGGCCGCGCTCGACTTCCGTCCAAGACAGAAGCGAAGGAACGATCTTTCCAAGGGAGGAGCGTAGAAAGTTTAGGAAGCGGAAATACGCATCGACGGCGCGAATCTCGCCGCGATCCTGGGGGCGTGCAGGGCAGAGCTGCAAGAGCTGAACGACGCGCAAGAAGTCCTCGCCGGAAGCGGCCCGGGATATGCCGGTTACGTCCTGCACTTCGGGAGAAAGCGGTTGTTTCACCGACGCAGCGATCAGCGAACGGCAGTAAGACACGAAGAATTGCAGCAGCGCTGCCAGCGAAACCACGAGAATGATCGCCGGCATCATCGCTGGATCACCGCCAAGCGGGCAGGCGCCAAGCGTGCGTCCTCGCTGAAGCGCAGGAACGCGTAGCACCAGGCAATCGGCAGGAGGGTGCTTATCAATGGCGGCAGATACGTCCAAATGTGGCCCAAATTCGGATAGATATTGCCCAGGGCGTAATTCGCAGCGTACAAGCTGAAGTAAACGCCAAGCGACAGCACAAATTGAATGACCCGTGCGCGCGTCTCCCGCATTTTGAGCACGGCGCCCCACAACACATAGGTCAAGACCAGACCCACGAAGTAAAGATTCTGAGACATCTCGATGACGTAAAGGGTGACCATCCTGTTCTCCGACTGATGGATCATGCCGTAGGAAAAAAGAGCTGTTCCAGCCAGCAGGAGCATCGAGAAAGCCCGGACGTATGTCGCCGCCCCCAGTTCTTCAAACACGAGCGAATACAAGCCCATAAGGGCAAAATAGAGACAGATCGTCAGGATGGCGTCAGAATAGTAGTAGAAATATGTGTATTCGTCCGAAGTAATACCGTTGCGCGCCAAAACCAAATAGCGCCCTACGCTTGTTGCAATGGACGCTATCATGTACAAATTCAGAGTGAAATACCGCCGGAAGGAGCGACGAAGGAGCGAGCAGACAACCACGCTCGCCTCAAGAAGAGTGCAGATGATCCAGATGGAATATTCCAATGGACCAGGCATGTTATTCCTTGCACCTATGCCCTGGTCCGCCTCTCCGCAAGCTTTGCTATCCCGCGGAGTAGCCGGCTAGTTCCCGATGTTCTGGGTTACCGATGGGACGAGAGCATCGCCGCGCTTTACCACCTTCTTCGGTATCGGAACCGGAGCGCCGCCATTAGCCATCATAACGGTGCCATTGCCGTGCGCCGTCACAATGGTTTTCAGACTCATTGCCCCTGTCAGAACGAGCATGGCCAGGAACAAAACAGCGAGTTTACGTGACATTGTGCCTCCCGGGGGAAAAGAAACCCCGGAGGCACTTTATCCCTTATGGGGATAATGTCAAGTAGGACACACTATGAGCCTGTTTCGAATCTATACACAAACCCCCGCCCCCTCCTTTCGATAGACTTTCGCCTAAGGGGAAGGGACACGAGCCGTGATCGAGAGGCAGATTAGGTTACAGGACTGCTAGGGTCAACAGTACTGTAGTACCAGTCAAATTAGGACTGCCTCGACCGTCGCAGCCGCGGGGGAGACGGGCAAAAGTTCGTTCGGCGTCCGAAAGCGGCTGAGGAAAGAGCCCATTTGGGAGCCCAGTGAGAAGGCTTGACACATTTGGCGCTGAGTCCTTAGCATCAAGATTCGCCTTTGTGCCGGCGTAGCTCAGTGGAAGAGCGAGGGTCTCATAATCCCTAGGCCGTGGGTTCGATTCCCCCCGCCGGCACCATTTCCTCGACCGAAGCCACACATTCCGAAATCACTTGGGGTCGCCTTCGCTTCGGTGCAGTTACGGTTAGCCCGCTGCGTCACGAATGGCCCCAGGCAAATCGCGCTTTGGTTGACAGGCGAGACCTGCGTTCGGCAGGATGGCGAGCCAGGTGGATCTCTCCAGCATCGCTTCACGCGAATTCCCTGCCGTCGTGTTCGTCAATCCCGCCGCGGGCGGGGGACGGACAGGGAATTATCTGCCTCGAATCCGGAAGGTTTTCGAGGCGCACGCGCTTCCCACGGAATTTGTCTTGACCAAGAGTGCAGTGGAACTGGAAGCGTGGGCTCGCGAGAGCATAGCGAGCAGACGCCGGCTCCTGCTGGCGATGGGCGGGGACGGAACTTTTCAGGGCTTGGCGAACGCCGCGATCGGCTCTGACATTTTGTTGGGCGTTTTGCCAGCGGGTGGAGGAAATGACCTGGCGGCGGCGTTGGGACTGCCGAAGAATCCCGTTGCCGCGGCTGATGCGGTGCTGCGCGGTCAGCCGCGCCGAGTGGACTTGATGCGGGTGCGCACTGCGGAAGGCCATGAACGATTGTATGCAGGCGGCGGGGGCGTGGGTTTGGATGCAGAAGCGGCGGGCTATGCAAGTGGCGCGTACCGCCGATTGCCGGGCCGCCTGCGCTACGTTGCGGCGGCGTTGCGTGCGCTGCGCGGATTCGCACCGCTGCAAGTCCGCGCCGAATTTCCTGAAAGCGAATTACCGTCGATCGAGTCGAAAGTGCTCTTGGCGGGCGTGCTGAATACTCCGACGTACGGAGCAGGGCTGCGGCTTGCGCCCGAGGCGCAAATCAGCGACGGCTGGTTCGACGCGGTATTCGTGGACGATTTGAGTTTGTGGGGGGTACTGAAACTGTTGCCGCGGCTGATGCAGAGCGGTGATATGCGAATTCCGGAGGTGAAGCACATCCGCGCAAAGCTGGTGAAGCTGATCACGGACAGGCCGTGCATGTTTCACGCGGATGGAGAAATCATCGGCCCCGCTCCGGTGGAGATCGATGTAGTACCGCGTGCAGTGCAGATGCTCGCGCCGGAATTGTTCTGAATCTCATCCAACGTCCCGGGTGTCACGCGAGTTGCCTGCGCCCTTTGTCGCCTAGACCGCATGTTCGCCATAAATTTCCAGCGTGGAGGGTCGCAAGATAGGTTCAGGAGATTGACCGCGAAACCCGCAGGGAAGCGCAATTTAATGGACGTCCAGCTTGTTTCCGCGCCCGGCTAGGGCGAATTCTTGTGGAACACCTTGCGGCGAATATCCGGCCAGAATTCTTTCAACTCGTTGGACAGGCCATCGTAAATGATCAAGAATCCAAAAGTGGTAATGTTTCGCGATACCGTGCGATCTTCCGGTGGATGATAAATATTGGAAATCCCCGCCGTGACGGCGTTGCCGATAGATTCCGAATAGTTGAAGTGGTCGTGTCCCGAATCTGTACGAGTGACGAAGAGCCGATTCACCGCATGGTAGGCGCGACGACCAAAGCTGCCTTTTCCCAATTGGTAGTAGCGCGGATCTTCACGGAGCAAACTTGGGAAAATTGCGGTCGTCATATAGGTGCCGATGCTGTTGTCGGCAAACGAAGCGCCGTAACGCTTCCCATAGGCACCCCATCCCTGCCCCCACGATTTCGGCTCATCCTTCGCTTGATCTATTGCGGAGAGAAGGCCATTAAAGGGGTAAGCAGCCCAATCGAATACTCCGGCGGTCGCAAGCCTGAACTTTTGTCCACTGGAAATGGGCGGAAGCGCGTTGGTATTTTCTACGGTTCCGTAATTTGGCAGAACTTCGAAGATGCGGTCATTTACCGTTCCGGTTTCCCTTTCCAGCTTGCTCTTGCCCACCTGAACGCTCTGCTTGTCCTTTTCTTTGCCCGGATCGGCCGTTTCCTCTTTCGTTTTGGTCGTTTTCGGACCGGACGATGCAAGTACAGAGGGTTGTGACGGTTCTTGTTGTGCCCTAGTTGGTGAAACCACGACCATCAGGACAATTAGAATTAGAAATTGCAAATGAGATAGCTTCCCGTTTTGGATGCTCATAGCTAAGTTCAATTATCTCCGGGGAGAGCTAGATTGCAGCAACAATGGGCTCTCGAAGTTTCCAGAAAATCAAGCTCGGAGCTTAGATGTGCCGGACACAAGGGAAGTTTCTTATGTCTGACCCGCGCGAGTCACGACGCCCATGGCTCAAGAGGAACACGGCCTCCATCGCTGGCGGGGGATGAAGATTCGAGGGTACTTGGAAATTACTCTTAAACCCGTAAAGGTCTGCGCACTGTAAGACTCGATCAGCTCTTTTTCTTGTCGATCTTTAGGTTGAGAACAATATCTTTGCGGCTGTCGAAGCTGGACACCGCGCGTGTTTGCGATTTGGCGTCATCTTTTTCGGCATGAATTTCATAGTCTGCGTTGGGATCGAGGCCACTGAAGCGGTAATTTCCGGCCTCGTCGGAAATGTAGCTTCGCACGGCGTTGGTGCGGGTGTTCTTCAGAAAGACGACGCTCGCAGGAATCGGCGTTTCTGACTTGTCGAGTACCACGCCCCGCACCGTGCGGAGTTGCGCCTCGCGCTTGGCATCCTGCGCGGTGGCCGCCATCGCGAAAAAAGCCAGCACTAACGCCATTAGCCCGAGGAATCGTTTTTGGGTGTTCATTTTTTGCTCCCTGCCGCGGGCTCCATGCGAAACACCATGTTTTCCTCGCGCGCGCTTGTTTTGGCATCTACGGTGCGTGTTTGTTCGTTAAAGTGTTTGCTGCGCACCACGATCTCATAGTCCGAACCTTGGGGCACGCGGATCGCGAAGTCGCCACGGTGATTCGTGTAGCTCTCCCAGCGGAATTTTTTCTCGGTGCTGCGGCGGATGCGGAGCTGGGCTCCAGGAAAAGAAAAACCCTTGTCGGTAAAGACAGTTCCGCAAATCAAGAAATCGTTGGCGTGACTATACTTTTTCTTAGCGGGTTTGTCCGACGTCGCTGCCGTCTGCTGCGCGCCATTCGTGGCGGGGGCGGCCTTTTGCGAGGGAGGAGCAGGCTGGTGCTCTTGAGCGGAAACATACGCTCGCGGAATGAGGAGCACCGCCGTGCCGAGAAACACAATCCATCGCAGGTTGCGCATCACTCCGCTCCTGTCTTGTTTAGATGATCTGGCGAGGAAGGGAGATGCCACGTGAGGGAAGTGAAGAATACTTGTTATTCTTCATCGTCTTCTACTTCCTCCTCGTCCTCTTTTTCGGGAAGGTTTCCATTCTCTCCGCTCTCTTTGCTGCTTTTTTCGTCTTCTTCCTCTTCATCCAGGTCGTCGGAGATGAGATTGAGGTGGAGGGGATGCGTCTGCGAAACCTCGAGCTCGGACTCACACTCGGGACAGCTGAGAATCTCGCCCTCTTCGATCTCGTCTTCATCGACATCGATTTCGGCGGAACATTCAGGGCAGCGGATCACGGCTCCATCCTCCGTTAGGATCTTCACGCGGTGGGCGCCAGGTACGTCGCGACCGCCACCGTCCAGCGTATTATATACCGCGTTCGTTGAAGTCAACTCCTGCGCGCGGCTTCGCTACTTCGAGCGTAACATGCGTTGTGGTCGTAACTGAACAATGGCATCTTCCCGCGAATATCCCGATCGGCCGGTCGTTGGTGTCGGTGGTGTGATCATCGACGAGGGCCGCGCCCTGCTAATCCGGCGCGGCAGCGAACCGCTGCGCGGAGAGTGGTCGATTCCCGGCGGTACCCTGGAGCTCGGCGAAACGCTGGCAGAAGGCGTGGCGCGGGAGCTGCTGGAAGAAACGGGGCTTGTGGTGCGCGTGCTCGGGCAAATCGAAGTGTTCGAGCGGATTTATACAGAGAAGAGTGGCGGGGCGAGCAAAAAGAAAGAGCGGCCGCGTTTTCATTACGTTATCGTAGACTATTTTTGCGAACGCGTAAGCGGCGAACCACGCGCGGGGAGCGATGTCACCGACGTCGCTTATGCCCGCGAAGACGAACTCGACAAATTTCATTTGACAGAAACGGCCCTGCGCATCCTGCGGAAGGCCTTTGCCATGGAGCGCGCGCACCGCGCCGCGCGCTGAGATACCTTGTGGTCAACGCGCCTTTGTAATTTCAACGTTCCCGTTCGAATTCGTCAACTGAAGCGGGCATCCTCCCGAGCCGATCGTTCCGTTGAGAGTTTCGCCGCCCATGCTGCCGGTGGCGGTGCTTATTCTGAGTAGTTTATTGAGCAGCCTTGGTCAGAGGGGGAGCAGAAGCGACGCCAGAATAGATTTTCTTGTGCAAAAGGCTGTTTTCGTGACCGATCACGAGCCGTGTTTCGGGGTCCTCCTCAGTAATTAGCAGGCGCAATCCGCGAGCAACCTTAGGGACATCGAAGACGAAATCGGTGGTGTAAGACTCTCCGGGCCGCAGTGGCTCTGTGAGCAGAGTGGACGTGTTCCCGAGGCGCGCGAACGCCGCTTGGCTTTCGGCTGACGGTGCAAAACTGCGCCCAGTGTCATCGACGAGGACAACCTTGCGCGGGTTTGGCGTGAGCGGCCCGTTGCCGCGATGAGCGGAGATGGTGCGCTCGTCAAACCAGGTCTTCACGCGAACAACGACGAATTTTCCGCGCGCGGAGATCTGTTGCATCTCCGGGCCCAGCGCCGCGCTTGTCTGCGCACCGATGAGCGAGTAAGCGAAGTGGCAATCGATCTCGCAGAAATACTTCCATCCACCGGGCGGCAATACTTTTTCACTGCTCGCAATCGACACGCCGCAGAGTACTAACCCATACCCAACAGTGACGACGAGCGCGCTCATCGCGCCGAGGCTCGCAAAGAACTCAGAACGCCGCACTGCGCCATAGAAAAGTACAAGCAAGGTAATTCCCGTGACGAAGACGGCGCCAAGAAAGAGAAGAACAACGACCGGTGCAAAGTTGGGTGTGTATGCAGACATCGTTGCGCTCCCTTCTTGCCTTGAAGTATGGCTATCCCGTAACGGCGTCCGGCAAAGCGCCGCGCGTGCGCTCCCGCGAGTGAAATTCTTCCACCGCAGTTTCGAGGTCGGCGGCGGTGAAGTCCGGCCAGCGCTTCGGAAGAAAAACAAACTCTGCGAACGCGCACTCCCACAACAGAAAATCGGAGAGGCGTTGCTCGCCCCCGGTGCGAATGAGCAGATCCACTTTGGTTGAGCCGCCACGCTGAACTTCGGCGAGAACGCTGGAAAAAGATTCGGGCGAAAGCTCGGTGACTTTGTAGAAGCGGCAGGCCGCATGATAAATGGCTTCGCGGGCGGAGTAGTCCACTGCCAGGCGCAGATGCAGGCGGGTGCCGTGGGCGGTGACCGCTTCCGAATCGGCGATGGCCTGGCGAAGGGTAGCTGGCAAGCGGTCACGGCGGCCAACAATGCTGAGGCGGACGCCTTCTTCGACGCAATGCGAGGTCTCCGTGAATAGGTATTCATGCAAGAGGCGCAGAATCCCGTTGACTTCCGAGGCAGGGCGCTTCCAATTGGCGGAAGAGAGCGCGAAGAGTGTAAGCGTGTGAACACCGAGACGCGGCGCGGCGCGGATGACGCGGCGGGCAGCCTCGGCGCCCGCGCGATGGCCGGCGGACCTCGGGAGACTTCGCGAAGTGGCCCAGCGGCCGTTGCCGTCGGAAATAATGGCGACATGGAGGCGCTGGGCCGGGTGGGGCGCGGAGTTCGCCGCGAAAACCTGTTGCAGGACAACGGGTTGCATGGTCATGCACTTTCTCCGCCGCGAAGGAAGCAATACAAACTACTCTATGACACAAAGTAAAAACACAAAATTTTTTTACTGCTCAGCGCTCGCGCGTGGCGCGAATCAGCGCCTCCATGTGATTGAGGTAACGCTCTAGGGCGCGCCTGCCGGACGCTGTCAGCCGGTATGCGGTCTTCGGCAGGCGACCGTCGAAAGATTTCGTGCACAGGACGTAGTCGGCTTCTTCCAGCTTGCGCGCGTGGACGCTGAGATTGCCGTCAGTCGTTTTTAACAAGGCCTTGAGCTCGTTAAAAGTAAGCGAGCGGTTGACCGCGAGCGCACTCACGATCCCGAGCCGAATTCGCTCGTGGATAAGACGGTTGAGGTCGGCGGGAACCGCTTCGCGGGCTTGGCCGCGCAGTGCGGCGAGCGAAGCATCTCGTTCCCGCGTGCGCTGAAGACGTTCCTGCTGTGCTGTGGAAGATTTGGCCATGAGTTTTCTTTCTTTAGTGCGGCCGCTGAGCGGTCGACCTATCCTCCGTAATACCTGGCGATCCAGGCGCCGAAGAAGATTTGCAGGACGCCGAATCCTACAGCCATGAAGGTGTCCCCCCACGCCGCGGGCGCAAAGAGCGCTGCTGCGCCCAGAGCCATCAAACAGAGGCCCATGACGGGCACAACGCGAACGGAAAATGCGCCGCCGGTCACAACGGCCGTGCCGTAGAGCAGCAGCCAAACGCCCGGCAACGTGGCAATGGTGCCGGCGTGGAAGAGAACAAAGGTCAGCAATCCGCCCACAACGATGGGCGGCGCAAAGCTCAGGAGAAATTTGCGTCCCGGGCCGGAGAAAAGCTGCGAATTTGCGCGGTGAGCTTTGGTAGCCGCGGCGGGCGCGGCGATGGACACGGCAACAAAAGCTTCGACCAGCCAGACCGCGAGCCACGCGCGCGGGGTGGTTTGGCGCGAAGCAAAGAAGGCCGCGGCCAGTGCGGTGATGCCCATGGCAATGCCGCCCCAGCCAGGGACGGCAGTGAATTCCGCCGCGCGCTCCATCGTCTCCCGGATGTAGCGGAGATGGTCGGCGGCGCGAGCGTCAATGGGGATGGGCTGACGCTTGGGCGAGCGCAACGGGCTGACGGTGGCCATGAGAAAAGATTGCCAGCGCCGCGCAGGTCTGTCAAGTACTTTGTGCCACAAAGTTCATCTCCCTTGCCGGCTCTACGCCGAGCGAGGGTAGCGCCCGGTAATCGCGTTCCATCGGATAATGAGCACGTCGAGGAACATCTGCAAGCTGTCGCGGAACATGCTCACTTTGGTGGCGGGCGAGTGCCCCCAACGCACCGGAATTTCCACGGCCCGCAGGCCGTGATGCCGCGCGAGATAGAGCAGCTCCGGGTCGAAGCCGAATCGCTCGATGCGCTGCTGTTCAAAGATGATGCGGCACGGCTCGCGGCGAAACGCTTTGAAGCCGCACTGCGTGTCGACGAAAGGAAGACGCAAACACAGGCGTACGATCGTGTTGAAGATGATGCCGGCGAATTCGCGGAAGCGTGACTGGTGGACGGAAATGAGGCGGCGGTCGAGCGCGCGCGACCCGATGGCGACATCGTAAGTTTCCAGTGCGGTGAAGAGCTTGTCGGCCTCCTCAATGGGCGCGGAGAGGTCGGCGTCGGTGAAGAGAACGATGCCGCCGCGGGCTTCGAGCATGCCGTGGCGGACGCTGTAGCCTTTGCCGCGGTTCACGCCGTTGGAGATCACCCGGAGCGCGGGGAATTTGCCTCGGAAGGATTCGGCAACTGCAGCCGTGCGATCCGTCGAACCGTCATCGACCACCAAGATTTCCGTTTCCCGGCCGGAGGCGCGGACATAAGCTGTGATTCGCTCGAGCGTTTCAGGAAGACGGCGCTCTTCGTTGTATGAAGGGATGATGATGGAAACTTCGGGGGCCGCGGAGCTCATCGCGCGGGTGAATCCTTCCATCCATGGCAACCCACCAGCGGTACGAAGCGGCAGCCTTCGAGCGTTCGCGTGCGAAACGCGCCGCCGCGCCGCTCGATGATTTGCAATTCCTGATTCTCGGCATCGCCGATCGGGAGGATCAGGCGGCCACCCTCGCCCAGTTGGGCGAGGAGCGGTGGAGGTACGGAGGGCGCGGCCGCCGCGACCAGGATGGCATCAAACGGCGCAAAGTCCGGCATACCGAGCGTGCCATCACCACAATGGACATGGACGTTACTGTAGCCTAAGCGCGAAAGACGTTGGGCTGCGGCCGTGGCTAGCGCACTTCGACATTCCACTGTGTATACCTGTTTCGCAAGGATCGACAAAACAGCCGCTTGATAGCCACAACCAGTGCCAATTTCAAGGACGCGCTCGCTGCCCGTGAGATGTAGCGCGGCGGTCATGGCAGCGACGATGTAAGGTTGCGAGATCGTCTGGCCTTCACCGATGGGGAGAGGCGAATCGTCATAGGAGCGATTTCGAAAATCGGCAGGCACAAATTCGTGACGCGGCACGGTCTCCATCGCCTCGAGGACCCCCTCATCACTGATGCCGCGGCGACGGAGCTGAGTCTCGACCATCGCGCGGCGCACGGCCTCGAATTCGTCGAGACCTTCGCCCGGGGAATGGCCGGATGCGCCGGACTTGGGCCTTCCGCGAGTCTGCTTGGTGTCGTCCATGGCTCTATGCGGGTGCGACGGCCACCGCATGTTTCTCCCAGGCCTGCGTGCGAAGAATTTCTTCCATTTGCGCGAGAGCGAAATCGCATTCATCCTCGCGATTGTAGAAATGCGGCGACAGGCGCACGCCCGCTTTCGGGCGGTAATCCACGAGGATCTCTCGCGCCAGGAGTTCGCGGCAGACCTCGGCGGCATGGGGACAATCGATGGACGCCGTACCGGCGCGCTCGGCGGGATTGGCCGGTGTGTTAACTCGCCAGCCGCGTGATTTTGCGCCCTCCAGAAGGCGCGTCGTCATGCGGATCGATTTTTCTCTAATCACCGTTATGCCGACGGCATTCAAGATGTCGAGGCCCGGCTGACACGCGAAGAGCGCGGGAATGTGCGGCGTGCCGTTGAGGTAGCGGAAAGAATCACCGCGCGGATCAATGGCGCCGGCTTCAAAAGCGAACGGCCGCTGGTGCGCGATCCAGCCGGTAAGTGCAGGCTTCAGCTTGGCGCGCAGGTCTTCCCGCACGTAAAGATAGCCAACTCCGGGACCGCCACAGAGCCATTTAAGAACGCCGCCAACCGCGAAATCAGCCCCGAGAGCGCGAACGTCGATCGGGATCGTGCCCGCGGCTTGAAAGGTATCCAGGATGACGTGCGCGCCCACACGATGAGCGCGCTCAATAATCGCACGAGCATCGACGATGTAAGAGCTGCGAAAGAGAACGTGGGAAATGGGAACGAGTAGAGTGGTTTCGTCAATGGCAGCAAGAAACTTATCGAGGTCAATTCGAACGGGATCAGGAGAAGAGACCAGCTCGACACGGGCGCCATTGCGGCATTGCTCGTGGTAGAAGTACTGGATCGAGGGAAACTCGAGATCCGTCATCACGACTTTGTTACGCGCGCCGCGAAAATCGAAGCAGGAAGAAATAACGGCCTGCGTGAGTGTGACGTTCTGGTGCAGGGAAATTTCCCCCGGCCCGGCGCCAATAAGCGGCGCGATCTTGTCGCCGACGCACACGGCCATCTCCCACCAGCCCTCCTCCCATGCGCGAACTCCGCGCTCAGCCCAGGAATCGGCATAAGCGCGCATGCTGTCATAGACACCGCGAGGCATGGCACCCAGTGAATTGCTGATCATGTACGTGGTGCGGCCGAGAATGGGGAATTCGCCGCGCCACTTGAGCAGTTCATCCATGAAGCGAAGCTCCATCAACGGACTTGCGAGATCGGGCTATTCTCCACACAAGGTAACACAACGAAATGAAAGCCAGCCAGGGGAGGCCGGCGGTAAGCGTGATGCGCAGGCCGGGGACCCACCAGGTGGATACAAGAACGGCAGTGAGCGCGAAGAGGCCGAAGAGTGAACTCCATGGGCCGCGCGGCGCAAAACGCATCGGTGGCTGCAGCCACTGCGCTGTACGTCGTCTAAATGCGAGATGCGTCACGAAAATCATGAGCCATACGAAAATGCCGCCGAAGAAAGCCGCCCCGAGCATGTACACATAGGCCGTCGCGTGAAACCAGTGCTCAAGAAAAAGTGCCGCGATCATTCCGGCGCCGGAGACCAACAGCGCTGCGACAGGTGTCCCGCGTTTGCTCAAGTGGCCAAGGGACGATGGCGCATAGCCGCCACGCGCAAGGGAGAACAGCATGCGGGATGTGAGATAGAGATTGCAGTTGACGCTGGAGAGCGCGGCTGTGAGCACGATAAAGTTCATGACACCGGCAGCAGCAGGGATTCCGGCAGTTTCGAAGACAAGCACAAATGGACTCTCGCCGAGGCCCACCTGATTCCACGGCACCACTCCGACGACGATGGCCAGTCCACCGATGTAGAAGATGCCGAGGCGTGCGAACGTCCAGCGCATCGCGCGCGGTAACGCCGTCGCAGGATCTTTCGCTTCCCCGGACGTGACGGCGACAATCTCCAGGCCCAGGTAGCTGAACACCGCCATGGCCACGCCGAGTCCTACGCCAATCCATCCGTTGGGCAGAAAACCGCCATGCAACGTGTAGTTCACAGTGCCGATGCGCGTTGGGCCGATGCCAAACATAAGCGCGGCGCCGAGTATGAGGAAGAGCGTTATGGTAACGACCTTGAGCATTGCGAACCAGTATTCGAACGCGCCGAAACTCGCGACGCTGCGCGCATTGACATAAACAAGCGCTGCCGAAAAGCCCGCGATCCACCACCACGACGGCACATCCGGAAACCAGTGCTTGCAGTAGATTGACGCGGCGATCATTTCGCTGCCGATGGCGATCACCTGCGCGAGCCAGTAGGAGTAGCGCATCGCGAAGCCCGCCCAAGGATGCAGATACATCTCGGAGTGGACTCCGAAGGAGCCTGCCACCGGATGTGCGACGGTCATCTCGCCCAGCGCCCACATCAGACAGAGAGCGATGGCGGCAGCGGCAATGTAACTGAGAATCACACCGGGTCCGGCAAGCTTCACGGAGATGGCGCTGCCGAGGAACAGGCCGGTACCGATCGCGCCGCCGATAGCGATCATTGAGAGTTGCCGCGGCGTGAGGTTGCGATGCAGGCCAGCCTCACGTTCGAGAATGGCATTGCCGTCGAGCTTGTTCGTCGATGTCATGCCGGAAGCTTGGAAATCCGCCATGGCCGGGCATCGTATCAGAAAGCAGTCTCCAATAATTCGATGGCACCTGAACGACCGGGCAGTGTCCGACGGAGCACGACTGGCCTCCGCCGGCCGCTCGGGAGGGACCGGCATTTTCTACAATTGCAGACGTGGCGGGAAAATGAGAGACGCCGCTACGGAGGCAGTTATGAAAGCGGTCCTGGCGCTGGTCATTATTTACGTCGGCACATTTTTTGTTGCCATCCAAGGTGCGTCGCAGAACCCGGTACAAGCGTCCCCGCAGGGCACAGCTTCAGCGCAGGACAATTCCGGACAGATTCAGGCAAAGCCGATCGATTCGGCAAAAGATGTCGACATCCGTTCCCTGTTGGAACTCATGGGTGCGCGGGATCAAGTCCAGGATGGCCTAAACAATGCGACGGAACAGTTTCGGCAAAACTTGCTCGAGACCGTCCCGAATAACGACAAGGGCCAGGCCTTTGTGAACGCCTTTGTGGTCAGCTATCAAAAGAATTTTGATCAGAATCAGGTGACTGACCAGCTTGTCGGCATCTACGACAAGCATTTCGCCGAAGACGAAATCAAAGGACTGCTGCAATTCTACGGGTCACCACTGGGGCAGAAGGTCGCGTCGGAAATACCGAAAATTTCACGAGAAATTCAGGCTGCTAGCCGTGCGGCGAGCAACCGCGCCGCAAGAGAAACTCTACAAGCGCTCAGAGCTCAAAATCCCGAAGTCGGACAATCGGCTCGCCTCGGGATCGGTCAGCGGCGGAATCCGCAACAAGGCCAGGGGCGGCCCGGTCAATCGCAACAACAAAATCCACAATAGCTCTGACGGTTAGTATCTCTCATCGCGGCATCTCTCTCGCGTCGCACTTACACTTAGTGAGGCCTGCTCTGGACGGCGCGTCCAGCCCCATCTGCTGACTTTTTCAGCGGCTACTCGAAGCGTTTCTTGATCTTGATGTCGATACCGAACGTGCCATTCTGATCGCGCAACGCGACAATGGAGACATTGCGGTTCACGTTGTATTCCACCTGAATCACCTGCTGCTGCGTCGAACTCACATTCGAGACATAGGTAATCGTCAATTCCCGCGTAACCTGCTGCTCTACCGTGATTCGCGCTGCAGCGTTTTGCTCCGAACCTGTCGAACCGACACCCGCGAGCCCCGGATCCACGCGGAAGCGTGTTATTCCAAATAATTTCTCCAAACGCCCACCGAGCTGACTGGAAACCGCTTCCGACAAAATCGCCGATGCGCCCGAGGTCGCGCTCTGTGAGGTTCCGGTCCCGCCGCCGCGTACTTCCGCTTCAGAGCTGGTCTGCCCAAGCGCGAGAAGCGTAACAATGTCGTTGGCGGGAAGAGGCGGGTCGGAACGGTAGGCAAGCGTCAGCTTACTCGCGGGCCCGTTGAAATTCAACGTGATTTCGTATTGCTGGATCGTTGTCGAGGCTTCCACGTTGATAACGGGGTCGAGGCGGAAAGGATTCGCGAAATTCAAGTCGCCGCGCGCAACGCGATAGCGGTTGCCGTGGAAATAGAGACCGCCGGAAAGAATGTGGATGTGGCCGAGAATAATCGGATGCTCCCAGGTGCCGCGCACGCGCAGATTGGCTTCCGCCTCGAGTTCGGCGCCGGGCCATTCCATGCGCGCACCGGGCGTGGACAGCGCCTCAATGTCGAACTGCAGGTTGCGGAGAAAAGGTGAGCTCGTCGAAGGGCCAGATATGCCTTCTTTGGCGGAGACGAGCATGCCCGTAACTTCAATTCCCTGCGTGAGGGTAACGCGTTCGACGGTCACACGGCCCGAGAGAACTGCGGCGCTGGGAGTGCCAGTGAGCCGGAGGGCGCCACCGGCAAGCCAGCTCATGCCCTCGGGGTATCGTACCCGGGTACGGTCGGTACGCGCCGTGATGTCGTAGCGCAATGGACGCTCAAGGTAGTTGACGCTGCCGGAGAGGCGCAGCGCCCCGCCACCGGCTTCGGCAGTCACGTTGTCGAAGAAAAGGCGCATGGCGTCAAAGACGAGATCGCCCGTTATGGCGCTGAGCCCGGTGGGGAAATCGGCGGCGCGCGCAGAGGCATTCTCGATGTGTACCTTGCCGGTGATGCGCGGCCGGTCGAGCGTGCCCTCGAACGCAGCGTTAATTTGCGCGGGCCCGCGCGCATCCAGGCTCGGCACATAACTGCCGAGAAGACGCAGGTCCAGAGCGCCGTTCAACTTTAGGTTGACCGCACGCCGCCCGGAAAATTGCACGGCTCCCTCGACTTGAATGTTCGTGTCTGTGCCGCGGAACGTTGCCGGCTCGATCTGCAGGTCATCGCGCGAAGAACGGAAATGAACTGGACCAACATTTTCAAGCTGCACGTTCGTATAGTTCAGAACGAGCCGCGAAAACTTTGCATCCACCATGATACTTTCGGGCTGCTTCAGCGCGCCGCTCACGGCAATATCGCCATCGGCCGTGCCGTGACCGTTCAATTCTTCCAGATGCAGCGCGGCGAGCAGGTAGGGATCGAGGTTGATATTCGTGATGGAGACTTTGCCGTTGATCGGATACGGGTCGGCAAGCCCGAGCGTGTAACCCCCGGAAATCGCACCCGCGCTCATCGCCGAGCCGAGTTCGAGCTTTGCGATGCGGCCATCCGAGGTCAGCCCGCCGTCGAAACTCCCGATCACTTCCTGGCCAACGCGTAGATCGACGACGCGAAAAGTGCCTTCCCCCGTTGGCGCGATAGCCGGGCCGCTGGCCCTCAGCCGGAAACTCACTTGTCCCCCGACGGCGATGCGCGGCGTCTGCAACTTTTCGAAATTCTCAAGCGGTAGCGAAGCTCCGACCAATTCCAAGGAAATCGTGCGATCGGCGAAGCGGTAGCCTGCCGTACCCGTGACGATGCCGGCGCCCCGGCCATTCTCCTTGCCAGGCGCGAATATGCGCAATTCCGCATTGGCGATACGCACTTCATCCGGCGCGACATTGAGTTGACCGCGCAGGCGGTTGAAAGACACGCCGTAGACTGTGGCATCGGCGAGATCGAAGAGGCCCGCGACGCCAGGCTTTTCACGCGTTCCCCCGCCATGAAATTGGCTCGTGAGCAGGCCAGTTACGGGATACGACCAGCCAAGGAGCTGTTGCATGCTTTCGACGGGGATCTTTTCCATATTCGCGTCAGCGACCCATTCGCTTGATGGGAGAAATCTCCAGTCGGTCAGCACGAGTGAGCCATCCAGGTCTGATTCCATTGCGCCGCGGCGCAAGTGTCCGCGGGCAAGTGTGAGTTCCGAGGGTGAGTAGGTAAGGTCGCCGTCCACCGAATCAAACGCCAGACCGTCGTAGCTCACTCGTTCGCCCCGCACGTGACCGGCAAAGGTTGGTTCACCACCGGGACCTGTGATCTTGCCCTCCCAGCGCACGCTGCCGGCCACGCGTTCCGCGTGCTCCCGAGATCGGGGAGAGGCGACAGAGATGGCGTGGATGAAGTCGTTGTAGGCTTCGAGCGCCCCGGTATCAAATTTCACATCCAGTGCGGAATTCTGTGGGGCCAGTACACCGGAGATGACAACGCGTGAGGAAGGGGTGTCGAGTTCGCCCGAGTTGACGTTCAAGGTGCGCACATCATCCCGGTAGCGAAATTCCCAATAGGCATTGATGGGAATGTGACCTGCGGCGAGCGAGTCCGGCTCCGACCAATCGGTTTGGCCGGAAATTTCAAAATGAGAGAATGCGCCAGTCCAGGTTTCGACCGTGTCGGCAGAGATCTGAGCGTCCCAGTGCAGTTCGTTGACGGGGAAGTCGCGGCGTTCGATGGCGGGCAGCACCGGCGCAAGCCGCATGTCCTCCACATGCGTGACGGCGCGGAAGAGCAATCCGTCGAAACGCAGCGTTACGCGGCCTTTGACGCTGCCGCCAAACGCCTGGGCGGAAAAGTCCGGCACCTCGAGGCCGCGGTTATCCATCCGGTAGCTGCCGCGGCTCGTGAGTCCAGCAGCGTGGAAAATATCGTAGCTCAGCGTGATGTCCTGGCCGGAATATTCCCCCGTGCCGCGCACCTGACCGCCGGCGAATCCACCCTCGCCGCGCAGATCGACTCGTCCGGCGGGCGTCAACGGCGAACGGAACGTTTCACGAAAATCGAGCAGGCTCAGCCAACCGCGGTAACGGAATGTCCATTTGGGATCCGTGAAGCCGGCCATCTCCGCTTCCGCGTCGATATGCGAGCGGCTGGCACTGAGCACTCCTTGTTCTAGCGTGAAGCCATCGCGCCAGAACGTGAATTTTGCGGATAGGTTGACGGCCACAGGCAGTAATCGCCGCGCCGTCAAGCGGATGGATTGCCAGTCGAGGGTGCCCAGGTACAGCGGATGCTCGGGCGTGCCGCCGGCATCAAGTGCAAAACGCAGCTCACCGCCCTCGACCGCCATTGGAGACTTCACGTCGTTGTAGAGGATCCAGCCGTTTTCGAGTTTTACACCACGCAGATGCAGATTGAGCAGCGTCTCGCGAAGCAGCTTGCTGGTGGAGAGCGAGCGAGGCGCCGAAGGAATATTTGTCGCGCCGTTTTTCTCGATGCGGATGTGGATGTGCGGCTGCTGGACGAGAACTTCATTGAGTGAAATCTTGCGGCCCCAGAACGAATCGACGCGCAAGCCAGCCTGCACCTCTTCGGCGGCGAACAGCGGCTCGGTATCGGCGGGCTCGCGGCCATGAATCACCAGGCCCTTCAGTGTGGCACGCAGCGAGAGCCATTGAACCGAAAGACTCCGTAGCTCGACCCGGCCGCCCGTAATGGCCACGAGACGGCGTACGAGAAAGCGTTGAAGAATTGGATTGCCCAGCCCGGTGCCGAAAAAGATCGTCAGGCCCACGACGATTAGAAATATTTTCGCGCCCAGCACCCACGCCACGTGGCGCAGCCACCTCCATTTCCGCTGCCGTATTCCGCGCGTCATTTCGCCCCTTCAGCGAGAAGTTTATCGACGTGCAGCCGCGCGCGGCTCTCCTTCAGCCAGCGGTCCGCCTGCTCGTTGATGCCGCGCTGCACGAGTGCTTCCTGAATGAATTCACGGGCGGCTTCGAGCGCCGGTGGCGCTTGGCCGCGTGCCTGCGCCCGCGGAATCACGGCGGTCTGATAAAAGTTCTCGATGGCCTTCGAGTCAATTTGCACCGACGGACGAAATCTCGAATCGAGATAGTTGCTCAGATAGAGTTGCGCGACCACCATCCGGCGCACTTCGGCGTCGCTCAGCCCGCTCTGTTTCTTCCGCGACTCATACTCTTCGGAAGAGGCGAACGACCTCTGCAGGCGTTCCATCCCGAGATTGATATCCGCCTCCGAGGGCTGGGGAAAGCGCGAGGCTTCCGCTTCGGTCCGCACGATCCACTGGTCAATCAGACGGTCAAGCAGTTGTTCATCCGGCTCCGACTTGCCATCAACAAACTGCTGGTAGCGGCTGAGCCCGCGAATATCACTCATGAGAATGACGTCATTCTCGACGCGGGCGGCTATGCGGTCGATTACTTCTTGCGCTGGCAGCGGCCGGTCGAAGGCAAGTCCGCAAGAAGCCACGAGAGCAGCCAAAAGCGCGAGAGTCAGTCGGCCGCGCATCAGAAACTCGAACCCAGGTTGAAGAAAATTTGCAGCCGCGGCAGTTGCGTACCCTTAAAGCAATTTGTTACCGCGGCCGCGTTCGTCGTGCTGCTCACGCACGGCACAATGAAAAACGGGCGATTGATCTGGTAGCCAAGGTCGATGCGGATCGGGCCGACAGGTGTTGCATAACGAACGCCGAAGCCGATGGTATGCGCGAAATAGTTCAGCTCGTTGCTGCAGTTGGTCACGCATGTCGTCAGAAGGGGCCCCGTGGGATTGGATGGATTGGGATTAAAAGTGAAAGTCGGCTTCGGCAACATCGCGCGAAATGAGATGCGGCTCAGGCGGCTGTAGGTGTTGCCTCCGTCATAAAAAAGCGCGCCGCCCAGTTGGGTACCGAAGAACGGCACGTGCAAGGGAAAGCGAAATTCCTGGTTGAATACCAGCAACGCCTGGCCACCCACGGGAAATCCCGTCTCGGAATCGCGCGGACCCGCCTGGTTGAGTGCGAAACCACGGAGCGACGTTCCACCGCCCGCAAAGAAGCGCTCCGGCAGGGGGATAACGAGCGGAAGCGGAGGCGTGGTCGGCGCGGGGAAGGTAAGGGAAACGGTTTCTCGATAAGGTTGTAGAAGGCCGAACCGCAGGGAGCGCGCGAAGCTGAAACGCCTCTTGATAGGGTGGTACGTGGAATTCTGATAGAAAAAGCGCAAGAAACTTGTACTGGAGCCGATGGTGGTGTCTGCTAGGCTCACGTCGGCGCTGTTGAAGCTCCCTTTCGAAGGGTCGGCCGGATTGTTGCGGGCGTCCCGAAACCACGTCATGCCAAATGACGACACCAGCGTGGGCTGATTGAACAGGGGAATTTCGTCCGACGGTATGTTCAGATGGGTGACGATCACTTTGCGGAACGTATACCGGTAGAGGAGTGTCGTGAGCCGGTTGACCTGATCGGTCAACTGCACAGAACCTTCGTAGCGCGTCACTGTGAACGTATTGATGTCCTGTGCTTTTTCGACGAACGCCGTTGTCTGGAAACTCAAGTGAGAATCGCCAAAGGTGTTTGGCGCGGAATATCCGAGCAGCACGCGCCCCTGGAGTGTGCTGCCGCGAAGCTTGAGCGAGAGAGAATCGCCACGCCCCGTGAGATTGTTTTTGGTGATCTCTAGTATTCCACGCGGGGCAGCGCGCACTTCGCCACCCGTCGGGTTGGTAGTGCTGGCGAGGCGTTGCACTTCGAAGCCGCCGCCATAGGCCACGGTATATCTCTTGGCCTCTTCGACGAGGACGACGATGTCCTTGTCAGGATCGCTGCCCGCGGGATTCTGCGGCTCAATCGTAATTCGGTTGAAAACCCCCAGGTTATAGAGCCGGCGCTGCGATTCCACGACGTCGCCTTCGCGCAGCGGTTCGTTCGGCTTTACGAGCACCTCGCGGCGAATCACCCCCGGCCGCGTGTGATCGTAACCACTCACAAAAATCCGCCGGACTCGCGTCTGCGGGCCTTCTTCGATGTAGTAGGTAAGGCGAACGGGTTCCGCTTCAGCGATCGCAGGCCTAGTCCTTCGTTCGGTTTCCTGCGTCTCTTCCTTCTCATTAGTGCTGCGGAGTGTATTCTCGGGTTTCTCCGCCGTGGATCCCTGCGGGATGCGCTTGGCCGCGGCCGTGAAATGCGCTTCGGGGAAACCCTCGTTGAAATAGCGCGCGAGAATATTGTCGCGATCCGATGTCACGCTGAAATCAGAGTAAGGCTGGCCCGGGGTCGAGCCAATCACGTCAAGCAACTCTTCTTCCTTGAAAGCGTGGTTGCCTTCGATCCTGAGCGAGGCAACGCGAGTCTGTGCGCCTTCCTGCACTTGGAAGCGAACAAAAATGTTGCCCTTTTTGTCCTGGTAATTATCCTGGATTTGCCATTCCACCTTGGCATCGAGAAATCCATTGGCGAGATAGAGGCCGCGCATGGACTGCGCGTCGAAATCGACCAGGCGGCGGCTGAACCTTCCACGTGACCCAAAAGCGCCGCCAAAAATCTGCAATCGGCTGCGAAGCAGCTCCGTGTCGAAATACTGATTGCCGGTGATCTTAATTCCCACGAGCTTATGACGTTCGCCACGCTCGACCCGGTAGGTAATGATTTCTTCCGTGCCCTGTCCGTCGCCGCCGGTGCGCTTCACTTCACGCGTCTCAGTGGAATGGTCCACTTCCGCGTCGAAATAGGTTTCCCGCTGGAGCCGGTCGCTTAGATTACGCTTGCCTTCTTCGAGGAGGTCGGCGTCCACAGCGCCTTCTTGATAGATGGGTATGAGTTTCTTCAGGTCCCCGCTGGAGAATTTTGCCCCCACCACGGCGACGTGGACCCGCGGGCCTTCGGCTACCTCAAGTTGCAAAGGGACCGTATTCTTCGCGGCATCGTATTCGCCGCGGCGCACGGTCGCGCGCGCGCTTAGATGCTCCTTTTTTACCAGAAATTTATGGATACGGTCGGTGCCCCGTTGAACCCGCCCCGACGTAAGCTCGCCTCCGCTTTTCATCTTCAGGCGGGAAAGGATCTCCGCGTCGCGGTATTCCGTGCCGTTCTTGAATTGGATTTCGCCCACGCGCGCCCGCGGGCCTGGCTTTACGTGGACCATCACGTCCATCTGATGCGTATCCGCGTGCGGCACGGTTTCCGCGGAAACTTCAGCAGTGTAGAGGCCTTCTTCGCGCAATGTCTCTCGCAAACGGCCCAGCGCCTCGTCGACGGTGGCCCGGCGGTAGACCTGGCCGAGAGAGAGCTGCATCGCAGCAGCCGCGGAAGCGTCCGTTGGCGGGGCCGTCAAGCCCCGGATCAGCACCTTGTTGAAGAACAGATTTTCGCGCACCATGAAATCGAGACGCACGCCGCCCGGCACCGGCGTCGCCACGGCCCGCAGGTCTGCATAATCGCCGGTGCGGTAAAGCGCTCGCAGGCTTTCGCTGACTTGTGCACGGTCGAGGGGCTTGCCGATTTCGACCGAGAGGCTGGCGGGCAATACCGAGAGGACGCGGCCGTCTTCGGTGACGATTCGCATGGCCAAAACGGGAGCATCGTTCACTGACGCGGCCGCCGTTACTGGCCCGCTCTGAGCCGTGACTTGCCGGGCCTCCTCCGGCGCTTGGGCGTGCGCCCACGCGGCTCCGGAGAGGAGCGCGAACACGACAATACTTCGCATCCCATTGGCCCAGCTCACTTTCATGCACCCATTCGCTCAGACGAAGGGTAGCACAGCGGCGTTGCCTGGCTCGCGCCCTTTGGCGCTATGATGAATGATGGAAAAGACACAGTGAGTTTTGCCGGGGCCACACCGCACGTGAGCGATTCATTCCACGAGAAATATTCGAGGCAGATTCTTTTTGCTGGCATTGGCGAAGAGGGTCAGAAACGGCTGATGTCAGCCAGTGCCGTCATCGTTGGCTGCGGCGCGATCGGTGCGGCAACGGCGAATCTCTTGGTGCGCGCGGGTATCGGACGTGTACGCATTGTCGATCGCGACTTTGTCGAGCCGTCGAATCTGCAACGGCAGACTCTTTTCGACGAGGGCGACGCGCGGGAAGCCCTTCCAAAAGCGGTGGCGGCCGAGCGCAAGCTGCGGGCAGTCAATTCGGGCGTCGCCGTCGAGGGTATTGTTGCGGATGTGGCCCCGAAAAACGTCGAGGAGCTGCTCCTGGGGTTCGACCTCATCCTGGATGGCACGGACAATTTCGAGACGCGCTTCCTGATCAATGACGTTGCGGTGAAGAATCGCCGTCCCTGGATTTACGCTGCCGCCGTGGCGAGCTATGGTCTGACGATGACCATCCGGCCCGGTCTCACACCGTGCATGGCCTGCCTTCTGGAAAGCGGTAGCCCCGACCAGGGGCTGGAAGAGACCTGCGATACCATCGGCGTCCTCGGGCCCATTGTGAATCTCATTGCATCGCTCGAAGTCGCGGAAGCCATGAAGCTTCTGGCGGGCCGCGAAGAGGCGCTGCACGGGCGCTTGGTATCTTGCGACGTGTGGAGCGGCCACTTCCAGTCCGTGCGCGTTGCGCGCAACCCGGAATGCCGTGCCTGCGCGCGGCGTGAATTTGTTTATTTACAGGGTGCGGCGCAGGCCCACATTACGATGTGCGGACGGGACTCCGTGCAGATCCACGAGCGCAACCGCGTCCTCGACCTCGGCGCTTTGCGGGCGCGACTCGCTCCCACCGTGGCTGACGTGCGCCACAATGAATTTCTTCTCCGTTTCCGCGTTCCACCCTACGAGATGACGGTGTTCGCCGACGGCCGCGCCATCCTCAAAGGGACGAAAGACCCCGCCGTTGCCCGCACACTCTACGCGCGCTACATCGGCGCGTGATTCTTCTTCGCAAAGATTTGAAGCTGTCAGGTGGAACGGTGCTGGCCCGATCGGCCGAACGAGCTGCGCATGTTGGCGCGGTCGAGATTTTCGCGCAGGTTCATCAGCGTAAGAAAGGTACTCAAGATCCGCGCCTTGAGATCGTCGGTAAGGTGCAGGCCGCTCGTAGCGACGCGCGCGAGCTTCTCACCGTGCTCCGTGATGAAGCCCATGATCTCGCGCTGCCGTTCGTGCGGAGCCATTCCCAGCGCTGTCTCTCGCCGCATCGCCGCGCAGCTCGCTTCCAGCGAGAGAGTGAAGTGAAGCACGCAGAGCTTCTGATCCGCCAGAGCTGGCGGTGTGTCGTTCTTGCAACCCGCAACTTGGCAAAGTGCCGGCATGAAGGCGCGCTAGGCGCACGCTGATAGGTAACACTCCTGGCCGAGAAAATCCAGTGTGCGTCTTGCCGGGTGCTGCGAATGCTGCATGGGCGCGGTTTTCGTTTGCGACGCGCGATGGACTGGAATCCCGCAAGAGTAACTCCAGAAATCGTTTGACAAGTTGCTCGAGCGCATGTATAAAAATACAGGCCATTGCATATTCTTGTGAGACCATGAATACCGGGAAAACATTTCGCCACGGACAGATCCTGCGGTTGGTGGAAGGCGGGCGCATCGCCAGCCAGGAAGACCTGCGCCGCCGCCTCGCGCGGCAGAAGCTGCGCGTTACCCAAGCCACCCTCTCGCGCGACTTGCAAGAGCTGAAACTCGTCAAGACTCACGATGGCTACAAGCAAACTGCCGCGCTACCGGAGGAAGCGGCCCATTTGCTGCCCCTGTCGCGCGCCCTCGGTGAATTCCTGCTGGATATTCGCCCGGCGGAGAATCTGCTGGTTCTAAAAACACCGCCTAGCGGCGCGCAGCCCCTAGCCGCCGCTGTGGACGGCGCGAAGTTTTCCGAGATCGCCGGAACCATCGCCGGCGATGATACCGTCTTGATCATCACGCCCACGAGAAAGTCGCGTGACTTGCTGCAAAAAAAGATTGAAGCGCTGGTGAAATGAAGGACACCCGCCACATCGCAGTGGTTGGTGTCACCGGCTACACGGGCTTTGAGCTGGCAAAGATTCTCTTTCGCCATCCCGCGGTCGAGAAACCCGTCTTCTATGTCCGCGAGACGAACGGCGCGAAGTGCCTGTCCGAGCTGTTTCCGCAGCTCCGCGGTTGGGGTGAGGCGCCACTCCGGCCCCTTACTTTGGAGGCTATCACTGCGAGTAATGCAGCTACGGCATTTTTGGCGACGCCGCATGAAGTTTCCGCCGAAATGGCCCCCGCGCTCGTCGAAGCCAGGATGCGAGTGGTGGATTTGAGCGGCGCCTTCCGGTTCCGCTCCGCGGAAACTTTCACCTCTTGGTATAAGCTCCCCGCACCGCCTGCGAACTGGCTGGCCGAAGCCGTCTATGGCCTCGCGGAGCTGTATCCGAAGGAGATCGCCAGTGCTCGCCTCGTGGCGAATCCCGGTTGCTACGCGACGAGCGTAATTCTCGCGCTGCGGCCCCTCGTGGATGCGAATTTAATCTCCGCGGGCAGTAGCGTCATCTGCGACTGCAAGTCCGGCGCGAGCGGTGCCGGCAAAGATCCTCGGCGCGATCTGCATTTCGTTGAGCTGGACGAAAATTTCAAAGCCTACAATCTTTTTTCACACCGGCACACGCCGGAAATTCTCGAGCATACGGGCCTGAGTGAGGAGAGAGTCGTTTTCTCCGCTCATCTGCTGCCGCTCGCTCGCGGAATCCTGTCAACGATCTACGTCACGCTGGACTCGCCCCAGGCTCCCGAAGCCGTCGAGGCGCTTTACCGGAAATTCTACGCCGGACGTCCGATGATGCGAATTTGGCCCGCGGGCACGCTGCCGGAGTTGCAGCACGTTGCGCACACGAATTTCTGCGACATCGGCTTCGCGCTGGACAAAGCCGGTCGCCGTTTGGTGATCGTTTCCTGCCTGGACAATCTCGGAAAAGGCGCGGCCGGGCAGGCTGTTCAGAATTTCAACCTCATGCTAGGAATTAAGGAGCAGACCGCACTGCAATGAAAATTGTCATCAAGTTTGCCGGAGCTTTGCTTGAAGAAGGCGCCACACTGCGCGCGTTGGCTCGCCAAGTTGCCGCTCTGGCGAAAGAGGGCCATGAGCTGCTTATCGTGCACGGCGGCGGCCGGGTCTTTACCGCGACACTCGAGCGCATGGGTCTTGAGAGCAAATTTGTTGCCGGGCTGCGTGTGACAGACCGGGATACGCGCGATGTCGCAGTGATGGTTTTCGCCGGCTTGCTCAACAAGCGTCTCGCCGCCGCGATCTCTGCGGAAGGCCAGCCCACGATGGGTATTTCCGCGGCCGACGCGCAGTGCTTCCGCGCGGAACCTCTCGTGCACAATGAAGTCGAAGGCGGCCTCGGCTTTGTGGGCTATCTCACCGGTCTGAACGCGCAGTTTCTCGAATCGCTCTGGCGCGAGGGCCTCGTTCCCGTCGCGCCGTGTCTGGGCCTGGGTTCCGATAACGAGCTCTACAACATTAACGCCGACCACATGGCGGCAGCGTGCGCTGAGTTTCTTAACGCCGGCCAGTTGATTTATCTCACCGATGTAGCAGGAGTTCTCGACGGAGAAAAAGTTCTCTCCACCATTACCTGTGAAGAGATCGAGCAGTTGGTTCAGAGCCGTGTCGTTTCGGGCGGCATGGTGTTGAAGCTCGAGGCAGCCAAGCGGGCGCTCGAAGGCGGGGTCCGCGAAGTGCGGATCGTGGGCGGCACTTCACCGGAAGCGCTGTTGCGCGCGGCGCATGCCCTGGAAGCGGGGGAAGAAGACAGCCTGCCTGCGAATCCCGGCACACGCGTGCTGCGTGAGCCTCTCTCCGCCGCACGGACGGCGCTTTCGGCGGCATGATGCGCAAAGTGAAAACAAAACGGACCACAATGCCGGCAAGCTCCAAGACCAATAAGGCGGCTGCACACGGGGCGAAGACAGACGCGCGGCTTCGCGATGCAGAGCAGTTTCTTCTGCCGACCTACAAACGGCCACCCGCGGTTTTTACCCACGGCCACGGCTGCACCGTTTATGATGCGAGCGGCAAGAAATATCTCGATTTTCTCGGCGGGATCGCTGTCAACGCGCTCGGCCAAGCGCATCCGCGCATTGTAAAAGTGATCCGCCGCGAAGCGGCGCGGGCCATTCATCTTTCCAATCTGTTTCATAACGCTTATCAGGGGCCGCTGGCGCGCAAGCTCGCCGAATGGTCGGGGCTCGATCGCGTTTTTTTCACCAATAGCGGCACGGAGGCCATTGACGGAGCCATGAAGCTAGCCCGGCTCTGCGCCTGGACGGCGAAAGACGCTCCGGATGCCGTGCCGAAGAAACACCGCATTCTGGCGATGGAGAATTCGTTCCACGGCCGGACGTTCGGTGCTATCAGCGTTACCGCGACGGAAAAATATCGCCTCCCGTTCGCGCCGGTGGTGCCCGGCGTGGAGTTCGTGCGCTTCAACGACGTTGCCGATCTCGAAGCGAAATTCAATGAAACCATCTGCGCCGTTCTCTTGGAAACGATTCAAGGCGAAGGCGGAATCTGTCCGGTTAGCGATGCATTTTGGAATCGCGCCCGTGCCCTCGCCACAGGGCTTGGTGCCCTCCTCATCGCCGACGAGATTCAGTGCGGACTTGGCCGCACGGGCCGCTATTTTGCTTATCAGAAATTCGCGTCGAAGCCGGACATTGCACTAGTCGCAAAGCCGCTCGCTGCAGGACTCCCTCTCGGCGCGATTCTCACCACCGAAGCAGTTGCGTCCCGCGTCTCCCCCGGCATGCACGGAACGACGTTTGGAGGCGGGCCAATGGTCTGTGCCACAGCGCTGGAATTTCTGAAAATCGTCGAGGGTGAGAATCTTCTGGAAAATATCCGCGCGCGAGGCGTGGAATTGCGCGAAGGACTCACTGCGCTCGCTGCAAAATTCGACTTCATTCGCGAAATCCGCGGTGAAGGTCTAATGCTCGGTATCGAGCTGTCCGTCGAAGGCGCTCCCTTTGTGACCGAGGCGATGAACCGCGGCCTGCTCATCAACTGTACCCATGACTGCACGCTTCGCCTCCTGCCCCCCTTTATCGTGACCCGCGCGCAGGTGCGCGAATTCCTTCGCCTGATGGAACGCGTCTTTACGATAGCGCCGCGAGTAGTCGCCGCGGCGGAGTCCCAGCCAGCCGGAACTCCTGCGCGCGCGGCCCATGTCGCGGCGAGGTGAATGAAAATGACGGCAACCACACTCTCAGCGTCCCTCTTATTGTCGAACGATTTGCTCACCGGCTCGGAATGGAGCGCGGGGAAAACGCGCGAGTTGCTCCAACTCACAGCGGACATCAAGGCGCGGCCGGAACGTTACGCTGTCATGCTCCGTGGCAAATTCATCGCGCTGATTTTTGAAAAGCCATCGCTGCGCACCCGCGTCACCTTCGAGGTTGGCATCCAAAGCATGGGTGGCTCAGTAGTGTTCCTCGATCACACCCAGGCGCGGCTCGGCGAGCGCGAATCGATTGCGGATGTCGCGCGCAACCTTGAGCGCTGGGTACACGGCATCGTCGCGCGCGTTTACGAACAGCGCGTATTGGAAGAAATGGCTGCAAACGCGGAGATTCCGGTCATTAATGCGCTGTCCGATAAATTTCATCCTTGCCAGGCGCTCGCGGATTTTTTCACACTGGAGGAAAAATTCGGTTCACTGCGAGGGTTCAAACTCGCCTACGTCGGCGACGGCAACAATGTCTGCCACTCTCTGATTTTTCTCGCCGCGCGGCTCGGTGTGCATTTGCGTATCGCCACGCCACCCAATTACGCGCCTGCGCAGGAAGTTTTCGCCGAGGCAAAGCGGGTGGCGCGCGAAACTCGCGCGAAGATCGAGCTCTTCACCGACCCGCGCGAGGCGGCTGCGGGCGCACAGGGTGTTTATACCGACGCCTGGACGAGCATGGGATTTGAAGCCGAGGAGAAAGTGCGGAACGCCGTGTTCACGCCTTATCAAGTGAACCGCGAGCTGATGGCGCTGGCCGCGCCCGATGCCATCTTCCTGCACTGTCTTCCGGCGCACCGCGGCTTGGAAGTCACCGCTGAAGTCCTCGACGGTCCACAATCGGTGGTTCTCGACCAATCGGAAAACCGCATGTACGTGCAGAAGGCGATTCTGCAGACGCTCCTCAGCGAATGATGCATACAGAATCTTTTCCTGCTGTGTCATGCTGAGAGCCGTCAGCCCGCGCTGGGGCAGTCTTTGCCGGTTTGCAAGCGGGAATTTGTTTGCTTTTGAATTTTTTCGTGCGGCAGGAAGGCGCGCTCCGAAACACCGCCGCATTAACTCGGTAGAGAGAAAAGCATCGTGAACAAGCCGAAGAAGGTCGTGCTGGCCTACTCCGGAGGGCTTGACACCTCCATTATTATTCCGTGGCTCAAGGAAAACTACGGCTGCGAAGTGATCGCCATGATCGGCAATGTCGGCCAGCAGGAAGATTTGGAAGCCGCTCGCAGGAAGGCTCTCGCGACGGGAGCTTCCACCGCATACGTCGAAGACTTGCGCGAAGAATTTGTGCGCGATTACATTTGGCCGACGCTGCGCGCCGGCGCGATCTATGAACATACCTACCTCCTCGGCACGTCCATGGCGCGGCCAGTGCTGGCAAAGCGCCAGGCGGAAATCGCGCTGAAACTTGGCGCCGATGGTCTCGCGCACGGCTGCACCGGCAAGGGCAACGACCAGGTCCGCTTCGAGCTTGCTTACAAAGCGATTGCGCCCACTCTGCAAATCATCGCGCCGTGGCGCGAATGGGACATCGATTCGCGCGAAGACGCCATCGCTTACGCGGAGGCGCACAGTGTGCCCGTCGAGCAGAACAAGAAAAACATCTACAGCCGCGACCGCAACATCTGGCACCTCAGCCACGAAGGCGGCGAGCTCGAAGATCCTGCCAACGCCCCGAACGAGGCGATGTGGCAGTGGGTCGTCTCGCCGAAGGAAGCGCCGGACAAGGACGAGGAAATTGAGATCGGCTTTGAAGCGGGCGCACCGACTTCGGTAAACGGCGCCAAATTCGCTCCGGTCGATTTTCTGAACACGCTGAATGAAATTGCGGCGAAGCACGGTATCGGCCGCGCTGACATCGTGGAGAACCGACTTGTCGGCATGAAGTCGCGCGGCGCGTATGAGACACCGGGTGGCACTCTCCTTGTCACCGCCCATCGTGAGCTTGAGGCGCTGACCGTCGATCGGGAAACGGCGCATTTTCAGCAGGCGCTCTCTCTGCGTTACGCCGAGCTGGTCTACTACGGGTTGTGGTTTTCGCCGCTGCGCGCCGCGCTGGACGGTTTCTTCAACGTTTCCCAGCAGCGCGTCACCGGCGCCGTCGGCTTGCGCTTGTGGAAGGGCACGCTCAGCGTAACGAAACGTCTTTCGCCTTTTTCGCTCTATCGCACGGACCTGGCGAGCTTCACGATGGGCCGTTACAACCCCAAGGACGCCGAAGGTTTCATTAATTTGTTCGCGTTGCCAGTGACGGTTCGGCCAAAGGCGAAAGCCGAAGGAAACAACACATAGGACCTTGGTTGCAGGGGCGCAGCATGGTGCGCCTCCGCAAGAAGAATCTCGATGACCGAACGCAAAGATGACCGGCTGTGGGGCGGGCGCTTCGAGCGCGCACCGAACGAACAGTTCGACGCGTTCCAGCGGTCGTTTGCGTTCGATCGCCGCTTGCTCCCTTATGAGTTGGCCGTGGATCGCGCCTGGGCAAAAACGCTCCAGGGCGTGGGGATTCTTGAAGCAACGGAGGCGAAGCAAACGCTTGCCGCGCTCGACAAGATCGCAGAGCGCGCCAAGACAGACAAAGCTTGGCTTGACGCTTCCGGCGCGGAAGACGTCCACCACTTCGTCGAGAAGGCGCTGGTGGAGGAGCTCGGCCCGCTCGGCTGGAAATTGCACACTGGCCGCAGCCGCAATGAGCTCGTCGCCACTGATTTTCGACTGTTCGTCATCGACGCTGCCGCCGAAGTGCAGCGCGGCTTGGAAGCTTTGCTGAATGCGTTCCTTTTGCAGGCGAAAGCAAATTTGGGTGTGCCCATGGCCGGCATGACCCATATGCAGCATGCGCAACCGATTCTGCTCTCTCATTTCCTGATGGCGCATGCCGAGGCTTTCACGCGCGACATCACCCGGCTGCACACCGCCTCCAAGAGCGCCGACACCTGCCCCATGGGCTCGGGCGCGCTGGCCGGCTGTTCGTTTGGAATTGATCGCCAAGCCATTGCGCGCGAGCTCGGCTTCTCCCGCATCACCGCGAACAGCCTCGACGCTGTCAGCGATCGCGATTTCGCGCTCGATTATCTTTTTGCGCTCACCGGCATCGCCACGCACCTTTCGCGCCTCGCCGAAGATTTCGTGATTTTTGCATCGCAGGAATTTGCGTACCTCATCCTGCCCGACGAGTATTCGACGGGCAGTAGCTTGATGCCGCAAAAGAAGAACCCCGACGCCTGGGAACTGATCCGAGGCAAGGCTGGCCACATCACCGGAGCGCTGGTCGGCCTGTTCACAACCTTGAAAGGCTTGCCCACCAGCTATCAACGCGACCTGCAGGAGGACAAGGAAGCGCTGTTCGCTGCGCACGATCAGGTTGACGAGATGGTTTGGGTCGCCAGGGGCGCCCTCGTTGCGACAAAATTCAATGTGGAGCATTTGCGCGCGACGGCTTCCAATCCCGCCTTGTTCGCCACCGACGCTGCGGATTATCTCGTACACCGCGGTGTTCCTTTTCGCCAGGCGCACGATCTGGTCGGAAAAGTGCTTCGCGAGGCGGAGCGCCAGGGCAAGCCCTGGACGCAACTGTCGCTCGATAACGTACAAAAAATCTCGCCGCTTTTCGAGAAAGACTTTCTGGACGGTCCGTCTGTCGAAAGCGCCATCGCCGGCAAGATCGTTCCCGGCGGCACCGCGCCGGAAGCCGTGCGCGCCGCGATTGCGGATTTGGAAAGACGTCTCAACAAAACAGTCACCACACAAGGAGCCAAGCCATGAGCACGCGATCCGTAACTCAGCCACACACTCTCGCATCCGCTGCGGAGGATCGGAGGTCGCTTCCGGCAACATCGCGCTAAGGCCGTGGACTTGCCGGGCATGAAGCACGCTCTCTCCGAAGCGTCCCTCCCGCGCGGCTTTCGCTTCGCCGCGACGGCCTGCGGCTTGAAAAAAACCGGCGCGCTCGATCTCGCGATTCTTTCGAGCGATGTTCCCGCCTCCGCCGCGGCTGTCTTTACCCAAAATCTTATTGCTGCCGCTCCCGTGCTCATTTCCAAGCAGCATCTGCGCAGGTCGAAGGGCCACATGCGCGCGGCAGTCGTGAACGCCGGCAATGCCAACTGCGCGACCGGCGCAGCGGGCTACGCCTCAGCGCAGCGGATGGTCGCCGAAGCCGCAAAGCGCATGGGCTGCGCGACACACGAAGTTTTTGTGTGTTCGACCGGCGTGATCGGCGTGCCGCTTCCGGTAGAAAAAATTCTGCGCGCGCTGCCGACCATCGCGCGGCACCGGCGCCCCTCGGCGCGCTCCTTCGCAGAGCTGTCGCTCGCGATCTGCACGACGGACACGCGTCCCAAAACCGCGGCAGCTTCGTTCAAGATGGCAGGAAAGAGAATTCATTTGGTGGGATGCGCCAAAGGCGCAGGCATGATCCATCCGAATATGGCGACGATGCTGGCGTTTGTCGCGACGGACGCGGCGATCGCTCCTTCCCTGCTGCAGAAGACGCTGCAGGAGGTGAACTCGCGCACGTTCAATGCCATCAGCGTGGATGGCGACACTTCCACGAACGACACCCTGCTCGTGCTGGCGAACGGCGCCGCGGAAGCTCCCGCGATTCGCGCGAGCAGCAGCGCACATCGCGCGTTTACGACTGCGCTGGAAGAAGTTTGCCGCTCGCTCGCGTTGCAGATTGTTGCCGATGGCGAAGGCGCTCAGCGGGTGATCGAGATCGAGGTCCGTGGCGCCAAGAGTGAAGCCGCGGCACGTCGCATTGCCGAAACCATCGCCACTTCCCCGCTCGTGAAGACCGCTTTCGCCGGCGGCGATCCCAACTGGGGCCGCATTTTTGCCGCCGCGGGCCGCAGCGGCGTGGTGTTCGATCCCGCGCGCGTCGATATCACCATGGCCGGAATCCGCGTTCTTCGCCGCGGGCAGCCTCTCGATTTCAACGAGCGTGCCGCGAGCAACCGCCTCCTCGCTAAACATTTCCCCATTGTCGTGGATTTGCGCGCGGGGCACGCCTCGGCGCGCTATTGGACCTGCGACTTTACGGCGGAGTATGTGCGGATCAATGCTTCCTATCGCACTTGACGAAAAGTAGACAGTCGAAAGTTGAAAAGGCCGAACTCTGTAATAAGGCTGTGCGTGGAATCAGGTGGCCCACTTCCAGTTGGCGAATTGTTCTCGGAGGGCGGTTTTCTTGAACTTGCCGACGGAGGTGCGGGGAATCGCATCGAGGAAAACGAAGGCATCGGGAAGTTGCCACTTCGCAAAGGATTTTCCCAAGAATTCCCGCAATTCTTCGGGAGTCACTTTGGCGCCGTCGTTCAGCACGACTGCTGCGAGCGGGCGCTCCTGCCACTTCGGATGCGGGATGCCGACGACGGCGGCTTCTTTCACGGCAGGATGTCCCATCAGCGTGTTCTCGAGGTCCACGGAGCTGATCCACTCGCCGCCGGATTTCACCAGGTCTTTCGCGCGGTCCACGATCTTGACAATGCCTTCCGAATCGATGGTCGCCACATCGCCGGTCTTAAACCAGCCGTCCTCGCTCCAGCGGTGTGCCTGGTCGGGCGCGTTGTAATAGCTTCCTGCGATCCACGGCCCGCGTATCTCCAGCTCGCCGGGGCTTTCGCCGTCCCATGGAGCTTCGACACTTTTTTCTTCGAGACCACCCTCTGGATTGGCCGTGCGCATCACACGCAAATCAACAAATGGCGCAGGCCACCCCTGCTTGCCGCGCACCTCGTACTGCTTGTCCTCCGGCCAATCGCGCATGTGCCTCTTGAGTTTGCCGAGCGTGGCCAGAGGAGTTGTCTCCGTCATACCCCATAAGTGCAGGATGTGCAGATTGTGCTTATCCAGAGCGCGCATCAGCCGGACAGGCGGCGCCGTGCCCCCGCATGCGATGCGCACCGGCCAGGAGAATTTCCAGCGTCCCGGGTTCTTCTCCAGCGCATAAAGCACGCCGAGCCACACCGTGGGCACGCCGCAAGCACACGTCACGTGTTCCTGTTCGATCAGATCCAGCACACTTTCCGCATCCACGTTGGGTCCCGGCAGGACGAGCCGCGAGCCGGTCATGACACAGGTGTAGGGGAGCCCCCAAGCATTGGCGTGGAACATCGGAGCGACCGGCAGAACGGTGTCGTCGTGGCTGATAGCAAAAGAATCCGCCATCGCTTCCGCGAAAGAATGCAGCACCAGCGCGCGATGCGAGTAGATCACGCCTTTCGAAACGCCTGTTGTGCCGGATGTGAAGCACATCGCCGCGCCGTCATTTTCATCCAGCTCGGGGTAGCGGAATTCTTCACTGGCTTGGGCGAGCAACTCCTCATAATTCAAGAAGCCTTCTGGAACACTTCCACCGCCGTAGGGCACGACGATGACGCGTTCGAACGGTGCACTCCCGCGAAATTTTTCGTAGACTGGCAGGAGCACATCGTCGACAAGCAAAAAGCGGTCGCCAGCATGTTTCGCAATCGCGGCAATCTCATGCGGGTGGAGCCGCAGATTCAGGGTATGCAGAATTCCGCCGGCGGAGGGCACGCCGAAAAAGGCTTCGAGGTGGCCGGCGTGGTTCCACATCATGGAAGCGACGCGATCGCCCGGCCGCAAACCGAGTTTTGTTAGCGCGGAGGCAAGCCGGCGCGCCCGGCGGTAGAAATCGCCGTAGTTCGTGCGCACGATGGAACGGTCAGGACGCCGCGAGACGATCTCCACGCGCCCAAACAGTTTTCCCGCGCGCTCCAGCATCGCTGGCAGGGTCAGCGGATAATGCATCATCGTGCCGCGCATGGGGGCCTCTCCGGGACCGAACTGGCGGAATCCTACCACCAATAATTGAATCGGATTAAGACAATCGTGCCCTTGGGAGGGCCGTCCTTAAGGTCTGGGTTGGCCGGACTCTTTGGGGTTGCAAAAAGGGTTAATTTTCGAGACCATGCAACTGACCGCTGAAGTATCAGTTCCGCACGCGCGGTGGCTCCGTTCTCTTGGCCGCTCGTGTACGTCTCCTGCTTCTTTGGCGCGCTCCGCGACTCGCAATTGGGTGCCGGGCAGAAGGAGTTGGCAGGTGAAGAAGCTCTATATCGGTAATCTTCCGTTTTCCGCGACGGAGGAGCAGCTCAACGAGTGGTTCTCGCAGGTCGGTGTAACTCCCTCGGGTGTCAATCTGATTCGCGACCGTTTTACGGGTCAATCGCGCGGCTTTGCCTTCGTCGAAGTTTCCAACGACGAAGACGCTGACCGGGCCGTTAATTCCCTGAATGGACAGAATTTCGGCGGGCGGAACCTGGTGGTGAACGAAGCGCGGCCACAGGCTGAGCGCGGCGGCGGTGGGGGCGGATACGGTGGCGGGCGCGGCGGACATGGCGGCGGTGGGGGCGGGCGCGGCGGAGATCGTGGCGACCGCGGCAACCGCTGGTAAACCTTCCAAGTTTTTGGTGGCGGCGCCAAACCCGGAAGGCGCCGCTTTCCTTCTCCGTGAAAAGTTCTATGCCGTAGCTGTGTGCGTGGCCGGCTTCGCGGCCGTTCGAGCGACAGATTGCGTCTGCTCCACTCTCCCCTGCGCGTATCGGAAGCGGTCGACCGTCATAGTTTGCAGGCCGCGCTCGACGAGTTCGGCGACTCGGAGTTGCTCCTCCGCAACGTCCAATTCTTCCGGCGTGGCAAACAGCGCGGGCGAATTAGGTTGAAACACCGGGCAGCAATCGTGAAACGGCTCGGCGGAGATGTCGTGCGTGCCGATGCGCCGGGCGATCTCCTGGATCTCGAGTTTGTCGTCGCCAATCAGCGGGCGATAGAGGGGCAACCTTGCGATCGAGCCGACCGCCTGCAAGTTCTGGGCAGTCTGCGAAGCCACTTGCCCAAGACTGTCGCCGGTAATAAGGCCCTTGGCGCGTTCACGCAGCGCAACACGTTCCGCGATGCGCAGCATGAACCGGCGATACAGCAGAGTGCGGTACGTTTCCGGCGCGCTCCGGACGATTTCTCTTTGCAATGGTTCGAACGGCACGAGATACAGCTTTGCCGTGAATTGCCAGGGCACGAGCCGCTTTACCAGTTCGCGCGCGACGTGCACGGACGATTCGCCTGCGCCCCCGCCGCCTCCCCAAAAATGCACGAAGCTCAAATGCGCGCCGCGCTTCATCATTTTGTACGCGGCCACGGCGGAATCGAATCCCCCGGAGAGCAAGCACACGAATTTTCCGGCGGTATTGGGCGGCAGGCCGCCTGCACCGGGAATCCTCCGCGCATAGAGCAGAACTGGTCCGCGCGTGACTTCAATGCGGCAAGTTAGTTCGGGATGTTTTAGATCCACGCGGACATTGCGGCCCGCGGCGTGAAGTTCGTCGAAGAGAAAACCGCCGACCGCGCGTTCCAACTCCATGGCTTTGAGCGGGAAGCGCTTGTCGCTGCGCTTGGCGCGCACGGCAAAGGTGGAAAATGGCTCGCTGCGAATTTCATTCCACGCCGCGCCGCAGATCCTCTTCAGTGGATCGTTGCTTGTATCTGCGCGCCAATCGATAACGCGCGCCACTCCGAGATTGGCGATTCCGGAAACGCGCGCGAGCCGCTGCAGCGCCTCCTTCGTTTGCGTTGCGTCCGCGAGTTCGATGACGTAACGGTCGCTGGGTTGCGTGATGCGTTTGAGGGCGATGCCTTCCAGAGCGCGGCGCATGGCTTCGCGCAGCTTGTGCAGGAAGAATTTGCGGTTGCCCTGCTTGAGCCACAGCTCGTGGTAGTGGACGACGATGTGCGCGGGTACCATGACTTCTCGCTGGCCAGGATGGCCAGATGCGCATAGTATACAGCCGCCCGCGGCCCTCCTCACCCTGGGGACGCGAGGCAGCGGCTGAGTCCGCCGGCCTGCATCGGCTCCAGAAACAAATCGCCCCGTAACGGGTTTGAAACATTAGATGAGGAAAATATCGTAGTGCGGCTGTTTGTGAAGTATATGGATAGCTCAACCTTTGGGGCAGCAGCCGTCTGACGGAGCAGCGGCAAAGCACCAGGTGAACCTTCTGGCGTCGTCGCGCATCCAATAGGTTAAGCGGGACGTACAAGGAGATAGCTTGATCCCTGCCGGGCCGGGATCGCGATGAAAAGTATGACCACTTGGCACAAACGCGATTGGCAGCAATTTTACGAGCTGGCGCGCCGCCCCTGGCAGCGTCACCGCCCCCCGCGGCCTGTTTATCCGACGGGCTTGAATCGCGTGCTGCCCGCGGCAGGTTTCAGTCTCTCCGAGCTCGATGACGCAGGTGTGGACCTCGATCTCGCCGAGCGCCTGGGTCTGCCCGTCGACGCCGGCCGCATCGGAGCGTATGGCCCCAACGTCACCGTCCTGCGCGATTTCGTTCGCTCTTCGCGCCAGCCGCTGTAGTTTTTCCTGCCCGAGGCAGTAAGATAGCTCCGCTTGTTTTCTTGTGGAGTTGTGTCAATGAAGCGACTCCTGATGTTTGCGTTTGTCTTGTTCGTTGCTCATCCCACGTCCTCATCGCCGGAGTATTCCATTCAAGCGATCCGCTACGCAGATTCTCCTGGCGATTCCGTTTCGGATTTAGTCATGGCAGCGCCCAAGGAAGAAAAGTTGGATACGATTTACGCCATTTGGTTAATTCGCGGTGGAGGTCGCAACATTCTTTTCGACAGTGGTTTTCACCGTGAGCAATGGTTTGGAAAATTCACGATCACGAATTTCCTGCGACCGGACGAAGTTGTGAAGCTTGCGGGCGTCAAGCCTGAAGAAGTGACAGACGTCGTCATCAGCCACGCACACTGGGATCACATGGGCGGGATTGATTTATTCCCGAAAGCGACGGTGTGGATTCAGAAAGAAGAGTTTCGCTACTACACTGGCGATGCCTGGCAAGCGGGCGGAGAGAGCGGGGGGATCGATCCCGAAGATGCCAGGGAGCTGGTTCGCCTGAATACCGAAGGCCGTTTGCGCCTGGTTGATGGCGATAACGTAGAGATCTTTCCTGGCATCCGCGCCTATACGGGAGGACGCCACACCTACGCGTCGCAATATCTCCGCGTTGCGGGCAATCCCCCATTCGTGCTGGCGTCCGATAATTGCTATCTCTACCGAAACCTCGCGGAGCACAAGGCCAGCGCCACTTTTTCCGAAGCGGATTATCCAGCCAATATCAAGAATCAGGAACGCATGATCGAGCTGGCGGGCTCTCCCGACCGCGTCATTCCCGGCCACGACGCTCTGCAGTTTCAAAAGTTTCCGACTCAAGGGCGTGTGGCCAAGATGAAATAAAAAGCACTCCCTCACCACAGATCGTACGTCTAATAAATTGCTTGACCCATGAAGGCATTCGAAGGTTGGTACCGCATCCGTTCGAAGAAAAATCGCGTGACGCAAAATGCATTTTATGGACCATTTGCAACCGCTGTTCTGGCACTCGGACTTCTCGGTGGGGCGCCGCAGGAAAAACCTGCGCCGCAAGAAAAGCCGGCGGTCGCGGATGAGCACCATCATGGTGTGGTCGAACGCGGCGATCACGTGATGGGTTTTTCTCACGAGAAAACGGCGCACCATTTCCGGCTCTATGCCGATGGAGGCGCGATCGAAGCCGAAGCGACCGACTCGCAGGACGCCGCGAGCCGCGATGCCGTTCGTTCCCACTTCACACACATTGCCAAAATGTTTGCGGCGGGTGATTTTACAGCCCCAATGCTGATTCATGTGCAGAATCCGCCTGGAACGCAAGAAATGAAGCGGCTGCGCGACGCAATTCAGTACAAACTGGAAAACACCGAACACGGGGGCCGCATTCGAATCACGACGAAGAATGCCAAGGCGCTTCGGGCGGTGCACACCTTCCTGCGCTTCCAGATCGCCGATCACCAAACGGGCGATTCCACCGAGGTTTCCAAATAGCTCTAGTTCCGCTCGCAAAGGTTTGTGCGCCGCCGAGGAACCGCGTAAAATAAGGGTTTCGAGCGCATCCCTATGGCTACACCCTTCAACATCATCTCCAATCCGCCGGCGATGCCGATGCTTTCGCCGGGTGCACACCCAAGGCCGGAATGGCTGCGCGTGAAGTTCTTCGGCGGGGAACGCTATCAGGACCTGAAGCGCATCATGCGCACGCTGGATCTGCACACCGTCTGCGAGAGCGCGCGCTGCCCCAACATGGGCGAATGCTGGGAATATGGCACGGCCACGTTCATGATTCTCGGCGACATCTGCACGCGCGCTTGCGGATTTTGCGCCGTGCCATCCGGCAAGCCGGTTGGCCCGCCGGATGAGAATGAGCCGTTCCGCGTCGCCGAAGCCGTCGCGCGAATGGGCTTGCGCTACGCAGTCGTAACTTCCGTGAACCGCGACGACCAAACCGACGGCGGCGCGCACATCTTCGCGCGCACGATCGAGGAGATTCGCCGTCGCGTTCCCGGCTGCAAAGTGGAAGTCCTGATCCCCGATTTTCGCGGCGACTGGAACGCCTTACATGTCGTTCTTGAGACCCGCCCCGATGTTTTGAATCACAATACGGAGACGGTCCCCCGCCTCTATCGCCAGGTCCGCAAAGGTGCGGTTTACGAGCGCTCGTTAGAATTGCTGCGCCGTTCAAAAGAAGCGCATCCCGAATTGCCCACCAAGACCGGCCTCATGCTGGGTCTTGGCGAAGAAAAATACGAAGTTCTCGCCACCTTGCAGGATCTCGCGGCTCAGGGCACCGACCTTCTTACGCTCGGCCAATACCTCCAGCCGACACGCAATCATCTCCCCATCGTGCGGTACGTCCATCCCGACGAATTCGCCGAATACAAGATCCTCGGCGAAGCGATGGGTTTCAAGCACGTCGAAGCTGGCCCGCTTGTACGTTCCTCCTATCACGCCTTCGAACAAACCGAATCCGCAAGCCGGTAGGATGGGCATTCCTGCCTGTCTTTCTCATGTAAGCAGGCCGAATCGATGGGAATCGCGGGGAATCGTCTAGCGTTTAAATACACCCCTGCGCTAATTCGGCGCGGGGATCTTTCCACTGACTGGGGAGAAGAAAACTACGAACGGCTGACGGCAGCCGCAGCAGCGGCTTTCTTGGCGGCTTTCGCGGTGGTCGAGGCTTTGCGGCGGCGCTTGGTCTTCGGCGGCGTAGCCGGAGCTTCGCCAATGAGTTCCGCCGTCATGATGCTCGTTACAAACAACTTGGGGCCGTGGTCATCAAAATCAATCGAGGTGCGCTCCATGTCCGAAGCGGTCACAATTCCCAAGCCGTACACTCCATGCTTGATGGTCTGCCCTTCCTGCATTACTTGCACAACATCCTCCTTGACCATTCGCTCTGCCGACCGCAATCTCTGTTCGAAACTCTTTGCGCGGACGGTCCGGATCGGCGGGACCGTCCCAGTCACAGACTAGGCAGCGGTAACGTTCTCTGCTTGAAGGCCCTTGGGGCCCTTCTTCACTTCAAATTCAACAGCTTGGCCCTAGTTCAGCGATTTATAACCGTCCATCTGAATCGCGGAGAAGTGCACGAAAACATCTTCCCCGGTCTGACGCTGGATGAAACCAAAGCCCTTCGAAGAATTGAACCACTTAACTGTTCCTTGTTCCTTCACTTCCATTACCTCAATATTGGAATTGCTTTGTTTCTCTTGGTCCGTTTCTCGGTGACTGCGAAGCGGCTAACGCCCCTGATCTCCCAAGCGCCGTGATATCCCCCAGCCCGCAAAAAAAGCTGCAAAGTTTGTCCTTGCAGCCCCCTGAACGAGTCAAAAGGTAATACAAGAGCAACAAACGCTACACAATTAAGATAGCACAAAAAGGGCACTTTGTCCATGCCACTCTCGGATGGTAGAGGGTCCTCTGCAGAACCGTAACTATATGTAAATGCAGTACTTACACAGAAGAACGGCAACAAGGATAAGGTTGTACCTGACCCGGAACTTCCTCACTCCAAAGACCCCGGTTGGAGGCTCAATTGGCCCTCCCCCGCAGCCTTCTCTTCCCAGTACTTCCGCACCCACGCCTCCCAGCTCTTCCCGGCGGCAGTGTCGCGCCCAGTGAACGCCAGTGCCGTTATGTCGGCATAAGCGATTTTCTCGCGCTGATTCGAATCCTTGAAAAGAATCCGGGCGAAGGAGGTTTCCAAAGTGGGACCGGTCACGCGATCAAAGACGTAACCCTCAATCTTTGAGCCATTCTTGAGTGTGACGGTGATGTCGCCGCGGTAGTCAAACGCTTTTTCGAGGGCGATGCGTAATTCTTCTGCGGTCGCCAGCTGCGGAACCCAGCCTTGTACGCTCTCGCGCTGAGTTCCCGGCGCCACTTCCAGCTCATCAGGATTCAGGGGTGATCCTTCCGTGTGGCTCGGCCGGTCAGCGTGCCGCGGACCACTCACGCTCGCGTCTCCTCCATCTGTGTCTTGGAGGAATCAATCTGAACGAGCGGGTTATAGGAATACACCGGCTTGACGGGTTCATTCAAAAGCTCGAGTGCATCGGGGTCTGCGTAGGTCGTGGAAAAACCCGCCTTCACCGTGGCCCACAGCCCGCGCAGCCCGCTGAAGGTATGGTCGACGGCCGAAGCCTCGTACCCACTGTGCACCATACAGTTGGCGCACTTCGGATTGCCGGATTCCGTGCCGTAATTCTGCCACTCTGTCGTCTCCAGCAACTCCTGGAACGTGTCTGTGTAGCCGTCCTGGAGCAGATAGCAAGGCTTCTGCCAGCCGAAGATGTTGTACGTCGGCATGCCCCACGGCGTGCACGCGTAATTTTGCTTGCCCATCAGGAATTCAAGAAACAGGGGCGATTGATTGAACTGCCAGCTCTTCTTACGGTTCGAGAGGATGGCGCGGAACAACCGCCGCGTTCGCGCCCGCCCCAGGAAGTGCTTCTGGTCCGGCGCTTTATCGTAGGAATAGCCCGGTGAGAGCATCATGCCCTCGACCCCGAGCTCCATCATCTCGTCGAAGAACGCGCGGACGCTCTTCGCCTCGGCACCATCGAAGAGCGTTGTGTTGGTCGTCACACGAAAGCCGCGCTTCAGCGCTTCTCGAATTCCTTCGATAGCCAATTCGAACCCGCCTTCGCGGCAAACGGAAAAGTCGTGGTGCTCGCGCTGCCCGTCCACATGCACCGAAAACGTCAGATACTTGCTCGGCTTGAAGAGGTGGAGCTTTTCCTTCAGCAGCAGCGCATTCGTGCACAAGTAGATGTATTTCTTCCGCGCGACCAGCCCCTCGACGATTTTGTCGATCTGCGAATGCATCAGCGGCTCTCCGCCGGGAATGGAGACCATCGGCGTGCCACATTCCTCCGCGGCCTTGAAGCACTCTTCCGGGGTCAATTCCTTCTTCAAAATGTGCGCGGGGTATTGGATCTTGCCGCAGCCCGCGCAAGCCAAGTTGCAGCGGAAGAGCGGTTCCAGCATCAGCACAAAGGGATACCGCTTGCGCCCTCTGACCTTTTGCTTGAGGACGTACGTTGCAACCGTCCACGCCTGTGAAATAGGTACCGGCATTCGCCCCCGACAGCTATCCGACGTAAATTAGGGTAAACTCCCCCGCTATTATTGTAGCTGAGTTTGCCCCTTTTCGCCGCGTTCGCTTTCCTGAGATGCAAAGACCTGTTCCTGGGTGGCACGGGACGTGCTCCCAAGCCTTTCCTGGTAGCGCCGGGCCGCAGCCCGTCATTCTCCGTTACATGAGTAAGCGTAGAATCGAGCCTGTTCCGGAGCGCAAGATGCTGTAATCACCATGCCGCGAGAAAATCTCCTATCTCTATTTCGCGAGTTCGAGTGCTACGCGCGCGACATCGCTGTCGTGCAGCGGCGTGGCTACCGGCGCGAAATTTGGACTTACGGAAGACTAGCGGCAAGAGCGGTTTCTTGCGCATTGGAGCTGAAAGATCGCGGAGTTCGAACGGGCGAACGCGTTCTCCTCTGGGGCCCAAACTGCGCAGAATGGATGGTAGCCTTCTGGGGCTGCCTGTTGCGTGGAGCCGTCGCCGTGCCCATGGATGACGGCGCTACCCCCGAATTCGCCGCGCGGGTAGCGCGCGAGGTCAGCGTTAAGCTGATCATTGCCGCACGCGAAAAGCGCCCACTCGATTCTGCCATCCCCAGGCTCGTACTGGAGGATTTAACCGACACGGCCGGCCGGCCCCGCGTCCCCATCACGTTGCGGACTTCCGATCAACGCGCGAAGCCTCTTTACCAGACTCTCTCCGACGAGCCCATAACCCGCAAGCACATTGCGCAAATCATTTTCACCTCCGGCACGACCGCCGAGCCGCGCGGTGTCGTTCTCACGCACGGCAATTTTCTGGCAAATCTTGAGCCACTCGAACGCGGCATCGACCCCTACAGAAAGTATGAGCGGTGGTTACATCCTCTGCGCTTTGTGGCGCTTGTCCCCCTGAGCCACGTCTTCGGGCAGTTCATGGCGCTGTTCGTTCCGCCGCTTTTGGGGGCGGCGATCGTATTCGAACCTTCCGCAAATCCCTCGGAAATCGTTCGAACGATCAAGCGCGAGCGCGCCACTGTACTCATCGCCGTTCCACGCATGCTTGATGTTTTGCGTAGCAGCCTCACTCGCGATTTCGAATCGCAAGGAAAAGGTGAGTGGTTTGCGCGCTCGATTGCCGCGGCCGACGGCGAGAAGTTTCTCCGCCGCGCATGGCGCTTACGCCGCGTTCATCGCCGCCTCGGTTGGAAATTCTGGGCATTTATCTCCGGCGGGGCGGCGCTCTCCGGCGAGACCGAGGAATTCTTCAAGCGCATGGGATATGCCGTCGTGCAGGGCTATGGGATGACAGAAACCGCTTCGCTCATCAGCCTCAATCACCCCTTTCGCCCCGCCCAAGGCTCCATCGGCAAAATTCTTCCCGGCCGCGAATTCCGCCTTGCCGAGGATGGCGAAATTCTTGTCCGTGGCGAAAACGTCGCTACAGGTTATTGGGAAAATGGTTCGCTGCGTTTAGTGGCGCAAGAAGAAGGGTCGCGCCAAGCGCAGCGGGAAAACGACGGCTGGCTGCGCACCGGGGATGTCGGCGAGCTCGATGCCGAAGGTAATCTGCGATTCCGCGGCCGTAAGAAAAACGTAATCGTCACGCCGGCGGGCCGGAATGTTTATCCAGAGGACCTCGAAGCCGCGCTCCGCAAAGAGCCGGGTGTGCGCGATTGCGTGGTCGTGCCGTTCGAACGCGGCGGAAACGCCGAGCCATGCGCGGTGCTCCTCGTTAAGAACCCGGAGAATGAAGCTGCGCGTGCAGTCGTCGCAGCGGCTAACGCTTCGTTAGCCGAGTACCAGCGCATGTTGCAGTGGATCCTGTGGCCCGAGCCGGATTTCCCCCGCACGCCAACGGGCAAACCCCGTCTTTCCATCATCGCGGCTCGCGCAGCTGAGATCCTCAATCAAATAGATGTTGAGACCGGACTTATCCTGTCGGCAACCCCGTCTCCAGCAGGATCGCTCGCCGACCTCATTTCTCAATTTGGCACCACCCGCCCGTTTGTCATTCCGAGCGGAGGCTCGGCAGTTTCCGCAGGGCCGGCGTCGAGGAATCTCTCTTCCGCTTCTAATCATCTCGAACGTGAATTGAACCTCACCTCGCTCGACCGCGTCGAGCTCATGAGCGCGCTCGAACAACGATTCCAGGTGGAGTTGAACGAATCGTCTTTCGCGAAGGCCAAAACCGTCGCCGACATCGAGCAACTTTTACAGGAGCCCTCTACCCGGCGCAGCGAATATATTTATCCCCGCTGGACGCAGCGCGCGCCCGTGCGCTGGCTAAGACTTGCGGTCTACTACGCCCTGGTCTGGCCCGCGACACAAATCCTCGCCCACCCAAGAATCGTTGGCCGCGAACATCTGCGCGTCGTGCGCGGCCCCGTGCTCGTCATTTCGAATCACATCACGCGCCGCGCCGACATAGGGTTGATCCTCGCCGCTCTGCCTCTGCGCTTTCGCCATCGCCTTGCTACGGCCATGGGCGGCGAGACGCTGCAGAACATGCGGCGCCCGCCGCACGATTGGTTTTTCGCCAGGCGCTGGGCCTATCAAGTGGGCTACTGGCTCGTAACTGGGCTCTTCAACGTTTTTCCGATGCCCCAGCACTCCGGCTTTCGCGAGAGTTTTCGGTTTGCTGGCGAGTCCGTGGATCGTGGCTACAGTGTCCTCATTTTTCCGGAAGGCGAAGTGAACAACTCCGAAACCGGCGAAATGGCCCCTTTCCAGAGCGGCATCGGCTTGTTAGCGGAGAATTTGCGCATCCCCATCGTGCCGATGCGCCTCGACGGCGTCTGGGGGATGAAGCGTGAACACCGCCGCCTAGCCCATTTTGGCGAAATCACCGTTCGCATCGGCGTGCCCGTCACTTTCCCGCCCGGCACTCTCGCCGACGAAATCGCCCGCAATCTTGAGTCCCTCGTGCGGTCTCTATAAGGCGATGCACCTGGCCCTGATGTTTTGGTTTTTTCGTTACGAAGCAAGTCGCAGTTGCTTGCGCATGAAGATTGTAGCTTGTGGGTTTTCGTTGTATCGCTCGCACCGTTCATAGCCATGCTCTTCATAAAAGCGGATGGCTGTAGTCCTATTGTCTGCCGTGTCCAGATACAGCCATCGATAGCCAAATTTTATTGCGTAAGTCTGAAGCGCATCATGCAGTGCTGCTGCGATTCCCCGGCCTCGCTGCGCAGGTCGGACATACAATCGCTTAACCTCGCCGCTTTCCGCAAATTGCCGCATCACGCGAATTGCGATGCATCCGATCACCTTTTTCCCGAGCCAAGCCAGCCAGATCCCCGCGCCGTCTTCGAAATACAATCGTGCAAACTCGTCTCGCGTATCACGCGCCACAACGCTCGTGGCTTCGTAATACTCCTGAACGATCTCATACGCAGTGTCGATCTCTATCGGTGTCGCTCGTTCTATTTCGAAATTGCGCATTGTCAGTTCCATGAAGCGGCTTTGGAGTGCGGCGGCCTGCCCTGAGCGCAGCCGAAGGGCGCGTCGCCTCAGGCACGCCACAACTTCGCTCCGAATGTGATCCATGGGCAGCGCCATTTTGGCCAGAAGCGCCTTCCGAAACCGACAAATTGGCCTCGGACGCCTCAATTTGGAATCTGTGGCAAAATAGAAGGTTGCTGGGCAGATGCTATGGCACACCGGACAACCCTGGAAGCAGAGCGCCCCGCGAAACCAACAAAGGCGCTTAAGAAATCCGCAGTCGTTAACCAAGATCGGGAACGAGTTTTCGACGCCTTTCGCCGCTGGGGTTATTACGAAGCCACACTCGATCCCCTCGGTTTTTTCGGTCCGCTGAAACATCCTGATCTCGCTCTCACTGGCGAAGCCGCTGACGAAGCCCGCCGCATCTATTGCGGCTCCATCGGCGCCGAATTCATGCACCTGCCGGAGCCCGAACGGCGTCAATGGATTGCCGAGCGTATCGAAGGTCCACAGCTCAAGGTCAACCAGCGGAAAATTCTCGAACGTCTTATTCGCGCGGACCTTTTCGAACAGGTTCTCCAGGTCCGCTACCTTGGCACCAAGCGTTATTCTCTGGAAGGCGTCACCGCAGTCATCCCGCTTCTCGACGCTATCTTGGATACAGTCGGCGAGCACGGCGCGGTCGAATCCATCGTGGCCATGAGCCATCGCGGCCGGCTAAACGTGATGGTCCACACCGCATGCAAGACGCCGCACGAAGTCGTCGCTGGCTTTGAAGACGTCGACCCGCGCAGCGTGCTTGGCGCCGGCGACGTGAAATATCACGTCGGCGCGACCGGCACCTATGTCACCACGGCCGGTAAAGAGATCGGCATCCACCTCGTTTCGAATCCCAGCCATCTTGAGGCCGTCGATCCTGTCGCGGTCGGCCGCGCGCGTGCCAAACAGACGCGCTACGGCGTGAATGGCCGAAATAAAATCGTCCCCATCGTCATGCACGGCGACGCCGCCTTTGCCGGCCAGGGCATCTGGGCGGAAACGCTCAATCTCGCCGACCTCAAGGCCTACACCGTTGGCGGCACAATTCACATCATCGTGAACAACCTCATCGGCTTCACTACGCTGCCGGTGCAGGAGCACTCTTCCCGTTTTGCATCGGACATCGCCAAGCGCCAGTCCGTCCCGATTTTCCACGTCAACGCCGAAGACCCCGACGCCGTGGTCCGTATCGGCCATCTCGCCGCGGAATATCGCGCGCAATTCGGCAGCGACGTCGTCGTGGACATTATCGGTTACCGCCGCCACGGCCACAGCGAAGTCGACGATCCGACCATCACGCAGCCGCGGCTCTACGAGCGCATCAAAAATCATCCGCAGCTGTGGAAGATTTACGCGGAACGCGCGGGAATCGACGCCACGCAGACGGTCGAAGCTGTCCGCAGGGAATATGAAGAAGAACAAGACAAGGCGCGGCAGATCACCAAGATTCCGCACCTGCACACGCTGCCGAACTACTGGGCAGCCTACCATCGCGGGCGCTACAACGCTTCCTACGAAGTGGACACCGGGCTGTCACGCGAAAAACTTGAGGAAATCACCGATGGCCTTGTTCACGCGCAACCGGGTTTCCATGTGCATCCGAAAATCGTGAAACTGCTCGAACAGCGCGCCGAGATGGGCCACGGCAAGCGCGCCGTCGATTACGGCTTTGCCGAAGCGCTGGCGTTCGGATCCCTGCTCCTCGAGGGCAATCCCGTCCGGCTCAGCGGGCAAGATTCGGAGCGCGGCACATTCAATCAGCGCCACGCGGTGCTGGTTGACACGGAAACGGAAGAGGAGTATCTGCCGCTCGCGCACCTCGCCTTGGACCAGGCTTTCTGCGAGATTCACAATTCATCGCTCGCCGAAGCCGGCTGCCTCGGTTTCGAGTACGGCTTCAGCCGCGACTATCCGGAAGCGCTCGTGCTGTGGGAGGCGCAATTCGGCGACTTCGCCAACGGCGCGCAGGTCATCATCGACCAGTTCATCAGCGCCGGCGAAGACAAGTGGGATCTTCCTTCGGGCATCGTGATGCTCCTGCCGCACGGCTTCGAAGGCCAGGGGCCGGAGCATTCCAGCGCGCGCCTCGAGCGCTATCTGCAGCTCGCCGCCGAAGACAACATGCAGCTCTGCCAGCCCTCAACCGCGGCGCAGTATTTCCACATGCTTCGGCGCCAGGCGCGGCGGCCGTGGCGGAAGCCGCTCATCGTTTTCACGCCCAAGAGCATGCTGCGTCATCCCGACGCCAGTTCGAGCATCGAGGAATTTACCCGGCCCCGTTTTCTCCCGCTTGTGCCGGACCGCGAAGTGCAAAACATCAAGCGCATTCTGATCGCCAGCGGCAAAGTCGGCCACGAGCTGCGCGCCGAGCGGCGCCGCCGCAAGGATTCGACCACGGCGATCTTTTTCCTCGACCAGCTTTATCCGCTCCCGCGTACGGAAATCATGGCCGCGATCGAAGCGCATCCCCAGGCTCGCGAAATCGTCTGGGTACAAGAAGAGCCGGCCAACATGGGCGCGCTTTTTTATGTTTTGCCGCGCCTCGAGCGGCTGGCGCATACCAAAGGATTGCAGGTGCGTTCCGTGAAACGCTCGGCGAGCGCCAGTCCTGCAACCGGCTCCGCCAAAGCCCATGAGCTGGAGCAGAAAACGCTGCTCACCTTGGCATTTACTACGACCAGCGGCGGCTAGAGGTCATCGCTTGGCGGTGAGACAGCTCGTCGGGCGTTAACATGTCATTCATATTGATGTAATGCCTGTGTCACCACGCGCGGCCGCCGGAATGAGACAATCGGTTGTGTTACGCCAAGGCCCGGGGAATCAAAATCTTCGCAACAACTTCCGCAATTCGCCGGTGTACGATACACTGCGGCCAAGCCGGCGAGCGGAACGCACGGTCTGCATGAAACGCATCCTGATCATCGAAGACGACCGCGATATTGTCGAACTGGTTCGCTATAACCTCGCGAATGAAGGCTTTCAGGTCAGCGCTGCTTATGACGGCGGCACCGGCCTGAATACCCTCAAGAAAACGCCACCGGATCTCCTGCTTCTCGACCTCATGCTTCCGAAACTCTCGGGCTTCGACATTTGCCGGGAGGTGCGGAGGGACGATTCGCTGAATCGCTTGCCCATCCTGATGCTCACGGCGCGCGGCGAAGAAGCCGACCGCGTCGTAGGGCTCGAAATGGGCGTCGACGATTACGTCACTAAGCCATTCAGCCCCCGCGAGCTGCTCGCGCGCGTCAAGGCGCTTCTGCGCCGCGCCGCCCCGCCCACGGATTCCCCGCGTGGCATCGAGGTCGGCAAGCTGGCGATCGATCCGGCGTCGTATCGTGTGAGCCACTCCGGCAAGCCCGTTCCGCTCAGCACGCTCGAATTCCGGCTGCTCTATTATCTTGCTTCGCGCCCGAACCGCGTCTTTACGCGGGACCAGCTCCTCGATGCCGTCTGGGGGACGGACCGCTTCGTGACCCCGCGCAGCGTGGACGTTTACGTCCGCCGCCTTCGCGAAAAGATCGAAGCAGATCCGGAAAATCCCTCCCATTTGAAGACCGTCCGGGGCGCGGGGTATCTGTTCGAAACTCGTGCGGCCTAACCTTTTCTGGAAACTCGCGCTTACCTTTCTGGCGCTGCTCTTCGGCGTCCTGGTCGCAGTGGATTTCTTCGCCGAACGCGCGCTGCGCAGCGATTACGAGCGTACCGGCTTCAATCAACTTATCGCCATCGCGCGCGTCGCCCAGGCGCGCCCGCCGCAGTTGTCCCAACTCCCTGTGCCGCGTCCCGAAGATTTCGCCTCATTGCGCGCGTGGGTCGAACAGATGGCTGCGAGCGGCGCGCGCCTAACGGTCATTACCAAGGACGGGCTCGTCCTCGCGGATTCGCAGTCCGATCCGCAGACCATGGAAAATCACGCCGGCCGCCCTGAAATTCGCGATGCCCTGGCAAAGGGCGATGGCCGTTCCATCCGCCACAGCGTCACCATCAATCGCGACCTTCTCTACTACGCCGTGCGGCAGAACATGCCCGGGGGCTCTCCGATCGTGCTGCGCTTTGCTCTCCCCCTGGAAACTGTGGATGAAGTGCTCAGTTCGTTCCGTCGCAGCTTGTGGCTCGCCTCGTTCGTTATTCTGTTGCTCGCGGGAGCGGCCTCCTTGCTGATTTCGCGAAGTTTCTCGGACCGCGTGGAACGCTTGAAAGAATTTTCCCGCCGCGTCGCGGAGGGTGATTTCCGCCCGTTGCCCGCGGACAGTTCCGGCGATGCGCTGGAAGCGCTGGCGGCATCGCTCAATCAAACGGCCGCTCGGCTCGACCGCACCATTCACACACTCACCGAAGAGCGCAATCTCTCCTCCGCCATTCTCGGAAGTATGTTGGAAGGCGTTGCCGTGGTGAATGCCTCGGAGCGCCTGCTCTTCGCCAATCAGGGTTTCGCGGAAATCCTGGAATTGGATGTTCCGCCGCAATCAGGCCGCGCTCTCGTCGAAGTCGTGCGGCAAACCGAATTGATCGAGGCGGTGCGCAGAGTCCTCGCCGGTGCCCCGCGCGTCGAAGCCGAGATCATAACCGGCACGCTGCGGCAGCATTTTTTCGCCGCTACGGTGGCGGCGGTGCGCGCCGGCGAAACTTCGGGCGCGGTCATCGTGCTGCACGACATCACTGACCTGCGAAAGCTCGAGCGCGTCCGGCGCGATTTCATCGCTAATGTTTCGCACGAATTCAAGACCCCGCTTACCGCCATTCAGGGTTTTGCGGAAACTCTCCTCGCCGGGGCCGTCGACGATCCCCAGAACCGCGGGCGGTTCCTCGGCATCATCCTGGAGCACTCCCGGCGCCTTGCCCGGCTGACCGACGACCTTCTCAAACTTTCCAAAATGGACGCCGACCGGTTGGAGCTCGAAATCCGCCGGCTCAGCGTTTCTCAGCTCATCGAAAGCTGCCTCGAGACGGCACAGCATCGCGCCGCGGAAAAAGACATCCGCATTTCCGTCAATATTGCCGATCATCTGCCGGAAATCGCCGGCGACCGCCGCCAGTTAGCCGAGGTCTTGCAAAATCTGCTGGGCAACGCAACACAGTACACGTTGCCGGGTGGACAAATCATGATCAGCGCAGAAACCAGCGACGCTGAAGTGATCTTCACCGTCTCCGACACGGGCATCGGAATACCGCAGGCCGATCAACCGCGTATCTTCGAACGTTTTTATCGGGTGGATGTCGCGCGTTCACGTGAGGTCGGCGGCACCGGCCTGGGCCTGGCCATCGCCAAGCATCTCGTCGAAGTCCACGGCGGCCGCATCTGGGTCGAGAGCGAGGTCGGGCAGGGCTCGCAATTTCATTTCTCGGTTCCGCTCTTCGATTCCGAGCGCGCCGCTTCGCGTCCCGCCGCCGGCGGTGGCGGTAACGGTGGCCGGAGGTAACCCTTCAAGTCCCGCCTCTCAGCTAGAGCCGTGCTTTTGCTGCATTTTCATCTGCGTGTGAACACTTTGTAACCAGGCCGACCGTAAGATTGTGCTTACGAGCGATGGTGTGCCGTTCAGCCCGTCGTTCCGAAAGGGGCCCTATGGCATGCGCAGCAGGTCTGACCGAAGCCGTTCTCTACGACACGCTGGTGAACTATCTGGTGTCCATGGCGCGCACCGTCGAAAGCGCCATGAACCGCGCGCTTGACGCGATTGTCAGCCTCGATAGTCCTCGCACCGCCGGACTCCCTGGCGAGGTATTTCTTCTCGAGCCGCGCATCAACGAAATGGAGATCGTTATCGACGAGCATGCCATCCGGCTGCTCCGCGGCGGTTCCTTCTCCGACGACGAAATGCGCCTCATTGTTGCCGCCTTGAAGATCACCAATGATCTCGAGCGCATCGGTGACCTCGCCGTGAATCTTGCCGAGCGCGTCATCTCCCTTCGCGAAATGTCGGGCACCGAATTGCCCGAGGAGCTGGCTCCTATGGCGGCCGCCGTGCGCGCTATGGTCAGCAAGAGTCTGGGAGCGCTGATATTTCGGAATACCGATCTGGCGAGCCAGGTTCTCAAGAGCGACGATGTCGTGGATCAGTACCGCGACCGCATCTTCGAAAAACTGCTCGAACGCATGACCCAGCAAGCCGCGCTGGTCAGCCCCGGCCTGCAGTTCGTTCTGGCTACCCGCCATCTCGAGCGCATCGCCGACCACGCCACGAACATCGCCGAGGACATCATCTTCTGTGTCCGTGGACTGGATGTCCGCCACGGCCGTGGCATCGCCGCACAACCGGATCGCACCGGGGAAGCCGAAAGCGGTGCCGCGCAGGTTACGGAGAATTCACACAGCCTTCATGCGGATGTGACGCCACCGTGCGAGACTCCGCTCGCTTAGTCTTCTTCACTCTATGCCCTACCTGGGGACCGGTGCACCCCTGGCTCCGGTCCCCTTCTCCCCCCTCCTCAGTATTCGCTGCTCAGCCTGCAGGCTCAGAAATGAAATCAATGCAGTCAAGTCCACTTGCTCTTAAATCATTGACATCGGATATTGTGGTTTGCAACGCACGCCGCCGGAGAGGCGGAACATCTGGAAATTAGAGGCGTGGCTCCGTGCAAAACAAAAGGGCAACTCCGTAAGGAGCTGCCCCTTTCCCGTCCCAGGGGAGGACGGAAACGCCACTACGCTCGCAACTAGGGGATGTAGTAGCGGAACGAGGTGAGCACCATGTTGTCAACGGCCTTCGGCGAAATTCCAACGGCTGCCGGAACGTTGTTGTTGCCCGACCAGCCGACCTTGGTTATGTAAGAGTACTGAGTACCGAACTGAAGCCTTCCGAACGGACCCTGGTAGAATCTATACCAGAAGCCAAGGGAGCCCTCGAAGATGTTCTTCGTATCGCCAGCGCACTTGCCGACGGAAGCTGGCGTGTTCTGATTTGGCGCTACGACTTCGGTACCGCAGCCCGAGTTGTTAGAGAACGGTGAGCCATAGCCCCCCGCCTGATTTGTTTTAGTCGTCGTGGTGATTACACCGGCGGCGTTCGTGGTCTGCGTAATTGTGGTGTAGCCCAGGTACGCCGCCCGATAGGCATATTCGCCGCCAAAATTAGCGTAGATGTCCAGTTTTGGCGTTGGATGCCATTCCAGGGTACCGAGCGCGTGCACGCCCTTAATCAGAGCCAGGGAGCCGTCGGGGCGCGCCGTGGCATCGGGAAGACCCGCCGTTCCGTATCGTCCGATTCCGTCGCCGCCCAGGAAGTGCACGCCAGCGTCTAACTTCTTGGCCACGAGTGGTACCCGAACGTTCACGCCGATGCCCCCGCTGCTACGGGAATCGTTGAATACGCCCACTGCTGACGGTGCAGTAGACCCGTTTACCGCGCATGGAAGAGCCGCGCTCACCACGCCGCACGGGAAGATTCGCGAACGATAGGTGCTGACTAGGCCAAAGATTTCGTAATGGCCCCATCCTGGCTGGAAAACAGCCTTGAAGACAAAGTCAGGCGTTTTATTAAAAGTGTAATTTGCTGTCGCGTTAAACAAACCGCCGCCCGAACCAGGTGCGGCGATTAAGAAATTTCCGTTTGCGTTGTTCTTAGCATCTGTAAACGTTGAAAACCCGCGGCCTCCAAAGGTAGTCTGGGAACCTTCGGCGGAGAAGCCCAACGCAAATTTGTCGCCGAAATTCTTGACCACGCGAAAACCGTACTGGCGGGCCCAGCTGAAGCCAACGTTATACTGATGGTCGATCGTGAGAGGAACGGCTTCAATGCGATTCTGCATACCGGTTTTCGTTTCGGTGACCAAGCTCCACATCTGCCCGCCGGTGACGGTCCAGCCGCTATTCAAGGCAGCCTGTCCCCAAGCTTGTCTCTGACGGAATGTATAGCTATTACTTCCATTGTTGTTGGAGGTAGTGCCGGCGGAGAGGAAATCGGCCTCGTAGTAACCCGTAAACTTGACGTTTTCGGCTTTGCCTTCGACGAGCACGGTCGGGCGCGTCTGACGACCGGAAGCATTGAATTCGGAAAGCCTGCTTTGTGAGCTGCCTGGGTACGGGATGGAGTTGAACGGCGTGTTGTCGTCCGCTACGACTGCGCGGTTACGAAAAACCGTTTCCGCCGCGAAGAAGCCTCCCGGCGTGATGGTGACACCCTTAACCTTGATGGAGGCGGGCCCATCTTCGCTCGCCTTCTTCGCTTCGGCCTGTTCCGCCGCTACGGTGGTCTTGAGGGCTTCGTTGCTGGCCTTCAAGCTTGTGACGGTCGCGTTGAGCGATTCCGCAGTCGACTTCACCTCGGCCGTGGTGTTTACCGCCTCAATCGCTTTCCTGCTGGCTTCAGCGGCTCTGGCGCTGGCGGCAGCGGCCGACTCGCGCGCTTCGTCGATCTGACGATCGCGCTTGGCGAGCTCTTCCTTCAGCATTTGAAGCTGTTCCTGCTGCGCCTGCAGGGTCTGGCGAAGCTCTTCCAGCTCCGCTGCGAAAGCCGAATCCGTTTTCTCAGCCTTGTTCGCCGCTTTGGGCTTCGCCGGCTGGCCGGGTTTGGCAGGTTGCGGGTCAGCTTCTTTCGGTGTATCGGCGAGTGCCGTTCCGGAGATCAGGAACAGCGAAAGTGTGAGTGCTGCTAGTTTTTTCATTTCCTCTCTCTTTAATGTGAAGTTTAAAATGTACTGGCCGGAATGCGTACCACCCCGCGGCAGAAGGTATCGGGCGTCTCTTACGGTTACGTCAACTGAATATGAATATCCCGTAACAAAAACAGGAAAGCTACTCTAAGTCATTGACATAACACTACTTACCATTGGAGTGCTCTCAACATCCCTGGCTCTCCAAACAAGATAGTAAGACTGGCGACTCCGGTCAAGGGGATGCCCGTCGCGCGTTCGGCTTATCTTGCCCATCCACTACGGCTCCAAACCCTAACTTCTTATACTGCTGGAAATGCAGCGCTTAACAGCTGACTCGCCGTCATTGCACCCTGTGTCAACCAACTCTAAATCGCTTGTAACAATGCTGTAACACGAAAGAGTCACACTGCCTGCTCCCGGGCAAACACAAAATCGCAGTGCGGAGAATACGAATGAAGCGAATCTCAGGTTTACTCCTGGCAGTTCTCGTCCTCGCGGTCACGGCAGGGGCGCAGGATGCCCTTCTCATCAACGGAGCAGGGGCGACGTTTCCCTATCCAATTTATTCGAAGTGGTTTGACGAATACCACAAGGCTCATGGAAACATTCAGATTAATTATCAGTCCGTCGGTTCCGGCGCAGGCATCAAGCAGACCACCGACGGCACCGTGGATTTCGGCGCTTCGGACGGCCCCATGAGCGCCGAGCAGCTCAAGACTTTTGCTGACAAGCACGAGGGTTCTGGCATACTCCATTTTCCGACCGTGCTCGGCGCTGCCGTGCCCACCTACAACATTCCCGGCGTCACCGCCGCACTCAATTTTACGCCGGAAGCGCTCGCGGGCATCTTCCTTGGCCGCATCACCAAGTGGAATGACCCTGCTATCGCCGGCTCCAACAAGGGCGTGAATCTTCCCGCTAACGACATTGTCGTCGTGCATCGCTCCGACGGCAGCGGCACCTCCTACATCTGGACCGACTATCTTTCGAAGGTCAGCGATGACTGGAAAAACAAAGTTGGCAAAGGCACTTCCGTCAACTGGCCCGTGGGCCTCGGCGGCAAGGGCAATGAAGGCGTAACCGGCCTCATCAAGCAGACACCCAATTCCATCGGCTACGTCGAACTGATTTATGCCGCGGCGAACAACATTCCGTACGGCTCGGTGAAGAATGCCTCGGGCGCATTCGTCAAGGCCGATCTCGCCGGCGTCAGCGCCGCAGCAGCCGGTGCGGCGAAAACCATTCCGGATGATTTCCGAGTCTCCATCACCAACGCGCCGGGCAAGGCGGCCTATCCGATTTCCAGTTTCACCTGGCTGCTCATTCCTGCGAAAATTACCGACGCGGCGAAGCGCGATGCGCTCAAGGGCTTCCTGAAATGGGCGCTGACCGACGGCCAGAATTACGCGGAAAATCTGTCTTATGCGAAACTGCCGAAGGACGTTATTGCCAAGGAATTGAAGGCCATCAATAACTTCCAGTAAGCGAGAAGAGTGGCGACCTCAACCACAACCGTTCCGAACGCTGGCCCTGTTGCGGGCTCGCGTTCCTTTCTTAGCCGGCTCCGCGACGGCGACGAAATCGCCCGTCTGATAACGTTTTTGTTTGCCGCTTCGGTTGTACTTGTTACTTTGTTGCTCGTCTTCGAGTTGTGGCAAGGGTCCGTTTTGGCCCGCCACAAATTTGGCCTCAACTTTTTCTTCACCAGAGTCTGGGATCCCATCTTCGAGCAGTTCGGCGCTCTGCCCTTCATCTATGGCACGGTGGTTACCGCAGTAGTGGCTCTCCTCATCGCTGTGCCTCTCGGCATTGGCGCCGCAATTTTTCTCGCCGAGCTCGCGCCGCAGAAAATCTCCGACACTCTCCAGTTCTTCATTGACCTTCTCGCCGCCGTGCCCAGTGTCATTTACGGCCTTCTGGGTGTTTTCATTGTCATCCCTCTGATGCGCGAATATATCCAGCCGGCCTTGAAGACCACGGTTGGTTTCCTCCCCTTCTTTCAAGGCCCAATGTACGGCGTGGGTTTTCTTACCGCCGGTATTGTCCTTGCCATTATGGTCATTCCTTACATTATTTCCGTCTCTCGCGAAGTCCTGCTCTCCGTTCCGCGCGATCAGCGCGAAGCCGCGCTCGCTCTCGGCGCCACGCGCTGGGAATCCACCTGGAAAGTGGTCGTTCCCTTCGCGCGCACCGGCATCATGGGCTCTATCTTTCTCGCTCTGGCCCGCGCCCTCGGCGAAACCATGGCTGTCACCATGGTCATTGGCAACCAACCGACAATCAGCGCATCCCTCTTTTCGCCCGGTGATTCGATTGCCTCCGTCATTGCCAATCAATTCTCGGAAGCCACTGGAGATTTGTATGTGCAATCGCTGATCGAACTCGGCCTGGTGCTCTTTCTCCTCACCTTCATCTTGAACGGCTTGGCCCGCCTGCTCATCCTCGTCACCACGCAGCGCGGCAGTGGAACGGGGCTGGCATGAACCCCCGTCTTCGCTGGCGCAAGTTCGTGAGCAACTTCATGCTGACCATGACCGGCTTGTGCGCGGTGGTCGCTGTCAGCGTACTCTTCTTCATTCTTGGGTATTTGGTCTACCACGGCGGAACATCCATCAACTGGAATTTCTTCACCAAGTTGCCCACGCCCGTCGGCGAAACCGGCGGCGGCATGGCCAACGCCATCGTCGGCAGCGCCAAGCTGCTTCTGCTCGCTTCCCTGTTCGGTGTGCCAATCGGTTTCCTTGGCGGCGTCTATCTTGCGGAATTCGGCGGTGGCACGCTCGCCTACGTGGTGCGCTACGCCGCGGATCTGCTCAATGGCGTCCCCTCGATCGTCATCGGAATTTTCGCTTACGGTCTCGTCGTGCTGCCATTCAAGCATTACTCCACCGTGGCCGGGTCCTTTGCGCTTGGCCTGATGATGATCCCCATCACGCTGCGCAGCACCGAGGAATTCCTGCATGCTGTTCCGCGCGAGCTGCGTGAAGGCGCGATGGCCCTGGGTGCCAGCAAGTCGAGGACGATTGCCACCGTTATTGTGCCCGCGGCCTATCGTGGCGTTGTCACCGCCATCCTCCTCGCCCTCGCGCGCGTCGCCGGCGAAACTGCCCCCTTGCTTTTCACCGCCTTCGGAAATCGCTTTTGGAGCCCCGGCTGGGGTCAGCCTACGGCCTCCCTTCCGGTTATGATCTTTACCTACGCCATCGCTCCGTATGAAGATTGGCACCGTCAGGCCTGGGCCGCAGGGCTTGTCCTGCTCGGTTTGATTCTCGTTGTCAATATTGTCGCCCGGGGGATTCTGGCCCGGGGAATTGCGATTCCGAGGTCTTGACCATGCATGCTTCTCTGAGGCCGGCAGTGACCGTAAACATCACTCCCAACATCGGGTCCGGGGCCGCGAGCCAGGCAGCGCCCGCCGCCCTGCCCTTGCGCATGACCATCTCCAAGGTCAATTTCTTTTACGGGAGCAAGCAGACTCTCTTCGACGTCAGCCTGGGCATCGCCACGAACAAAGTGACCGCGCTCATCGGGCCTTCCGGCTGCGGCAAGTCCACGCTCATCCGCACTCTGAACCGCATGTATGAAACGGTGCGCAACGCGCGCCTCGAAGGCGAGATCCTCCTCGATGGCCAGAACATTCTTGCGCAGGACGTCACCCTTCTCCGCCGCCGCGTCGGCATGGTCTTCCAGCGGCCCAATCCATTTCCGAAGTCCATCTTCGACAACGTCGCCTATGGTTTGCGCGTCAACGGCACGAAGCTCCCTTTGGCCGAGGCCGTCGAAAAGAGCCTCCGCCACTCCGCGCTTTGGGACGAAGTAAAAGACCATCTCCATAAGTCCGCCTACGAACTTTCCGGCGGGCAGCAGCAGCGCCTGTGCATCGCCCGCGCCCTCGCCGTGGAGCCCGAAGTGCTCCTGCTGGATGAGCCTTGCTCGGCGCTCGATCCCATCAGCACCGCCAAGATCGAAGAGCTGCTCGTGCAGTTGAAAGACCTCTGCACCATCATCACTGTGACCCACAACATGCAGCAGGCCGCCCGCATCAGCGATTTCACCGCTTTTCTGCTCACCGGTCAGCTCATCGAGTTCAGCCCGACGCCCCAGCTCTTTACCACGCCGGGTGATCCGCGCACGGAGGCGTACATCACCGGCCGCTTCGGCTGAGATAGTTTTCCTGAGCGTTGGCCCGCCTGTGTCATCCTGAGCCGATCCAGCTTGCCCTGAGGGAGCCGAAGGGTGAGGATGGGCGAAGTATCTCAACTGACGAATGGCCCCGTCTTTGGATTCAAGAGTGTTGTAAGTGCGGAAGAGGAATTCATGGAACGCCACTTCGAAAAAGATCTGAACGAGCTTAAAGAGCGGCTGCTCTGGATGGGCAGCCTCGCCGAACGCTCCGTCCATCAGGCCGTCCACGCCGTGCTGGATTCCGACGAGCAGCTGGCCACGCGCGTCCTCGATGAAGAGGACGCCATCAACGAGCTGCAAATCGAAATCGATGACCGCGTCGTTCAGCTCCTCGCGCTGCATCAATTAATGGCCGTCGATCTCCGCTTCGTTCTTGCCGTTTCGCGCATCAACAATGACCTCGAGCGCATCGGCGATCAGGCTGTCAACATCGCCCAGGGCGCTCAGCGCATCCTCCGCCATCCGCGCGTCAAGCCCTACGTCGATCTTCCGCGCATGAGCGAAGTCGCCGAACAAATGGTCCGTGACGCTCTGAACGCTGTCGTCCGCCGCGACGTTGACCTCGCGCAAAAGGTTCTCGCCAGCGACGACAAAGTAGACCACTACCGCGACCAGATTTTCCGCGAGCTGCTCACCTACATGATGGGTGATTCCAGCGTGGTCTTCCCGGCCTTCGAGCTGATCCTGGTGGCAAAAAATCTCGAGCGCATCGGCGACCACGCCACCAACATTGCCGAAGACGTCATCTACATCGTCAGGGGACAGGACGTCCGCCACCCCACCGTCGACCGCCGCTGAAACAGAATCGTTCCGATTGTGGTGGTCCTGCGGCAGGCCACCAAGAGAAAGCATATTTTGAGCAGGCAAGTTCTCACGACGCCCTGAGGTTGTGATTATGAAAAATTGTAGAACTACGGACTTTTCTTAGTCAGGTAGGGCTGAAAATCCGTTGAAATTCGCTGGACGGTCTTGGGATCCAAGACCTTCGAAACGGGCTTGTCCGGTTCCTTCTCGGAATAGAGCTGAAGAACAACACGGCCGCAAGACGGTGATATCGCATCAGCAGGATACGAATAAAACCCTACGTAGGTTGCGTCGGTCACGTTAACGAATACGTTGTGAGCATTTACCACCGTGGCATCCTTGCCGGGCTGGATTGGTTCCACTTCTTTGTCTCCACAAAGCAGACGCATGCGGTAGAAGTCCGTCTTGAATCGAAGGTGGGCTGGCCCGCCGTAGCTACCACCTGAGGCCGCAAGCCCTCTTCCAAGAGCGGAGAGAAACGTCTCCCTAAGTTGAGGTTGAGCTTGGATCAGAAGTACCGGCTTGTACTCTCCCGCATATTCCGCCCAGCCCTTCAATTCTTGTAGTGGTTCGAAGCTGTTTTGCACTGCGGCCTGATGCTTTTTGCTTCTCTTGCCTTTCTCCTTTGCCGCCGCGATATTTACAGCTTCTTCCAACCTGTACTTCAAGACCGGGGAAACTAGAGCGACGTCGAACCCACCTTCCGAGAAGAGATACGGTTTACGGTCAAATTTTTCAGCTTGAAGTGTTTCCTTTAGCGAATCCAGAGGAAAGCTATCAGTCGGCTCGACGGGCAGAAGCCTAGCGTCAGGCAGAGCTACATCTCTCATCTTTTTGCGAGCCTGATCGATTTCCGGCAGGGCTTGCTCAATTCGAACTATGCCCGATATTCCCGGGCCAGATCCAGCATGCGCTCCAAATGTTGTAATCCCTACGACCTGGCCGACCGAATTGAACAGAGGGCCTCCGGAATTGCCAGGATTGATGTTTATGTCCGAGATAATCACCCTCTCCTCTATTTTGCTGGCAATACCGCTTGTGAGAATCTTACGCTGACTAAGTGGACTACCAATCGTGAAGACACGTTCTCCTTCGATGACAGCATCGTGGTTCGCTTCAGGCTTTGCGATAGGAGCTACAATCGCCTCCGAAAACGCTTTCAGATCGGCCTCCAGCACCGCGACGTCCTTTTCCGGATTGAACGACAACAAACGGGCTGCGATCTTTCTCTTTGAATCGAATTGCACCGAGATCCGCTCAGATGGCCCTATCACATGCTGATTCGTTACAATGAGTCCAGCAGAATCCACGATAAAACCAGTACCGTGTCCGATCTCACTCCACACCGTGACCACGGCATTTTGATACTTTTGAAATAGAGTTGTCAGCTCATCGACTTTTCGGCCCGGAGCAGGCGCGGCGGCCTCAGTCGCCTTCGCGTTATCGTTACTGAGCTCGACGGTGGTCTCGGGCAGGGAAACTGCAACGTCAATCTCCCAGGAATACCTCTTACCTTGAAACTCCACCGGTTCTGGAGTTGACAGACGATACTTCCCAGGGGCAAGTTGAAGTTCAGCATTGCCATCGAATCCTGTTTTCCCGGTGATCGTCTCCCCTACGGGACCCTCAGACGGAGCTAGCACGAACGCGAGCTTGGGAACCGGCTTCTGGTTCAGATCTTTATCAACAAGTACGGCGCGTACCTTAAGTCTTGCGCCCTCAGTCTGCGACCAAGCCGAGGGCACAGTTGACAGCAGTAATACGGCCGCGAGAGTCGGCGCCATGAATCGCCCCATGTGAGCACCTCGATGGAGTTCAACTTTGGGTCCGGATGTATCGAATTACGTGCCTAAATATGCATCCACGTACACAGTTAAGCAAGCGGGATCTGGCGGCGGCAGCACCGAGTCCCACTGGACTCAACGGCCGCCCCTCGTGAGCCCTGCCACATTTCTTTTGCTCAATTAAGTTATCTAACTGATTACAATAAAGCTCCTCAGACACACCCTAACTAAAATCATTGTAGACCAGGGTGGGATTCGAACCCACGAAGGCGCTGTAGACGCCAGTCCCTTGCAGGGGAACTTCCTTTGGCCGCTTGGATACCCAGCCGTAGCAACCACGATTAGATAAAGCTTGACTTTATGGTGGGGATCGAATAGAATAACAATTGGTCAAGTTGTACCCTCCTTGTCTGTAGCAAGGGGTTTCGTACTTCGGCCCGCCATTGCAGTGGCGGGCCCTTTTTGTTTCCTTTTGAGCCAGTAAATTTCACATGGGCCAAACTACTCGCGTTGGCCCATTCAAAACATTACCCTTAGAGGCTACCAGTTAGGCGTCAAAATTGCAAGTAAAACTGCGTCTAACTTGGCGCAACTTTTTGTACTTGACAGGCGTCTAATAGGATGTCAAAAGATGCGTACAAGTAATACACGCTACGGGGGTAGTGTGTCTTCTCTCAGGAGGTCATCATGCCTGCGCTAGGGTCGGGCAAAAGGGTGCGTACGACTGTTCGTCTCCCTCAACTGCTGTATAACGAGGCACGAAAATACGTTGATAAGGAACTAGTTCCGGCTGAAAACATCAACGATTTTTTCGTTGCCGCCATCTGTGCCTACGTGAAGCTGCTACGGCGAAAGGAGATTGATGCTGATTTCGCCAAAATCGCAGAGGACGCTGATTACCAAAAAGAAGCTCAACTGGTCGCTGAGGAATTTAGCCAAAGTGATTGGGAAGCCTTTGAACTCACTGAAAGGGAACCTGTGGAGGCTTAGATGAAACGCGGAGACGTGTACCAGACGGTCCTAGACCCTACGGATGGTTCGGAACAATCTGGTACACGTCCTGCCATCATCGTAAGCAGAGATGCGATTAACGCAACTAGCCCCGTGCTAATCATAGTGCCGACCACCAGTCGGTCTAACAAGAAGCACCTTTATCCTAGCCACGTGGAAATGAAAATGGGAGAAGCAGGATTGACGGTTGATTCGGTGGTATTGTGCGAGCAGGTTAGAGCGATCTCTCGAACAAAATTGCAAACATTTATAGGCCACGTGTCCAATCAAAGAATGTCGCAAGTAAATGCCTCGCTAAAAATTGCCCTAGACCTTCCATAGAAACTTTCCCAAATTGAGAATTTATCAATTTGAGAGGTAGACAGGTCCCAGTTCCCAGTAACTTGCGCGGCACTTAATTGTGTTATAGCCTTTAGCCGCAATGGAGATTGCCAAGGACGCTTCAATAGCGATCTTGGGAGCAGCGGTGGCTCTTGGCGGATTGCTCCTGATATTTTGTGGGTTTCTCTTCTCCCAGGCAGCTTCTTTCCCTAAAGACACGACACCCGATGAATTGATTGACCGATACAGAAATGCGGGTCGGTACGGAGTGTACCCGTTCTTGCTTTCCTTAATTCTCGCAGGACTAACCCTCGCACAGCTTTTGTGGCCTTCTCGATGTTTCTTCATTATTTGCTGTATGGGGTTCTTCTTGCTTCTCGTTTGGACCGCGCTGTATGGGGCCCTGGTTATATGGCGCTATCTGTAAGCGGGTGAAACGCATGAGTTTGACGCTTGAAAAACTGCACAGACTTCGTGCAAAGGGATTCCACACTTTGTACCAAGAGCATGACGCAAAGTGGGATGAGATGGTCGAAAACGCAAAGGAATACGCCAAGACGTTCATTGGAGAGGCCGAAAGGGTCAGGCCGGGCGACGTTGCCGACGTTTTGCACAATGCAATAAAAGTTGACCCAGATTTCGAGAATCATGTTAAGACTAAGGGGCTACAGCAGAAATATTGGGTTGCGTTCTTCGCGGACTATGTTTTGGAACAATCGTATCCTCCACCGGAAATCGCATGAAAAAGGGAGAATGACCTATGGCGATCTCTTCGCAGAAGATGGCCGAGAAATTCCTGCGTGATCAAATTCGCATCATGAAGAAGCATGGGAAGGGACCAAAGCTAAGCTCTGCTCAAAAAGAAAAACTGGTCTCTGAGATCAAAGCATCGTTTGAGTCTTTGCGTTCCCAAAATCAACACCAAGCCGCCTAATCGTTGGCACTACCCTGTCACGGCCCTCATACCTCAGCACTTTTCTGTGTCAAATGTATAATCATCCTTAAAGTCTTTTAGAATCAACACTTACAAAAGTGTAACAAAACAAACAACTTTAACCATCTTTAGAATCAACACTTATGAAAAACATAGGGGGGAGGGGGCCCCATCGGGAAAGCTTTGTACGAAGTTTGGCCTAGACACGTCCCGGATCACGGGCTTGCTGAAAGAAGACGCAGGCCGCCGACGTTGAACAGCGCAAGAAGCGTCAGCACTCCCAGAACGGAAATGGCAATCCCCAAAGTCCGATCCCACGTTCGCGTGAAGAGCACTCTGACCCGCGATTCGCCGGCCGCCACAGGCACGATCATCTGGTCGTAATCGTCCGCTCGCTCCGGTGAAATCTGCATGCCGTTCACTTCCACGCGCCACGCCGGATAATTGATCAGGCGCAGCGCAAGCCGCAACGGTCCACGCGCTTTCACGCGCAATACTTTCTCTTCGGCAGTCCATTTCTCGATGGAAACGATCGCGTTTGTCATCTTCGAAGAATCATTATCTGGCGGCAGCATGCGCACTAGAGGGGCTTTCGCCGGCAGGTTGTAATGGTCATCGCCCAGCGGATCGTATTCATCCGTACCGTCAAACCCATCAGCCTGCTCAATCGCCGCCTGCAGCGTGGGGATATCATCCCCGTCCCACCATCCCTGCTTTCCGAGGAACACGCCGGTCCCGCCAAGGATCGCTAGTACCAATGCCGCCATGAGCCAGCTCAACCGGCGTGATGCGACCGCCGCAGCGAGATAGACCGCAAACGCCACCGCCAGAATCGACATCCAGCGCCATGAAAACTGCACGAAGCGCAGTTCGGGTAGCACGCTCCACAAAATCGCCGTGACCCTCAGCATCAGCAGCGTCGCCGCCGCGCTCAGAAGAAGCAGCGCGTCCCACAACTTTTTCTTCTCGCCGCGCCCATACTCGCCCATCATTCCTCGCCGCGCCGCGAGGGCGGCAGCTCCCGTCAAAATGATCATCAGGATGGCGGTACTCGAAGCGACCCAATTAAAGAGGTTATGCTCGGGATCCCCGATCTGTGTGTAGAGGAAATTCTCTTTGGGGAGCAATCCCGACGACAGCGCTTGCGTGATATTTACCCAGCGCTGTTCGTACGCAGCAGGAACAATGTAAAACGCCGCCAGCCCGAATCCCAACGCGATTCCGGCGGCGCCCCGCGCCAGCGGCAACCAGGATTTCTCCGTCACCGCCGCCCACACAAACAACAGCGCCACGCTGTAACTCGCCAGCACTCCCGCAGGTGCATTCGATAGCCAAACTACCGCAAAAATAATTCCGAAGAGGCCAATGCCGCGGGAGAACGTGTATTTTCGGTTCTCCAGCACCCCGTTTAGCTCGAAAACCACGAGAAACAGCAACGGAAAAAACACCGACGCCAGCAACTCGGCGAAGTCGCTGCGCAAGTAAACAATCAGCAGCGCGTTGGGATTCGCCGCGTAGCAGAAAGCGCCGAAAAGTGCAGCGCGTTCCGGCAGCACGCGCCGCGCGAGCGCAAACGCGCACATTCCCGCAAGTGTTTGCACCAGCACGACGAAAACACCCGGCACGGCGTTCCAGGGCACCACGAAGCTCAGTGCCGCTCCGAGCATCCACGAAAGTGGCGGATAAAAAATAAACCGCGGCTCCCCGAAACCATGGTTCGCCCACTCCGTCCACCGCGGAAAGACGATGCCTTCTTTCCACTGTCCCGCGGCGTCCAGCCACGAACCCGCGTGGAATGCGATGTCATGTCCCGAGGGGCTCCCGAGCCAGAAAAACGGCGCCACGATCAGCGACGACGCAATCAGCGAGACGCTGAAAGCGAGGAGCCAGCCGCGGTAACGCGGCCTCATTAGTGATTGTTCGATGCTCTCAGCGGAAGGAGTCATCAAGGGTTCATCGAATTGTAACCGCAATGGAATCCGCGGCGCTTCTCTTCACATTCCGTGCGGGGCGCGCAAAGTTGAGCGATAATACCCCGGCTTATGAGCACCGCCAACACAGCAGTTGCCCCGATCATCGAGGCGCGCCAGCTCGAAAAATTTTACGCCCAACCCGACGGCAGCCGCATTCAGGTGATCGCCGCCACCGATCTCGCCGTCTACCCGGGGCGGATCATCGCGCTCCTGGGTCCCTCGGGTTGCGGCAAGTCTACCTTGCTGCGCATGTTGACGGGCCTCGCTCCCGCGTCGGCGGGCGGCGTCCTCTGGCACGGCCAGCCCGTTCGGGGCGAAACGCCCAACGTCTCCATCGTGTTCCAAAGCTTCGCGCTCTTCCCCTGGCTCACCGTGATCGAAAATGTCGAAGCCCCGCTCGAAGCTCGCGGCATGCCGCCCATCGAGCGCCACAAGCGCGCGCTCCGCATCATTGACGCTGTCGGCCTCGACGGTTTTGAAACCGCCTACCCCAAGGAGCTCTCCGGGGGAATGAAGCAGCGCGTTGGCGTCGCGCGCGCCCTCGTCGTCGAGCCTGAAGTCCTCTTTATGGACGAGCCTTTCTCCGCGCTCGACGTGCTCACCGCCGAAACGCTCCGCGGCGAGCTGCTCGAGCTCTGGCTCGGACACAAGATCCCCACGCGCGCCATTTTTATCGTCACCCACAATATAGAAGAAGCGGTCGTTCTCGCCGACCGCATCATCGTCCTCGGCCGCAATCCCGCTCACATCCACGCTGATTTTGCGGTGGACATTCCGCAGCCGCGCGACCGCAAATCCCCGCGCTTCATCGAGCTGGTCGATGCCATTTATCGCGTCCTCACGCGGCCGGACCTCGAAAGCAATATTCTCCAGGCCACCGAGGCCGCAAGTTCTTCGTCGCATCACCACGTCCTCATGCTCCCGCACACGCGTCCCGGCGGCATGGCCGGCCTGCTCGAAATTCTCGTGGACCAGGGCGGCCACGCCGATCTCCACCGCCTCGCCGCTGAGCTCAGCCTCGAAGTTGACGCGCTTCTTCCCACCGTGGACACCGCCGTTCTTCTCGGCTTTCTCCGCGTCGAAGAAGGCGACGCTATCATCACTCCCGAAGGCCAATCCTTCGCGCAAGCGGACATCCAGGCCCGCAAGGCCATCTTCCGCAACGCCGCGCTCGCCAACGTTCCGTTGCTCCGCCAGATGGAGCAGGCGCTCAAAGCAAAATCCAATCGCACGCTACAGGACGAATTTTTCCGCGACCTCCTTGACGAGCATTTCAGCGAGGACGAAGCCCGCCGCCAGCTTGAGACCGCCATTCAATGGGGCCGTTACTCCGAAATTTTCGATTACGATGCCGCCACCGGCAAGCTGACACTCACTGAGGCCTGATCCTCCCGTGCCGGAATCCATCTCCGCTGCTACGCATGCGACGCCCCTCCCGCCCACGACAGTGCGGCCTGCCGGCTCGCGCTGGGCTTGGGCGTTCCTCATTGATGTCGCCGTACTCCTTTTCGTTTTCGCCGCCATCTACGGCGTCTATGCCATCGGCCACTTATGGCTCAGGCCGGTCACGCCCGAATCCCAAATTTCGCAAAATCCGCGTATCCTGCCGCTCTACGCGTTCTACTCGCTGGTGCGCATAACGGTTGCCTATGCGCTTAGTCTCGTCTTCGCCCTCAGCTACGGTTACCTCGCAGCTCGCTCTCGCCGCGCCGAAGTCGTCCTCATCCCGTTACTCGACATTCTCCAATCCATTCCCGTCCTTAGTTTTCTGCCCGGCGTCATGCTCGCCATGGTCGCGCTCTTTCCGCACCGCCAGTTGGGCGTCGAGCTCGGTTCGATCCTGCTCATTTTCACCGGCCAGGTCTGGAATATGGCCTTCAGTTTCTATTCCTCCCTTAAGACCATCCCTCGCGAACTGAGAGAGGCCGCGCGCATCTTCCGCTTCGGCCGCTGGCAACGCTTTGTCGAGCTCGACCTTCCATTCTCTACCATCGGATTGGTTTGGAATTCCATGATGTCCGTTGCCGGCGGCTGGTTTTTTCTCATGGCCTGCGAGATGTTCGTGCTCGGCGACCGTGACTTCCGCTTGCCTGGCCTCGGCTCCTATTTGCAGACCGCCGCAAGTAACGGCGATACCCGCGCCCTTCTTTGGGGCCTCGCAGCCATGATCGCCGTCATCGTCCTGCTCGACCAGCTCGTCTGGCGCCCGATCATCATTTGGGCGGACAAATTCAAGTTCGAACAGGTGGAAACCGCCAAAGCTGTACAGCACAATCTGCTCAGTTTCCTTGGTCCAGCCTCCCTCGTCATTCGCGGCTACCGTGTCATGTTCCGCCCATTAATCAACCGGCTAACGCTCACCTTCGCCATCCTTGCCCGCAGCGCCGCACAGACTTTCCCCGTGCCAAAGCAAATGCGCACGCGCCGCTGGCTTGCCGTTCTCCTCGCGGCGACCATCCTTGTCGGCCTCGGCTTCGCTGTTTTTCACGCGGTTCGCGAACTCTCGGATCTGCACAGCGAGGATTATTTTTTCCTTCTGCGCAGCGCCGCTCTCACGTTTCTTCGCGTTAACGTCGCGCTCCTCCTTGGCGCGCTTTGGACCATTCCCGTCGGCGTAGCCATCGGCTCAAATCCCCGCTTCGCGCGCCTCGCACAGCCTCTCGCGCAAATCGCCGCGTCCATCCCCGCTACCGCGCTTTTTCCGGTCATCCTGCTCTTTTTGATCCGCTTGCGTGGCGGTCTCGAAATCGCCGCCATGCTCGTCATGCTTCTCGGCACGCAGTGGTACATCCTCTTCAATGTTATCGCCGGCGCCATGGCCATTCCCACCGACTTGAAAGAGGCCGCACGGATCTTCCGCTTCACCTTGTGGGGCCGCTGGCGCCGCCTGATTCTGCCTGGGATTTTCCCGTATCTTGTGACGGGACTGGTCACCGCCTCCGGCAACGCCTGGAACGTCAGCATCATCGCCGAATATTTTCATTTTCGGGGAAAGATTGTCTCCACCGCCGGGCTCGGCAGCGCCATCAGCCGCGCCAGCGACTCCGGCCGCTTCGATGTTCTGCTCGCCTCAACGTTGATCATGGCCACCGTCGTCGTGCTCATCAACCGTCTGCTCTGGCGCCGCCTCTACCGCCTTGCCTCCTCCCGCTTCAAGCTCGAATCCTGAGTCCTCCGTAGCATTCTCGACCGCCTCGTCGCTCGCGGCTTCATTACGCGGGACACTGGCGCAAAGGATCGCCGTACGTTCGTAGTTGGATTGACAAAAAAGGGAAAGAAGGTCGCCGCTGAAGTTTATCGGAAGCTGGCCCAACTCGAAGCCCAGGCCCTGGCTGAAATCTCGAAAGAAGATCTCCGCTCGCTCAACTCACTTATGCAATCTTTAGAAGCGGCCGCCGAATTGCCACTACCTCGCAAACGATCGCCTCGATAAAGCTGGCGGTTAACTCAGCTCGCCTCAGTCCTTGCGAAAGAGCAGGACGACTCCGAGCACAAGCAGAATGCCGCCGGCCACGCCGGCAACAAATGCCGGCGTACCGTGGCCCCACCGGATCGCTCTGCTGACGGCGATGACCGCAAACAGTACCGCGATTGTGCCGCGTGCCCTGTTTCGCCGCGGAGATCCCATCTTTTCCTCTCACAGATTTGCCCGGAGAACGCCGCCAACAAGCGCCCGCAACATTTCCTCTGGTCCTTGCTCAGACCGAAGCCGCGCGCGGCTCCGATCCACGCGCCAGCTCTTTGCTCAAGAAAATAATCTGCCCCACATGGTGATACGCATGACCCGCGCACCGCAAGAGCGCCGTGAACCGGTCTTTAGCCTCGGGCTCTCGCTCAGCCGTATAGTCCGCGGACCAATCCTCGGGCGATTGTTTGCGAATCGTCGCCACCACCAGTGCGATGATGCCATCAAATTCCCCCAGCACTTGCTCCTTCGGTGGGCGCTGTGTCTCCGTGAATTCGCGGTCGCGGTTGCGCACGTATCCCGTCTCCGCAATCCGCGCGCCGATGTAATAGCTCAAGTTGCCCGTCAGGTGCAGGATTAGGTGTCCCACGCTGTTCCCGTATGGATACGGGTTGCGCCAGAACTCCTCGCTCGAAAGCGGGTCCACCCACTTGTGCAACTGCTTCGCAACGTGCTCGTAATAATTCGCCAAACCTCCAGCGATCGTGCCAGATAGATCTGCCATAAAATAAATCTCCTATCAGCAATTTGTTGAAAAAGTGGGCTGGCCTTGTGGGTCGCGGCGGCGCCTGTCCCGACTCCCGTCGGGGGCCGCGACATAAGCTCTGCATTTATTTCAGGGGATTTAACCCCGGAAGTCTTGCATGCCGTTTTATGAGCATCCTCCGGGGAGCACACGAGTCCCCCCGCATCGTTCTGCATCGGGCGGACTCACTCATTCGTCCCGCTCTGCCGCCGCCAGCAAGCTCACCAGCCCCAGCCCGTACCTTTTGCGCATCATTCTCTCTCCTTCCGTTCGAATCACGTTCCTGGATCGCCGACAATAGCCAATCTCTGCTAATTGTCAAAAAATCGCTTTCGCTCAGCGTGCCCCGCAGCGCCTAATTGTGCTCCGAAGCAAAAAGCAAGCACTGCATCTCTGGGCTTGCAAATCGAAGCTCGGCGCCCTTCTCGAATCCTGCAAACCAGTCTCTGAACTCCGCTTGGAAATCCTTCGGGTCCGCTGGCCAATAAGTCGCTCCTCGGAGAAAGAAACGCAAAATGCCATCTTCTGCAAACGTGAGTTGCAGCAGATCGTCCAGGCAAAGAGTCACGTGGCCATTCCTAAAAGAAATCGTGCAGCCGGAGTTGGAGCACAGCACTGCAATCTTCTTGTGTTGACGCTCCCATCCGCTAAGAATGGTCAGCACTTCCGCGTGCGAGATTGCATTCATTCGCGCACCTCTCCCTTTGCGAATCGCGAAGGCGTGGCTATTCTAGCGGTTTGAGCTGTCCCCTGTCCCACCGCTTTTCAGGAGTTCTTCGTGTCTTCGGTTCCGCTGAATCGCATTCGAGCGTGCAATGACGCGCCTCTCTTTGACTCTGGCAGTTACGTTCTTATTGGATGATCGCAAGCCGCCACCGCCGTCCTCGCCCAGTAGCACAGGCGGCGCCTGTTCCGCGCTTCGCGGAAGCCTGTGCCCCTTCAGCCGAATCGCCATCGATCCTTCATACACATCGTAGACAAGGAGGCGGCTCCGCACGACCTATCGCTTTTCCACACCCTCCCGAGTACGAGTCCTTCCGTACTATTGACGCCGTTACCGACGCCCTCAGACACTGGAACCAGTATGGCCCGCTATTCTGCCTTTCTCGGGCGCAGGGTCGAGGTGCAATACCGCGCCGGCGATATCCTTTTGCCCGCGTCTGGCACCTTTGTCGCCGATTCCGGCCGCTCCATTTTCCTCGAACAACATTTCGAACAGCGTGGGCAGGAGAAACAATTCCGTTGGGAGATTCCTTATCAATACATTGTTCGCATCCAGGACCTGGAGGTTGTCGACGCATCGCCCAACCCCGCCGACGCCCCTGCTGAGTCAGCCGTGACCTCTGGCGCTACTCAACCGTCATCCCCAACGGAAGATCCGCGCAATTCGGCCAGCGCCGCAGCCAACGCTTCCGGCGGCGCATCTTCTTTCCTTCCATTCCCCCATCGGCCAAAGACCGCCTGACCCGTTTCCGATCCTTCTCCTCGCCGCGACTCCATTCGTACAATTCAGCTACAATCATTCCGCGACACTTGAAAAATCGATCGTGGCTCGGCACTTCGTCGAGCCGCAGCTTTCCAGGAGGTCATTCGTGACATCTCCCCGCGGCCCCCAGCAGAAAATCGGATTGATCGGTCTCGGCCTCATGGGCCGTCCCATGGGACTAAACCTTTTGAAAGCCGGCTATTCGCTCACTGTGTGGAACCGCACTGTCTCGCGCGCTGATGCGCTCCTCGCCGCCGGAGCCAAACTCGCGAAATCTCCCCACGAAGTCGCCGCCGCTTCCGATATTCTCATTACCATCGTCAGCGATCCTCCCGCCCTCGAAGATGTTCTTTGGAGCAAGGATGGCGCACTCCCTGGACTCCAGCGCGGCAGCATCTACATCGATTCCAGCACCGTATCTCCTGCTCTCGCGCGCAAAATCTCCGCAGCTTGCTCCGAACGCGGCGCGCGTTTCCTCGACGCTCCCGTCACCGGCGGCACTTGGGGCGCAGAAAAAGGTGAGTTGATTTTCATGGTGGGCGGGGACGCCGAAACCTTGAAAGAAGCGGAACCTGTCCTGGGTGCCATGGGCAAGCTATGGTTTCACCTCGGGCCCAACGGCGCTGGCCAAATCATTAAGCTCGCGATGAATCTGATCCTCGCCTTACAGGTTGACGCTCTCGCCGAAGCCCTCGCACTCGTGACTCGCGCCGGCATCCAGGGCGAAAAGCTAGTCGAAGTCATGCAGTCCAGCATGGCGCGCGCCCCCGTCCTCGACGTAAAAGCTCCGCTGCTTCTCAAAGGCGAATACGCGCCCAGCTTCCCTCTCCGCCTCATGCACAAAGATCTCGGCCTGGCGCTCGATCTCGCCAATCAACTTGGCGTTCCCTTGCCGGCCACTGCCGCCGCTCGCGAAACCTACAGCGCCGTCAAGGGCGCAGCCAAGGAAGACCTCGACTACGCCGCCGTCATGAAATTCTGGAAAAAGTGACGTATCCGCTAGGATTGTGATACACCATTCTTTGTCTTACGCTTCCGATCTCCAATAACGGTGAGGTGGCTCTATGAAATGGTCGAGTCTTTCCTGCACCCTCCTCTTCGCGTTGATTGTTGCGACCTCCTTCCAAACCTGCTGGGCGCAAGACGGAGCCGCTCTCTACCGTCAACGTTGCGCAGTTTGCCACGAGGGTAATTCTGGGGACCGCGCGCCGGACCGCACCACCCTCCAGTACATACCGGCAGCGTCCATTGTGAGGACCCTCGAAACCGGCGTGATGCGCGAGGTTGCGGGCTCCCTCACACCGGCCCAGCGCGACGCCATCGCTGCGTATCTGACCGGGAATGCGCCTCGCGCAAAATCCGATGCCGCGCCCCACCCCCCGGTTGGCCTGTGCCCCGCGTCGTCGAAAAGTTTCTCCGTCGAACCGAACGTCCCGCAGTGGAGCGGCTGGAGTCCCGATTTGTCGAACCACCGCTTCCAGTCCGCGGCAATGGCAGCTATATCTGCCACAGATGTCCCCCGCCTAAAACTCAAATGGGCTTTCGGCTTCGACGGGGATTCCCTGGCTTTCAGCCAGCCCACCATTGTTGCCGGGAACGTGTTTGTCGGCAGCCAGCAAGGCAAGGTCTTTTCTCTCGATGCCGGCACTGGCTGTCTCCGTTGGTCCTTCCAGGCGGAAACTGCCGTGCGCACGGCTGTTACCATCGGGCCTCTTTCGGGCAAACAACCCGGCAACTACGCCGCATTTTTTGGCGATCAACGCGGTGGTGTCTACGCCGTCGACGCCGCCACCGGCCGCTTGCTCTGGAAAGTGCAGGCCGATTCGCATCCACAGGTCAGAGTTACCGGCTCACCGCAACTCTGGCGCGGCCGCGTCTACGTTCCGGTGAGTTCGGCGGAAGAGGTTGCTTCCATCGATCCTCATTATGAGTGCTGCCGTTTCCGCGGAAGCGTTGTCGCCTTCGATGCCGAAACTGGAGCCCAGGTCTGGAAAACCTACGTCATCAACGAAAACCCGCACCCTACCACCAAGAGCGCTCTCGGCACGCAATTCCTGGGTCCTTCCGGCGTGGCGATCTGGTCTGCTCCCACGCTCGATCCGGAACGCAAAGTCTTGTACGTGGGCACCGGAAATAATTACTCCGATCCAGCCGTTACGACGAGCGACGCCATCCTCGCGCTGGACATGGACACCGGAAAACTCTTGTGGTCGCGTCAGCTCACTCCGGAAGATACCTACAACAGTTCCTGCCGGACGACGTTTGAAAACTGCCCCAAAACCAAAGGGCCCGATTTCGATTTTGGTTCTTCCCCCATTCTTGTTTCCTTGCCCGGCGGACACCGGGCCCTGTTGGCCGGCCAGAAATCGGGAGTCGTGTACGCATTGGATCCCGACAATGCCGGGAAAGTGCTGTGGCAGGTGCGCGTCGGCGAGGGCGGCCTCAACGGCGGCGTTCAGTGGGGCCCAGCCGCGGATGATGACAAGGCCTACGTCGCGGTGTCTGACGTCGCTCGTATTCGCCACGAAACAACCATCAACGGGCAAAAAATGGTGACGCGCACATTGGACCCAACGAAGGGCGGGGGATTGTTTGCTCTGCGCCTCTCCACGGGCGAAAAAGTCTGGCAAACCGCGCCGCCGAAGTCGGCCTGTCAAGATCGCCCCAATTGCAGTCCAGCGCAGTCTGCCGCTGTCACTGCGATACCTGGGGCTGTCTTCTCGGGAGCCATGGACGGACATCTGCGCGCTTACTCCACCGAGGACGGCCGCGTCGTGTGGGACTTCGACACGGTCCGCGATTTTACAACCGTAAACGGCGTTCCCGCCCGCGGCGGCGCTTTCGATGGCCCCGGCCCGGCCATCGCCGGCGGCATTCTTTACGTGAACTCCGGCTACGGCAGGTTTGGCGCCATGCCTGGCAACGTTCTCCTCGCCTTCTCTGTGGATGGGAAGTAGACATCACTCTGATACACTCTCCCGCCGTGGAGGCCACCGATGAGCGCGCCTGACCCCGTCAAGATCCAAATCTTTCGCGAGCATCTTCGCCAGGAGTGGACCGGCGACAAGACCGTCGCCGGCTGGCGAAAATGGCATGCCCAGATTGCGGCCTTCACGCGCGGCGCCACCGAAGCCATCCTGGAAGCCGCGCAGCTCCGCCCGGGCCTGCGCGTCCTCGATCTGGCGAGCGGCGTTGGCGATCCCGCGCTTTCCATCGCGGCGGAGGTCGCGCCCTCGGGACGCGTGACCGCGACGGACCTCGGCCCGGGCATGATCTCGCTCGCGGAAGAGCTCGCGCGAAAGAAGGGCATCGCCAACATCGAATTCCGCGAGGCCAATGCGGAATCCCTTCCCTTCGCGGATGGTTCGTACGACGTCCTCACCTGCCGCTTCGGCATCATGTTCTTTCCCGATCTTGCGAAAGCGCTGCGCGAATGCTTCCGCGTGCTGAAACCCGGCGGGCGCGTCGCCTTTGTCGCTTGGGGAATCAAGGAGCAGCCCTTTTTCACCACCACGGCGGGGATCCTCCTGAAACATGTTCCGGTCCCTCCGCCTCCTCCCGATCCCGATGGGCCCAGTCTGTTCATGTTTGGCGAGCGCGGCCGGCTCCGGCGAGCGCTGGAAGCGGCTGGCTTCCGTAATGTCCATGAGGAAGACCGCATCGTGCCCGGGCGGTGGGCCGGATCGCTGGAAGAATATTGGCAGCAGTTCAGTGAAATTGCTGCGCCCTTCCGCCCGTTGATCGAGCAATTGACGCCCCAGAAAAAAGCCGAAGCCGTCGCCGAAATTCTCGCCGCGCTGAAAAAATTCTGGAATGGCAAGGAATTGAATATGCCTCTCGAACTCGTCATCGGCACCGGCATCCGCCCCTGAGCTTGATTCCCTGTAGCACAGGCTTCAGCCTGTGCCCCTTGCAAACCTTTCAAGATTGATCGGCCGTGTGAACATATATCCGCTACGTTCCAGCTCCCCGGTTATAGCAAGCTTGAGCCTTACACTGGCACAGGCTGAAGCCTGTGCTACTTTCTCGCACTCGACCATGTGGGTGGCACGCTGAATTCTTCTAAATTTTCTTGTTGGCAAAACACGACGAGGACAAGCCAATCGTGCAATTCACCTCGGGTCAAAAGCCGAGGGTGTCTCACCCTTTCGCGTTTGTTTTTGAAAGGGTGGGTCTTTCTTCGCTTGGGTTTTTCTTCGCGCGCTCAGTGTGATCCCAGAAGGGCGGCGCGGCCATAACAACAATTCTGGCGGCATGCTAAAATTCAAGCCCTGCCCCTTATCTTCGCATGGGCAACTTGTCACTCGACGAAAGAAGAGGTCCCATGAATTACTACGCAGCCAAAGAGTTGGCCGAAAGTTTCCGCACGGTCCGCAAGAACACGCTCATCATTGCTCAGGAGCTTCCGCAAGAGAAGTACGCCTTTACGGCGGCACCGGGCGCCCGCAGCGTTGGCGAGCTGCTGGCCCATATCGCGCTGGCAATTAACTTCCAGTACCAGGTCCACGCCACCGAACACAGAACTTCGCTTGAGGGATTCGACTTTCCATCGCTCTTGAAGCGTTCCGCGGCGGGGGAAAAGGAATCCCGGACCAAGGATCAGATTCTGGAGATGCTCCATAGCTCCGGGGAGAAATGGGCCGGATTTGTCGAGGGACTCACCGACGATTTCCTGGCCGAGCAGGTGCAGATGGCTTGGGGGATGACCCCGCCATCCAAGAGCCGCTTCGAAATGATTCTTTCCGTCAAAGAACACGAAATGCACCACCGCGGACAGTTGATGCTGATCGAGCGGCTGGTCGGCATCGTGCCGCATATGACTCGCGAGATGCAGTCACGCCTGGCTGCGGCTGCCGCAAAGAGCTAACTCCGCGCTGCACGCCCCGCCAACGCGGGTTACTTGGTGGAGTCGAGGCAGGGTAGGGCAGCGATTTTCGCCTCGGGGGTCTCGTACGACGCGTCTCCCACCGGGTCTTTCATGGACAGGAACACCCAGTTTTGGGGTTCGTCGGCGCTCCTGGTGAAGGTGAAGATGGCGGTTCGTTGGCCGCTGGCTTTGTAGCGCATGGTGCGTCTGACGACGGGAAACACATCCGTGGTCACTTCTTCGGCAGGCGGGCCGCAGCGAGCGATCAAGCGATCCGGCGTCACAGCATCGGTGGCCTTTGTGATGCGGCGTTCCCGCGCTTGTTTGATCCAGTCGGCGGCCTTGATTACCAGGAACACCGCGACAACCAGAGCGACAATGGCAAGAAGCACACGAACGGCGATCAGCACGATCTCCTTTGTGAGCTTGATCTCGCTGAGCTTGATCCCGCTGAACTTGAACTCGGGGAGCTTCATGGTGCGCCTGCCTTTCTGGCCTGTAGGAATCATCGCCCTTTAGCGCACCGTTGAAAAGCCTGGTGAAGGGCCCCAAGACTCTCCTGGTAAACAACACCCGGACGCAAAAGTAGCTCGGTGCAGGCGAGATGACAGGAATTGGGCGAGTGCTACCGCTTATGGGCGGGTGGATCACCCTTTGTGCGCTGAGACGCTTTTGGTTGCCGCACCCTTGGCCGGGTGCCGCATGCTCGCCGCGGCGAGCGTGCGGGTTTTGGTCTTCGCTGTGTTCCACATCTTCGTAGGACATTCGGCGCATAATCCAAACGCCGCTCGCGCTATCTCCCCTCGCATCTGTCTTGCCTCTCCAGTAGCACACGCCGCGGCGTGTGACCCTTTCAACCCGACCAGGGTTGATCTGTATAACTGAGACGTATGCAGGGAAGACCGTGGCATCCAAATTGGAAGCCGCCTCGCCTGGTAGCACAGAATTCATTCTGTGCCAACATCGCGCCGTGCGAAGACTTCGCTCCCCGGCGTTGTAGCCCTGCCCTCCGGTCTTTCCGAGTGTAGGAGCAGGCTTTACAGTCTGTGTGGCAACTTCCGTATTCGTCAGGGCACGACTTCAGTCGTGCCGTAAAGCGGAATGGATCTGAGAAGCTTTGGTGCGGAGGTCTCCGAGGCGGGCGCTGCGTCCGATTTCAGTCTGACCTTCCCCGGCGTGCGGCAAAACGCGTTTTGGTCTCGCGGCAAGCGAGCCTTAAAAAATGACCCGCGGTGCCCCAGTTGCCGGTCTAGCACCTGGGTCTTTTGACTTTCCCTCGTTAATTCCGCGACGGGGAGCGGACTACAAGCCAGCTAGCTAATATTGTATTCATAGGGGAAACCCATAACCCACTCACACCCAAGCACTTAACCCAAACCCTATGTGAATCCTGGCCGCAATTCACAGGATCACAGCTTAGAAGCTTTCGGCAGCTTCTTTAAGTGCCAGTTCAAAAACCTTTGCACAGTGCCATCAGCAATCCTCACCGGGCAGTCTGCGGGAATCTGGAGACCCTCCCGCACCGTGTCTGCAAAATGCTTTTGTCCAAATGGATATAACTGGTACTTGAACACCAGCGTGAACCCACCTTCTTCCTGCACTTCATTGATGTAGCTCTTCGGTGCCATCCGCACAATGAACAACGGACGCAACCCAAGATGCTTGCTCATCCGAACCTTCGCAACAAGCTCATCACTTTCGATGTAGCTCAATGTGTTCTTAATCTCAGTTCCGTAGCCCACGCCATCGCGTTCAAAAACCCGGTCTAGGTCATGACCTGTTTCAACCCATTCCTTACTACCATAAGACCGTACCTTTCGGGCGGTAGGAATAAACCCAACGCTCGGCAACGCAGCGTCAAACATCAGTTCCCCGTGTGCGCCCAAAGCCTGCGTAAATGACTGTGCAGAAAAGCGCGTCACTAACGCAATGATTTCGTCTGCTTGCCTTCGCCAGTAGCGGTGGGTTGTTGCCCGATACAGCGTTATCCTTCCCGTCGGCGGCAAAGGCAAAGTATCTGAAGCAATCTTTCCTTCCCCCACTAACTCGCTAAGCGCACGGGCCGTGATCCAGTGGAAAAACTCACCTTCAAAAATGATTTGCAGTTGTCTCTGGTAAAAAACTCTCAGGTTCTCCCGTGCAAAGAAGCCCTCCAAAACTGCCTTTGCGTCGTCAATCGCTGAGTCACGTTGCGGAAGCTCTGGTTCTTCCCAGCTTTCCGGGTCAAAGTCAGGTTCATCCCAGTCGCTATGCGCTCCCAGCGGATGGAACATTGAATTTCCGTAAGCGATTGTGTGGCTCCAGACGACAGACGGATCACATACGAATAGCACAAATTTGAGACTGGCGGGTGGCCCGGACGTAAGCAGCGAAGATGATTTGGCGGTGTACGACTTGGGATAATCGACCGGATCAATGGGGACCAACCCAGGCTCGCCGGGTGCCCCGGGTGCCGGTTTTGCACCTGGGGTTTCTGACATTGCTTTTTTCTCGTTCGTCTTGCCGCCGCCCGCACCGTTAAGCTTGCCCCATTGCCGTCCACTCCTCAATTCTCCCCGTTCCCTGCATAACATTTAACCAGTTGATGCTCCCATGCTATCCTTTCCCGTGTCTGCCAAACTCCAGCCCCGACCTGATCCTCAAGTCGCTCTCTCTCGTCTCGTCGAATTTTCCGTCGCCTTCATTGAAGCCCTTTGCTTTCAAACTCTTACGCACTCTTTCGCTCGACGGCGCTCACGCAACCCTTTTCCTTTCAATCGATTCCGCACTCTTTCTATCGCCACGGGGGTGTATACCCCTTGTCTCAGTTTTCCACTCTCTCTCTGCACACATGCGCACGCATTGCGTGATTTCTTGCCCCGAGCCTCTCGGCGTCACCTGCCACGAGTCACTTACTCTTTTAGAATGAACACTTGTAAAAGTGTATCAAAACAAAGCACTTTAACTCCCTTTAGAATGAACACTTATGAAAAACATAGGGGGGAGGGGGGGTCGGCCTCTCTAACTTCTCTCTTCAAGCCTCGGACCCCTGCCGCTTATGGTCTCGCATTCGGCGAGAAGAAGCCTATGGGGAGATCGCGGGAGGTGCGCAGGCCTGCGGCGGCATCGAGAATGACCGGAATGGAATTGACGACCACGGAGGCGGTGGCGATGTCTCCATGCGAGCCGCCGGGAATCACCAGGCTGATGTTTGGCAAACCCTTCAACTCCACGGTATCCGTGGGATCCTTTGCGCCGACGTACATTTGCAGCTCCAGGTACACGAGTTCCTTGCCGTCTTTCGAGGTGCCGCGCGCGATTTGGTGGACGCCCGCCGCCTGCCCGGCTTCCACCGTCAAAAACTCCGTCTGCACGCGCTCGGTGGCAATCTTCGGCTCGATTGTTTCCGTAATCTCATCCACCGGCAGGTTCAAGCCGTCCGCCACCATGGCCACCGACTCCGGCAGGCCGACGTGCTTGATCACGCCCGCCTTCACCTGCGCGCGAAACTCTTCGACCGTCATTCCCGCGCCGATCTTTTTCTGCAACGGCAGTCGCCGACTCGACGCATCCACAATGCGCAGGGCCTTGGCGTATTCGACGCGCTGCGACATCGCCGCCAGCGTCACGACCAGCTTGTCCATGACGAAGCCGGGGTTCACTCCCGTGCCCACCAGCGCCACGCCCCACTCCTTCGCGGCGGTATCCAGCTGTGCCGCGAGTTCCGGATACGACCGGAAGGGATACGACAGCTCCTCGCAGGTCGAAACGATGCACGACTCCGCTTCTAGGCACATCATCAACTGGTCCATCACTTTCGCGAGCGACGACGAAGTGGAGTGGATCACCACGTCCGCGGCCTGTTCGAGCACTTCCCTTGCTTCCCCGGAGATTTTCACGCCCCACGGCGCGTCCGCAGCGCCGACGACATCGCCCAGGTCGCGTCCGGCCTTCGCCGGATCGGTGTCAATGGCGCCGATGATTTCAATGGCCTGCTTCTCCCGCATCAGGCGCGCGATGGATGCGCCGATGGGGCCGACACCATACTGGATGGCGCGAATTTTCTTTTTCACGTCTTTCTCCGTTTTCCGTTTACGCGTCGACCGCTTCGCGGCCGCCAAGACACTGGCGCACAACGCGCATTTTTGGCTGCAAGGGAACCCCCTACGATAATGGAATTTCCGCGCGCATACAACGACGAACCCAGCGAAGCGATTGCAGAGGTTTCCGCGAAGCATGGAACAGGTGCCGCCTGTGCTACTGGGCGGGCGTTGTTGCTGGCGCGGCGCTTGCGCCGCATAATGTTGCCTGCCGCGTTCCGCCGGCTCAGGAGGATGCCGTTATGCCCGCAAAAAAACTCGCCGATTCCGAGGTGCAAAAGCTCCTGAGCAAAGCAAAAGGCTGGAGCGTTGTGAATGGCAAGCTACACAGGGAGTTTACGTGCAAGGATTTCGTCACCGCCTTCGGCAACATGACGCGCGTCGCACTGGTCGCCGAAGCGATGAACCATCATCCCGAGTGGTTCAACGTTTGGAACAAAGTCGTCATTGACCTCAACACCCACAGCGTCAACGGAATCAGTGATTACGATTTTGTGCTCGCGGAAAAAATCAACGAAATCTTCGCCGGCTAACCCTTCTTGCAAAAAATTCCTAAATGATCGGCGCCCACCACTCTCCCGCAGCCTCTCGCGGCAGGCTCGTCATCCTCGCGCGGTGGTTCGCCGCGCTCCTCGTCCTCGGACTCCTATTCCACTTCCTGCCGCTTGCGCCTTTGCGTGCCGCCCTCGCGCGTATCCCACTCACACGCTTTTTCGCCGTGCTCGTCGGCTATCTCCTCGCGCATGCCATCGGCATCGCCAAGTGGCGCATGGTGGTCAACGCCGCAGGTGCTGAGCTCGATTTGGCCACCAGTGCGCAGTGCTACACCGGCGGGCTCTTCGGCACGCTTTTTCTTCCTTCCATTATTGGAGGTGACGTCGTGCGCCTCGCGGTCGGTCTGCGCCGCAGCCCGTGTCCCGCCGCCGTTCTCACCGGCAACGTTGCCGATCGCTTTCTCGACGTAGCGGCGCAAGCAGGTCTTGTTTTGCTCGGTCTGCTTTTGCTCCCTGGCTCTCTCCCTCCCCAGTTCCGGATTCCCGCGCGCGGGAGCCTATTCGTTCTCGTCGGAGTCATCCTGGTCGTGCTCGCTCTCGTTTTTCTATTGTATCGGCCGCTCCTCGGCGGCCGCTCGATCCACTTTCGCCGGCGCTTGGCACGCCTCCGTCATGCCTTGCGTTCCGTCTCTCGCCGTCCGCAGATTTTGATCCTCGGCTGGCTGCTTGGCACTCTTATCCAAAGCACCTTTCTCATCCTCACTGCCCTGCTTGCCATTTCTTGCGGTCTAATTCTGCCTCTGCGCATCTGGCTCTTTGCCTGGCCTCTTGCCAAGCTCGCGGCTGTGTTGCCGCTCACGCAGGGCGGCATCGGGGTGCGCGAAGCCGCCCTCGTGGCGCTTCTCGCGCCGTTCGGCGCAGCCGCACCACTGGTTCTGGCGGCGGGCCTTGTTTGGGAGGGCATCATCATTGCGGGCGGGCTGATCGCGGGGGCCGTTGCTTTTCTCCTGCGCCGCTCCGAATCGCACTCTCTGCCTAACTAGAGCCTCCTTAACCACTTCGCGCCACCTCCCTTGACTCTTCCGCTCCCCGCGCGACAATGGAGGAACCCCCTTCCAATACGCTTGTTTCCAGAGGACTGCCCTCTCCAGTCTCGCCGATAGGGAAGTCTCGTGATGAAAGTTCGCAACGGGTGGATTGTCGCCGGATTCGTCTTCCCCGCTTATGTTCCGGCCAATTTCGGCTGGCTTTTCCGGGAAGCCTTACCCCGACCCTTCCCCGCAGGAGTGGGGGCTGGGGCATGAGCGAAAAAAAAATTCGCGTGCTGATAGCAGAAGGCAGCCCTAGCGGGGCCGTTCAAACACTTCACGAGATTTTCCCTGAACCTGAGAATGCTCTCGAGCTGACTGTCGTCTCCACCGTCGCTACCCTGCTCTCGACGATTAAAATCGCCGACCCTGAAATCATCCTCCTCGATCTCGCGCTCAGTCTTCGCAGTCCATACGACGCCGTCCGCCTCGTCCACCGTTCCGCGCCCGGTGTACCGCTCATAGTTTTTGCCGATCCTGCCGATAAGCAACACGCAGCTCAAAGTCTGTCCGAAGGAGCAATGGACTATCTCTTGAAGGGGTTCATCAATCAACGCACCCTTGACCGCGCCCTGCGCGGCGCGCTCGAGCGCAACACCTTAGAAGGTTTGGTCGACCTCTTACGCGATCCCCTGACCGGACTCTATACGCGAGAAGGGTTTCTCACGATGGGAGCGCGCTGTCAGCAGGAGGCGCATCGCATCGGCGGAACGCTGGTTTTGCTTTGTGCGCTCGTTGAAAATTTGGGGACCCTGCGCGCAGAATTCGGTCCGGGCGACGCCGGTAGCGCCCTGTCCGATGTCGCGAAGATTCTTGCCAGATGCTGCCGCCGCACCGACCTGGTGGCGAGAATAGGTGATGCTCAATTCGCGATGCTGGCGATCGATGCGATAGCGCCAACTGCCTCCGTGCTGCGGCTGCGGGTCGAAAAGCATCTCGAGATGCACAATCAAACACGCTCTCGCGGAGGCCACATCAAATTAGAGATGAGCGTCGGAACGTGGGCTGCTGAAGACGGAAGGTCCTTCGCGGAATTCCTCGATAGCGTCGAAACCGATTTGCGAAGAATCTTCGCGGCACCTGTCAAGCTTGCGGTGCAGCGGAACGAGTCCGATGTACGCCAGTGAAACCAGATGAACCGAGCCTTGCGATTCCGGCGCAGACTGACCGTGGCAGGGATCTGCGTTCTATGCATCCTTTTTCTCACCTTCTATTCCGATTTCCGGAGCGCCGCGCAATCCGAGGACTCGAATCATTGGGTGGCCACACTCAGGCATTCCTCGGCGCCATCGCTCCAGCGCGCCTCGAACGGGCGGCTGGAAAATGAGTCGTGGGGCTATCGCGTGACACACGATCCTAAATTTGAGGAGCAATTTCAAGATGATCGACGCGGGCTCGAAGATGCCATGAAATATTTGCAGCAACTCACGGCGGATAATCCCTCGCGACAAGACCTCTTTTTCGAGCTGACCCCGGGCATTTCCCCTCATGTGACCTCCCTCGAAGAGTCCATGCAAAAAGCTGTGCCCAGCTACATCCAGAAACTAGTTGACCTCCAAAACTTCCAAGAGACGGTGCACCACTTTGGTTTGTACTGGCTGGTCGTCAATCACGCCGCGCTTCCAGCCGCATTCACCGCAAAAACCCCCAGGAGATCCTTATGAGGACCCGGACACTGGAAGAAGCGCGCGTTCCTCAAATAACGGCGCCCTTGCGCCTGCTGATCCTGGAGCACTCCTCGCAAGATGTCGACCTCATGCGGTTCGAACTGAAGAAAGCTGGGATTTTGATCGAGGAGACTGTCGCCGAGAACGCGGAACAATTTCGCTGCGCTATCCGGCAGGGAACGTTCGACGCGGTGCTTTCCGATTACCGGTTACCGAACTGGACGGGTCTGGAGGCGCTCAAGGAGCTTCGCGCGGACGGCGTTGACATCCCGTTCTTGTTGGTGACCGGCACGCTCGGCGAAGAAGCCTCCGTCGAGAGCATCAAGGAAGGTGTCAGCGATTACATTCTCAAAGACCATATCTCGCGCTTGCCGGGGGCCTTGCAACGCGCAATCCAGGAAAAGGTGTTACGCGAAGAAAATTCCCAGGCTCTCAAGGCGCTGCGCCTTTCCGAATTACGCAACCGCGACCTCGTCGAGAATTCTGTTTACGGCATCTTCCGGGCCTCTGCGGACGGCGCTTTCCTGGACGCCAACCCGGCTCTCCTCCGCATCCTCGGATGTTCCGTTCCCGAAGAACTGGGGGCCCTCAATCTGGTGCGCGACATCTTCCGTTACCCCGAGCAATACGCGCAGTTCCTAGCGGCTTGCCGGGAATGCGGCCAGGTCCACGGGGCGGAAACGGAGTGGCGCCGCCGCGACGGCGGGATCATTGCCGTCAAGCTGCATTTGCGGCGCATCTCCATTCCGGATCATCCCGAGTCGCTCGAAGTCATCGCCGAAGAAGTCACCGAGCTTCGCGCAATGGAGCGGCAATTGCGCCAGGCGCAGAAATTCGAGGCCATCGGCCAGCTTGCCGGCGGCATAGCGCACGACTTCAACAACGTGGTCGGCGCCATCCTCGGCTGGGCAGAGCTCGGCTATGAACAGAACAAAAGCAATCCACAGGTGGCCGAGCGCTTCGCACGGATACGCGAACAAGGCGAGCGCGCGGCCGCGCTCACACGCGAACTGCTGGCGTTTGCGCGCCGGCAAGTGCTCCAGCCGCGCGCCGTCGATCTGAACGACGTGACCTGCGGCCTGCTGAGTTTCCTGGAAAAAGTTATCCCCAAAGATATCACTTTAAAGGTAACCACCGCCGCGCTCGACACCGTCAAGGCAGATCCGACGCAGATCGAGCAGGTGCTGATGAACCTCTGCCTCAACGCGCGCGACGCCATGCCCAGCGGCGGCCGGCTACACATCGAAACAGAGATGGTGGAACTCGACGATGCCTACTGCCGCTTTTATCCTCATGTCACGGCGGGACTGTACGCGGTGCTCTCCATATCGGATACCGGCATTGGCATGGACACCGAAACACGCGAGCGCATGTTCGAGCCCTTTTTGACCACCAAGGGTCCGGGCAAGGGCACGGGGATGGGCCTGGCGACGGTCTACGGCATCGTCAAACAGCACGGCGGATTCCTTCATGTCTACAGCGAGCCAGGACAAGGCACACTCTTTCGCGTGTACCTTCCGGCGACAAACGCAGTGGTTGCCAACAGCGCGACGGCGCACGCGCCGATGCTATCGCTCGCCGGGATACACGGCACAGAAACGATCCTCCTCGCCGAGGACCACGAATCCATCCGCGAGATGGCGCGGCAGACTCTGCTCAGCTTCGGCTACCGCGTGCTCTCCGCGTGCGACGGCGAGGAAGCTCTGAAGCTCTGCGAAAACGAAACGCCGGTGCTGGCGATTCTCGATGTGGTGATGCCCAAACTCGGCGGCCCCGCCACCGCCGCGAAGCTCGCGGAGCGATTTGCGGACCTCCCGGTCCTCTTCACCAGCGGTTACTCACAGGATTCGGACGGGGTCGCCGCAGCCACGGCAAACGCGCGTTACTTGCAAAAGCCATATAGCCCCACGACGCTTGGCCGAATTGTGCGCGAAATCCTCGACCAGACTGAGGCGAAAAAAGCTGCCGGCTAGACCGCTGAAGGAAGCTTCTCGTACATGACGGACACGGAAGCCGCGTTAGAAGCGAACGCCGCCAATTTGGAACCGCAAATTGAGGATTCGGAAGGAACCCTAAGCAGTGAGAACAGGGTCGGACAACCCTTGTCTTTCAGGAAGCAGCGACTTCACGATGTCTTCAAGCTCGTGAGCGCTTTTCACGTGTTCTGGACAGTTGTGGACGGTGATGTCGAACGCCGTGCCGTGATTGGCGCGCACGGCCTGCAGCTCTTCCTGCAGGCGCACCGCGATGCGCTTGGCATTGAGCGTGTCCGTCTCCGGAAGAACAACGCCGAACAGGTCGGGAGCGAGGCGGTAGATCGAATCGGTGGGCCGCAGTTTGCGCGAAATGGCTTTCGCGGCGTCGCTCCAGGCAGCGGTTTGGCCATCTGATTTGGAAGAGCTGGCGGAGGTCTTTGCTTTGACGAGCAGAAGGGAAATAGTTTTTTGCATGGTCATGGCGCGGCGGTACTCCATCGTTAGACGATCCCAGAAATAGTTCAGGTCGGGCATGGATTGCAGCAGGTCCACGCCAGCTTGATGGCGGAGCTCGACGTTGCGTTCCAGCTCGGAGAGCAAGTGCTGTTTCAATTTGCGCACGGTGCGCTGGTGATCGAGCAGATAGCCGACAAAAAGGAGCGTCAAAACACAGAAACCAAAAAACGCGACGCGCAGCATCCACTTGTTGGCCTCGTCCGGGCGCACGAACACAAGGGGGTACATGAATAAGGCTAGACCGCCGGCCAGCACCAGAACGAACACTGCCGCCAGAACGGTGAGATGCAACTCACGCCGTTCGAGTTGATCCAATTCGTTGCGATTCAGCGCTGCCATAAATCTCTTTCTCTTGTTCGCGACCGCGATTCGGTCGATGTCATGCGCGACCGTTAATCGGCCGACATCTTGATGCCTACCGCCGGCTGATCTCGAGCAAGGAGGGTTGCTGGCGGGTTTAGGTAATGGTGTGCTGACCTGCTGCGCGGGACAATAGACCCGGGGGTTCTGTGTGACGCAAGGATTACCGTTCTTTTCTCAAATTGAAACTTTGGAGCATGCCGCAGCGAACCAGGAGCGAAGGGCAAGAAGGACCGTCGGGCGGATCCGCTCGGAATGACGAGCATGTCTGTGGAAAACAAAAACGGGCGGGACGCCGAAGCGCGCCGCCCGTTCTATATTTTTGTGAGGTGGATTAGAGGGGCTGGACGTTCGAGGCCTGGAGGCCCTTGGGTCCCTTGGTGACTTCGAATTCAACCGCCTGGCCATCATTGAGAGACTTATAGCCATCAGCCACAATCGCGGAGAAATGGACGAAAACGTCCTCCCCGCTTTGGCGCTGGATGAAACCGAAGCCCTTGCTGGCATTGAACCACTTCACTGTTCCTTGTTCTTTACTCACTGCTTTACTCTTTTCTGTCAGCCGTTTTGCGGCTGAACATTACTACGTTGAGCTATCTGGTGCTTCTAGTCCCGAGCCCCTCTAGAGAGCATCGGCCGTCTTCGTCCTCGTTCTGTGTGACCGCAAAGCGGTCCACAAAACAAAAAAGGCCGCAAGTTTGACCTTGCGACCGCTTCACGAATCCAAAGGCGATACAAGAGCAACAAACGCAAATAGAGGATACCACGGTTTGGTGCTAGCTCCAAGAGAAATATTTTCCCCAGTGTTTTCCGTTGCTTAAGAACGGCAGGGACCGCAAGGGAACTCCGGCCGAGCCCCCAGCGCTGCCCAACGAGTTAGGAAGTTAGCTCTTACGCGTGAAGCGGAAGAGCTCGGTGTGCGCCGGCTTGCCGCCTTCGAACCAGGTCCACTCTTGGGTGAAGTGATCGTGGTCCTGGATGATCACGACGAGCTTGCCCATATGGCCTGCGGCAGGGCTCGCGAGATTCGTGGCGCGGACGAAGTTGAACTCAAACCGCTTCGCGGCGCTTGCGATCGGCGCGGTCTGCATCTGCGGCTGATTGCCCGCGCTGCAATAGTGCGTCACCGCGATACGGTCCCCGTCGGCGGAATACATGGTGACCATTTCCGAGGCATCCGTGCTGTCCAGCCGCTCGAGCAGGTCGTCACCGTTGGAAACAACCTGGTAGGTCACATGCACGGCTTTCCCGTCAGCCTTCGTGCCGTTCCATTCGCCGGCGAGCGATTTCAATTGCTCCAAGCCCGTGGATTTCACCGGCGTGTGCATCTGCGCGCGAACCACAAGCCCGCAAAGCAAAGACAAAACTAGAGCTACCGAAACAGAAGTGATGCGTTTCATGCTGTCCTCCGTATAGGTTCAGTTGTTTCCCAGGGTCTGCAAAACTTTTTCCAGCGCGTCGAAGCAGGCGTTCCAGCCTTGCTGGTGCATGTCGCGCATCGGGGCGCTGGGGAAGCGCTCGTGCGTCAAGAGGACTTCCGTCTGATTGCCGCGCTCGAAAAACTCGACGGTGACGAGAGTCTCCACGATTTCTTCAGGTTTAGCTTTCCCCTGCGGTGTTTGCTCCCACGACCAAGTGAAGACAATTTTGTCATAAGGACGGATTTCGCGAAACGTCCCGACCTGCACGTAAACGTCACCGTTTGGATTGCGGATTTCGAGGTGATGTTTTCCTCCCGGACGGACGTCGAGATCGAGATACCGCGTCGTGCTTGCGGGATTCGTCCGACACATCCACTGTTCGAGCGCTGCACGTTCGGTCCATGCCCGGAAAACTTTCTCCCGCGAGGCTGCGAAGAGGCGGCGAACCTGCAGCGAGCTTTCCGGGGCCGGTTGCGGTGTGGCCATTTTTCATCTCCTTTTCATCTGCGGCGGATTCCAGGTATTTTGCCAGGGCGTCGAATTGTGTTTCCCAGAAGGCGCGGTACTGCGCGATCCAGGCGGCCGCGTTTTTCATGGGCTGGGCCGCGAGCCGGCAGTGGTGCACGCGGCCGTCGATTTCGCGCTGGAGCAATCCCGCCGATTCGAGGACGCGCAGATGTTTTGAGACCGCGGGGAGGGACATGGAGAATGGCGCGGCGAGAGCCTTGACGGTGGTTTCGCCCTGCGCCAGGCGCGCAAGGATGGCGCGGCGGGTGGGATCGGAGAGCGCAGCGAAAGTGGCATCGAGCCGCGCGGCGGAATAGTTAACCATACGGTTTACTATTCACCAGTTGCTCCAGCGTGTCAAGAAGTTTTTTGCAAGGCCCTGACAGCGCGGGCGGTTGCGGACGGGTAGTGTTCAGATCAACCCAGGGGCAGGGGAAAGCGTTGACCGGGGCGTGAGGGGCTCTTTACCATGGAGAGGTGAAGCAACGACTGCGCATCGCAGCGAGCTACCTTCTGATTGCGGCCGGCCTCCTGGGCTGCGAAGACGCGGGGAAGAAGCCCGTGCAGGCGCGCGTTCCGGCGCTGACTCCGGCGACCGCAAAGAGGAGTGCCGTGCCGCGGATGGAGGTGGCGCTGCCGCAACTTCCGTTGAGGAATCCCGCGAGCCGGCCGTTCGTGTCCCTGATACCATCGCCGCCCGGCGGGAAAGAGTTTCTGATCGCGCAGGTAGAGGAAAGATTCGCTTCCGGCGAGCAAAACTATAAAGCCGGGCACCTGGAAGCGGCGCGCCGGGATTTTGACGATGCCGTGGACTGGATGTTGGAGAGCGGTTACGACCCGAACGGCGATGCCAAGCTGAGCGAACTGTTCCACCGCGTGGTGGATACGGTTTATACCTACGAATTGCAGGCCTTCCGAGCGGGCGACGGTTTTCAAGAAGCACCGGCGGTGCCCGCAGCCATCGACGAAGTCGCGGAGATGACCTTTCCGGTGGATCCGCGGCTGAAGGAACGCGCCGAAGAAGCGGCCAAGAATATTTCGCATGATTTGCCGCTAACGGTGAACGACGCGGTGCTGTCATTCTTGAATTTTTTCCAGACGCCGCGCGGGCGCACGATTGTGGAGACAGGCCTGGGCCGCGCGGGGCGCTATCGCGACATGATCGCGCGCGTGTTGCATGAGGAAGGCCTCCCTCAGGACTTGATCTATCTGGCGCAGGCGGAGAGCGCGTTCCAGCCGCTGGCGCTTTCGCGGGCCGGGGCGCGGGGCATCTGGCAATTCGTAAGCTATCGCGGGCAGGAGTACGGGCTGCGGCACACCTGGTGGGTGGACGAACGGCAGGACCCGGAGAAAGCCACTCACGCCGCGGCGCAACATCTGCGCGATCTCTATAAGACTTTCGGGGACTGGTATCTGGCGATGGCCGCGTACAACTGCGGGCCGGGGAATGTTCAGAAGGGCATTGAACGGACGGGCTACGCGGATTTCTGGGAATTGTACAAACGCAACGTGCTGCCGCGCGAAACCCGAAACTACGTGCCCATCATCGTGGCGCTGACGCTGATTGCCAAGGACGCGGCACATTACGGAATCCAGGCGGAACCTGAGGCGCCGGTCCCCACGGACGTGGTGAAGCCGGGCCGCGCGATTGATCTGCGGCTGGTGGCGGAGACCATCGACGTGGATGTGGAGACGCTGCGCGGGCTGAATCCTTCTCTGCTGCGCCTGGCGACTCCCAACGATCCCTCCTTCGAGCTCCATCTGCCGCAAGGCGCGGCGGAGAGATTTTCCGCGGAGATTGCGGACATCCCGCCGGACAAGTGGGTGAGCTGGCGGCGGCACCGCGTGGAGGCAGGCGAGACGCTGACGGCCATCGCGAAAAAGTATCGCGTGACGCCGGTGGCCATCGCGGAGGCGAATAATTTGGAACGTGGCGCGGCGCTCGATCCCGGCGAGAAGCTGATTATTCCGGCAACGCAGCCGCAGTCGGAGACCAAGCGGCGGCTGGTGAGTTACCGCGTGCGCAAGGGCGATACGCTCGGCGGCATCGCCGACCGCTTCAGCGTGGATACCGAGGACGTGCGCAAGTGGAACCGCATGAAGAGCCACCACGTGAGCCGCGGGATGGTGCTGCGGATCTACACCCTCGGCGGAGCCCCGGAAGCGGCGCCCGCGCGCCACCGGAGGAAGTCAAAAAAGAAGAGCCAGCCCTCTGCCACCACAACAAGCGGGAGCGGGCCGGCGGCCACAGCGCACAACTAATCTACTTATTTACAACAAGTTACGGCCTATACCCCGGCAATCGGCGCTTCCGTGCGGAAGCTCGCTTCCCCAGCTCCAGGCGGGGGGAGCCACCGATTTTCTTCCTGGGCTTGCAGAAGGCTTGACAACGCTGCGCGAGTACGATAACAACGGCGGACGGTCGGAAAGCAGTTTTCTCCGGCCGGTGCAACGTCCCGCGGGCCGGCGGCCTGAAGATTCCCCTTGGGGAGGATGGCATGAGACTCGAGAAGGACAATTTCGAAGACGACAACGAGCTGTCCCGGCTGGAAGAGGATGAAGAACTGGGCGGCGACGAGATCGTGGAGACGGAAGAAGAAGAGCTGGTAGTGATCAGCGAGGAGCCGGAAGAGGCGGCGCCAGCAGCCAAGGCGGCCCCCAGGCCGGCGGCGAAGAAGCCCGCGAAGCGGGCCAAGAAAGCGGCCAAGAAAAAGGCGGCCAAGAAGGCTAAGAAAACGTCCAAGAAGAAAAAGGCCGCGAAGAGACCCGCCAGGAAGAAAGCTTCAAAGAAGAAGAGAAGAAGGTAGCTGCTATTCGGGCGGCGGTTTTCCAGTAGGAATCGCAAAGGGCCTGGGGTGTGCTCCAGGCCTTTTACGTTTGTTGTACAACATGATTCCAAATTGAAATCCTGCCGGAGCGTCCTCGATTCCCATTCCGAGCGGCAGCCATCTCGATTCGGGAAAGGCCGGGAGCTCTGCCCAGCGAAAACTTGCCGGAAAGTCTAAGTGCCGATAGCATAACGCCGGATGTTGCGTGCGCTCGAACAGATACGCCGGATGCGCGGTGGCGCGCAGTCGCAGTTGATGCGCTGCTCGGACGGACACTATTACGTCGTCAAGTTCCAAAATAATCCGCAGCATCGGCGCGTCTTGGTTAACGAAATGCTGGGAACGAGGCTGGCGGCGCGGCTGGGGCTGCCGACGACGCCCGGGGCGATCATCGAAGTGCCCGAAGAGCTCATCCGGCTGACGCCCGAGCTGACCATGGAGATGCCGCGCTCGCGTGTACCCTGTCTGCCCGGGCTGCAGTTCGGCTCGCGCTATCCCGGCGATCCGCGCCGGCTGGCGCTGCATGACTTCTTGCCGGATGAGCGACTGCGCGAGGTGGAGAATCTGCACGACTTTGCCGGGATGCTGGTCTTTGACAAGTGGACCTGCAACACGAACGGGCGCCAGACGGTCTTTTTCAATGAAATGCGCGAGACCTCCGATCGATCTGCGGCCGCGTCTGGACCGGCGGCAAGCGGGAACGAAGAACCACAGACGCATTACCGCACGCTGATGATCGACCAAGGCTTCTGCTTCAACGCCGGGGAGTGGAATTTTCCCGATGCGCCGCTGCGCGGGTTGTACGCGCGGAACCGGGTTTATGCGGGCGTAACGGGGATGGAGTCGTTTGGCCCATGGCTCGAACGGATCGAAAAGCGCATGACCGAAGGCGTGCTCGACGAAATCTCCCGGGAGATTCCGCCCGCCTGGTACGAGGACGACTTCGACGCGCTGTTGCGCCTGATCGAGCAGCTCCTCCGGCGGCGCGCGCGCGTGCCCGAGCTCTTGCTCTCCGCGAAAAATTCCAACCGGCAGCCGTTTCCGAACTGGATGTGAACCATGCCTGAAACCTCAAGCAGAACGACCCCCGCCGCGGCAGCAAACGGAGAAAGGGCCTGCGCCTACCGCATCCTGCGCTACACGCCGAATCTCGTCCGCGACGAGTGGGTGAACATCGGCGTGCTGCTCTTCGATCCCGCGACCGGCGAGCGCCGCCTGCGCCTGATCGAGGAGCAAGAAGAGTACGCTCGGGTTCGCCGCCTGCATCCCCAAGCCGATGAAACGCTGCTGCGGGCGCTGCGAGACGATTTGGAAGACCGCTTCGAGACCTTTTCACGAAATGCGCGCGCGGAAACGGGGGCGGAGGCAAAAGCCGGCCACTGGCAGGAGCTCCTCGCGAAGTGGGACGACACGCTCTCCAATGCCCTGCAGCTCGCCCCGCAAAAGGGGATTTTCACGGACGACTTCGACGCCGAGCTCGAGCGTCTCTACTCCGACCACGTCGCGCTGCAGCGCATTCCGGGGCGAGTAGGTGCGCCGGGAAGCCGCGGCGTCATTCGCAACTACTGCGCGCAGGTCTTCAAACAGGCGCGCTTGTGGGAGCGCCTCGAAAAATCGGTGCGGGCGGAAGAGTTTACCTTCCCCGGCGATCCCATGCGGCTGGACTACTCGTACCGCCGGAACGGCACGCGCGGCTTTGTGCAGGCGCTCAGCGTGACGCGCGCTCCGGCCGACGCCAAGCTGCTGGCGTACACCGCCGAACGCGTGCAGTCCAAATCGAGTTTCGCGTCCGAATTCGCCGCCGTGACCGATGTCGCTCTGCAAGAAGGAAACGAACGCCACCGGTTCGTCCGCGACACGCTGCGCGATGTGGGGATCGTGCCTATCCCCATGGAAGGATTCGCGGTGTGGGTGGCCAAGTTACGGCCCATGCTACAGTGAGTCGTGATTCATGACCCGCGTTCCGCAAAAACAGAACCATACAAGGGAAACAACAAGCTGTCAGGAGGAATTCCTTCAGAAAGTTCACGAGACGGCGAGGATCAGCAGCGTTACGTCGTCGTGCCAATGGCCGCCGCTGAACGCGGCCGCGGCGCTAAGAATTCTTTTCTGCAATTCTCCAGCGGAGGATGCGCGGTTTTGCTCGAGAAGGCCGAGCAGCCGCGCTTCCCCGAACTCCTCGCCCTCGGGATTGTTCGCTTCCGTCACCCCATCGGTGAATAGAATCACGCGGTCACCCGGCGCCAGTTGCGCCGATCCCAAATCAAATTTCTGATTCGGAAATACACCCAGGACGCCACCGCCTTCCCGCAAGCGCTCGTGCGTTCCATCGCGGTGCAGCAGGAACGGCGGGTTGTGTCCCGCGCTGGCATAGCGAAGCAGCCGCGTGGGGCCGTCAAGCTGCGCGTAAAAAAACGTGATGAACCGGTCGCTGGTCATATTCCGGCACAAAAGAGCATTCAACCGCGAGCACAAGCCATCGGGCGGCAAAGACAGGGAAGCCAATCCGCGGACGGTGGCCTGCAGATTGGACATCAGCAGTGCAGCGGGAAGTCCTTTTCCCGCCACGTCGCCGATGCACAGCCCGAGCGCTTCTTCGCCAAACGGGAGGATGTCGAAGTAATCGCCTCCCACCGTGAGGGCCGACTGCCACGCGCTGGCAATCTCGTAGCCGGGGAGCTGCGGAATATCCTTCGGCAGGAGCCCCTGCTGGATCGCGCGCGCATCGGCGATTTCCTGCTTCTGGAGCTGCAGCTGAAGAATCATCTCCTGGCGTGCCTCGCTTTCCTGCCCGGCACGGCGGCGCGACTCGCGGCGTTCGCGTCCTAGGGCGATCTGTTTTTGCAGGATCTCCAGCACCCGCGTGTTGGTCCAGGGTTTTTCCACGAAATCGGCCACGCCGCGCTGCATGGCCTCGACGGCCAGCCCGACGGTAGCCCAGCCGGTGATCACAACCACCGGAGGCAAGTTTTCGTTCTTCTGCAGCAGGGCGAGCAGGTCCAGACCTTCCTGGCCGGAGGTGGTATCCCGGGCATAGTTCAAGTCCATCAGCAGAAGATCAAATTCATTGTTGGCAAGTGCTTCCAGCAAATCCGAGGGCGAGGTCACGCCCTGGGTCGTATAGCCGTGGCCTTTCAGCAGCAGGCGCAGGGCGTCGAGAATATCCTGCTGGTCATCGGCAATGAGGATTCGCTGCTGCAACGTTTCGATTTCCATAGGGATCTCAAGCGTGACACTTTCCACCAGAACGGCCTCTATCTCCACACATCATTAGCCGCGATAGGAGCGTTGTTTCCTGATGTTCGCAGCCGGACTTCCAGCGCCATCTGGTCCTAATACTTTGATTTTGAATAGCTTAGTGAAAATAAAAGTGCAAGGAGCGAGAGCGCATGACCACTTGCGGGAATGGACGTCCCAAAATCGGACAGGTCCTCCAGTGACCGAGGAGTCTCCGCAGGAGGAACCTCCCTTAGTCAGGAGGCTTCTTCTGGTGAGAAAAATAAGAACTAAAGGTAAGAACTACAGGACCGGCTCGCTCCACTTTTCGAGCGTTTCTTTTACCTTGTGGAGGAACTGGTGGGCGATCGCTCCGTCCACCACGCGGTGGTCGTAGCTCAGCGTGACGTAGCACATCGAGCGGATGGCGATGGCGTCGTCGACCACCACCGGGCGCTTTTCGATGGCCCCGAGGCCCAGAATGCCTACGTTGGGCTGGCTGATCACCGGCAGGCCAAAAAGGCCGCCGAAGACGCCGGGGTTGGTGATGGAGAAGGTGCCTTCCTGGACTTCTTCGGGCTTCAGCTTTTTCGACCGCGCGCGCTCCGCGAGGTCGTTCAGATTGCGCTGGATGCCGAGGAGGTTTTTCTCATCGGCGCCTTTGACCACCGGCACGATGAGGCCCCAGTCGAGAGCCACGGCGATGCCGATGTTGATCTCCTTGTGGAGCACAACGTTGGTGCCGTCGAGCGAGGCGTTAAGCGTCGGATAAGCACGGAGCCCCGCGACCGCCGCTTTCACGAAGAACGGCATGAAGGTCAGCTTGGTCTCGTAGCGCTTCTCGAATTCGTCCCTGGCTTTGGCGCGGAGTGAGGCGACCCTCGTCATATCAATCTCGTCCACGGAGTACACGTGAGCCGATACGCGCTTGGAGGCGACCATGTGCTCGGCAATCTTCAGCCGCATGGCGCTCATGGGCTGGATTTCATAGTGGCCGAAGTACATCTTTTCCCGCGGCACGGCGGATTCGAGGGCCACGTGCACCTGTCCTCCAGAAACACCAGGAGGAGCCGGCGCTGCAGCGGGAGCTGACGGGGGAGGCATCACCAGAGGCGCGGAGGAGGGCCGCGAAGCGCGCACCGATGTTGCCGGCTGCGAGGCGCCAGCGATGACTGCCTCGATGTCTTGCTTGCTGATGCGGCCGCCCGCGCCGGTTCCCGCCACGGTGGAGAGATCGAGGCCATGCTCCTTGGCCATGCGGCGCACCAGCGGCGAACTGTGAATCCGCTCACTGCCCGTGGAACTCCCGGCGCGCTGCGCCACGGGAGCCGATGCCGCAGGCGCTGGCGCCGCTGGCTTCGGCGCAGGCGGCGGCACAGAAGCGACAGGTGCAGGTCTTGGGGGCGCTTCCGTCTTGGCCGGAGCCGGCGCATTGGCCTCCGCGCCTGCCCCAGAGCCAACCGCCTCGATCACGCCGACGACGGTCTGGATGGGCACGGTCTGGCCTTCGCCGAACTTGATTTCCTTGAGGACGCCGGCGGAAGGCGAGGGAATTTCCGCGTCGACTTTGTCGGTGGAGATTTCGAAGAGCGGCTCGTCGCGCTCCACCTTGTCGCCGGGCTTCTTGAGCCATTTGGTGATCGTGCCTTCGAAAATGCTTTCGCCCATCTGGGGCATTACGATGTCCACTGCCATGATCGCTTCTCCTGTATAGCTTCAAAATCCTCAGCAGGGGCGCAGCACGCCGCGCCCTAACGAAGCCCAACTAATACCTCGCGAGCTCTTTTGCCGCATGAAAAATTTTCTGCGCGTTGGGCAGAAAATATTCCTCGAGCGATGGCGCGTACGGCACCGGCGTATCGAGCGAGGTCACGCGCATCACTGGGCCGTCCAGATCGGCGAAAGCTTTCTCGCAGAGAATCGCCGCGATTTCGCCGGCGATGCCACCCGTCTTTGTGTCTTCGTGCACGACGAGACATCTGTTGGTCTTTTTCACGGACTGCAAAATCGTCTCTTCGTCGAGAGGCAGCAAAGTGCGCAGATCGATCACTTCCGCTTCGATGCCTTCTTTCGCCAGCGCGTCGGCGGCCTCCAAAGAAGTATGCATCATCGCGGCATACGACAGAATCGTCAGGTGGCGCCCCTCGCGCCGCACAATGGCCTTGCCGATCGGCACGGTGTACTCCTCCGCGGGCAGCTCTTCTTTGATGCGCCGGTAGAGGAACTTGTGCTCGAAAAAGAGAACCGGGTTGTTGTCGCGCACCGCGGCTTTGAGCAGGCCCTTGGCGTCGTACGGTGTAGAAGGATAAATGACTTTCAGCCCCGGCGTGTGCACGAAATACATCTCCGGGTTCGCGGAATGAAACGGCCCGCCGTGCACGCCGCCGCCGGAGGGCCCGCGAATGACGATGGGAGCGGGCGCATTCCAGAGGTAGTGGCCCTTGGCCACGAAGTTGGTGATCTGGTTGAACGCACAGACAATAAAGTCGATGAACTGCATCTCCGCGATCGGCCGCAGGCCGAGATAACTCATTCCGCACGCGGCGCCGATGATGGCGCTCTCACTGATGGGCGTATCGATCACGCGCTCCCAGCCGAAGCGCTCCAGCAAGCCCTCGCTCGTCTTGAAAGCCCCGCCATACACGCCGACGTCTTCCCCGATCAACACCACTGCCGGGTCGCGTTCCATCTCTTCAAACATCGCCTGCTTGATGGCCTCCAGAAAGGTTACCGGCGATCCATTCGTTGCAGCCATGGTTATCTTTGGGCCTTTCGGCTTACGGCCGGTTTACCTGCGGCAGCGGCCTTGGCCAGTTTTTTCGTGGCGGCTTTCGGCAGCGCGCGAGAAACGGACTTGTTCTCACCTGCTGGCTTGTCCGCCGGTGTGTCTCCAAAATGAATCGGCGCGTTTCCGCCGCCCGAGCCCTTCCCTTGGCCAAAACCTTCCACCGACCAGACCGCCGCGATACTCGACTTCGGCGGCATTACTTCCGACCTGGGGCGTTCCCACCTGGCTTGGATCTTGTGGCAGTCGTCGCCGGTGCAGTAAACACCTTTCTCGGCTAAATCCGGCGGCGGCATGGGGGAATTCTCCGCGAACTCTCTTTCCGCCGCGAGCAGCGTCTCGATCTTCTTTTCGATCCCGGCCTGGCCCTTGGCGTCGAGCAGCTTTTCGCTCGTCAAAAACTTTTCGTACAGCACGATGGGATCGCGCGCTTCCCAGTACGCGCGCATTTCCTTTGGTACGTACTCGGCGGGGTCATGTTGCGCGTGGCCCAGCCGCCTGAAAGTCTTGGCTTCAATCAGGATCGGCCCTTCTCCCGCGCGCGCGCGGTCGACCGCTTCCTTGGCCGTGGCATACACTGCCGCCACATCATTGCCATCCACGATGTAGCTCGCGATGCCGTAGGCCTTCGCGCGGTCGGCAAGATTCTCGAGTGGGACCTGGCGGCGCACCGGCGTGGAGTACGCCCACAGGTTGTTTTCCAGGATCAACACGAAGGGCGCCTTTTGCGTGGCCGCGAAATTCAGCCCTTCGTGGAACACGCCGGTCGAGCTGCCGCCGTCGCCGATCCAAGTCATGGCCACAATCTTCTGGCCGAGATAGCGGCCGGCGATGGCCACGCCGGCCATCACGGGAATCAGGTCGCCCAGCATCGAAATGGGCGAAACGATATGCAGATTTTCCAAGTCGCCGAAGTGGCTGGTGCCGTCCTTGCCGAGCGTGGGCGAAGTGTACTTCGCCATGTGCTGCGTGAAGATGTCACGCGGCGGCACGCCCTTGACCAGCAAGGCCCCGATGTTGCGGATCATCGGCGCCAGCCAGTCTTTCTTCTCCAGCGCGTAGGCGGTACCGACGGAAATCGCTTCCTGCCCCAGGCTCGAATACAGTCCGCCGACGATCTTGTTCTGGCGGAACAGCTTCATCATGGTGTCTTCGACCGCGCGGTTCAGCCGCATGTAGTAGTACAGGTCCAGGTGCTGCTGCCGCGTCAATTCCTTCTTCATTCCGCTGCTCCAATTCCTATACTGGCAGGGCCACCGGCCGCTCGGCACGTTCCAGCTTCTCGAGCAACTCCTCCCGCGATGCTGGTTTCATCTCCAAAACAAATACTTCCCCAAAATGTTTCCTTAGCTGCGGGGCGACTTCTTTGGGTTCGATGCTGCGCCCCAGTATTTTTTCCAGCGAAGTGGGCTCGCGATCCGCAATCCCGCACGGAACAATGAGGTCGAAGTAACGCAAATCGGTCGAGACGTTATAGGCGAAGCCGTGGGAAGTCACCCAGCGGCTGATGTGCACGCCGATGGCCGCCAATTTCTCCTCGGCGATATTGTTTCTCACCCAGATCCCCGTCTTGCCTTCGACCCTTCCCGCGGAGACGCCGAATTCCGCCGTCGCCCGAATCATCGCCTCTTCCAGCATACGCACGTACCAGACGACATCGCGCCGGATCGCGCCGAGATTCAAGATCGGATAGCCGACGAGCTGCCCCGGCCCGTGATAGGTGACATCCCCACCGCGGTCCGTGGCGTGTAACTCCACGCCCTTTTGCTTCAAGACGTGCTCCGACGCCAGCAAATGCCCGCGATTGCCGTTGCGTCCCAGGGTGATCACATGCGGGTGCTCACAGAGCAACAGAACATCCTCGATCGCGCCCGCCTTGCGCGCCGCGACCAGACGCTTCTGCAACGCCCACGCTTCGGTATAACCGATCAGCCCGAGCTCCACGATGTGACAGGTGTTCAAGACTGTGCCTTTACAGGATCCTGACAGCGGAATTCCCCCTAAACGTTGATCTGTAACCCCCGCACCGACGCAAACGCGTCGCCCATTCCTTCCCACACCGTCGGATGCGCGTGCATCATGTTCATCATGTCGTCGATCGTGCCTTCCAGATGCAGCACCGCGGTTGCTTCTGAGAGGATCTCCGTCGCCAGCGGCCCGATGATGTGAATCCCCAGCACCTCGCCATACTTTTCATCGGAGACCACCTTGATGAACCCGTTGTGGTTGCCCAAAATGGTCGCCTTGCTGTTGCCCACGAAAGGAAACTTGCCCGTCTTCACAGCATAGCCTGCATCCCGCGCTTGTTTCTCCGTTAAGCCAATCGAGCCGATCTGCGGTTCGCAATAGGTCGCGTTAGGAATGCGCGTCTTCACGATCCGAGGCGCCGGCTTCCCGGCAATGTGCGTCACCGCCACGATTCCTTCCATCATCGCGGCGTGCGCAAGCTGCGGCAGTCCGGCAACAATGTCGCCGATTGCATACAAACTCTTCTCATCCGTCTCCATATTCGGCCCGACGTGCACAAAGCCGCGCTCCACCTTGGCTTTCGATTTCTCCAGGCCGCAATTTTCGGTCATTGGTTTGCGGCCCACGGCAACCAGCAGCTTCTCCGCTTGGAGCGTTTGTGGCTTGCCGTCCTTGTCCTTGAAGCTGACCGTGACGCCCTTGGCGTCTTTCTTGACGGACTCTACAGCGCAGCTGGTGAAAATCTGGATGCCTTTCTTCTGGAAGGCCTTGGCGAGCTCGGCAGAAATTTCTTCATCCTCCACGGGCACGACGCGCGGCAACGCCTCCAAGATCGTCACCTGCGTGCCAAATGAATTGTAAATCGACGCGAACTCCACGCCGACGGCGCCGGCACCGACAACAACCAAGGTTTTCGGAATTTCTGGAAGCTGGATGATGGACCGGTTGGTGAGAATCGTCTTGTGGTCCGGCTCGATTCCCGGCAGCGACTTCGCCTCCGAACCGCTTACCATCAAGACATTCGATGCTTCCAGGGTGGTCTTCTTGCCGTCCTTTTCGACGCTTACTTTGCCGGGGCCGTCATAGCGCCCCCAGCCTTGCACCCACTCCACTTTATTTTTCTTGAAAAGGAACTCGATGCCTTTCGCATGCTTCTTGACGATTCTGTCCTTGCGCGCCAGGATGTTTCCCCAGTTGATCTTCAGCCCGCTGACTTCGAAACCCAATTCTTCGGCATTTTTGAAGTGATCGTAAATCTCGGCGTGATAGAGAAGAACCTTGGTGGGAATGCAGCCGACATGGAGACACGTTCCGCCCAGGAACGGATCCTTTTCCACGACGACGGCCTTCAATCCAAGTTCGCCCGCGCGGATGGCGGCGACGTATCCGCCCGGACCGCTCCCGATAATCGCTACATCGTACTTTGCCACTCGGAGTCTCCCTTCCGCGGGGCCGGAAACAGATAGACGCTTGCCAGGAGCCTGACATTTCTGGGGTATCGGCCGCTACGCGGCGGCACATCCACTTGGCCGCCTCCGAACGCCGGCGTTGACGGATAAAAGAAGTCCGCTCCCCCGGAGCAAACGGCTGCGAGCCAACAAAAACTAGATTTTAGCAGCCGCCCGACGCGCTAGCAACTTCACCGTGGTCATCGATTCCCGGCCGCATCGCGAGAAGACAGGGTCCTGCACTAATTGCTGATGCAGTTTACGCGCGGGGAATGGCGGGGAAATAACGCTCTTCGAGAATGCGCCGATGATGCAATTCGTGCCCGGCGATGATGAAGGCCAGCGCGCGCACCGTCACTTCATTCTTATTAGCGACGCCGCGGCGGAGCCAGGCGTCTCTTGCGAGCCCGCGCAACAGAGCGATGCTTGCGCTGCGCACGTGCGCGAATTCCTCCGCCACTTCGGCGAGCTGGCGCTCATTAAATGCGGCGTTTCGAACGTAATCATCCTGCTCGTAACCCTCGATTGGCGTTTTGTCGGCGCGCGCGATACGCATAGCCCGGTACGCGAAAATGCGTTCCGTGTCGCAAAGGTGGCCGAGGACTTCTTTCACCGTCCATTTGTCCGGGGCGTAACGGAAGTTGCCGTCGCGCTCGCTGCGAGCGGCGAAGAGCTGGATCATCTGCAGCCGCTGCGTTTCCAGCGCGCCGAGGATGTCATTTCCAAGTACTAGCGAGATGTACTTTTCATAGTAGGCGGCGTATTCGTTGGGTTCCGGCCGCGCCACCATCGCTCTTTTGGCTTCCATGGACCCCCAGTATAGCGCGTCTTCCGTTCAACGACTGCCTGTCTGCTCCCGCCCGGTTTGCTCCTGAACCGCTCGCCGGAATTCCTGCGGATGCGCGATCATCACGAAAGTTTCGGGCGTGCCGCCTGTTCCGCGCACGATGACGGTTCCATAGCCGAGCATGCGGCCGGGGACGGTCTCCTCAACGCCGATGCTTTCCACTCTCGTTAGTATGACGTCGAGCGTTCTGCGGCTCGCCATGCCTGTTTTGATCAGCACGCGTTTGTTGGTCACCGCCATTTCGGTGGCATTGCGCTTCGCAATTCCGTACGCGAACGTTCCTATGGCAGCCACTAGCAGAATCAGCCCGATGATTGCCATTCCCCCTGCGCTGATACCTGTGCTCCCGGAAGACTGGCTGTCTCCAGATTTGGTCGCAATCGATTCCACAAGGAGTCCCAGCCCTGGGATGCCAAGTAGCAAACTCACTAGAAGTGGTCCGAGCAAGACAATCCAGTGATGCCGCGTTTGATAGAGCAGCGCTTCCCCTGCAACGAGATTCTTTTCCACGTAACTCAATTTGGACTCCCCACGCATACAATTGGTGAGGGCAACCACACTTTGATGCGCTGCCCGAATCATACTTGATACTCTTGACTCGTCAAGAAGTCCAAAGCTGAACAGCCGGCATTCCATCGGGGAGGAAAGCGTGGGCGGAGGATTGCAGAAAGCGCGGGTGGCATTTCAGGGCGAGCCGGGGGCTTTCAGCGAAGCGGCCGCGATCCAGCTTCTCGGAGAAAAGATCACGCCCGTTCCGCGCCCCACCTTTGACGTCACGTTCCGCGCGATCGCCGAAGGCGCCGCGGACGCACTGCTCGTGCCGGTGGAAAATTCGCTGGCAGGTTCGGTTGTCCGCGTGTTCGATCTGCTGCTCGAAAGCCATCTCTCGATTGTTGCGGAGACCATATTGCCGATTGAGCTGCACCTCATCGCTGCACCGGGCGCTTCGCTCGCCGACATCCGCTCCGTCGCATCGCACCCGATGGCGCTCGCACAGTGCGAGCGCTTTTTCGCCGCGCATTCGCACTGGAAGCGCGTTCCCGCCGAGGACACCGCCGGCAGCGTGCGGGAAGCTCTCGCGCTTGGCGACAAGAGTCGCGCGGCAATTGCCGGCCGCCGGGCGGCCGAGCACTACCGCGGCTTGATACTTGCCGAGAGCATTCAGGACAACACTGAAAATTTCACCCGCTTTGTCTTGCTGCTTCCCGCCACGGAAGCGGCCGCTATGTGCAATCCCGTCGCGCGAAAGATGACCATCGCCATGCGTCTCGCGCACCGGCCTGGATCGCTGCTTGCTGCGCTCGAGCCCTTCGCGCGGCACGGGGTGAATATGCTCAAGATTGAAAGCCGCCCGATCCATGGCCGTCCGTGGGAGTACCAGTTTTTTCTGGATGTCGAGGCAGAAATACCCGAGCGCCTAGAAGGCGCGTTAAATGAGGTCCGCAAAGCTACCAGTGAACTCCGCGTCCTCGGCCTCTACGCCGCGGCACAAAGTAGCTCGCGGAATCAATCGGCGAATTTCCTGAAGAATGGGAAATGATCCCGGCCGAAATAAAGAAGGCCGGCGGGGACGCCGGCACTTGCCTTTCGTAGAATTTGTTTTTTGGGGGCGCAGCATTCCTTCGCTTGCTCTCAGGATAAAGCTGCGCCCCTGCTTGCTGGCACTCAGATAGCACTCAGCAATAGCTGCAGGCCTCGTCTCCCATTCCGTTCGTCCCGGTCATGTCGTCCTTCATCCGCCGCAGGCGCCGTCCAAGCCGCTCCGCCAGTTGATGACGCGCGCGCCACAGCCGCGCCTTGAGCGTGTTCTCCGTAACGCCGAGCTTCTTCGCGGCTTCTCCGGTGGAGTAGCCCTCCACTTCGCGCAAGAGGAATGCCGTGCGCAGAAGCGGCGAGAGCTCATCGAGATTCGCGCTAATCATCTCGCGCAGCTCCGTCCCGGCGAAAACCTGCTCCGGGTTTGGGCCTTTATCGGCGAAACGCTCCGATGCGGGCAATTCTTCCTCGCGCGGCGTTTCATCGAGCGATATCGCCGGCCGGGCTTTGGCGCTGCGACGCCGCATTAGCGCCGCGTTGATGACGATGCGGGTCAGCCAGGTCGAAAACTGCGAGCGGCCTTCGAACCGCCGCAGATTGCGAAACGCCAACAGCAGCCCGTCCTGCAATGCGTCTTCGGCGTCTTCCGCATTGCCGAGGACGCGCAGCGCCGTCTGAAAGAGCTGCCGCTGGTAACGGCGGAAAAGAGTTTCCACCGCTTGCCGGTCGCCCTGCTGGCCGGCGCGAATCAACTCCTCTTCACTCCACTGTGTTGCCACTGCCACTTGTGTTGCCATTGTTAGCCCCCGTGTACTGCGAAAATCTTTTGGCGTATTTCGGCGCGGAAAATATTCCACGCTCAGTGCACCGGCACTCCTCCGGCCGGCACTCTCGGTTTCCTCATCAGCAGCAAAACTGGAATCACCGCGAGAAAGACGATGCCGAGGAACTTGAAATTGTCCAGAAAGGCAAGCATGGCGGCCTGGCGCTGCACCATGTTGTAAATCATGCCGTGCGATTGGGCGGCCGCCTCGGTTGCGTTCGAGCCATGCGATATTAGACGCAGCGTCGTGCCATTCGTCATCGTGCGCAAAGCGGGATTCAGATTGTTGACGTGATCGATCAAGCGCGCCTGATGGAATTGCGTGCGCCGCTGCAGCATCGTCGTCACTGTGGCAATCCCCACGCTCGCGCCGATGTTGCGCGCCAGATTGATGATGCCCGTCCCCATGTTGGTCTTCTCTTTCGGCACATAGGCGAACGCCGCGACGTTGATGGGGATGAACAAGAACGCCAATCCGAAACTCTGCAGCATGCGCCCGCGAACCGCGTGACCGTAATCCAGGCCGAGGTCCCACCCGGCCATCACAAACAGAGCCGAGGCCGACACGATGCAGCCAAACGCGATGAGAATCCGCGTGTCCACCTTCGACACCAGGATTCCCACTACGGGCATCATGCACATAATCACCGCGCCGCCTGGAGACAACGCCAGCCCCGCGAGTTCTGCCGTGTAACCCATCAACTGCTGCAACAATTGCGGGATCAGCACGGTGCTGGAATACAGCACGAAGCCGAGGAAAAACATGGCCACCGTGGCGATCGCGAAATTACGCTCCTTCAACATATGCAGATCGACGACCGGTTCCTTTTCCCGCAGCTCCCAGATGATTCCCGCCACAATGCCGACGATCATCAGCACGAAGAAGATGCGGATGAAATCGGACGATAGCCAATCTTCGCGCTGCCCCTTATCCAAAATGATTTGCATGCTTCCCAGGCCCAGGCTGATCAGCCCGATGCCGATGTAGTCGATGCGAAAGCCGCTCTTCAGGTTCGCGCGCTTCATGTACGGCGGATCCTTGATGAGGAACGACGTCAAGAGCAGCGAAATGATCCCCACTGGCACGTTGATGTAAAAAATCCATCTCCAGGAAAAATTGTCCGTAATCCAGCCGCCCAGCCAGGGGCCAATGGTGGGAGCTACGACGACCGCTATTCCGTACACTGCAAACGCCATGCCACGCTTCTCAAGCGAAAAGGTGTCGTTCAGAATGGCCTGTTCGCTCGGCTGCAATCCGCCTCCGCCGGCGCCTTGCAAGATTCGAAAGAGCACCAGCACGCCGAGGCTCGGCGCCAGCCCGCAGAGGAACGAACTCACCGTAAACACCGCCACGCACGACATGTAAAACCGCTTTCGCCCGATCAAGCCGGAGAACCAGCCCGAAAGCGGCAGCACGATGGCATTTGAAACCAAGTACGACGTCAGTACCCACGTCGATTCATCGGCGCCCGCCGACAAACTCCCAGAAATGTGCGGCAACGCCACGTTGGCGATGGAGGTGTCCAGCACCTCCATGAACGTCGCGAGCGTGACCGTGACTGCGATCACCCAGGGGTTGATCGTCCCGTCCGGCATCCGCAGCTTGGCTAAGATCCTGTCCCGCATGGTCCGTTCTTCGCTGCCTTTGCCCCTCTACTTGGTACTACCCTTTCTAACCCATGCTTATTCCGCGCTGTTCCCCTATTCATCAAAATTCAGTTCGTTACCACCGTTGCGTCCACGTTCATTCCCGGCCGCAGAATCGCTTTCTCCTGTGAAATCGGATCCAACATGATCTTCACGGGAATGCGCTGCACCACTTTTACGTAATTACCCGTCGCGTTTTCCGGCGGCAGCAGGCTCAACACCGCACCGGTCGCTCCAGCAATCGAATCCACGTGTCCGGGAAACGTCTTCCCGTACGTATCCACCGTCACTTCCGCCCTCTGTCCCGGCTTCATGTTCTTCAGTTGCGTCTCTTTGAAGTTCGCCGTCACCCACACGTCCTGCAGGGGCACGACCACCAGCAATCCTTGTCCCGCCTGCACGATCTGCCCGGCCTCCACTTGCTTGTGCGTAGCCACGCCGGCTACCGGCGCGACGATTTCCGTGTAACTCAGATTCAATTGCGCTGCGTCCAGCGCCGCGCGGGCCTGCTGCACTTTCGCGAGCTTCGCTTGCGCGTCTGCCGAGCGCATCTTCACCTGCATCACATCCGCATGCGCCGAACTGACAGTCGCGCGCGCCTGATCTACTCGCGCCTTCGCTGCGTTCAGTTGCGCTTTGGCAACTTCCACGCTCCGCTGCGCTTGCGCCTGCTTTTGCAGGTCCGCTTGCAGCGCGCTCGCGCTCGCATCTGCATTGGCCTTCGCCGCGTCATATTGCTGCTTCGAAATCTCACCCTTCTCCATCAGAGGCAAATAACGCGCGAGGTCCGCCTTCGCCAGCTCGGCATTCGCCCGGCTCTTGTCCACGTTGGCCTGCGCCCAGGCCAAATCCGCCGTCTGTGCCTGCTCGTACGTGGCCTGCGCCCGCGCCAAATCCGCCTCCGAGCCCATGAACTGCGCATCCGCGCTGGACGTTCCGCTCGCCACGTTTTCCCTTGTGCGCGGAACATCCAGGCCCGCTGACTGCGCTTCGCTTTCCGCCAGCGCCAGCGCCGCTTTGGCCTGATCGAGGCTCGCCTGATAATCACGCGGGTCGATCTTCACCAGCACCTGCCCGGCCTTCACTTGCTGGTTGTCGAGCACCTGGACTTCCGCGACGCGCCCGTAAATTTTCGACGCTACCGGCGTAATGTGCCCGTCCACCTGGGCGTCATCCGTCGTCTCACGATTGTGGTAGTAGAAGAAAAGTCCCGCCACAACCACTACCAGCAGCGTTCCGCCGAGCAGCAATAGTCGCCGGACTTTCGAATTCAGCAGCCCCTTCGGAGCCTCTTCCTGCAGAGACAATTCCACGGTTGGCTTTACATTTGCCGCGTTTTCCAGCCCAACTTCGATCTCGATGCTCATCGTCCCCTCACTTGGCGTAAACCTTTTCCATCTGCCCGATCGCGCGGGCCAAGTCGGCGCGCGCTTGGTTGAAGCGGTATAGCGCCACAATCTGGTTGTCGTTCGCGCGCGCCAGCGAATCCTGCGCCTGGATCACTTCAATGTTGTTCGCCACGCCGGCTTTGAAGCGGTCGCGCGCCTGGTCCACTTCCTCTTTTGAAAGCTGGATGCCGAGGTTGGCAACCTGCACTTCGTTGCGCGCGGATTGCAGATTCAACAGTGCTGTCTTCACGTCCAGCGCAATCTGGTTCCTCAAATCATCTTTCTGCTGCTCTAGCTTCCGAATCTCCAGATCTGCGCGAACAATCTCCGCATGAATCCGGCCACCCGTGAACAGCGGCATGTTCAGAGAAGCCGCGTAGGTGTACGTCGGAATCCCATTCGCTGACGAAGTTCCCAGGTATGCCCAATTCCCATCAAAACGGAGGGACGGCAGCCGCGAATACTGTGAAGCTCTCTTGTCCGCTCCTGCGGCCTTGATCTGCTCTTCCAGCGCCTTCCACTCCTGCCTCTCGGCAAGCGCTGCTTCGATCGCCGGCTCCATTTCCGGCTGGGGCGTGTCGAAAAAACTCAGCGAATCCGCCAGTTCGACCGGCTGCCGCGGATCAAGATTCAGCAGCTTGCTCAAGCCATAGAGCGAGGTCTCGCGGTCGTTTTCTGCCTCGATTAATCGCTGCTTTTCGTTTTGCAGCTCGACGTTTGCGCGCAGCGTGTCGATTCCCGTGCCCACACCTTCTTTTTGCAGGTCCGCGGCCTGATCGTAGAGCGCCTGCGCCAGATCGACCCGGGATTGCGAGGCCTGAACATTCGCCACCGCGCGCAGCGTTCCGATGTATTGCGACACGACCAGAAGAATGATCTGCTCGCGTGTGGAGAGACTCGTTGCCTTGCCGTTGTTGGCGGTGTCCCGCGCCGCTTCGTACCTTTGCCACAGCGTCAAGTCGAAAACGGGCCCTCCGAACGTAGGTCCTGCCGAAAAAACCTGATATGGCCCGACGTGCTGAGGGAATCCCGGAAACTTCCTCCCGCCAAACTGCGCTTGGAGGTTCACCCGCTGTGCCTGATCCTTGACGCTTAAATTCGCCTCGGGCAACAATGCAGCTAGCGCGATGTTCTTATCCTGGAGATTCTGCGCATAGCTGAGCACGGCGATCTGCGCCGTGGTGTTTTGCTTCACCGCCAGCGCAACCGCTTGATCCAAGGTGAGCCGCAACACTTGCACGGGCACATTTGCAGGCAGCGCACTCGGTTTCGGTGCTCCCTGCGCGTGCCCTGGCCTGGGGGTCAACAGCAAGCTGAAAAATGCCACATAGAAAATGATGTGCGAACCTTTTCCGCGGCCTGGGCTCGTGGAGCTGTCCAACTGGCTTCCCTTCCCGACAATTTCATGCACGATGGATTGGTTGAGGCACCCCTCGGCGACAAGTCGCCCACCCTGGCGATAGATCTCCTTTAGCAGTACTTTTCCGGCGGCGTCGATGAAGCTGACGCCGCAAAGATTGACGCTGAACTTCTCGCTGGGTGACGCAGCACGAAGCTCTCGCCAGCACCGTTCGAGCGTACCCACCGAAGGTCCTGCCAGCCGGCCTTCGACGCCTAAGGTGACCTTGCCGCGTTTTTTGTCGGTTGTGATTCTCAGCATATACACCGCCCCGCCGGAGTCTAGTAGATGCACGAATACCTCCAATCGATTCTAAAAGCAACGATTCATAAAATACTTATAGTAAAGGCTTTATTTACAATTGAAGTAATTTTCTTGCGCACGTATGCCCGTATATGGTCAGTTAGTTAAATATGGGCATTCCATATTAGGCTATATATAGGCAGACGTGGAATTTCTGAATCCTGGCAAAGTAATCGCGTCTTCAGGGGTCGCTGCGTCCTCTGGCTTTAGATTTCCCTGACTCGGGGTCTATCTGCGGACGGCAATCGCCTGCAGTTCAAAATGCCCGCCGCGCAGGAGCGATCCCGCGCCGATGAATTCGCGCGCTGGCAGATCCTTGGTCGTGAAGTAACTGCGATAGGCTGCGTTGAATTTGTCGTAGAGGGAAAGGTCGGTGCAGGCGATCTGCACGTAGACAAGGTCATCCGTGCTCATCCCGGCCTGTCCGAGCGTGGCTTTGACGCGGTCGAGCAAAAGCTTGAGCTCCTCGTCAACTTCCGCGGGAACTTTGCCGGTCTTGGGATCGACCCCGATCCGGCCGGAGAGATAGAGCGTATTCCCGGCGAGGATGGCGCCGCTGAACGGCAGTTGGGGATTATCGTCGGAAAGATTGATGGCACGGCGCGCCGCTTGCGGCGGCGCCTGCGAAAATGCTCCGTACACGCTAAACATCCCCGCAAGAACTAGCACAACAAGTAAGAAGCTGATTCGGCGATTCACGGGTCACCTCCAAGAGAGAATCGTTTCGAGTAGATGCCTGACAGGATTCGGCCGTGAGTGTATTCTCCGCGGGAATGATCTGCAAGCAGCGGGACAGACTGGAGCCATGAACCTTCTGTCATGTAGCGCCGGTCTATAGTCCGGCATCCTCTTTACGATGGCCATGGGACTGCTGCCCTAGAACGCGATGAAGCCCGTGCGAATAAAATAGAGAGTGGCGATGCCTACCACCACCCACAGAACCAAACCTTGCAGCATCGGGCGCCAGCCCACTTCCCGCAGGGTAGAGCGTGAGATGCCCGTTCCGATCAGGAAAAGGGTAGCGGTCAACCCGAGCTTGCCCAGAAGGAAGAGTGCTCGGGTCCCACTGTTGAGGGCAGGGAGATAAGTATTTGCGACGGCAGCCAGGCAAAAAAGGAGGATGAACCAGGGAAACTGGATGCGGGCGCGGCGGTGCGAAGCTTCGGCGTCGCCGTTCTCGCCTCGGAAACGGCTGCGCGTGAGCGCGGCGGTGGCGAGAGCAAGGGGAACGATCCAAAGGGCGCGAGCGAGCTTTACGGTGGTGCCAATAACAAGTGCTTGAGTTCCGTAACGCGCGGAGGCGCCCACGACCGAGCTGGTATCGTGAATCGCGAGCGCGGCCCATAAACCGAACTGCGATTGCGAGAGATGCAGCACACCGCCAATCAAGGGGAAAATCAGAAGCGCGACGGAATTAAGAATGAATATGGTGCCGAGGGATACCGCCATCTCTTCTTCGTCGGCGTGCAGAATGGGGCCGACGGTGGCGATGGCGCTCCCCCCGCAGATCGCCGTCCCCGCAGTAATGAGATAGGACGAGTTGCCACGAACCTCGAATAACTTGCCGAGAGCGAGTCCCACGGCGAGCGCAAATGAAATTCCTAGTGCGGTGTACAGAAAACCGCTTCGGCCGGCCCTGATCACCTCGTGGAGATTCATGCCGAAGCCCAGAGCCACGACGGCTGCTTGCAAAAGAATCCTCGCGAAGGTCCTGCTCCCGGAAGAATAGGGATGAACGAAGCTCAGACCGAACACAATGCCGGCGGTGAGGGCAACGGGCGGAGGAATGAGTCCGCTGGCGGAGACGAGAATTCCAATGATGAATAAAACTTTCGAGATGGCGGGCATCGACTAGAAAAAGAATATCAGGCGGACGGCAGGGGAGCCAGCGGGATATCCGAGAATCTTCCACAACTCCTTCGACTACGATGTGGCGGTTTTATTGCTAAGCAGCCACCGGGGAGGTGCAGCGTTGCGACACCCGGGTATAATAGGCGGCTCGGACCAAGGAGCCTTCCCTCCATGAACTATCGCCGCTTTGGCCGCACGGGCTGGAAAGTAAGTGAAATTGGGCACGGAATGTGGGGCATGGCCGGATGGACCGGCTCGCAAGACACTGAATCGCTCGATTCGCTGCAGCGTTCGGTTGATCTCGGCTGCAATTTCTTTGATACCGCCTGGGCCTACGGCAACGGCCACAGCGAGGAGTTGCTGGGGAAAATCCTGCGCAACAATGCAAGCAATGCGCCCGGCAAGAAACTTTATACCGCGACCAAGATGCCGCCCAAGAATCGACGCTGGCCCAGCCGCCACGAATTCACCCTCGATGAGTCCTACCCACCGGATTACATCGAAGAGTACCTTCACAAGAGCCTGCAAAATATCGGCGTCGAGATGCTTGACCTCCTCCAGTTTCATACCTGGGAAGACGGCTGGCTCGATGATGCCCGGCTTCCGCGCGCCATCGAAAAGCTTCGCAAGAGCGGCAAGGTGCGCGCTGTCGGCATCAGCATGAACCGCTGGGAGCCGTGTAACGGCATTCGCGCCGTGCGCGATGGCCTCGTCGACGCCGTCCAAGTCATCTACAACATCTTCGATCAGAATCCCGAGGATGAGTTGTTTCCCGCATGCCGCGAAAAAGACGTCGCGGTGATCGCGCGAGTCCCGTTCGATGAAGGCACGCTCACCGGCACGCTCACGCTCGACAGCAAATGGCCGAAAGGCGATTGGCGCAACACGTATTTCGTCGCGGAAAATCTGAAAGCCAGCGTTGCGCGCGCCGATGCGCTAAAGCCGCTCCTTCGCGATGGCCTCGCCATGCCGGAGATGGCGCTGCGCTTCATCCTCAATAATTCCGATGTCAGCACCATCATTCCCGGCATGCGCAAACGCCGCCACGTCGAAGCGAATATCGCCGCCGGCGAGCGGGGCCCGCTTGGCGACGCCCTCCACGCCGAGCTCCGCAAGTACCGCTGGGACCGCACGCCCACGAAGTGGTCGCAATGAATCTTATGCGCGCTTTCGCGCTTGGCCTCACAAATGAGTTTTGCTGCGTTATTCGTTTAACTTTGTTGAGGCAACAGCGATCAAGCAGTTTGCTTTAGGGCGCGTTCGACTAGCGTCAGGCAACGCTCGGCCTGTTCGCGCAAGAGTTCTTCCCGATCGCCGCGTTCTTTTTGCGTACTGTGGAGCTCGTCCGCAATCGCCAGCGCCGCAAGCACGGCGAGTTTCTGCGTGTCCACAGTAGCCGTTGCATCGGCAATTGCGCGCATCTTTTCATCCACATAGGCCGCCAGCTTCTGAACGTACGCTTCGTCCAGCTCCCCCCGGATGGCATACGTCTGCCCAAAGATTTGTACTTTCACCGGCGCGCTCACGATACCAATCTCCAATTACCCGCTCGCGCCACAATAGCACAATCGCAGGGGCACGATATATCGTGCCCCTGCGATTGCTGACGGAACTTAATTTGTCTGCGGAAAAAACAGCATCAGCTCGAGCGGAGCTGGGCGCCGAGCTTTTTTTCGAGGGTAGCGATGATTTTCGCGGAGAATTCGTTGATCCGCTCGTCGGTGAGCGTCGTTTCGCGACTCTGAAATGTTACGCGCACAAGCAGCGAGTATTTTCCCGCGGGCACATTTTTCCCGCGGAAAAGATCCGTCGCTTCGATCGAAAGGATTTCGCCGATGTTCAGCGAACGAATCGCGTCGCTCACATCGGCGAAACGCGTGCCATCGGCAAGCAGCAGCGAAAAATCCCGCTCGACCGCTGGAAACCGTGGCAGCGGATCATAGCGCCGCGATTCCTTCGCGGCGCGGACCGCGGCGTAGACCGGATCGAGGCGCAGTTCCGCGAGGAAAATGTCCTGGCGCAGTTTGAGTTTTTCGGCCAGGCGCCGCGCAAGCTGGCCAGCGACACCCACCGCCGGGAGATTCCTCGCTTCACGCGGAATGACCGTCTTCAAGTGGATTGTGCTCCGCCGCGAGGCGTGCAGCCAACCCGTGATGCCGTCTTCCCAGCGGAAACCGCCGCAAAGTTCGCCGATCCCGTCGAGGTCGCCTTTCAGATCGGCGAAGGAAAAATCGCGGGCGGAGTCGTAGAGACCTTTTTCGCGGGCTTCACCGGTGGCGCCCATCGTCAAGACAAGCGTCTCGACGGACTTGCTTCCGTCAAGGCGGTAATGGCGGCCGATTTCAAAGAGGCGAATGTTGCGCTGGCCATGGTTCAGATTCCACTCCAGAGCGGCGGCCATGGTAACGACGCCAGTCGAGCGCAGCACGCTGGCTTCTTCCGAGAGCGGATTTGCCAGCCGCGCGGGCGCCGCATCGGCAGGACGGAACAGCACATCACGTTCTTCTGCGACGTGCGGGATGGTCAAGGTTTCGCGGTAGCCGAGGGCGATCAGCCGCGCGCGGAGACGAGACTCGGCTTCGAAGTGCGGCAGACGCGTGGCGCCTTGGCGCGCTGCGGGCAAACGGGGCGGAAATTTGTCAAGGCCATAGACGCGAGCAACCTCTTCGATGAGGTCAATTTCGCGTTCGACTTCGGCGCGCCAGGAGGGCTGCGTGCATTGCCACGCCGCCAGGAGGGAGCCTGCCGCTCCACGACTTTCATCGATGCGCCTGGGTGCAAAGCCAAGAGCGGTGAGAATGGCTTCGATTTCTTTGTCGGGAACATCCGCGCCCATCACGCGCAAAATTTCAGCGCGCGTCAACGGAATTTTCTTCGGCGCGCGCTTGCCGGGATAAACGTCGACAACGCCGCCGAGCAGTTCGCCGCCGGCAAGCTGCAAAATCAATTCCGCGCAGCGCCGCGAGGCGAGTTCGGCCATTTCGGGATCGGCGCCGCGGCCAAAACGCGTGGAGGCTTCGGTATGGAGTTTCAAAAAGCGAGTTGCGCGCCGAATCGCGATTGGCTCGAACCACGCGCATTCGAGCAAAACATTTTTTGTGGAAAAGGAAATTTCCGTTTCCGCGCCGCCCATGATGCCGCCGATGCCCACAAGCCGATCTCCGTCACCATCGGTGATCATGCAGATGCCGGGATCGAGGATGCGCTCGATGCCGTCGAGCGTTTTCATTTTTTCATTTGGCTTAGCACCGCGCACAACGATGCTGTGATTACGCACCGTGTCGTAATCAAACGCGTGCAGCGCGTGACCCAGCTCGAGCATGACGTAGTTCGCCACATCGACAACATTGTTGATGCTGGCCACGCCGGAGGCTTCGAGGCGGTCTTTCAGCCACTTTGGCGACGGCTGGATTTTCACACCGCGAATTACCCGCGCGGTGAAGCGTCCACAAAGATCCGGCGATCGAATTTCCACGCGCACGGCTTCGCCGGCTTTCGCGGAGCCTTCAACTGGTTTTGGTGCAACCGATTTCAAAGGCAGTTTGTAAATCGCGCTGACCTCGCGCGCGATGCCGTAGTGCCCGAGGCAGTCGGGGCGATTGGAAGAGACTTCCGCATCAATCACCGGACCGTGAGGGCCATTTTCCAGGCCGCCGATATTCGTGCCGGAAAGGGCCAGCCGCGAACCCAGCTCCTCCGCAGGCGCGGTCACGGCGACGAGGTCTTTCAGCCAATTGTAGACGATCTTCATCTTTTAAACCTGATTCGCGAGACGGCCGAAATAAACGTGCGTGGAGTACTCCATTCGCACGCGGCCATTTTCCTCGCTCGCGCGAAACAATTCTTTTAGCGCGGCCATCATCGGTGCGTAATTCGCGTGGCCTTCTTGCGGAACATACGAACTGCTGCGCAGGCGGCCGGCGAGCCCGTCCCAGTCAAGAATTTGCGCGTTCGGCACGCTGTGCTGCGAGAAACTGCCGGCATCAAAAAACTTTTGCATGATGTGGCTCTCCGGATAGGCTTCGCGCACTCGCGTGTAATCCGTGCCGTACTTCACGAGGAGATCCTCATACGCGTTTGCAAAAGGCTTGTCCATCTGGCGGTCGTTCCAGATCACGACGACCCAGCCGCCGGGCTTTAAAATGCGAGCAAATTCGCGCCTTGTCGTGTTTGGCTCAAACCAATGAAAAGCCTGTCCCGCGGCAACGAAGTCCACGCTGGCATCGGCGAGTGTGGTAACTTCCGCAGACCCGTTTACGCTCGCGAAGCCATCGAATGAGGCGAGGTACTCCTCGCCCGCTTGACGCATCGCTTCGTTGGGCTCCACGCCGAAGACGCGGTTGCCATTCTTTAGAAAGAGCTCGCACAAAAGACCCGTACCTGAGCCAATGTCAGCGATTACGTGCCCTGGCCGGAGGCCGCACTCGCCGTGCACTAGATCAATCACTGCCGCAGGATAACTTGGCCGGTAGCGCAGGTAATCGGCAACGCGATTGGAAAACCGTTCCTTGGAATCAGTGAAGGTCATAGCTTCGGGACTCGCGCTCATGGAAATTGCCGCAGGAAGCGCACATCATTCTGAAAAAATACCTGGATGTCGTCGATGCCGTATTTCAGCATGGCCAGGCGGTCGATGCCCATGCCGAACGCGAAGCCACTGACTTTTTTCGCGTCGTAGTTCACGAAGCCGTATACGGCAGGATCCACCATGCCCGCGCCGAAAAGCTCGATCCAACCCGCGCCCTTGCACTTGGAACAATTTCCGCCGCTCGCGGCGGCGCCGCTCCCTCCGCAGAAAATGCAGGAGACATCGAATTCGACGGACGGCTCGGTGAAGGGGAAATAGCTCGGGCGAAAGCGAGTCTTCACGCCCGGGCCGAAAAATTGCTGCACGAAATACTCGATGGTTCCTGTGAAATCGCAAAAAGTAATGTCCGTATCGACAGCCAGGCCCTCCACCTGATGGAAAATGAAAGAGTGCGTGGCGTCGGGATTGTCGCGGCGGTAGACCTTACCCGGCACAATCACGCGCACGGGTGGCTTGCGCTTCTCCATGGTGCGAATTTGCATGGGCGAAGTGTGCGTGCGAAGAAGCAGGGGCTCAGGCGCGCCCTTTGGCAACTGCAGATAGAAGGTGTCCATGTCGTCGCGGACGGGATGAGATTCGGGAATATTAAGCGCCTCGAAGTTGTAGTAGGGCGTCTCTATTTCAGGGCCTTCGACGACAGAGAAACCAATGGAGAAGAAGATGTCTTCGATTTCCTGAAAAACCTGGCGGATCAGGTGACGCGAGCCGATGGGGCGAATCACGCCGGGAAGTGAGAGGTCGACGCGCTCGCGGGCGAGGGCGGTTTCTTCGGAGCCGGACTCGATGACCGTGCGGCGCGCTTCGATTTGTGATTCAACCTGCGCGCGTAATTCGTTGAGTGCCGCGCCGACGGCGCGCTTTAGCTCAGGAGATGCGGGCTTGAGCCAATTGTCGGTAACTTGTGTGAGGACGCCGGATTTGCGGCCTAACCAGCGGTCACGGAATATTTTCCACTCAGATTCGTCGTGAACAAGGCCGAAGTGCGCAGCGAAATTTTCTTGAATTTTGGCGAAGAGCGGCGCGACCTGATCGGGTTGCGCGACGCCGAGAGCCGCGAGGGTCTTGTCGAGACCGATGTCAGAAGTTGGCATGATCGCGAGATAGATTACACCGTAGGGGCACGATATATCGTACCCCTACGGGAGAAAACGCCGGCAAGTTGCCGGCGCTGCGAGTATTGAAACTAGGCTTTCTTCTTTTGCTGCGGCGGAGCGGCGGCCTTGGCTTTGGCCGCAAGTTGCGTGAACGCCGCGGCATCCTTCACCGCGATATCGGCGAGGACCTTGCGGTCGAGCACAACGCCAGCGGCCTTCAGTCCGTGAATCAACTGGCCGTAGGTCAAACCGTTTTGCCGAGCGCCTGCGCCGACGCGCTGAATCCAGAGCCGGCGATACTGCCGCTTTTTCACGCGGCGGTCGCGTTTCGCATAGCGATCCGCGCGATTCGCAGCTTCCTGCGCGGATTGGTAGAGCTTGCTCTTGGTGAGAAAAAAGCCTTTTGTCCTCCTGAGGTACTTCTTTCGCCTTGCACGGCGCTTGGTGCCGCGTTTTACGCGTGCCATGGGGTTTCTCCTTAAAGGTAGGAGACAAACAGGGTGCGCCGACGCGCTGGAAAACACGCGTTACGCAACGGGTTTGTCTCCGGTTGGATATTTGTAGCGGCCGCAATCAAGCGGTCATTCGTCTGAGCAACCGTTCCCGGTGCTCAGAAGGTGGCGGAACAAATCCGCCGCCACATGCCGCAAACCTTGCGGTTCGCGACTGGTCGGCCGGCAGGCACCCGTGAAGCGCTGCCTGGCTCGCTGTCATGGGACTTGCGCCCCATGAAACAACAACACTCACAACAAAAACAAAATCGTCTACGCGTACGGAAGCAATAGCTTCACGTTAGCCACGTCCACGGAATTCACGAGCGTCAGCTTCTTGAGTTTGCGCATGCGGCCGTGCGCCTTTGTTCCCGTGAAGTGCCGCTTGCCGGAATGCATGCGCACAATCTTGCCCGTCGCCGTCACCTTGAAGCGCTTCGCCGCGCCGCGGTGGGTTTTCAGCTTCATCTTCGGCTTCGACTTATTTCTTGGCATTGTCCAAATCCTCTCCTGCGCATTGCTCGCCGCTCGGATGAGTGCGAACTGAAGTCCGCCCCAAAAAACCAATACTACCTTTACGATGCGCCAGATTGCGGCGCTGACTGCTGGGCCATCGGCCTTGCCGCGGGAACGCCCTTTTTCGGCGCCAGCAGCGCCACCAGGACGTTGCCCTCCATGCGCGGCATGGTTTCAATTTGGCAGTAGTCGCCGATCTCGCCAAGCAAGCGCGTCATCTTCGCGCGACCCACTTCCTGGTGTGCCATTTCGCGCCCGCGATGGAAAATCATCGCGCGCACCTTGTGGCCTTCGCCCAGGAAGCGGATGATCTGATTCTTGCGAACCTGATAATCATGTTCCGCGGTTGCAGGCCGGAACTTTACCTCTTTTAACTGCGAGCCGCGGCTGCTCTTGCGCTGCTCGTGTGCCTTTTTGTTCTGTTGGTAGAGATATTTGCCGTAGTCGGTGATCTTGCAAACCGGCGGATCTGCCGTCGGAGAGATTTCCACCAGGTCGAGCCCCCGCTCGCGCGCCATTTTTACGGCTTCGAAAGGCTGCATGACGCCAAGCTGCGCGCCCTCTTCATCGATCACCCGGATCTCGCGAGCCCGAATCCGCTCGTTGACGCGGATGCGGTCACTCTGCCGGAAGCTGCGTTCTGCGATAATTCCCCCTTACCAACCGTAAGGCGCCTGGTTAACCCGGTCTGCCCGGGACGGGCCCGATTCCACCATGCCTTCGTCCACACGGCCAGAAATGTGCCTAGGGACGAGCGTCAAAGTATAGCATGCGGCGGCGGCTGGGCGGCAAGCGGCAATACAGCGTGGCCGCGGCATTTAGGCAGAGGTTTTTCGCTCACGAAGTCACTTCGAATTCGCCCTTTGGGCTGCCGATCCGCGCGCGGAGCTGCGAATTCTCGCCGTGCGCGACTGCCACATCCACACCGAGGAGGTGGAAGGTACGCGCCAGTTCGCCGGGGGCGGGGCTCACTACACCAAACCGCACAAGGCGGCATCCAGAAGGCGCGTCCACCGAGGGATGCACAGAATCCCCGCTCCATTCGATAAAGAACGGCAGCAGCCAGGAGGGATTGTCTTTCAGAGTAAGCAAATGCCATTGGACGACGCGGCCGTCGGGACGCTTGCGCGAGCCGGGCGTCGGGCCTTCGAACGCCACGCCGGCATCACGAAGCTTTTTCGCGAAGGAGCCGAGGTCGCCGGGGTGAACGGCCCAGCCAGTAATCTGTGGCTCGGAAAGTTTCCTGAGATGAAGAGCGAGTGGCTCCTTGGCATCCGGTTGGTCTGGATCGGGCGCTATGATTTCCAGGTAGCGCCGCTCTCCGAGCGAGAGCAGCGCATTGCGCGTCCCGCGGCCGGGATGCACGCCGCCGAATGCAGCCCGCACTCCCGTACGGTCTTCGACGAACGCGATGCCGCGATCGAGATCATTGCAGCCGAGGATCATGTGGTCGAGCAACTCAGGCACTTCGCTTACGGCGTAAGAGATAAATGGCGCGGCCAGTGCGCCTCCCGTCACCGCCAGAAACATCCGCCGCGATAGTATCGTTCGCATTTCGCAAATTCTCAGGCTTCCGCAGTGGTCGGGTCGATCATGCGGCGGATGGCGGAGATGCGATTTGCGGGGAAGCCGCCTTGAGTCGCATGGTTGCGCACGGCCTGCTCGTTGGGCGCTATGTAAACGCAGTAGATCTTGTCGTCGCTGACGTAGCTTTCGAGCCATTGGACTTGAGGCATGGTGCGCAGCACGCCGCAAGACTTCTGCGAGATGCCCTGTAACTCCGCTGGCGTCAGCTTGCCTGCACCCGGAATTTCCCGCTCGATGATAAACTTCGGCATATAACACCTCCTAATCGAAGAATTAGTGCGACGACCTGGATTCGACTTCTTTTTGCAGTGTCTCGACAATCTCAGCCAGTGGCTTGGGACCGAGATCGCCTTTACTGCGATCGCGGACGGAGACGGTGCCGGCTTCGGCTTCTCTGATGCCGACGACGAACATGTAGGGGATTTTCTGCAATTGCGCGTCGCGGATTTTTGCGGGGAGCTTTTCGTTGCGGTCGTCGAGATGCACGCGCAGACCGTGCCGCTTGAGTGTGTCGGTGACGTGCCTGGCGTAGTCGGCGACTTTTTCGCTGACCGGACAGATTTCGATCTGGACGGGCGCGAGCCACAGCGGAAACGCGCCGGCGTAGTGTTCGATCAAAATGCCGAAGAAGCGTTCGACCGAACCGAGCAGCGCGCGATGGACCATTAAAGGCTGATGCTTCGCGCCGTCTTCGGCGACGTATTGGAGGCCAAAGCGCGCGGGCAAGTTGAAATCAAACTGTACGGTGGTGAGCTGCCACGGGCGGCCGATGGCGTCGATGAGCTTGACGTCAATCTTGGGGCCGTAGAACGCGGCTTCGCCTTCCATCTTTTTATACGGAACATTCATACGCTTCATGGTGTCGGCGAGGGCGGCGGTGGCGCGGCGCCAGTCTTCGGGTTTGCCCGCGTAATTTTCGGGATGCGAAGCGTCCCAATCGGAGAGTTCTACTTCGAATTTCTCGAAGCCGAAATTTTTCATAACGGCGAAGGCGAAATCAACGCAGGCTTCGACTTCGCTTTCGATTTGCGAGGGCGTGCAAAAGATGTGAGCGTCGTCCTGAGTGAAGCCGCGCACGCGGAACAAACCGTGCAGCACGCCGCTGCGTTCGTAGCGATAGACGGTGCCGAGTTCCGCGAGGCGCACGGGAAGATCGCGGTAGCTGCGCAGCTTGGATTTGTAGATAAGGATGTGGCCGGGACAGTTCATCGGCTTCAGCTGGTAGTCGGCTTTTTCGACTTCGATCGGGCCGAACATGCTGTCGCGATAAAAATCGGTGTGTCCGCTCGTCTTCCAGAGCTCGAGACGCATGATGTGCGGCGTGTAGACGAGGTCGTAGCCGCGGTGGAGGAGCTCTTCGCGAAGCCAATCTTCGACAATCTTGCGGATGAGACCGCCCTTGGGATGCCAGAAGATCAGACCTGGCCCGGCTTCTTCCTGGATGCTGAAGAGATCCAGCTCGACGCCGAGCTTGCGATGATCGCGGCGCTTGGCCTCTTCGAGGCGGTGCAGATATTCGTCGAGCTCCTTCTGCGTGAAAAAACATGCACCGTAAATGCGCTGGAGCTGCGGGTTGCCTTCCTGGCCCTTCCAGTACGCGCCTGCGACGCTCATGAGCTTGAACGCGGTGATGCGTTTGGTCGAAGGAATGTGCGGGCCTCGGCAAAAATCGATGAATTTTCCAGTGGTGTAGAACGAGACCATCGGCTCCACGGCCTTTTCTTCCACCAGCTCGCACTTAAAGGTCTGATCACTTTTCTTGTAGAGCTCGATCGCTTCCGGCTTGGGAATGAGCTTGCGCTCGTTCGGCAGGTCGCGCCCCGCGAGCTCGTGCATCTTCGATTCGATCTTGGCGAGGTCGTCCGGCGTGAAAGGTTCTTCGCGGAGAAATTCGTAGAAGAAGCCCGTATCGATCGGGGGGCCGATGCCAAGCTTCACATCGGGATAGAGCTCGAGCACAGCGGCAGCGAGGAGATGCGCCGCCGAATGCCGGAACACGAAGAGAGCGTCGGGATCTTTTTCGGTGAGGATTTGCAGCTTGACGTCATGGTCCAGTGGGCGCCGCAGATCGATGAGGGCGCCTTCCCCGTCGTGTGGTTCTGCGACGCGCGCGACGAGCGCCGCGTCCGCCAGCCGCGGCGAAATTTTTTGTGCGATGTCCGCCGGGGTGGTGCCCTTCGGCACTTCCTGGACTTTGCCGTCCGGCAATGTGACGTGAATCTGCTCCATAATCTTCCTGTTCACCCGGAACGAGAAAAGACTAGCTTATCGGCGGGGTCAACAGGGGTCAAGGCGGGCGGCGCCAGCGGAATGTCTTGTTTCGTTGAGAACCATAGTGCCCTGCGCAAGCTCGCCTCTATAGTCCCCAGCGAACGTGGACGCGGAATTACTCTTCGACGAAAACATTTTCAAAAATTCTGGCCTACATCATTCCGGCAAAGGTCGAGGAGCTATTGGTGTGCCGCAGGGTCAACCAGCAGGGCGCGAAAATCTGCCGTGTCCCGCCAACTAGCGAAAGCCGGCTCTTCTTTTAGCCATTCGGAGAACTGCGCGAAATCCTTTGTTTTTTCTCATGCGCGGCGCAGCGTTTCGTCCTCAGCCGGGCACAGGGTAAACTCATCTGTCTCCGCTGATGCTGATGGAACGACCTGAGGGCGATTCATGAAGCGATTGGCAAGAAGTATCTTTTTCTTATTGGCAGGTCTCCTCCCGCTTCGGGTGATGGCGCAGGATCCGAAAATTCTTCCCCAGCCGGATGAGCGGTACAAGGCAGACATCCTGCTGGTTGTTGCGCATCCGGACGATGAAGGCGCGGCTACCCCTTATCTGGCACGGGCGATCGATGAGGGCAAACGTGTTGGCGTGGTCTATGGCACACGCGGAAGCAGCGGCGCGAACGAAGCCGGAGCGGAGCAAGCCGCGGCGCTTGGCACCATTCGCGAAATCGAGGCGCGGCGGGCCCTCAATACGCTGGGCGTCACGAACGTGTGGTTCTTGGGGGGACAAGACACGGCTTCGCAAAACGTTTTGCAGTCGCTCGCCAACTGGGGGCATGGCGCCGCGCTCCAGCAACTCGTGCGCATCGTCCGGCTCACACGCCCGGAGGTGATCCTCACCTTTTTGCCGGGTACGTTCATCGGTGAAGATCATGGCGACCATCAAGCCGCCGGTGTCCTGGCCACGGAAGCTTTCGACCTGGCCGGCGATCCCGTTGCGTTTGCCGAACAACTCGCCGCCCCGATGCGACGCCTCGAGCCATTTCTTGAAAACCTGCGCCCCTGGCAGCCCAAGAAAATCTATTACTTTCCCGATGCGGACAGGGAAGACATCTTTCGCGGGAAAGGACCCGAGTATTCGGTGAAAGGAATTTCGAAGTCGGGGAAACAAGCATATTGGCGAATGGCGCTCGAATCGTTCCGTGCACATCAGACGCAGGCGAAAGCGTACCTCGATTCCCTTGCCAAGATGGATGAAGCGCAAATCGAGAAGATGGCTTTGTCAGATGGCGGCTGGGCCGATGCGCAGCGCTTCGTACTGGGGAAGTCGCTCGTTGGTGGAAGCGTGACGGGCGAGATCTTCGAAAACATTATGCCTGGGGCGATCGCTTTTGTGCGCCCGGATGTTCCTGCCGGGCCTGCGCGGCCGGAAGTGGCTGCGGAGCTTGCCGGTCCGTGGAATTTCTATGCAGAATTTCGCCGCGCTCACGGACTAATGCACCTGCCACATCCCGAGCCTCCGGAAATCGCCTTGCAAGAAGGAAGCACGCTGGTTATTCCTCTGTGGATTCGCAATCAGACGCCGGCGAGTCGAGAGATCACGCTGTCGGCTGAATTGCCCGCAGGTTGGACCGTGCAGAGTGGTGCGGGAAAAGTTGCGGCGGCAGCCAAGCAGGTGGCCGCCGCGCGCGTCGAGATCAGTCTACCCATGCTCGGAGATGCGGCGCCGAAGAAACAAGATCTGCAAGAGATAACTGTTCGCGCCGAATCGAACGGGCAGAGCATCGGCGTCGTGAAACTTCGCATCGAATTGCGCAAGCGCGCGTTGCCGCAGTAGGTGGCTAGGATTTCTTTGCGCGGGCGGATTCCATTGCTTCCCACGCGGCTTCTGGCAGCATCAGCAGGTCATTGAATTCGCCGGCGCCGCGCAGCCACTGGCCGCCGTCAATCACTACACACTCTCCGTTGATGTACTCTGCCATGTCGCTCAGGAGAAATGCGGCAAGGTTCGCAAGTTCTTCATGCCGCCCGAAGCGCTTCATGGGGTGCTTTTCCTTGCCGTGTTGTTCGAATTGTTTCGAGGGCATCAATCGCGACCACGCGCCCTCCGTTGGAAAAGGCCCCGGCGCGATAGCATTCAGCCGGATGTGATATTTCGCCCACTCCACAGCCAATGAGGTGGTCATCGCCAGTACGCCAGCCTTCGCGCAGGCAGAAGGCACAATGAATCCCGAACCGCAATTGGCTGCCGCATACGTGGTCGTAATGTTCAACACGTTTCCTGCTAGTTTCTTTTCGATCCAGCGTTTCCCGAAAACTTGCGTGCAATGGAAAGTGCCGTTGAGCACGATGCCGATCACGGCGTTGAAGGCGTTGGGCGTGAGTTTTTCGGTCCGGGCAATGAAGTTACCCGCAGCGTTGTTGACCAGCGCGTCGATCTCGCCAAATTGCTGCTCAGCAGCCTTGGCTGCGGCCTCCACGGCGCCGTAATCGCGCACGTCGCAGGTAGCATAAGCCGCCGCACCGCCAGAGCGATGAATCTCATCGCAAACTTCGCGCAACGGCTCCTCGCGCCTGCCCACGAGGAACATGCGCGCTCCGAGCTCCGCGAAGCGCAGCGCCATGGACCGGCCAAGGCCCGTGCCGCCACCCGTCAGGAAAATTGCCCGTTTCTCTAATAAGTTTTTTTGAAACACGCTGCACCGCCTCACGCCGAGATGGTGTCCCCCGCGAAGGGGACGGAGACGCGATTCTAGTGCATGAGCCTCCGCATGGGCGTTAATTTCGCAAGAAATTTCGAAAGATAAGGCCGGCAGCCGAAATCGAGAAATGGGGCGGAGGGAGGGTTTGTCAATTCCCCTCTCAATCGAAATTTCTTAACGCCGCATCAGGCGGAAGGCGAATCCCCTCGCCATAGACGTCTCCTTCACCACTCAATCCTTAACGGAGGGACAGCAAATTGCACAAGTAGGCGCCAATGGGCATCGTGAGAGCCAATCCTTCGGCCAGATTTTTACGGAGGGATTTGCGCGACTCAGGGCCCCATCTGTGCCGGGATCGGCCGGCCCATGACTTTGGCATATTCCGCGGCGAAGAGCGGGCTCGCGGGAAATTCCTCGCTCAATTCGCGCAGGAGCTTCTGTGCCAGCGCATTCTGTTTTTCCCGGCGCGCGGCCAGCGCGAGCATGATCTTCGCGAAGGGCTTCAGGTATCGCCCGTTTTCGGCGGTCTTTCCCACCTGCTCCATGCCGAGTTTTTTGTCGCCGTGAACTCCACCGAACCACAGGAGAGCGCGAAAGCCGGAGGAGAGACTGCCGATGATGTAATTTGCTGAGCCCAGCGCAACGAAGGCGTCACTGGCATCGGGCCGCTGTGCCAGCAGCAACTTCGCATGCGCGTTTGCTTCCTTCATTCGTTTGACGCCATCAAGCTGTTTTTTCTCCAAGATGCTGTCGGCGTCAGATTCCATGCCGGCTGCCAGCGTTAAAGCAAAGAGGGCTTCCTGGTCTTTTGGATTATCCTTGAGGCGTGATTTTGCAAGTTCGCGCGCGCGCCCGGTCGCTTCAAGGAAGTTCTTCATTCGCACGGGATCCGGTTTGCCGTCGATTCCTTTGAGAAATTTGTTGTTGTCCAGGAAGAAATCGCTGGTCAGCACGCCTTGCCGGTAAAATTCCTCAAAAAGATAGCTGGCTGCCACGGCGACATACCCAAATGGATCTTCCGGGTGCTGTGAGGCCCATTCGGTAAACTTCTCGCGCCCCTCAGGAAACTTCTGCTCGTAAAGCAGTCGAAAGCCGTCAGTAAGTTCCGGCACGTCTTTGAATGCCGCGGCATCGCTTTCCATGCTCGTTTGCGGTTTGCCCGCAGCAGGCGTGAGCAGAACAAATAGGGTGAGTAGCGCAATGGGTCGATGCATTCGTCGTCGTTTCTTCAGAAGAGACCCGGCAAGAACCGCGGTTTGCCCTCCATCGCTGCGCGGTAGTCCGGATTCGCGAAGAGGACGCGTTCTTCCACGGCGATGCGTTGAGAGATGGCGCCCGCATAAGCCACCGACGCGACCACGGCCGTAATCCAAGCCGTGTGGATCAACGGGAGCGAAAACATTTCCGCGAAAATGGCGGCATAGTTTGGATGCCGGACAAAGCGAAAAGGTCCCGAGGTGACCACGCCGAGACGCGTGGAGTCCATCACTTGGACATTCCAATGCTGGCCCATGGTGCGCACGACCCACAATCGCACCGCGTTGGAGGCGAGAAATATGGCGAACATCAAGGCAGCCAAGAGCGGGAAAAACGGCCGGCGAAGAAGTACGACCTCTAGGGCTGCGCCGATCAGAACGACACTATGAACGAGCACGACCCAGCGGAATTGCGGTTTGTTTACTTTTGTGGCCCCACGGGCGATCAGCTCCTCTTGATGACGGTGGGAAACACGAAGCTCGAACATACGCAGAAGCGCAACCGCGAGCAAAAGGGCGAAAAAGGCGATGACGGTTATGTCCATTGGAGGAGCAAGAATTCAGCGCTGAAACCCGGGCCGAACGCCGCGGCCAGGGCGTACTCGCCTGGCTGCAAGGGCCGCTTTTCCAGCCATTCCTGCAAGATGAAAAGGATCGTTGCGCTCGAGAGATTCCCAACGTTGCCAAGAATGTCCCACGACGGCTGAGTGTCACATTTTTTTAAGCCCAGTTCGGCTTCGAGGTTGCCCAGCAGCCGCGCACCGCCGGGATGCAGGATCCATCCTTTGATCTCTTCGCGCTTTCTGCCGTGCCGCTTGAGAAAATCGTCCACCAACCCGCGGATTTTTCCGCCGATCATTTCCGGAACGTCTTTAGCCAGCAAAATGTGAAATCCCGAATCGCGAAGGTCAAAGCCCATCGCGCCGAGCGAATCCGGAAAGGTATACGTTTCCGAAAAGAGGATCTTCGGTCCGGGGTGGCCATTTCCGCTGACCAGCGCCGCTGCGGCGCCGTCGCCGAAGAGGATGGAGGAGATCAAGTTTGCCTGGGTAATATCCTTGCGCTGAAACGTGAGTGAAGGCAGCTCCACCGCGATAATCAACACATTTCCGCCGGGGCGCGCCTGCAGATAATCCGCCGCGCGGCCCAGGGCCATTGCTCCTGCCGCGCAGCCCAGCTCGGTGAACGGCATGCGCCGCACATTCGAGCGAAAGCCCATCAAGTTGATAAGGTGAGCGTCGAGCGAGGGGATCATAAACCCGGTGCACGAGACGGTGATGATCAGATCCACCTCGTCCGGCCGCACTCCAGCGCGCTGGAGGCATTCTTCCGCCGCTTGGCGTCCGAGCTTCACAGCGTGCTCGATGTATTCATTGTTGGTCTTCGAAAGCGCGCGTGGCTCGATGGTGTAATCGAGTGGAAAAATCGCATGGCGCTTGTGCACCTGCGCGTTGTCGACGATGGTCATCATCGCTTCGAGCCGCCGCTCGGGAATATCGAATACGCGCCCCATGTAGTACTTCACATCTTCACGGGTAATGGTATGGGGCGGCAGCGCCGTGGCCGTGGCGGCGATGGTGCAAGGCGGAACCGATGAAATTTCGTTGGTAACTCGAATGCTCAAATGTTTCCCCTGCCTCTTCGGTGCAGAATCCCGGGCCCTGCGCGCAGGAGGACCAAGAACTCGTTTCGATGCAGTGTCCCCCGGACGCCCTGCATGCGAGGCAATGACTTTACATCATTCTTTACGAGGAGGGGAGAGGTTTGCAACTGTGCCATTGTCAACCTCCCCGCGGCCTGCCCATTTATCGACGATTCACTCGACATTCGTAACTCTGTAAAAATCCTGCTCAGTCCTGCGGTATTCTCTCTACTGTTATGAATACGCACGCCCCGTCCAGAAAATCATTCCTTCGCCAGCTCACTCTCGTACTTTTTCTTGCCAGCAAATTCTTTCCTGCGGCCCTTGCTGCCGCGCAAGAAAAAGTTGCGCCGATTCTCGTGATGATCTCCATTGACGGTCTCCGCCCGGACTACATCACCGCTGCGGACGCGCACGGCGCGAAAGTACCGAATCTTCGGCGCTTCCTCAAGGAAGGAACATACGCCGAAGGCGTCGTGGGCGTAGTGCCGACGGTGACGTATCCGAGCCACACCACGCTGGTCACGGGTGTTTGGCCCGCGAAGCACGGCATTCTGGCCAACACCACCTTCGATCCGTTGCAGAAGAATTTTCAGGGCTGGTATTGGTATGCCGACGATATTCGCGTTCCAACACTTTGGGATGCCGCCGCCCAAGCGGGCCGTACCACCGCGAGCATCCAGTGGCCCGTCACCGTGGGCGCGCGTGTCACGTGGAACATACCCGAATTCTGGCGCGCCAGCACTGCCGATGACGCGAAACTCCTGCGCGCCGTTTCGACACCCGGCCTGCTGGCCGAGGCTCAGGCTGAAATCGGGGAGTACCGGGGCGGGATTGACAACGCGCCAGAGAGCGACGAAGTCCGAGGCCGTTACGCGCAGTGGATCCTCGAAAAAAAGCACCCGGCCTTTCTGCTGCTGCACCTTGCGGCGCTGGATCACATACAACACGAGACCGGCCCATTTAGCTCCGAGGCCATTGTGATTTTGGAGCGGCTTGATTCCGTGATCGGAAGCCTGCGCGATACCGCCGAACGCCTTGCGCCCGGTCGTGTCCTTGTCGCCGTCGTCTCCGACCACGGTTTTGTAAATACCGATGCACAGCTGAATTTATTCCCTGCGTTTCGCGATGCGAAGCTGTTCAGCGTCGATGAAAAGGGGAAGATCGCGGATTGGAGGGCGATGCCCTGGACGACGGGGGGTTCCGCCGCGATCGTTCTAAAAGACCCAAACGATCCCGCAACTCTCGCTCAGGTGCGCGGGCTGCTTGCGAAACTTGCCCATGACCCCGCGAACGGCATCGACCGCATCCTGGAGGCCGATGAGCTGCGCAAGCGCGGTGGATATCCCCCGGCATCGTTTTTTGTAGGGCTGAAACCCGGCTGGAAGACCGGCTCCACGCTCGAAGGCCCGGTTCTCTCGAAAAGCAAGCCCGGCGGTGCGCACGGCGAGTTGCCCGATCTTCCCGAACTTCGCGCATCTCTCTTTCTCGTAGGCCCTGACGTGCCGGCAGGCCGCTCGCTCGGGATCATTGACATGCGCGACGTTGCTCCCACGCTGGCTCACGCAGCTAGGCTTTCTCTCCCCACCGCCGATGGCAAGATACTCTTGCCTTAGCAAGTCGCTGAAAAAGGGCAGCTTTTGGGGGTCGGAGCTTTAGCTCCGACATTAAGTGCCCTTTTTATATTTCCCCTCAGGGTTTTAACCGCTGAGCAATTCTTTCCATCAGCTCGTTCCATACCCCAAATGGGCAGCGCCCTCACTCTCGCCTCAGTGCAAACCCACGTACCCTCGCACAGATTCGATCAGTTTGGCCGAATCGTAACCGACGCCATCCTTGAAAACCGTGTCGACCTTCTCGATGTCGTTGATGTTTGCCGAAGGATCCCCGCGAATCACCACGATGTCAGCAATTTTTCCGACCGCCAGCGTCCCGATTTTGTTCAGCTCCCCCAGATACTCCGCGCCATTCGAGGTGGCAATGTGAATCGCCTCCACCGGCGTGAATCCTGCCTCCACGAGCAACTCCACCTCGCGCTGGTCGCCGAATCCTGCGACCACGCCGCCGTATCCCGTCGGATCGAGCCCAGCCAGGAGCAACCCGCCCTGCTTCGCAAATTCATGCTCGAAATCCATTTCTTTCTTGAACAGCGCCGGCCAATCAGATTTCGCTGCGCTATCGGAAATCGCGGCGCGTCTTCTTAAATAGGAAATCCGCGCTTCGGGTAGCATTGCGTCCAACACGCGCGCATCGAGCGGGGCGCGCCCGGGCACAAAGGTCTCAAATACCGGCAGCGTCGATGTGACCGCCACGTGGTGTGCCACAAGATCTCGGATCATGTCTTGCATGGGCTTGCCCGTGGTGTCCAGTCCAAGCAGCGCTTTCGTGCCCGAGGCCCCGCCGGGGCACACTCCGGGCTTCTTGTCTTCCGCAAATTCCGTGTCCACCACCAGGCCGTGCTCCAAATCGTCAATCCCCAGCGCCGCCGCTTCCCGGAACCCGATCGAGCACAGGTGGCCGGTCACTTTGATTCCATGGACATGCGCCGCCTTTACGGCCGCGGCCAGCTCCTCCGGAGTAATGTTCATATACGCTTTGAAGGACGTGGCGCCCTGCGTGATCCAAAATTCGACGGTGCGCCGCGCATCCTCCGCATCCTTCAGTTGATGCATCTGCAGCGCAAACGAGCCTTCCCCTTCCAGATACGGCCCGGTGATGTGCATTTTCGGCCCGGCCATCTTTCCTTCATCGATCGCGCGCTTAAGCTCCAGATCCGCGTAAGGTTCCAGACTTCCGGTTGTCCGGATCGAGGTCACGCCGCCCGCTAGATACAGGCGTGGGAAGCTCGCGGCATGCTCCGGATACAGCGGCGGCCCGCCCGGCGCGGGATAGTACATGTGATCGTGCATGCCGACGAGCCCCGGAATCACTGTGTAACCTGAAAAGTCGAGCACTTTGGCGCCATCGGGGATTTTTGTCGTCGCGGCGTCGCCCAGACCGATGATTTTTCCTTCCGCGATGACGAGGGTCTGGCCGGAGCGTGCAGAGGCACCCGTGCCGTCAATGACGCGGACATGAGTAAGCGCGATCACCGGCGCGTCTTCCTTCACGAACGCGCGCACTTCCGGGGAAAACTTGACCTTCGTTTGTGACGAGGCGAGGAGCGGCAAGAGCAGGCAACAGAAGACACCTATCGCAATTTTTCGCATCGAAACACCCCACGTGGTGGTGATTATGCAGCGCGGCGAGTCTATTCACACCCGGCCATTAAGACAAGCGCCGCCTTTGTGTCCCGAATGAATCTACGGGGCGCCGCGAGGCTGCGTCCACGCTGACCCACGCCGCCGAAATTGCGCCTCTCCTCCGATAACCATTGCCATCTCTGTAGCGGCGAGTTCATCTCGCCATCGTTTTTGTAGGCGCCGGGCTTTAGCCCGGCTTTTCGCGAGCTATAATCAACGCTTCCTAGCCATGCAAAACCTGAGGCATTTTCTCGCGTCCTGATCGACCAAGACCTTAGAGAGAGCGGCGGGGATCTCCTCGACGAGCGCCCGACGAGCTGCGCCTGCCCGCTGTGGCGGGCGAGTCCCGAATCCGATCGGGACGAACGTCAGGTGCGCTTTGGACTGGACGGTCATAATGAAAACGCTCTTTATCGCGCTGCGGTCGGCGGTCTTTGGCGCTGGATTCATCTTACTTTGGGGCTGGGTCGCCTGGAGCCTGCATCGCCGCTACGACAGCGCGCTCGGCTTCGCGTTGCCCGAATGGACGCGTGCGCTCGGCATCGCGCTTTTGGCTGCTGGCGGAACCCTGGCGCTCGCCTGCATCACCACGTTTGTCACCCGCGGGGAAGGCACGCCCGCACCGTTCGACCCGCCTCGCAAGTTCGTCGCCGCCGGCCCCTACAAATTCGTGCGCAATCCCATGTACATCGGTGGTTGCATTATGCTCTTCGGCTTCGGCCTCTACGAACACTCGCCCGCGATTCTGCTCTTCGCGCTGCCCTGGCTCCTGCTCGCTCATCTCCTCGTCATTCTCTACGAAGAGCCGCATCTCCGCGCCACCTTTGGTGCACCCTATGACGCCTACTGCTCCTCGGTCCGCCGCTGGCTACCCCGCCTGTAACGCCGCACCTTGCGAGTGGCACAGCCTTTCCTGGCTGTGCTCTTCTATCTTTTCCCTGTAGCGGCCGCTTTCTTAAGCGGGCGCCCTTGACTTTGTAGCGCCAGGCTTTGCCCCGGTTTGTGGGGACTCCCCGCGTTCTTTGCGGGGAGAGCCTGGCATCTCCCAAAAGCCGCACCCTTTGAAAAACAAAACCCCAAAGGGTGCGCCACCCGCCCGGAAGCACCCTATCGCCGGCTTCGCCTGGGTGATCTTGAGCCTTACGGGCGTACTGTTGCCCCAATATCTGGACCAGGTGGATACCTACTCTCAGCCCGCCTTCTTCGGGGAGATAGCGTTCATGCTGTGGCTCGTCATCAAGGGCGCTAGGCCGCCAGCGCTGGACGCCACAGCCTCATCGGCGGCGGCTGGTTAGGCGCGGGACAAAAACTGCACCCCCGCCCAAGCCTGCGATTTCGTTGACGTGTCCCGCGACATGCACTTAAGATTCTCGTCGCTGAACTACCTGCACGTGCACTTTCGCTATTTTGGCTTTTGGGAGGAGGGCACTATGAATCGAGAACGAGCGCTGAAGGTCTTGCTGGTGTTGGTCGGATTGCTCTTTTCGGCCGGCATCTATCCCGTGGCGATGGAGTTGTGGCACGGAAATGCTTCCAATCCCGGCGACGATATGATGCTCAGCCTCTACATCACGCTCGGCATTTTCCTGCTGCTCGCAGTGCGTAACCCATCGGCGCACCGCAGCCTGATCGCCTTTACAGCATGGTCGAGCTTCGCTCACGCCGTGGTGATGTCGGCGATTGGATTCCAGCCCCAGTATGCGAACGAGCGCGTAGGATTTTGGATTGGCTCGGGTGTGCTCGTCCTCATCGGTGTAGCCTTCATCGCGCTGGCGCGGGCGAAGCAGCCCGTCGAGCGGGCATCCACAGCGGTTGCGTAGGCTAGCCCTCGCCGGCTTCGCCTGGGTGATCCTGAGCCTTACGAGCGTACTGTTGCCGCAAGTTCAGGACAAGGTGGATACCTACTCTCAGCCCGCCCACGCCCACCCGTCATTTCGAACGGAGCGAGCCGACTTTTTTCTTCCGCTTCGCTCCTGCGAAGCGGTCGGCTTGCGCAGAGAGAAATCTCTCTTCCTCTTTCGTCAGCCCCCCTTCTTCGGGGAAATTGCGTTCATGTTTGGCTCGTCCTCAAGGGCGCTCGTACCGTTCCAACTATTTAGGCAAAATAACGGTCTAACGATTGGACGCAAACATTGGGGAAAGCATTTTCGAGGGATTTGCTCGAAAAAGTTGGAACGGCACTAGGCCGCCAGCGCTGGTCGCCGCAGTCTCATCGTCGGCCGCTGCTTAGGCGCACTCACGACGTTGACAATTCCGGCGTTCGGCCTCAGTTAACGCGCCACCCGCCCAAATTAGCCCGCCGTGACAGGGCAGGTAGTGTTCCTTGGAGTCCGTGCGCCATCCGCGGCGGAGAAGGTACATAATGTCCTACTCCTACTTGGAGGTAAATTATGTCTACCGCCTTTGCTTCAAGCCCTGCCAAAGTTGGCGATCTCCTCACGACAAACTCGCTCCCTAATGATCGCATTGTCATTCCCACATTTCAGCGCGGTTACATGTGGAAGAAAAAGCATGTAGAGGCATTTTGGCAGGACATTGATAAGCAAAGGATACAAAGCAGGACAAAGGGGACAGACCCTCATTTCTTCGGCCCCATCGTTACGCTGTCAAATCCAACTGATGGGGTGACATGGCTTCTAGATGGTCAACAGCGTTTGGCGACAGCCACGATCTTACTAAGTGTTCTCCGAGATGTAGGAAGGGAAATCACAAAACAAACCGGGATGCAAGCAGGTGGGGACTTTGCTGCAAAACTTCAAATGCAATTTATCTACGATGAGGATGGGGGATACTCTCTTGAAATGGGAGAAACCGATACTCTGTATTTTAGGAACACCATTCAAATCGACCCACCCGTAACTACAAAAGCCACTAATTTAACTCATAGGAACATTCAAGCCGCTCGCGCAACATTGTGGGAGAAAGTCGTTTCAGTAACGGGAGTTATACAGCCACAGATGGATGCAATTCAGGCTATCGCTACTTTGAAGGAACTAAAACAAACTGTCGTCAGTGATTTAGTAATGGCACGGATTCCAGTCAATTCGCAAGAATCAGCATTCAAGATTTTCACAACACTGAACGACCGTGGATTGCGACTGTCTCCGCCCGATCTATTATTAAGCTATCTAATGGAAACAGCGCCAGCTTCCGACCGTAAGGAGCTTCGAGCTACATGGACACAGATGATTCAGAAGATGGGGACGCACGACATTCACGACTTCTTGCGTGCCATGTGGGTATCACGATACGGCGATCTAAAGAAAGACGATCTTTTTACCGCACTGAAGAACTACATAGAACAGCATCATGTGGGCAGTTTGGATTTTGCTAGGCAATGCGGAGATGAATGTGACGATTACATTCAGTTAGCTATAGCCGACGAAACGCAATTACCAAAGGAGTCATTTCCTTTTGTGCGGGCACTGACGCGAGAGCTTGGATTTAAGCCCACCTTACCGCTCCTTCTCTCTAGTTACCTACTTCTCCAGCCGGGAGATTTCGAGAAAGTTGCCAAGTATCTATTGGTATTTGTAACGCGCTATTCAATTATTGGGAATTTGGACTCGGCTGGCATGGAGGATTTGTTATTTCGGCTAGCGAGAGAAGTACGCGCCACGGTTAAAGATGAGAATGACAAAACTGGGTCTAGGCAGGCGACTGACGCTATTAAACTCGCGCTTTCTGTTAACTCCCCTGACGACCCTGCCGTGAAAAGTGCCGTAATGAAGGAAACGACTGTTCTAGACCCATCCGACGCTAAGTATGTCATGAAAAGGCTTGCTAATTTTATGCAAGACCCTCAAAAGCAAGTTGTGGTTGGAGATACGAATGTTGAGCATATTTATCCCCAAAACCCGGCGGAAAATGAGTGGGGCGGAAAAGCGAATCAAGAAAAACTGGAACCGCTAACTTGGCACATAGGAAATCTTACAATCTTCGGCAGGAAGGCAAACAAGAAAGTAGAAAACTTCGAATATCCCATTAAACAGTCAAAGTACGCAGCGTCACAAGTCGTTATGACCAATGAAATTGCGTCGAAATATACCACATGGGATGACAGCACAATCATAAATCGAGCTGCACATCTAGCGGATTACGTCGTACAAGTCTGGAATTTCGCTAACCCGTCGCGGGTCTAAGTGAAAGGGGCGGGTGGCCCGGACGTAAATCCCGAGAAGACTTTGGGTGCCCCGTCCTCGGTCTTGGAGGGCGGGGCTTTTGACTCTAAGGAACTCGGGGACGAACTCGGGAACCCGCAGACAGACGGGGCGTTTTCTGATATTTGTTCGACAAGACTCGCCTGGCTCATAATGATTGGAGATCTTCAGAGAAAGGGAAACTTCCCGTCTGTTCCCCCGTCCCAAGCTCGGAAACAGTATGCTTACGCGAATGGATTTGCCCCAGCAACTACGGGACATGATGCAGTGCAATTTCGAACGCATTGCAACCAAGACGACTGCTAAGATCGAGATTCTCGGTGATTGGACGGAAGAACCCGCCTGTGGAAAAGCTTTCTACTTGGTCCGTCGCTGGCTCTATCGGCGGGATAGCGAGGGAAAGGTTAGTACAATATCTGGCACAAGACCGGGCCGTGACTTAGCTGTTTGCAAGATATGTGGCTACCCCATGTATGTGAGCTCCGCTAGAGGCGGAACTGCGGAATGGCACCTCATGCGAGGGTGCCGACTCATGCGTCTGGGATTTTAGAAGTCACAAGCAGGGAGAAGCGGCTCGGCAACGGCCTTCTGGAAGCCTCCGAACGGAGGGCGGAAAGAGCGGCATAAATGAAGAACATAATCGAAGGTACGATGCTCGTTATTGCCGCAGTTGGAGCAATTGCGGGGATATACAACCGAATCAAGCTAGGCAAAGGTGTCGGCGTCCGATTCATTCAATATCTTGGGCTGACGGTACTTGTACCGATTATTGCGATTCTGTCGCTCGAATGCCGAATAAGCCAAGAGATGACTGGGGCCGTCGCTGCTACCGCCGTGGGAGCGGTTCTGGCTGGAATTGGTAAGGATGAATGAAAGTGGGGCGCGTGGCCCATCCTTCGATGCAGTGCGTATTTTGTGCGTTTTTTGCACCCCGGTCGTTTCTACCGGGGCGTCCCGGATGACTTTTCGGGATCGAAGGGTGGGGATGCTGCATTTTCCTGCCGAGGTTCTTCAGACGCCTTTACTTTTCAACTTTCAACTGTCGACTCTTAACCTCTGTGGCGCGTCTTTCTCTTGTCCCTTTTCTAATTTCTATTTTCTAGCTAGCCCCTGCTTGTTGAGAACGCTCTGCCGCCTTCTTCAATCGCGCCAGAGCATCCGCTACTCCTTCGTGTAACTGTCGGCTCCCGAAATGTTCGAGCATCCATCCCCACCATCCAGGTGAGATTGTGAACTCTCAACCAAAGCTCACCCGGCAACGCTTGTTATCCAGCGTCCCACACACGATATGGTTGTGCACCGTGATGCCGAACGGTAACTGCGTCGTCAGGTCCAAGGCCCGTTTGTCCGGGTCGATGCTCGCAACCGTGATCCGCACGTCCCAATCTTTCCCGAGCGCTCTCGTTCGCGCGGATATTCGCTGCCCCGGCTTGGCCGGGCCAGCCGGCTCTATCGAGCACGTTTCCGCATCCCACCACAACCCATAATTGTAGGGATCAGCCAGGAGTTGCCAGACCTGCTCGACGGGCGCTTCCACTGTGGCGATGGGACAAGTGCTTATGCTCATCGAGAGTTCACAACCCGCTGACAAGTGCCGGTTTGTCGCCGACAACAATACGAGTCAAGGAAGAATTATCGGCTCATTGAGAGCTTGCCGCAAGCGGCCATGATCTGCGGTAGTGGTACAGTTTGAACCTACGCGGCAGGATAGTGGTGCCCGCTCCCGTGATCACTGGAGGCAAGAATGAAAGCATCTATGTTTTATCGAATCGCTGCTGTTCTTCTGCTGCTTCTTGACGCCGGACACACATCTGGTTTTCCCTGGTCCGATCCCAAGTGGGGAGTGGATCTTGGCTCCATGCAGTCAACTCACTTTTACATTATGGGGTTTAGCCGGACTTATTGGGATTTTTATGTTGGGTTCGGACTCTTTGTCAGCGTGTTTCTTTTACTCGCGGTGGTATTGGCGTGGCAGCTAGGCGGCCTTCCGGCAGAGACTTTAGCGCTCATGCGCGGCACTGCGTGGGCGTTCGCCCTTTGCTTTGCCGCCATCACGGTTGTGAGCTGGAGATACCTCTTTATCCTCCCTATCGTTTTCTCAGTGGTGGTTACATTATGTTTGACTGCGGCGGCATGGCTTTCAGCGAAGCAGGTTTCCATGCCTCCATTGCGATAGTAAGGTGAGGGGATTCAAACTGCACCACTACCTGATCTGCCGGGTGCCCCAGGTGCCGGTCTTGCACCTGGGGTTTTTGACTTTGCTTTTCCCTTTCGTCGGGTCGCAGCCTCAACCCATCCCGTATCTTTTAGGGTGAAGGTGCCGCGCGGTGCGCGGCTGGATGCGCTGAACCGATGCTATGCTCCGTTGTGATCCGGCATCCAGCCACGGAGGTCACACAATGAAACTGCTTGCGGCAATTGGCGTTCTGTTATTTGTTTCCGTCCCCGCTCACGCACAAGCGGCAAAGCCTTGTGAAGAGCTGAAGGATGAAATCACCAAGAAGCTCGACGCAAAAGGCGTGAAGGGCTACACGCTGGAAATCGTCGCGAAGGACAAAGACGCGGAAGGCAAAGTCGTAGGGACTTGCGACGGCGGCACGAAGAAGATCCTCTATAACAGGACCTCAGCACCCGCCGAAACCCCGGCGAAGGAACCATCCAAGCCCTAATCCACGGCCTGCCCGTAGTCCGCCGTAGAGGCGGGCGGGTGGCCCATCCTTGCGGGTGGCGTTTACCCCGACCGGGTCGGGGCAAGGGTGGGGTCTTCGCTCTTGTCCCTTTTCTACTTTCTATTTTCTAGTTGGCCGCTGGCTTGGCGGGCGAATACTAGGTGAGCAGGGAGTGACCCTCGCCGCCGGGTGCCCCAGGTGCCGGTCTTGCACCTGGGGTTTTTGACTTTGCTTTTTTCTTGTTCGCATCGCTGCCGCCCGCGCCGTTAATCTCACCCTATTGCCGTTCACCCTTCAATTCTCCCCGTTCCGTGCTTATTACTTAACCAATTCGTACTGGCATGCTATTCTTTCTCGTGTTTGCCAAGCTCCAGCCCCGACCTGTTCCCCCTGCCCGCCGTGCAGAGCAAGCCGAGCTCTCCCGTCTCGTTCTCTTGTCCATATCCCGTCATTCAACCCCTTTACTTTCAAGCTCTTACGCACTCTTTTGCGCAACGGCGCTCACGCAACCCGTTTCTTTTCAATCGCTTCCGCACTCTTTCTATCGCCACGGGGGTGTACCCCCCTTCCAAGCGGAATGTCTTCCAACAAGAACTCCCTCTTCCCGCGGACTGGTCGAAGAATCCAGCCTTCCACGGAATCGCAGACTCCGACCCGGTCGGAGAGATTCGATCCAGTCAAGGGCCCCGGTTTTCGTTCGTCACGTTCCACGGATCACGGGCCACGCCTCTCCGGTCCCTCTGCGCTCCGCGAGCGCAAAAAGAACGCACGAATTGCGCACTTTTGCGCAACAAGTCCTTTGCTTGCCACACTTGCGCATTTCATGGGGGGAGGGGGGAGGGCCTGCCCCGTTTCTGTCGGGGCCAGCTTTGTACTGCTTCACCAGCGGAGTGGCGCGGCGCCGCTCGGTTCAGCGTCCGGCTTCCTGGCTGGCGCGAATCTCCTGCCAGCGGCGGGGCCGCTTGTTGGCCTGCAGAACCTTTTTGCGCAGGCGGATCGATTTTGGCGTGATTTCCACGAATTCATCGTCGGCGATGAACTCGATGGCCTGCTCGAGGCTCAGATCGCGGTGCGGGATCAAGCGGATCGCTTCGTCCGCGCTGGACGAGCGCATGTTCGTCTGCTTCTTTTCTTTCGTGACATTTACATCCATGTCCTGCTCGCGGGAATTTTCTCCCACGATCATGCCTTCGTACACTTCAATAGCAGGGCCGATGAAAAGCTCGCCGCGCTCTTGGATGTTCCATAACGCAAAAGCGGTCGACGGGCCGCCGCGATCCGCTACCAAAGCTCCCGTCGGCCGCAGCGCCATCTCGCCTGCGTAATCTGTCCAGCCGTCGAAGATCGAGTGAATCAGCGCGGTTCCCCGCGTGTCCGTCAACAATTGGCTGCGCAAGCCAATCAATCCGCGCGAAGGAATCTTGAAGTCCATGCGCACGCGCCCAGAGCCGTGATTGCTCATTTTGATCATTTCGCCGCGCCGGCTACCGAGTGTTTCGAGAATAATCCCGATGTAATTCTCCGGCACGTCGATTACCAGGCGCTCGAGAGGCTCGAGTTTCCGCCCGTTTTCCGTGCGCACCACAATTTCCGGCTTGCCCACCATGAGCTCGAAGCCTTCGCGCCGCATCGTCTCGATCAGGATCGCCAGTTGCAGCTCGCCGCGTCCCAGAACGCGGAACGATTCCGGCGTGTCCGTGTCTTCCACGCGGATCGAAACGTTGGTCAGCAATTCCTTTTGCAAACGGTCCCGCAGATCTCGCGAGGTCAGATACGATCCATCTTTGCCGGAGAGCGGGCCGCTGTTTACCGTGAAGATCATCGCCAGCGTGGGCTCGTCGATCAAAAGTGGTTCGAGTGGCGCCGGATTCGTCAGATCGGTGAGGCTCTCGCCGATCTGAATGCCCTCGACGCCCGCGATGGCCACGAGGTCGCCGGCGGCGACGGACTGCGCCTCGTCGCGCTCCAGCCCGCGAAACGTGTAGAGCTTGGTGATGCGCGTCGGCGTGAGCTTTCCATCCAACTTGCTGATGCCCACTTCGGCTCCCCGCTCAAGCGTGCCGTTGAAAACCCGCCCAATCGCAATGCGGCCAAGAAAATCGCTGTAATCTAGATTCATCACCTGAATTTGCAGGACACCTTTGGGATCGCCCGGCGGTGGCGGGATGGATTTGATGATCGTTTCAAACAAGGGGAGCAAGTCTTTTGATCCGTCCCCGGGAGTGCGGTGGGCAACGCCGTCCCGCGCGTTCGTGTACACCACCGGGAAATCCAATTGGTCTTCGGTGGCGTCCAGATCAATGAACAGATCATAGATCTCGTCCAGTACTTCCGCCGCGCGCGCATCGGTGCGGTCTATCTTATTGAGCACGATCACCGGGGGCAGCTTGGCCGCCAGCGCCTTCTGAAGTACATACCGAGTCTGGGGAAGCGGGCCTTCACTGGCGTCCACCAGCAGCAGCACGCCGTCCACCATGCGCAACGCGCGCTCGACTTCGCCGCCGAAGTCGCTGTGACCCGGCGTGTCAACAATATTGATCTTTGTATTATTGAAAAAAAGCGCCGTGTTCTTTGCGAGAATCGTGATTCCGCGCTCACGCTCCAATTCGTTGGAGTCCATAACGCGCTCGATGAGCTCTTCGTTGGCGCGGAAAATCCCGCTCTGCCGCAGCATGGCGTCGACCAGCGTGGTTTTTCCGTGGTCCACATGCGCGATGATGGCGATGTTGCGAATCTTCTGACTCATGGCAATGACATCTACAGACAAAAATAGCTGCTGAGACAACCAGCAGCCCGGACGAATCTCCTTCAATTCTCAGGTGCGGTCAACTAAGTCTTAGTCTAACAGAGACGAAGCATTGCGACCAGCGTGGCCGCGCTCTGCGTGCTGTGCTAGAGTGCGATTCACCGAGGAGGTGCCGTGAGACTTACGCGATTGATTTTCTTGTTGCCGATACCTGCGTTATTCGGCGCGGCGACGGCGCTCGCGCAGACTTCCGCCAGCACTCCCGCCGCAAATGCCCCCGCAGAGCTGCACAACCTGAAAGTCACCATCCTCTCCACCATGTTGGCGGACGACGGCATCGGGGAATGGGGATTCGCGGCGCTGGTCGAAGCCGATGGCCGCAAGATTCTGTACGATACGGGTGCCCGCCCGAACACTGTCCTCGAGAATGCGCACGAGCTGAAAATTGATCTCAGCGTCGTCCAGGATGTCATCCTCAGTCACTTTCATGCCGACCACACCACCGGACTGATCACTCTTCGGCGCGAATTGTCATACACCAATCCTGCCGCGCTCTCCCGCGTTCACGTAAGTCAGGGAATTTTTCTGAGCCGCCGCCAGGGGAGTGATGAAACCGAGCAAAATCCCATGATCGCCATCAAAAAAGAGTACGAAGCCACCGGTGGAAAATTCATCGTGCACGAGAAACCCTACGAATTGCTGCCCGGCGTGTGGCTGACGGGACCGGTCCCGCGAGCCTATCCCGAGAAGAACTGAACGCCCGGATACCAGGTACAGAAGGAAAACGGCTGGGCAGAGGACAATCTGCCCGAGGATCAAGCGTTGATCTTCAACACATCAAGAGGTCTCGTCATGCTCTCAGGATGCGCTCACGCCGGCATCATCAATACGCTGCACTATGCCCGGGAATTCCTCCGGCCTGCCCCGGTTCAGGCAGCCATTGGTGGTTTTCACTTGTTTGCGGCTTCGGACGAACAGCTCGATTGGACAGCGGAGAAACTGCACGAATTTCAGATCGCCCAAATTCTCGGCGCGCATTGCACCGGAATCGAAAGTGTTTATCGCCTGCGGCAACGGCTCGGGCTCAACCGCCGAACGTGCGTCGTCGGCACCGTCGGCGCCATCTACGACCTCAAGGATGGAATTCAGACCGGGCGCATCGCGCGGTAATCGCGGACAAGAGCGGCACGCGTCACTCGACGCGAATGGCAAGCTACAACTGCCTCTTGTGTCTGGCGCGGCTCTTCACTGCAAGCGCCGCATTTTTTGCGTTCAGAATCGAATTTTTCCGGTTGACACTAACTTCGCAAAATGCGAAGATTCTTCATGCGGATCGTCAGCCGAAAGGCGATTAGAGAAGCGACCGCCAAGCACAGCGAATGGGGTGCATCCCTAAATGCATGGTACAAGATAACCAAGAACGCGGATTGGAAGAACTTTACTGACGTTCGGAACAGTTGGAAAAACTCAGACGTGGTCGGGCGCTTCGTGGTGTTCGATATAAGCCATAACAGGTGCAGGCTGATCGCCACTATCAAATACAAGTGGAGAATGGTCTACATCCGACGCATTCTGAGTCACGCTGAATACGACGAGAAGGAGTGGCAAAAGTCATGATTGTAGTATCCGAAAAATACGCGCTGGAGGTTAGCTCGCCAGCGCCGATTACATCCGAGCGCCAACATGAGGAATATCTCGCGGTCCTGGACAAACTGGCAAGCAAAAATAATCCAACAACTGAAGAAGAGAAGTATGCTGAAGTCTTGATGACGCTAATCGAAGCATACGAAGAAGAGCATTATTCCATTCCTGATGCTTCCCCGCTGGAAGTCCTGCGCAGGTTGATGGATGCCAATGATCTCCGCCAAAAAGATCTGGTCCCAATCTTTGGCTCTGAAAGCATCGTATCCGAAGTCTTGCACAAGAAACGTGACCTCAACAAAACCCACATCGAGAAATTGAGCAAACGATTCCACGTTTCTCCAGCGGTGTTTTTCTAAAGTTGCAGCACTTCCAACTCTGAACGATTGACCGCCAACGAAATGTCCCTCCGCTCTCGCCGCCGTCAAGGGGCAGGCCCGCTGACGCGGCTCCCGATGGTCGCCCTTGACTGCGGCTTCGCTGCGGCAATGAGCTGGCTATGAAGGCAGTGGGCTTCTCTGCTGCTAGCTCTTCCGGCCAGACGGTTGAATCGATCAGCGCACGAAATATGCGACCGTGGCTTTTTCTTTTTAGGCTAACCTGTTTATGCTAGCGCTGCTTCTTGGCATCGGAGGCCACATGAAAAATCTGTTGGTCGGCGTCTGCCTCGGTTTTCTGCTCTCCTCTCTGTGGAATAAGCACGCTAGTGCTGGTCAAACTCAGGCAGAGCCCGCGAGAATTTGGGTCGGCACTGAATTGCAGCTTGGCATGCCGAAAGATTCGGTCATCACGAAGGTGGCCGAAGGGGGGTATGAAATCAAGCGCGCAACCGCGATTGAAGGCGATTACTGGACGATTACGAAGAAGAACGAGAAGAATGAGTACGACTTGGTTGGTACGGTGACCTTTAGAGGCGGAAAACTGGATTGGGCTGAACACACGCTGTATTCCAGCTTTGACCAGTCGGCTGCAAAGTTCGCTCGCAATCTATATTTTGCATTACGCGCGGGAATTTCTGCGGCCGGCGCCGGCGGCGATCGGCGGCTTTCACCTGTTTGCAGCGACCGACGAACAGCTCGATTGGACAGCGGACAAATTGCACGAATTTCAGATCGCCCAAATTCTCGGAGCGCATTGCACCGGAATCGAAACTGTTTATCGCCTGCGGCAGCGGCTCGGGCTCAATCGCAAGACGTGTGTCGTCGGAACCGTCGGAGCGATCTATGATCTGAAGGATGGAATTCAGACCGGGCGCATTGCGCGGTAATTGCGGATAAGAACGGCCGCGGCGCGTCACTCGACGCGGAGCGCAACGTTGGGATCGATGCGAGAGGCGAGGCGCGAAGGCAAATAACAGGCCACAAACGCCGCAGCCGCCAGCACTGCGGCCACGCCGAGGAAGGTCAAAGGATCCGTCGGCGCAACTAGAGTCTTCTTCCCCACCTGCCGCTTCTCGGCTGCTGGAAGGAATCTCAGGGGCAAGACCCGGTTTTCAGTGTGAATACACTCGCCGACCATCCTAAAAGGTAGAGGCCTTACCACCACAGAGTGTAATGGCATGATGAAGAGCCTTGACAAACCGCTCAGCGTAGGGTGAAGGAAGCTCCCAAACGAGATCGGTAGTGGGGATTACGTGTGCTGGTACCCATCCCCTATAACTTGCAGCCAGACTTACCGATGGCACTTTGTCTGTAGTGTGCACACGAACCATGCTCACGGGGTCTCCCAAAACATCATGAGAAATAACATCAGATGTAAGGGAGGTTGGGTCAAGATCTCCCAGATTGACCTGGTTCCTGTAGACAAAAGTTGCCTTCGAGCCTTCCCTGGTTTCTTGCCTAGTTTCATAGACGAAGGTCACCTGACAGCCATTCAGTTCAGGCATTCGGTTGTTTCGGGAGGTGTCGGTTTCCTCATCCTTCCCTGCATAAAGTGTTTTGCCCTCCCCGTCATCGAGTGTGTTTTGAATCCAGTGCAGCGTTTTCTGAATTTCGGGGCTAGTCTTGGGTGCGGGGTGCGGATGCTTAGGCGCAGCCAGCAATACATCGTCCGTGATGTCCAAAATATCTGCTACTTGCAAGGAATCGGGGTCGCCAGCCAACGGGCGATAGCGCAACTCGTTATCTTGCCGGACCATCAAATCTTCACTAATATACTTACCAACCTTGCCCCACAAATATTCACATTCGTTTTCAGTCATTGGCGTGCCTAAGTTATCCTTGCCGTCATGCCAGGCCAAAGCTTCACGACAATGTGCTGTGAGTTGGTGACCCCTATACTCAATGGTGTAGGTTTCATTTCTACGCGCTCGAATGTAGTAGTTTTCTTTGGTCTGTTTCGGCTGAACGCTCGGCCCTTCGTCTGGAGTTGGGGGAGACGCTTCCGTAGGGAGAGGCACATCCGCGGGGGCTGACTTATCTTCGTTGGGCAAGTTCTGGAGCTTCGCGGATTGATGGGAGAGCAGGAGCTTCGCGTCATTGACAGGAATCGCAAAGTTCAGATTTTCGCCGCCTTCGAGATACAAAGTATTGATGCCGACAACCTCGCTGCGCATGTTGAACAATGGCCCACCACTGCTGCCGGGGGAGATCGGCGCAGTAGTCTGCAAGAATTTACCGCCTTGTTCTTTCGATGATCGCACTCCGCTGATTATTCCGTTCGAGACAGTTGATTCAAGCAAGAGCGGATTGCCGATTGCAACGACTTCTTCACCGACTTGAATATCATCTGAATCGCCAAGCGCGAGCGTTCGGAAGGTTTTACCGTGAATTTTGATGATGGCGAGATCGCGGACTTTATCGGTTGCTAGCACACCATCAACGGGAAAGGCGGTATCGTCAGGGAATTTAACGATAGCGACGTTGCCGGTCTCGATGACGTGGTAGTTCGTCACGATCACGCCGTCCGGGCTGACAAGGAAACCAGTGCCCTGCGCTATCGGCTTATCGTTGGTCGCCGTGATGATAGTTACGATTGCTCCATTCGCAGCTTTAGCTATCGCTGGTATGTCCTTTCGAGGTGGTGCTGACTGCGCGGTAGCCTCGACCGACGCAAATCCAATCAGCAGAACCAAGGCTAGATATTTTATTTTCATTGTTGCCTCCCGCCGTGTTCCCGACGACGGCTACCATTTCACGGTCTATTTATTTCTTATTAAGGAAAGGCTCGCCGCCAGTTTCCTCTTTGACACGAGCCAGCGCATACCACTCAAGCGCGGCGACAATGCCACACTTCTGAAGGTCTACGGGCGTCCTCAAGGTCTTGCGCGGCTGGCACTCGACCGAGACCGATGTCACAAAGAACTGCCTCTTTTCTGCTAACTGCGAGTAAGGAGTTCCGGCGGCCACTTCCGAGAGAAAGCGCATAGCCGCGCTGTGTGCCACGGGCTTCTCTAGCCCACAAAGGAATTGGTACAGACGCTGTCTGACGCCGCCGCACGATTGAGTCACGCCGACGTAGTAGATGTCCTGCGTCCTGACTTGCTGCCCGATTAAGTTTTCGTCGGTGTACGCCAACAGGTAGACGCCGGGGTACTTGCAGTCAGGCAGAGTTCTGTAATCGCGTATCGGAACCCAAGTCCCGGAGAACAAGTCCTGTACCAGCCCATCGATGACTATATCGCCGATTTTCTTCTCCCCAGTCATCGCAACTTTAGCTATCGCTGATGCTCCTCAACTTTCTCGATCCGCCACAACTCGCTATGAAATGAATCGCCTTTGTTGATATCCACCAAGTTGATGTGGCCGAGGAACGCATACAACACATAATGCCGAGCCAGAGACCGCCGACGTGTTCGAGGATTAGAGTTTTATTTGCATCCTGTGACCCAAAAACGGTGTTTTTCTCCACCGCTGCCGCCCTTGACATAGTGCTCATACAGGCACGATTCGCTGGAGTCTTTGACGTTATATTCGCAGCGAACCTTAAGAGATGTTTCTCCATCAATAGGACAATCCGCCGTGTAAGAACATCCGGCGAAAGCCTGTGTTGCAAAACCGAACAGTGCGAACGCGATTGCGATTGCTTTTCTCATTTCATTACTCCTATCGAGAATCGTGCCGCGAGCAACTCTCCTCTCTATGTTGCGCGCACTCCAGAAACGAGCACCATGTTTTATGTGTTGCCCGTTGCTGATTCGAACACCTAACCTCTGTGCGGCTAGGCTCTGCGCTCCATCTCGGCGATACTCGCCTTCGAGAGGAGGTCGAAGAGATGGCAAATTTGAAATTATCCGAACCAGACGTAGTAGAAAAAATTCAGGCTTATTTCAAAAAGATTCGTCTGTCCGGTGAAGACTTCACAGAGTTGTTCTTTGGAAAAGAAGTTATGATAAGACCTATTCAAACATGGATTGACGAAAAGAAGTTGAACGAATATCTCGATATGGCGCGCAGCCTCGGCTTCACCCACGTACTATATATTGGCGGGGAGGACGAGGATTGACCTCACGGGCAAGGTCCGCTCAAGCCGTTCGCGCGCGCTTCAGTAGGTGCCTGGCACGCGCGATGGCAAGAATTTCATCCATCCGTTCGGCCTCGGTCGCAGCTACCTGCCGGCCGAGCGATGTCAGGCGGTAATATTTGCGGCGCTCATCGTCCTCTCGTTGCGCGGGACGCGCGCGAAGCTCCACAATCAAGCCGTCGGCGAGCAGGCGCTTGATAATTCCGTACAGTGTGCCGGTGCTCAGCCGGACTTTGCCGTCGGTGCGCAATGCAACTTCCTTGAGGATGGCATAGCCGTGCAAGTCCTCGCCGGCCAGCGCCAGCAGAACGTGGAACATGGCTGGAGTGAGAGGGCCGTAAAGCTCTGGATGTTTGTTAACTAGGGGACTCAAGGGACCTCCTTGCCAGCTAATCTGTCGTCATACGCTATATCGTGAGACGCCATAGTGTCAAGCGGAAAAAGACACCCCGCTGCCATGCTATGCTCACGTCGTTTCATGAGAATTGTCAGCGAGGCAAGCTTCGCCAGGGGAGTTTTTCATGCGTTCCATGCGTTTGCAGGTCAGCAAGCTCATATTTCCCGCCATCGCTTTGGCGCTCTCCGCGGCGTTTCCCGGCGCGGCGCAGCAGCAGCCTCCGGACTATTCGCAGATCTTCGACAAGAGCGAGGTAATGATCCCAGTGCGCGACGGCATCAAGCTGCACACGGAAATTTACGCACCGAAAAACGCCACCGAGCCGCTGCCCATCATCATTGAGCGCACACCTTATGGCACTCAGGACGATGCCAAGGGTTACAGCCGCTTGCTGGGTCTCTATACCGAAATGATCCCTGACGGCTACATCTTCGTCTTTCAGGACATTCGCGGTCGGTATGGTTCCGAGGGCAAATTCGTGATGCAACGGCCCGTCCGCGACCCGAAAGATACGAAGGCCATCGACGAAGGCACGGATACGTACGACACGATCGACTGGCTTGTAAAGAATGTCCCGCGGAATAATGGCCGCGCCGGGTTGCTCGGAATCTCTTACGGAGGCTGGCTCACCGTGATGGGTATGCTCGAGCCGCATCCGGCGCTCAGAGCCGTCTCCGAGCAGGCATCGCCCGCCGATATGTTTCTCGGTGACGATTTTCATCACAATGGCGCCTTCCGTCTCAGTTACGGTTTCGAATATGCGGCGATGATGGAAACCTCCAAGGAGAATTTCAAATTCGACTTCGACCGCTTCGACACTTACGACTGGTATCTGCGCCTCGGCGCCCTCTCAAACGTAAACAAAAACTATTTGCACGGCACCTTGCCCACCTGGAATGATTTTGTCGCTCACCCGAACTACGACTCTTTCTGGAAGAACCAGGCCATGCCGCAGATCCTGAAGAAGCCGACGGTGCCAAATCTCAACGTCGCCGGCTGGTGGGACCAGGAAGATTTTTACGGCCCTATGAAGATCTACGAAATCCTCGAGAAGAACGATTCCGGCCATCTCAACTATCTTTCCGTGGGCCCGTGGAATCACGGTGGCTGGGCGGCCGGGCCCGGCAGTTCCCTCGGGGCGATCCCATTCGGAAGTGACACCGCACAATATTTCCGCCAGAACATCCAGGCGCCGTGGTTTGCTTACTGGCTCAAAGGCAAGGGACAACTGCCGCTACAGGAGGCCTTGCTCTTCCAGACCGGCAGCGACAAATGGGTGAAGTTCGATTCCTGGCCTCCCCGGGAAGCGCAGACACGCAACCTGTACTTCCGCGAAGACGGCAAACTTTCCTTTGATGCCCCGCAAACCGATGCCTCCGAAGCTTTCGACTCCTACCTCAGCGATCCCGCGCATCCCGTTCCGTATCGTCACCGCCCTGTCGATATGACTTACCCCGAGGACCATCCCGGGAGTTGGTATACCTGGCTCGTCCAGGACCAGCGCTTTGTTGATAATCGCCCCGATGTACTGACGTGGCAGACGGACGAACTAAGAGAAGACCTCACCCTTGCGGGACAGGTCACCGCGAAGCTCTCCGCCTCCACCACCGGCAGTGACTCCGACTGGGTCGTCAAGCTGATCGACGTCTATCCGGAAAAATATCCGCAGGACTGGAAGCTTTCTGGTTACGAATTGATGATCGCCGATGAAATTTTTCGCGGACGCTTCCGCAATTCGCTCGAAAAGCCTGAGGCCATCACTCCGGGCAAGATCACGCCCTTTACCATTGATCTCCACAGCGCCAATCACGTTTTCAAGAAGGGCCACCGCATCATGGTGCAGGTGCAAAGCACTTGGTTTCCGATCTACGACCGCAATCCCCAGAAGTTTGTGGCCAATATTTTCGAAGCGAAAGAATCCGACTACCAGAAGGCCACGCAGCACATCTACCGTTCGAAGAGTTTTCCGTCGCGCGTCGAGGTCTCGGTTCTTCCGGCAAAGTCCACAAATTAGCCGGGGGAGGCGGCGAAATCCCTGCTTTTTTCGGTCCTAGGTGAAGTCGTACTCGACCTGCAACGTTTTTCCGCCGTCGGTCGAGCCCCGCGGAATTGCCGCACTTTGCCAGGACTTATCGGCATAGCTCGGACTCCATATACTTACGAATTTCCAAAATTGAATCGTATTAACGGGTAAGCGCTTAAGGGCAAATAGTTTGGCGAAAGATATTAAGAGCAGATAGCTACAAGTTATGGTAACGATTATGAATCATTACTTGCCAGTTCGCCTAAATTCCCACCTGTTTGGTCAAGAATTTATGTCGTTGCAAACATTTATCCGGTCCCTGCGTCTAAGCTTACAAGAAGAAGGATGGGGTGTATGACACCGGACGTTATGCCGACTCTGGAAGGCGGAACGGACGCAGGGACCAGTCAAGTGCTACAGGCGGGGCCTCGCTACATCCGCTTTGGCTCATTTCAAATAGACCAGCAGCGTGAAGAAGTCACTCAGAATGGATCCCGGCTTAAGCTCCAGGGCAAGGTCTACCAGATTCTCTTGGCGCTTCTTGAGAAGCCGGGTGAGGTCGTCACGCGCGAGGAATTGCGCCAGCGCCTTTGGCCCGCCGAGACGCTCGTCAACTACGACGCCAACGTCAATACCACGGTCAACAAGCTCCGCCAGACGCTCGGCGACTCTTCCGACAAGCCGCTCTACATCGAGACCATTCCGCGCAAGGGCTATTGCTTTGTCGCGCAACCCGAATTCTCGGATCATCTCGCGACTTCGCATCCCTTGACGACGATCGCCACAACGCCCGCAGCTCCGGCAACAGGACATGCATCAGCGGAGCCGCGACATGCGCCCTCTAGCGATCCCAAACCGGTTGATTCGAGCTTCTGGGTAACACTCGGTGTGATTGGTCTCGTCCTTGCCGGAATGCTCTTGGGCGCGGGTATCGCCACTCTGTGGAATACGCATATGGCCCCGGTCAATCCCTGGCCATAGAACCGGAGCAGCTGTCCATAAGACTCAAGGAATCGCTCCCGCGCGTTGTAGCGAATCTCTTCCTGTGTGTAGCGCCCGCTTTCTCCTTACTTTGCCTCAGGGTCCCCGCGCACAAAAATCATGCCTTTTGTCCGCCCTGCGTCTAGGATGAATCGCTTCACTGCGCCTCTGTCATCGCGTTTGAAATGAATCGTAGCCGGTGTGCCGACGGCTTCAAATTCGTCCACTCCTGTCGCGCGCAACCCATCCTGTCGAGAACCGTTCAGCCGGGGGAACCCGGCTGCATCCATTACTTTGAGAATTTTTAATTTCCCATCTGCAACCCCCAGCCGGTAAGCCACGCCTAGTTCCTCACTCCAGTAATCACCCGGGTAGGCCTGGATCTGTTCTTCCGTGAGCTTGATCGAATCTTTTTTCTTTCTGCTCTCCTCTCCTTCTTTTTTCTTTTCTTGTTTTGGCTTCAGCGAACTTGCAAGGTAAATGTCTGCCACCTCATGTGCGCGCTTCGAAGGATCCTCGGTTCCCAAATTGCACAGGCAGGCTACTGAAAAATGTTGCTCCGGAAAGCGCAATAATTCAGCACGGTATCCGCCCCATGCTCCGCCGTGGCTCACTGTGTGGAGCCCGCGGTAGTCCTCGATGAACAGCCCTTTCGCGTAATCAAGCACCTTACCACTGTTCAATTTGCCTTGTTCCTGAATCTCCGCAAGAAATTCTTTCCCTCCAATTTGTGCGCTGTAGAAATTTTCATCCCATTTCTGCATGTCTTCGACCGACGTGTGCACCGCGCCGTCTCCGGTCTGCTCAAAGTACGAAACGCTCAGCACATAGCCATCGGCATGTTCCTTTGGATCGTAGGCCATCGCGCGGCTCGGAACGACCGACGTGTGGTCGTCGCGGTATTGCGTATGAGTCATTCCCAGCGGCGAAAAGATATTCTCAGCCGCAAATTCTCGCAGCGTTCTTCCGCTCACGCGCTTTACGATGACCGACAACAAAAAGAATCCCGTGTTGCTATAGAGCCAGCCGCTCCCGGGAACAAAATTCAGCGCCTTCTGCCGCGTGATCAGCGCCAGCGCATCCTCGTCCGTCGTCACGCTGTCCGTGTTGATTCCCGCAAGTTCCATCAGCGTCAAATAATCACGCAGTCCGCTGGTATGATTCAGCAAGTGCAAAATCGTAATCTTCTGCCCATAGTCGGGAAGTTCGGGAACGTACTTTCGCACATCATCGTTCACCGAAAGCTTGCCTTGCTTCTCAAGCAGCAGAATACTCGCCGCCGTGAACTGCTTCGAAGTCGAGCCGATATCAAACACACTCGCTGGCGTGATCGGAATGTTTTCCTCCAGATTCGCAAGCCCGTATCCTTTCACGTAAATGATCTTCCCACCGCGATAGACACCCAGCGCGCACCCCGGCGACCCCGGCTTGGCCAAATCGGCGAAGATCTCGTCCACTGCCGCTGTCGTTTTATCGCCCGGACCATTCGCGCTTGCCGCGCCACACGTGCTCAGGGCCAGACCACCAGCAACGAGCAAGCTCCAAACTCTCTGCCCTAGCGCCATTCGCCACACTCCTTCTCCGCTCTTGCGGCCCGAGTCTATCTATTCCCATCCCATCACTCAAGATTTTCTCGTGTACACTTTCCCGGTTCAAGATGCTCACTGCCATCACGCGCGCCGTCAGTCCTGCTCTCGTGAACTGCGAGTTGCTCTTCGTTCCGCGGCAGCCCATCGACCTCGGCAAAGCGCAGGCCCAGCACCGCGCCTATGAAGCACTTCTCGGAAAACTCGGCGCCCGCGTCATCTCCCTGCCCGCCGAACCCGCTTTGCCCGACTCGATGTTTGTCGAAGATCCAGCTATCGTTCTCGATGAACTTGCGGTGATCATGCCGCTCGGCACCGAATCGCGGCGTCCAGAAGCGGCGTCCCTAGCGCAGGCCCTTGCAAAATGTCGCAAGCTCGAATACGTCACGCTTCCCGGCACCATGGAAGGCGGCGATATTCTTCGCATCGGCCGCAAACTTTTCGCCGGCCTCTCCAGCCGCACCAATGCCGAAGGCATCCGGCAGCTCGACGCGATTCTCAAGCCGCATGGCTACGAAATCACCGCGGTCCGCGTCACGGGCTGCCTTCATCTCAAGTCCGCAGTCACGCACATCGGCCGCAACACGCTCCTTGCCAACCGCGCTTGGATCGATCCCGCACCGTTCGCCGGCTACGACTGGATCGATGTCGCCCCCGAAGAGCCGCACGCCTCGAACGCCCTTGCTCTCTGCGCTACTGTTATTTTTCCCGCTTCGTTTCCACGCACCCGCGCACGCCTCGAGTCCCGCGGTTTTCACGTCGCTCCGCTTGACATCTCCGAACTCCAAAAGGCCGAATCCGGCCTCACATGCTCTAGCCTCTTGTTCGACGATCCTTCCGTCTAAAAGCTGTCTTTCGCTCACGAGTTCATTTGTGATTGCTCCGTCGCTGCTCCATCCAACAGAAACGGCCACCCCGATTACTCGGAGTGGCCGTGTGAAGAGTGATCCGCAACGCGCCGTGAAATACGCCCTGCGATGGGCAGGAAAAATTAAGAGGGCTTTTTGATGAGCGTGCCAGCTTGCTCGATGCTGCCCTTGACGAGCTCTGTTTTCAGTTCCGACTTCTGTCCCGCAAGCAGATTGATCTCGGTCTCAAACGTCTGGTAACCCGGCAGCTCGATCTTGATGCGGTGTTTCCCAGGGCTGATCAGCATGGATCGAAACGCTCCGCCGAACTCGCCGGCATGTCCTACAAATCTATCGTCCAGAAAGACGGCCGCGCGATCCGGCTGTACCTTCAGCTTTAGGGTAGAGGTGACCTCCGGAACATAAGCTCGCGAACTCATGTTCAGTATGACTTGGACGGTCTGCGGTTGCCCCGGCTCCACCACAATTTCTTGTGTGAAATCGTCATAGCCGGATTGGCGCACGGTGATCTGATGCTTTCCTGGCAGGAGCATGATTTTCTTCTTACCCTTTAATTCCTTCAAATAGCCCACGTATTGGCCGTCCACCCAGACTCCAGATTCCTTTTCCACCTTAGTAGTGCCCGAGAACTGCACTTCCCCCATGATCTGATTCTGTGCGGCTGCGCGTGCCACCGCAAAGAAGAAGCAGAACCCCGCCACTAAGACGGCGGCGAGCCTGACGTTAACTCTTGTAAACATTTCTTCCCCCCATTCAAACGAGTGAGTACACACACTCCTCCAGGTGGGAAAGCACGCGAGAATCCAAACTTGGCGGCTTTCGTTCCTTCCTAAATCGTTGCAAATAGAATGAGTTATGCCAACTTTCGCGGCCCATCTACCCTAGTACTAGTTCGAAGTTTTTACTCACCTCCGTGCATCTCATACGCATGTTCCGCTCCGGCACACGCCTGTAATTTTTGCGACACCAACCCGCCTTCCCATCATCTATTCACTTTCCCCGGGTACCGGGCTGTGTTAGTGTATTAATCGGTATGATGTCCATCGCCAGGAAGCGAATTACCACCACGACGTCTATGTCGACTACGACTACGTCGACCATTACCGCTTCCGGCTCGTGGAGAAACAACTAGCAAGCTAGAAAAAGTTTCCAACCCACCGCCAGAAGCTAACCTGGCGGTGGGTTTTTCGTTTAAGCCCCCTCCAGAGCCGCTCCGGCGGATTCTAAGGAGCGGCAGTCATGAGTTCACACTCTTCAAAGGGGAGTGACGGCAATATGCAGTCGCAAGAGCCAGCGAACGCGCCGCCGAGACGCGTTGAAAACGCCCCGGTGAGGGGCGCTCAAGAGTCAAACGCTCCGGTAAGGAGCGTAACGAAGAAGTGGCGCGCCGGCGTTCTCGGCGCCACGGGCCTCGTCGGCCAGCGCCTCGTGAAGCTCCTGGCCGATCATCCCTGGTTCGAGCTCACCGAAGTCGCCGCCTCCGAGCGCTCCTCCGGCAAATGCTACGCTGACGCCGTTCTCTGGCATCTCGACGCCCCGATTCCAGCAGCAGCGCGAGGTCTCGTCGTCAAAGGCCTCGACCCGAATCTCGCTTGCGATTTCGTTTTTTCCGCGCTCGATTCTTCCGTCGCCGGGCCTGCCGAAGAAGACTTCGCCCGGGCCGGTTATCCCGTCGTTAGCAACTCCAAGAACCATCGCATGGATTCCGACGTTCCGCTGCTCATTCCCGAGGTCAACGCGTCGCATCTCGATGCGATTCCGTTGCAACAGAAAAACCGCGGCTATGACGGCGGCTTCATCGTCACGAATCCTAATTGTTCCACCGCGGGTCTCGTGCTTGTCTTGAAACCGCTCGCTGATGCTTTCGGCCTCGAGAAAATTTTCGTCGTTACTTTGCAGGCGGTCTCTGGCGCGGGTTATCCCGGCGTCGCTTCCATGGACATCTACGGCAACGTCGTTCCGTTCATTAGCGGTGAAGAAGAAAAGATGGAATCCGAGCCGCAGAAGCTCCTCGGCAAATGGGACGGCGCGCGTTTTGTAGATGCCGGCCTCGGCCTCAGCGCGCATTGCAACCGCGTACCCGTCCTCGACGGCCACCTCGAATGCGTGAGCGTCGGCCTGAAAAAAATCGCCTCTTTGAATGAAGTCCGCGAAGTCCTGAAGAACTTCGAAGTGGACGCCGAGCTCGCGTCCTTGCCTTCGGCCGTGCGCCATCCCGTCGTCGTTCTCGACGAACCCGATCGCCCGCAGCCTCGGCGCGACTTGAATGCCGGCAACGGCATGGCCGCCATCGTCGGCCGGGTCCGCGAATGTCCTCTCCTCGACGTCAAGCTCACACTGCTCTCACACAATCTCGTGCGTGGCGCTGCCGGCGCCGCTCTCCTCAACGCCGAGCTTCTCGCCGCCCGCGGCTTCCTCAAGCACCGCGTCGCCCCAAGCGAGTCTCAACTCACTGAACCCCTTTCGCGTTGAACGGCGGGTTCTCTGGAATCAACGGGGTTTTGGAGTCTGGGTGGTAATTCCAATCGCTCGGAGATCGGAACGCCACCTGTTTAGCATGAACTCTGTGGAGGGTCCTGGCTCCCGTCGGGAGTTTCGACATATGCCGCCTCCTTCATTGGGAGGTCGCGGCTTCACCTCCTGGCGTCAATGCGCCTGGCGAAAAAAAAGACTTGACAAGAGTGGCTAAAGGGAGCGAAATTTAGCGTGGTCCGATAAGTGAGTCATCGGACCATTTGGCACACCTCCTATGCCTATCGCCAAGAGCGACGTTGACGTAGTCCGTAAGACCAAGGTCTACGAGAAGATAGCCCATCAAATTCAACGCCTGATTCGGGATGGGTTGCTAAAGCCGGGCGATAAACTTCCCCCCGAACGCGAGCTGGCGGAGATGTTCCAAGTCAGCCGAAGCTCTCTGCGGGATGCCATTCGGGCTCTTGAGCTAATGGGTCTGGTGGAACCGCGCCAGGGAGAGGGAACGGTTGTTCTTGCACCCTCGTCCGAGTCCCTAATCAATCCTCTGGCAGCGGCGCTGCTCCCTAAACGGGAGCTCGTGAGCGAGTTGCTGGAATTCCGCGAAATGATTGAGCCCACTTTGGCGAGGCGCGCCGCCACCTACGCTTCGGCCGAGGATTTGGACCTTCTGGAAGGCATCCTGCGCCGACAAGAGGAAAAGGTGGATCGAGGCGAGCTGGCTATTGAAGAGGATTCGGAGTTCCATTACGCCATTGCGTCCGCAGCCAAAAACGGCGTGGTCCTTAGGGTCTTGGACGCGTTCATGGATCTCTTGCGAGAGAGCCGCGAACAATCGCTGCAAGTGGAAGGGCGCCTGCAAAAGTCGCTCGCGGGCCACCGCCTGATCTTGCAGGCTATTCAGCGGCACGATTCATCCGCCGCCGAAACCGCAATGCGGCGGCACATCGAAGAAATTGAAGGCATCGTCTTGAATAAGCTTTAACTTGAGTGGAGGTCAACTTATGGGCCGGCTCTTCGCGATCGAGATTATTTATCGGGGAATCTTTCAGAAAACTCTTGCTAAGAACATCAGCCGCGCGATTGTGCTAGCGGCGCACGAAGAAGGCAAGCGAGGCATATCCTTTGGCCGGTACGGCGACAGCCCGGAGCGGAACGGCATTCCAGCCAAGAGTTTCGCCATCGTGGCCACCGATGACGTGACGCTCGAGGAAGGGATGGCGAAGTACGAGCCCAAAGAGGTCGACATTACCATCGCCGTGGACGACACTCTGTGCAAGGGCGTGGAGTCCTGGGCCTGGTACGGGCTGCAACCTGTCAACCGGCTATTGAAACCCGGCGGCACTTTGATCGTAACTTCTCGCGAGCAGCCCGACACCATCATCGGGATGGCCCATCGCAAGGCATCCCCGTATAATCTGGCGATTCTTAAAGGCACGGTCAGCTTTTCCGGCCTTTGGGTTTACAAGGACGACCACACGGATGTGCGCCTCCTCGGTGCTATTTCCCGGATCCTGCCTGACCTGTTCAGCGTGAAATCGGTCCAAAAGGTGATCATGGACCAGTGGAAGGATCCCATCAAAGCCTCATCTGCGGCGCGGGCCTACGAGCGAACCACCACGATCACAGTTCGACCCGACCAGGGTAATCCCGAAACACCCTACACGTTTGAACTACCGAAGTGGCATGAAATGCGCGATGGCGTTACCATCCCCAGCATTCCCGCAGGCCGTGCCTTTGAAGACCCTACCACGCATGCCGTAGGGGGATTCCGGCCTGATCGCAATCCGACTTTCAAAAAGTTCTCTACCCGTACCATGAGGCCCGTGGTGAACTTCGATACCTGCATTAAGTGCACGCTTTGCTGGCTGCACTGCCCGGACTCCTGCTTCGACGTCACTCCTGACGGTTTGTATGACGCCAATATGCAAGCCTGCTGCGGGTGCGGGGTTTGCGAGGCGGTTTGTCCCGTTAAAGAATGCGTCACCATGGTGAATGAGACGGAGTTCCGCGATAACGCCAGCCAGTGGGAGATGTGGAAGAGCGATAAGAAGGATTACGGGAAGTGGCTTCAGGAGAAGATAGCAGGGCATTCGGAACGCACGCACGGTTTTCGCTATCGCGGACAATACGAAGAGCAGATTCCCGAGATGTTAGAAACTGCCCGCGAGGACTAATTGTTCAGGGAGGAGAGTTGTCATGGTGCCAGTGGCCTTAGAAATCGAAAAGCATCAAGAGATTGACGAAACGGCCCTTATCACGGGCAGCGAAGCAATTGCCGTCGCCTGCAAGTTGGCCGATGTGGACGTGATTACGGCCTATCCCATCCGCCCCTACGACACCGTCATGCAGTATGTGGCGAAGCTGGTGGCCGATGGTGAAATGGACTGTGAGTACATCGTGGCGGAAGGCGAACACTCGCAATTTGAAATCGTGAAGCACGCATCCGCTTGTGGCGCGCGCGTGTTCTGCGGCAGCAGCGGCGTCGGCTGGATGTACGCGATGGAAGCGCTGACGGTCACACCCGCATTGCGCATTCCGATGGTAGCCATGGTGGGCAACCGGGCCCTGGACGATCCAGGCGCGTTCGGTGTGGAGCACAACGACGCGCTGGCGGTCCGCGATCTCGGCTGGCAACTGGTGTGGGTGGACAACCCACAGGAAGCGCTGGACACTGCCCTGATCGCCTATCGGGTAGCGGAAGACCGGCGTATTTTCTTGCCGTGCGCAATCAGTTGCGACGGCGCCTTCCTCACGCACTCGCAGGCGCTGGTCAAGATCCCCTCGCAAGAGAAGGTCAACGCATTCCTGCCACGCTACAACCGCGCAGAACTGCTGCTCCACCCCGACAATCCCATTACGGTGGCCCCGCAAGGCAATGAAGACTGGGTCATGGAGATCCGGAGGCAGAACTATGCCGCCATGGAGCGCACCTACGGCGTCATCAAGGAAGCCTACGCTGACTTTGAGAGGATCTTCGGGCGCTCCTACGGCAATCCCTTCTTCGAGGAATACATGACCGAGGATGCCGACGTGGTGCTGCTGGGCATGGGCACGCTGTCCACGCCGGTAAAAGTCGCCATCCGGAAAATGCGCGCGGAAGGGAAGAAGGTCGGTTTCGTGCGCCTGCGCTGGTTCCGGCCATTCGCCGCCGAGGAACTGGCGAAGTGCCTGGGGCGCTTCTCCGCCGTTGGGGTCATCGACCGCGACTACTCGTTCGGTTCGCCCTATCTCGGCGGCGTGGTGGCCGGCGAGGTTCGCCACGCGCTCTACCCGTCGCCTGGAAAGAGGCCACCGGTGTTGGGTTTCATCGCCGGCCTTGGGGGCCGCGAAGTCACCGTGCCCGACGTGGAGAAAATCACCGCATCCGTCTACCGAGCTGGACAGGGCAAATCGGAGCCGCTTACACAATGGATTGGGGTGCGGGAATAGTTTGTTCTTGCTGATGTGTTGCTACCATTAGAAAGGATGGAAGAGCGATGGCTACCTATGTGCAAATCGATCCGACTCAGGAGTTAGAGGCCTTCAAGGCACTCAAGAAGCTCCCGCTGGAGGAGTTCTTCACCTCGGGTCACAGGACATGCCAGGGTTGCGAGTCGGCGTTGCTCATGAAAATGATGGCCAAAGCCGCGGGTCCCAGGACCATTATCCTGGGCAGCACTGGGTGCATGTATGTGGCGAACACCACCTACTACAGCACCTCTTGGGTGGTGCCATGGATGCACACTCAGCTGGGCAGCAGCGGAGCGGCCGCGCTGGGGACGGCCGCCGCTCTGAAGGCGCTGATGCGCAAAGGCAAGATAAAGAACGAGCCGATCAATGTGATTGCCTTCTGCGGTGACGGTGGCGGAGCCGATATGGGCTTGGGGGGGATCTCGGCGACTCTTACCCATCCTGACTACAACCTCCTTATTCTGATGTACGACAACGAGTCCTACGCCAATACCGACATCCAGCTTTCGGGTAGCACACCGTGGGGCGCGCACACAACCTTCAGCCCTCCGGGCAAAATGAAGAGAATCATGCACCATCGCTGGAAGAAGAACATGGCGGGCATGATGGCGGCCGGTCATCCCACCTGCCGGTACGTCGCCACCATCTGCATGTCCTACGGTCTGCAGGGGATGAATGCCATGCGCAAAGCTTTGTCCATCGGCGGGCCCACGTTTGTTCACTCGCTGGATCCCTGCCCCAAAGGCTGGGACTACGATCCGTATCTCTCCCACGAAATGGGCGAGTTGGCGGTAACTACAGGAGTTTGGCCGCTCTACGAAGTGGAAAATCGAGTGCTGAAGCTGACCGGCAAAACGCAGCAAATCGCTGACCGCCGTATCAGGCGGCTGCCCGTGCGGGATTATTTACTCAAGCAGGGACGGTTCGCACATTTTACGAAGGATGATATTGATTACTTCCAGAGTAAGGTCGACGAGATGTGGGACAAGTGGCTGGTTCCCGGTGTGATCCCCTTCTTCCGCAACGAAGCCGAACTAAACGCAGACGCCCCGGCTGCTGACTGACAGGTTCTTATCACCACGGCGTGCCTGGAGTGAGGCACTCTTTTGAAAAAAGCGAGGCCGCTGGCCAAAAAACGGCAAGCGGCCTCGCATATCCCGCTTCCTCGAAGCTCATGCCCAAAATTTGGTCGGTGGTCGAGTCGATTTAGCGGGGGGCTATTTCTGTTCCCCAACGAAACAATCCCTTCACGTCCAAGCGCGGTTGGCTGGCCAAGGCGGAGGCGAGCCTTAGGTCGCAAGAGCAGCTCCTGCCTCTTGTCGTCGTAATTCACGCACCCGGAGAGGACGAACCAGAACGACCATCATCAGCGCGGCTACGATGTTGGCGATGGCCGCAATTTCAAGGGTTGTGGACCAGCTCCCGGTTCTGAGGGCGATGATGCCCCCAAGGGGCACAAAGAACGCGGCGCAACCTTTGGCGGTATACAGCAGCGCGTAATTTGTCGTGGCATACTTCTTCCCAAAGTGGTCGGAAGTGAGCGCAGGAAATATGCTGAAGATATTGCCCCAGGCAAAAAAGACCAGGCCCGCCAAAATCACAAAATACACTGGATCTTTGCCGTACTTATTCAGGCAAAAAATACCGATTCCTTCGGCCAGGAACGTTAGGAACATCGTGACCTCACGGCCGATCAAGTCCGAAATCCAGCCGAAAAGCGGCCGGCTGAGGCCGTTCATGAGATTGTTGAGAGAAAGGGCGAACGTAAGCGCCGGAATAGTGAAGCCGAGAAGGGTAACGGGCGTCTGTGCGATTCCAAAGCCGCTGGCGATGGGGGCAAGCTGCGCGGTCGCCATCAGGCCGCTCGCGGCCACCAGAACGAAATCGATATACATGATCCAGAAGACGGCGCTGCGAAGCGTCTGCAGCGGGGTGCTGTCGAATCTCGATTGCAACGCGCGAGGATTCGAACGCCGCGCCGCCGTGCCCTTGGGCGGTTTCTTGAGCGCGAACGCCGCAAGGAGAACGACAAAACCTTGGATTAGCGCAAATTCGAAGAAGGTCGCCTCGTACCCTCGGGAAGCAAGAGAGCGAGTCAAGGGGATGACGGTGACGGCCGCGCCTGCGCCGAAGCCGGCGGCCGTCAAACCCGCGGCGAGGCCCCGCCGGTTCTCAAACCATTTTACGACGTTTCCGATGCACGTGCCGTATACGAGCCCCGTCCCAATTCCGCCAATGATCGCCCCCGTGTATAAAGCAGCGAGAGTACTTGCTCGCGAGTAGCCAATCCAGGAGAGTGAGATCAAAAAGGCTCCCGCTATGACGAGAGGACGCGGGCCGAAACGGTCCGCAAGGTACGCCTCAAAGGGGACAAGCCAGGTTTCGAAGAGGACAAAGAGGGTAAAGGCAAATTGGATCGCCACTTTGCCCCAGTGATATTTGGCATCGATCGGGTTGATGAAAATGGTCCAGCCATACTGCAGATTGGCGATCATGGCCATGCAGATGACGCCTGCGACGAGCTGCACCCACGGATTCGATGCGATGCTTGAGGGGGGAGGAGCGATGTTTGTGGCGGTATCCCCAGGCGGGTAGCCGGGATTCCCTTCCGAGGCGGTTGGAGACATCAGCCCTCCGAATGAAGACTACTGCGAGTCCAGGACTGCGCCTCTTCCGAGAACCGGTCCCTGGATTGTACAGCCTCCGTTCGAATCTTTCTTTTCAAGACTGATCGGGTAGGACAAATTGTTCAAGCTTTCGGAGTGGAAGATGGGCCTGAGCATGGGTGGCCAAAAATGGTGCCTCGATCGCTTGCGGAAGTCAAGCGTGCTGTGGTGGGAAGAAGTCTCCAGGCCAGGTCGTGAGTTCCTCTGGTGAGCGCTTCTAAGTTAATACCATACAATATATATTAATAATACGATAATATTATGCTCTTCTTCCCCTTGTCATTGGAAGCCACAGCCAGCGCCTCCCCGGTCCCCTCCCTTCACCCCGTGAGCGCCCCTTCCGGCTTCTCCCACTACATGCGCATCAAGATCGTTTACTTTTCTTGCAAACGAAGAGCGCCGCTATGCCCTTTGGTTGCCGCTCTTGCAAGAATAGGGAGTGGTATTCGTAGGCCCAACCAAAAGCTTTATCTTTCCCGCATTCGCTTGTCTTCCCTGGTCACTCTCCACGAGTCACCAGCTTGCCCCGAGTGACAGCGAGGGGTCACTGGATCACTTGGATCTCTATCTCACTTCCAGAAGCGTATTGCATGAGCAGCGCAGACATTCTTTGTGCCCAGCGGTCGAGCCCTTCGGCGCCTCCGAAAGAAACAATGACCGCGAGAACTTGTCTCGTCTCTGCCGTCACCATGGTGCGTTCCGAGTCGCTCGTTGGGCTGCCGTGCGGACCAACCGCATCGCAAAACACTGGTAGGCCCTCCAGATTCAGGTCGTATTTCCCAATCCCTTTGTATGTTTCTCCCGCTCGGCCCCTGCGGAAAACAACGTCGCCCTGCACGTTCGCCAGATCGTACAGCCCAATCGGCAAGCGGCTCTCCACGGACACGAGATTGATCACGTCCACGACGGCGTTGATTTGCGGCAGGCCTCTTCCGGCAACAATTCGCCGCAGCAGCGCTTCCGCCGATCCGCGGTATCTCGCCGGATCTTTGCCCAGCGTTTTGTACGCACTTCGCGTGGCTTCCACTTGCGCCGATGCCAGCACGCCGCGCGGGTGGGGCAATTTCTGAATCTCCGTCTCCCGCGCCTTCATCACTTCGATCAGCGCCTCAACCGAGGCACCCGCCTCCACATGCGCCGTCACGCAGCCGAGCGCTGTCCGTGAGCATTTCGTTTTCAACGCCGCATCAATCGTTACTCGCATCATGTGGCCACCTTGGTTTTTGTCGCCAGTTCGCGTTCCGATTTGCCGCGCCGATCATGGTAAACTAACTCTCTATTTTAGGCCCGTAGCTCAGTTGGTTAGAGCGCCACCTTGACACGGTGGAGGTCTGCGGTTCGAGCCCGCACGGGCCTACCATCCCTCTGGAATCTATTTCTCGCTTTGCGTTCCAAGTTCGGCAGCCGTACCGCAATCTGCTAAACTTCCCTCGCCCGGCGATCGTGGAAACTTACCAATCACCCCCCGGCACGTCGAAGGGGGCAAGGAAGGATGGGCCGCTCGGCGGTCATGCCGGATATTTCAAATGCGCGACCCGCGCCCGGCCACAATTCCGCATTGGTCAGATTATTTTCTTGGGGGTGATTTGTGATCGTACGCCGCATTTTCGCTGGCTCTTCCTTGGCCCTGTTGTGCCTCGCTGCAATCCTCCTGGTGTTCACTGGCAGCCATTCGGCCAGGGCAGCCGACGATGCGCCGCAGCACGGCTACGACCTGACGAACCTGGACAAGACCTGCAAGCCTTGCGATGACTTTTTTCAGTTTGCCAACGGCGGCTGGCTCAAGAGCAATCCCATCCCGCCGGAATATCCCGACTGGGGCAGTTTCATCACTCTGGCCGACAAGAATCAAAAAGCTTTGCGTGAAATTCTTGATGCCGCGGCCGCGAACACGTCCGCCGCGCCCGGCTCCACGGAACAAAAAATCGGCGATTTCTATGCTGGTTGCATGGATACCACTGCGATCGAAGCGCAGGGCCTGAAGCCGTTGCAAGCCGAGCTCTCCGCCATTGATGCCGTTCACGATCGCGCCAGCCTGCTCGATACGGGTGGCCATCTACAGACTATCGGCGGGGGCGTGCTCTTCGCTTTCGGCTCCGATCAGGATTTTAAAGACAGCACAAAGGTCATCGGCGAAGCCAATCAAGGCGGCCTCGGCCTTCCCGACCGCGATTACTACATACGAGACGACGCCGACTCCAAAAAGCTCCGCGAGCAATACATCCAACACGTCGCCAAGATGCTGACCTTGCTCGGCGACGCTCCGGAGAAAGCGGCCGCTGAAGCCCAGAGCATCATGGCCATTGAAACGTCTCTTGCCAAAGCCTCCATGACCAACGTCGAGCTGCGTGATCCACAGGCCGTTTACCACAAGATGACGCTCGCTCAGGCGCAGGTTCTCACACCGAATTTTTCCTGGGAAGCCTATTTCCGCTCCATCGGCAGCTCGCAGCTCTCTGAGCTGAACATTGGCCAGCCTGAATTTTTCAAGGCCCTGAACGGCATGCTTGCGAGCGTCTCGCTCGAGGATTGGAAAACCTATTACCGCTGGCACCTCGTCAACCGCTGGGCCGGCGCCCTTTCGGATGCCTTCGTGCAGGATAACTTCAACTTCAACGGGCGTATCCTTACTGGTTCCAAAGAGCTACAGCCGCGTTGGAAGCGGTGTTCGCAAGCGGCAGATAACAACTTGGGCGAAGCGCTCGGCCAGCTTTACGTCCAAAAATATTTTCCTCCGGCGGCCAAGGTGCGCGCCCGGGAAATGGTGCTGAACCTGATCGCAGCCTTGCACGACGATTTGCAAACCCTGCCGTGGATGAGCCCGAAGACTCGCGAAGCGGCACTCGCCAAACTCCAGGCCTTTAACATCAAGATCGGCTATCCCGATAAGTGGCGTGATTATTCCTCGCTCAAGATCGACCGCACCTCTCATCTCGGCAACGAACTTCGCGCCCTACAATTCGAAACCGCGCGCGACCTCGCCAAGATCGGCAAGCCCGTCGACCGCCTGGAGTGGGGCATGACGCCTCCGACCGTGAACGCCTACAACAATCCACAGTTGAACGAAATCGTCTTCCCGGCGGGAATTCTGCAGCTTCCTTTCTTCGATGCGGACCGCGACGACGCCTACAATTACGGCGCCATGGGAGCTGCCATCGGGCACGAGATCACCCACGGCTTCGACGATCAAGGCGCGCAGTTCGATGGCCAGGGCAATTTGCGCAACTGGTGGACGCCCGAAGATTTGAAAAACTTCAAGGAGCGCGGCGAATGCGTCGCGAAACAATTTGACGGTTACGTCGTGGAGGGCGATCTGCACCAAAACGGCAAACTCGTCGAAGGCGAAAGCATCGCCGACCTCGGCGGGCTAACTATCGCCTATGCCGCCTACCAGAAATCCTTCGAGGGCAAGCCGCGTCCGAAAGAGATGGACGGTTTCACGCCGGAGCAGCGCTTCTTCCTGGGCTACGCGCAAAACTGGGCCCTAAACGTGCGCCCCGAATATGCTCGCCTGCAAGCCAATACTGACCCGCACCCGCTGCCGCGTTTCCGCGCCAACGGGCCGCTCTCAAACACCGCCGCGTTCGCCGAGGCGTTCGGCTGCAAGAAGGGCGACGCCATGGTCCGCGAGAAAGTCTGCAAGATCTGGTAGCTCCTACCCGTCGAGGCCACCAGAGTGTGATGATACCCCTCAGGATTATTGGTTTTTTGATTCTCTTTGGCGCGGCGTTTTATATCACCGCGCGTCATTTGCCGAGCCCGTGGACCTGGATGCAGACCTTGGGGTTGTGTCTGGTGATCCCAGGCTTCGTGCTTTGGCTTACGGCACACGTGCAACTCGGCAAGTCGTTCTCACTTTCCGCGCAGGCACGCCAGCTTGTTATGCACGGTTTGTACTCTCGCATCCGTAACCCAATTTATCTTTTCGGTTCGATCGTTATTGCGGGCTTCATTCTTTTCTCTGGTCACCCGGAGTATTTGCTGGCCTTGATCATCGTCATTCCCATGCAAGTCCTCCGCGCACGCACTGAATCCCGCGTCCTGGAAGAAAAATTCGGCGAAGAGTATCGCGCCTACCGCCAGCGTACTTGGTTATAAACGCGCGGTCCGCGCTCAAATACCGTAGCGTTTTCCAAGGCCTTCGGCTGCATCGGGCCCGAACGGGACCTTTGCGGCCCATTGATCTTCTGCGATCCCCTCCTTGCGGCTAGAACGAAAGCTTCAAGGCCAATCGGATAATGCGCGGATCACCAGTGTTCAGCACCTGCCCGAATGTACTATCCGTGATACTTGTATTCGGATTGCTGAATTGTGCGTGATTGAAGACATTGAAGAAATCCGCGCGGAGTTCCATCTTCACGCGCTCGCCGTAGAGCGGGGAAAGCGGAGACGATTACATTTTGTCAGCGCAAGATGGCGAATTGAAGGTTGCAGGCTCTGCCCACAGCATCTACTAGCTGGATTTTGAGGCCTTTTTAGGAATGCCAAACGATGCCGGCATTCCCGCTAGCTGATCGAGCTAACGGCCGTGGCGCAAATAATCGTCCGTTTTGTTTAACCAGTCTTCTCGCGGCGGCGTAAACACGTCCAGATCGACGGTATCTTCAATCGCCCACGCTTCATGCGGCATGTGCGGAGGTATGCACAAAACTTCTCCCGCGCGCACCACAATTTCTTTTCCATCGATCGCGAACTTCAAGGCGCCTTCCAGAATGTACGTCACCTGCTCGTTATGGTGATGGTGCTGCGGCACGTGCGCGCCTTTCTTCAGCAGCACGCGGGCCAGCATCACTTTTTCGCCGACCACCATCTCGCGGTCGATCAACGGATTCATCTTTTCGCGTGTGACCTTGTTCCACGCGATGTACTTTAATTCCGCGGGCGTGCTCATTATTTCCCTCCGTACAGCTTTGCTGCATTGTCGTGGAGATACATCCGTGCCAGTTCCAGCGCCTTCTCTTCGCTCACCGCGCCTTCCGCCACCAATTCCGCCAGCGCTGCCGCCACCGCCGTCCTTGCCGACCGCACTGCCAGCCAGAACGTTTCTTCCGCCCCTACCGCCTCGTTGAAAGGAAACGCGTCCGACCCGAACATAATTTTTTCGGGATACAGTGAAATCCATTGTTTCAAAATATTCTTCAGCTCCGAGGGGTAGACGTAATAGCCCACCAGCGATGAATCCGTATACACATTCTTCGCCGCCGTCAGCCAGATCATCTCCAGGGTGTACGGATACCCGCCGTGAATCAGCACGAAATTCACTTTTCTGTACCGCGGGTCGCGCAGCACATTTTCCAAATTAAGCGGATTGCCGTTTCGCAAACTGAAGTAATCTCCGATGCCAACCGCGCTATGAAAGTGCACCGGAAGGTTGAGTTTGCCGGCCTGATCGATCAAGACCCGGAAAATGTAATCCTGAAAAGTGCGGTACTCCTCGTCCGAGGGAGCGCCGCCCGCGTGGTACTTTGCATAGATTGCTTCCGCGCGTTCTCGTGGCGGGTCGCTGAAATACAGCGAGCGGAAATACGCCGCTTCGAACTTCATTGCCACGCCGCCTTGCTTCTGGTTGTCCTCGAGCGTTTGCCGCACAAACTCCTCGTAACCCTTCAGGTCCGCCGGCAGCGCGCTCACATTTTCTTGCTTTCTGTAACGCTGCAGCACTTTTTCCTGCAGCGGTATATACACGCCCAGGTCGCCGTTCTTGGCCGCCTGCGCGTGGTTGTCAAACGGAAATAAAAAGGAATCGACGAAGAACACCCAGTGGAACCGCTTCGGGTCGAGGTACGGCGCCATCGCCACGCGGTTCGCCAGGCACGTCTCGACGTTCAGTGCGTCCAGAATACCGTCGAAATACGCCGTGCCTCTTTCTTTCTCCTGGGCCTTCTTTTTGTCGATCAGCCACTTCGCGTGCTCAGGCTGGAAGTCTTCATAGGGATACCCGAAAAGTGCTTTGGCCGCCGTCACAAATTCTGGATTTGTATCCCGCAGCCGCATTACCGTGCTCTCATCCGGCGACGACGCCATCGCATCCATGTCCGAATCGTCCGGGAAGGTGGCGTGCGAATGGTTGTCGTAAATGGGAATCTGATCGATCTGCTTCAGCAATCGCTCGTAAATCTTGCCGGCATCGCCCCCTGGCAAAGGCTTTGCCTGTGCATTCGCCGCTGGCGCCGCCAGTATTCCGAAAGTACAGAAAGCCAGCGCTGTCCCCAAACGAATCAAACCTTTCATTGTCCCTTTCGCGATGGAGATTCTGTCTTAACGTGCGACCGCCGCGCGCCAGCGGACGGAAACCCGCTGCATGCGCGCCAGCGCTTCTTCCAGCAAATTCCGCGCGCTCACGAGAGAAAACCGCAGGTAATCTTTCCCGCCTGGACCAAATGCCGCTCCTGCAATTCCCGCCACCCCGGCCTCTTCCAGAAGCAACTTCGCGACTTCCTCCGCGGACAGTCCAGTCTCTTCGATATTCACCCAGGCGTAGAACGCGCCGTCCGGAGCAAGGCAGCGAAACCCGGGAATGCGGTTTAGTCCGGCAACAAAGAGATCTCGCCGTTTCCGGTATTCCTCCACCATCGCTTCCACGGCATTTGTCGAATCGCGCAGCGCTTCGATCGCCGCCACCTGCGTGAACTCAGCCGCGCAGGTAAATGTATTCAGGACCAGCAGATCCATCGCGTCGACCACCTGCTTCGGAGCCACCGCATATCCCAGCCGCCAACCCGTCATCGCAAAGCTCTTCGAAAACCCGTCGATAATCACGGTGCGCTCGGCCATTCCCGGCAGCGCCCATATCGACTTGTACTCCCCGCTGAATAATATTCGCGCGTAAATCTCGTCGGAAACAATCCAAAGGTCGTGCTTCGCCGCCAGCTCGGCAGTTTGCCTCAGCGCTGCTTCGTCGAAGACCGTCCCCGTGGGATTGTTGGGTGAATTGAAGATCAAGACGCGCGTTCGCGGCGTAATCTTCGCGGCAATCTCTCTGAAATCGGGCTGAAATTTATTCTTCTCCACCAGCGCGAATGGCACTGCCGTTGCGCCCAGCCCGCGCGTGAACGACGGGTAGATCGGAAATCCCGGTTCGGGATACATCACTTCGTCGCCCGGCTCGATCAGCGCCATCATCGCCAGCGACAGCGCCATCTTGCACCCGGGCGCAACCAGCACTTCCTCCGCCGCGACTTCCAGCCGCCGCGTCCGCTTCAGATATTCTGCAATCGCTTCGCGTAGTGCCGGAAGCCCGCGTGTTGAAACGTAGCGGTCCCTTCCCGCAGCCACCGCGCTTCGAATCGCATCCACCACCGGCGCTGCCGGATGAAAATCCGGCTCGCCCAGCTCGAGATGGATGATCGACTGGCCTTGCCGCTCGAGTTCTTTCGCGCGCGAAAATACTTCCAGCGCTCCTTCGCCATTCAGTTGAGCAACTCGCGATGCAATTCGCCGCATAGGGGCAAAATCATATCATTTGCAGGTGGTGGATGCGCAGCCAGCTCGTGTTTGCGGCAAGCGATTTCGTTATGTCTCGATATTTGTGTGTTTCGTGCAATGCCACTGAGCGGAACAAAAACGCAGGGGCACGATAGTTCGTGCCCCTGCGGGATCAAATAGTTTTCCGTGGACTAGAATGCGTACCGCAGCGAGAACTGGATCAGTCGGGGTGTTCCCTTGGTCGCAACAATAGCGCCGAAAACGTTGCCCAGCGGGATCGTCTGAACGTCAGTGACAGACGGGTTGGCGAACACTGGGTGGTTCCACATGTTGAAGAAGTCCGTCGTGAACCGCAAGCTTTGGCGCTCGGTCAGCCGGAAGTTTTTGATCAGCGAAAAGTCCCAGTTTTGCTGACGCGGACCCCGGTAGATATTCCGCCCGAGGTTGCCGAAGTCTGTTGCCACGCCGTCGCCGCCGTTTGCTGCAGAAAGGAGCGGCGCTACAGCAAATACACTCGGGTTCAGATAGTTATTCAACCGGGATTGCACACTGCCGTGGGTTAAACCATTGGATATGGTTTGACCCGAGGCGAGATTGGCGGTTACCGTCACCGTCGTGGTCGCGACAAACGCCTGGCCCCCGAGTGAGTCAATAATCGAGAAGGGCAAGCCGGACTGGAAAATTGTAATACCACTGATGGCCCAATTGCCCAGCGCGGCTCCTTTGAAGCCAGTGGCTTTCTTAGCGAATGGCAAGTCGTAGCGGTAACTCGCAACCAGGCGATGTTTGCGGTCAAAGTCCGACAGCCCGCGCGAGGTCTGGAAATTGGTTTGGTCGTTGAAGATGGTAATGAACGCCGTATTGCCCGTTGAGGCGACATCTGTGGACCTGGAGAAAGTGTAGGCACTCTGGAAGTAGCCGGCTCCCCAGCGGCGCGAAACGGTCACCTGCGCAGAATGATAGTGCGAATAGGCGTCGTCGGCAAAAAGCTCGAAGCCCGAGTAGCCGTTTATTCCCTGGCCGCGTGAACGAGCGGAGGCATTGGCGATCGTGTTCTTAGTAATGACACAGGGGTTGGGGTTACATAGAGGCCCACTGAGCATCAATGGGTTCGAGGCGGTAACCTTAGCGGACTGGAGGCTGTTGCTTGTCTCGCGCAAATGGACTGCGTGCGTGCCCACGTAACCGACCTCCAGCACCCACTGCTTGCCAAGCGAGCGTTGCACGGTCAGGTTCCACTGCTGCGTGTTCGGCACGACGAAGTGCCGAGGAACCTGAAGGGCGAAGAGGTTGATAGAGGTGCCGTCATACATGGGCGCTTGCGTCGTATCGTTCTTGGTGAAGCCGAGAAAGTGGGAAAAGACGGGAAGAAAATTTGGATCGAGCTTGCCCCCCACCGGCACGGCATTGATGTTTGTCGCCGGCGTGCCCGCGAAGAAATTTGCCATATTGATGCCCGGCTGCGAGGGAAAGAAAACGATGGGAATGAAAGGCGCCTGGAAAGAGAGCTGGTCCACGGCCCCGACGTCTTCGCGCACATAGTAGATTCCGTAGCCCCCACGAATGGTCGTCGTGTGTTTGCCAAAAAGATCATAGGCCAGACCGATGCGCGGTCCCCAGCCGGTGGCGTAGTTGTTATCGAGCGTGGTGCTGCTCGAGGTCCCTTTCAACCCAGGCACGTTGTAGCCGTTGACGCCCTTCGGGTAAAGGAAAGGGTACTGGCCCTTGTTTGCCAGAACGGGATCCACATTGCCGATGTGGTAGAGATTGTCGTAGAACGCGCCGAGAAACTCCACGCGCAGGCCCAGGTTGAGCGTCAGGTTGGGCCGGACCTTGTAGTCATCCTGGGCGAAGACGGAGAAGTTGTTTTGGCGGTACTCATGATTGAAAACGCCGCCGCCGCCGAAGTTGAACGCGGCCGATCCTTGCAGGAAATTCTGGAAATCCGTGAACGCGGGCGTGGAACCGACAGCCGCTGAGTTGGCGAAGAAGAGCTGGCCGTTGAAGACCTGGGGGAACAGCTTGTCGAGGTTTACACGCGTGTAGTCACCGCCGAAGCGGAACACGTGTGCGCCCTTCACCCAGCTCACTGTGTCCACAAAGTTGTAGTTGTTTTGCGTCTGGAACTGGTCTGCCTGCGGGGTGGGTCCGATCTGGAAGCCCGAAGTGAAGAACGTGAACTTGTAGATCGCCTGAGTCACGTTGCTGTTCGGCCGGTTGATCCCCAGGTCGCTGACCTTCACGATCGGGTCGTTTATGGCGCTGTTGTTGATGCGCACGTAGCCAAAGCGGAATTCGTTGACCAGGGTGGGGGAAAACAGGTGCGTCTCCGCCACACTGAAGAACCTGCCGTGCACCGGCAATCGATACGGGAAGTTCAGGTCCGACGGAGCGATGCTGCCGCCCAGTGAGGCCGTCAGCCCGCCGGCGCCAAACGGCAGATCAGACTCGAAATTGCTAAAGAAGAAGCGCGCGGCAATCTTGTCTTTTGCTCCGCGGAATTCGCGGTCCCAATTGGTGGTGAATTGGTCGTCCGTATATTTCCCCGGGCGGCTGAAGGCGAAGGGCGCAAAGTGGCCCACCGTCCCCGGTATAGAGGGAATCAAGAAACCCCCGCCGGCACCGCCGAATTGGTTGCCCTTGACGTTTAGCAAGGCCAGCGCCACGGAATCAATCGGTGTGGTGGTGTTGCCGAAGAAGGCCTGGGAAATGGAGGCGGCATCCCGCGTCGTCGGCAGGACCGGGATGCTCGTGCTAATTAGAGCCCCTGGTGAGTCGCCGCTGCGCTGCCGGGTGCCCTGATAATTGCCGAAGAAAAACCCCAGCTTGGCGCTCGAACCGATGGGGCCGCCACCGCTGACGCCGAAAATATTCTGTTTCACGACGGGGCGTGGCTGTGCCTGCCGGTTCAGGAAGAATTCGTTGGCATTCAGTGCATCGTTGCGGAAGAACTCATACGCGTCGCCGTGAAAATCCTTTGTGCCGGACTTCAGAATCGCGTTGACGTTTCCACCGCCGTTGCGCCCCTGGCTGGCGTCATAGAGCGAGGTCTGCACCTTAAATTCCTGGACGACGTCGGGATTGGGCAGCGGCGTGTTGGTCAGCTCTGCGACGTTGTAGTCCGTCGCCGTGATGCCTTCGATCAGATAATTATTATTGTCCTCGCGCTGGCCATTGACGATGATGCGCACGTCGCCGCGGCCGAGCTGCGCTGAGGCGTTCAACTCACTCTGCGCGCCCGTCGAAAGGGTCAAAAGCTGTTGAAAGTTCTGCGTGGCCAGCGGAAGGCCGCGGACGGTGCCAGAATCAATGGACTGGCCGGTGGTGGCCGTGGTGGTCTCGACGTTGGCTACCTGCGCGGAAATCTCCACCTTTTCCGTCACCGCGCCCGGCTTTAGTGAAATCGTCACCCTCGTCGTTTCCGTCACGTGCACTTCGATGTTGCTTGCCCTCGCTTCCGTAAAGCCCGGCTTGTTCACCAGCACAGAATAGGTTCCAGGAGGCAGCAGGGTTGCCGTGAAAGTGCCGTCGGCGGCGGTTGCCAGTTTGCGCGTGACTGCCTCCGTCCTCGCATCGACAATCTGTATTTCGGCGCTTGCAACGGATCCTCCGCTTGTATCCAAGACCACGCCGCTGACCGCGCCGGTCGCACCTCCTTGCCCGTAGGCACTTACCCCGGCCAGCGACACCGCGAACACCAACACGCCCGCAAATAGTCTGAGAATGCTTTGCATGGTTTTTCCCTCGGAAGAAACTAGGACTGCACTGTTCCGACCTTCGTGGACGGGCCCTGTCCCTCCACGAAGGTCCGTAAAGGACTGCTCATCCGACGGTACAGCGCTTGGAGCGATTTACCACTCCCCCCTTGTGAAACTAACGTCTCGCTTCCCAAGTGTCAAGAAGCCAAGAATTTAAATTTCGATTTCATGAAAACTGTCCTCAAAATCGAGTATCACGCTATATCATCTCTAGATCCTTGACCTGTCCCTTTCTTCCCTTGACGTCTCCACGGCAGGGCGAGACCATTGTATTGGGCCAGTTTCACGCAACCCGCCCGCTCTGCGTAACGTCTAAGTAAATGAACGACTTCCCCGAGAGGGGGTAATCATGACTTCCCGGTCCTTGTTCCGTTCCACCATTCTCTTGCCTCTTGCCCTGCTCTTCGCGGGCGTCCATCCTGCCGTTGCCGATTCGAGCCACGCCCGCATCATCCGTCTCAGCCTCGTTCAGGGCGATGTGCGCTTTACGCGCGATACCCACGGCGACCCGCTCGCCGACCAAAAGGCCGTCTGGGAGACCGCTGTGCTCAATCTGCCCATCCGGCAGGGCTACGTCCTTGCCACGGACAACGGCCGCGCGGAAATCGAATTTGAAAATGGCGCCATGGCTTTCCTCAACGAAAATACTGTCCTCGAACTCTACGATCTCTCCCTAAATGACGGAGCACGCACGACTCGTCTGGTCCTTCGCCAGGGCACGGGCTCCTTTTACGTGAATCCCGCCAGCAGCGACTACTTCAGCGTCACCGGCGGCGACTTCACCGTCGAAGCCTCCGGCCGCACCAGCTTCCGCATGGACAATTTCGACGACGGTAGCAGCGTCAATGTCCTCAAGGGCCACGTCAATGTTCTTCACAAGGACAACACCACGCCGCTTGAAAAGGGCCAGTCTCTGACCATGCGCGCCGGCGATAATTCTTCGCTCAACACCGGCCGGCTTCCCGAAAACGACGATTTTGACCGCTGGGTCTCCGGCCGCGAAGACAGCGTGGTAACCGCCACCACCGCCGCGATGCAATACACCAGCTCGCCTTATTATTCTTCCGGCTTCGGCGATCTCTATACCTACGGTTCGTGGTATCCCGTCGCCGGCTACGGATCCTGCTGGCGGCCCTACGGCGTGGGCCTGGGATGGTCGCCGTTCGATAATGGCAATTGGTTTTTCGATCCTGTCTTCGGTTGGTCGTTCATCGGCTACCAACCGTGGGGTTGGCTGCCCTATCACTTTGGCGGGTGGCTGTTCCAACCCGGCTTCGGCTGGGTTTGGGCGCCGACTGGTTTTGGTGGGATCGGCCGGCCCGTCCCCTGGCGCCCTGTCACGGCTGTATGGGTTCACTCCGGCGGCACGCTTGGACTCGTTCCCGTCCATCCGATGGACGCGCGCGGCAAGACACCCCTTAATCTCGCCCAGGGCGTTCTCCCGGTTAGTGGCCGGGGCGTTTCCGAGAGCATGGCCGGCAACGCCGGCACAAATTGGAAAGTTCTCAAGCAACCCCCGCGTGAAGCGTTGACCAGCAGTGTCGCGGCCTCTGCGCCTCCCGCGCGACTCTCGCGTACCGTCATTTCCGGCAATACCGGGCGTGTTGTAACGCTCAGCAAGGATTCCTCTATTGCCTATGACCCGCATGAGCATCGCTTCGTCAACAACGGTGCTCCTCCGCAAGAAACCAGGACGGAGACCGGTACACAAGCCCGTATGGAAAATTCCCAAATCGGTGCTGTGGCCAACACGCGCGTCGAGAAAGCCGGCATTTCCACGGCAACCGTCACCCGTGTTCCAGGAGCATCAGCTTCCGAGCGCGCTGGAATCTCGACAGCAACCGTGACGCGGGTTCCCGGCGCAACGGCTTCCGGTCGTGCCGCAACTCCGCCACATCCTCCGCGCACCATGACGCCGCCTCCAGCGCCTCGCGCTTTCGCCTCTGCAGGCGACCGCGGAGGGTCGAGCGCAGGTTCGTCTCGATCTAGCTCTTGGTCTTCGCGCTCTTCCGCGCCGTCCGCACCCGCATCGCATCCGGCGCCAGCTCCATCGGGCCGCCCGCACTAAACATTTCCTTTCGGAACAAAAAAGAGGCTCCGGTATCCGGAGCCTCTTTTTTTCACGCCACTATTGCCGAACGGCGTCCTAGTCATCGCTTAGTGAAAGATCATCCCTGCATATCCCACTACAGCGTCGTGGTCCCCGGAAACATCTCCTGACGTCGCATACCTGACCAGTTCCGCTTTCTTCGCACCGATTGCGCGCAGTGCCGTCAACATCGCCACGGACGGTCCCAGCCCGCACATGGAGATTTCTTCCTTCCGGCAGGTGTCGTACAGCCCGCGCGCGTCCAGCGCCAGCAATTGGTCGATCGCCTTTCTGTCTTTCACCCGCGTGGTCGCGTCATCCTCGTAATGATTCAGGTCCGAGGTCGTCAGCAGCAGCACATCCTCCTTCTGAGATGCCAGCACGCGCGCGACCGCCTCGCCCACGCTCACCAGGTCCTCGAAGCGCACCGTTCCCAGCGCCACCGGCACAAACGTAAATCCCGGCGCGAGGACTTGCAAAAAGGGAAGTTGCACTTCCAGAGAATGCTCCGCGCTGTGTGCCACACTGTCTTCTCGCAACAAGCGGCACGCACGGCGCAGCGTTTCCGCGAGAGAAGCATCAATTTCCGCGTCGCCCAGCGGTGTCCGCCAAGCCCCATTCGAAAGAATCGCCACCGGCTCCCCTCGCGGAAAATGCCGCACTCCGAGGATCAGTATTTTTTTTGGCAGCGCCATGCGCGCAAACACCGCCCCCGCCACATGTCCCGAGTACACATACCCCGCGTGCGGCACCAGACATGCCTTCACGTGCGCCGGCGCGTTTCCCGGTTCTCTTTTCGTATATTGGTTAACAAGCGCCGTCAGTTCCGCGGGATTTGAAGGGTAGAAGCGTCCGGCTACGGCAGGAGGGCGAAGCACTTTGTTGTTCCGCGAATCAAATGGGCTTCGAGGGTTTGCCCTTTATATTCATGGCCTTCATTGTGGTGGGGTCGTAGAAAATCTTCACCTTGTCGCCGTACTGGTAGCCGCCCTTGTCGATAATCTGTTGCATTCTGGCGGAGATTTTTTCGCTGAGGGGAAAGGTTTGAATGGCCATGTCGTTGCCCTTTGCGCGCGCCGTGATCTGCGCGATGTTTGCGTGCATCACTGTACCTTCAAACTTTACCCACTTCGATGGCTTCGGCTTCACTGCTTTTATTATGAGCGGCACAGCCGTGTCGACGATGATGGGAGTGATCACAGGGTCTTGCGCCGCCGCGGGCGAGCAGCAGAATCCTGCCAGCAGTCCCACCAACCCTATCCCCGCTATTTTCTCCCATTTCTTCATTCTGTGTCGTCCGTCGCGATCCGGAGTGATTTCAGAAACCGCACGTCCTGCGGCGTCATCGTCAGTCGCGCCACCGGCCTCTTCCCTCCGTCCGACTGTTCCATCGATTCTTGGTCCACCTGAATGCGCAGCGATTCCAGAAAGCGGCGGTCCAGCGTCGTCAGCCGCGCTGCTTCCGCGGCCGCTGCGTCGCGTTTTGCCAGCCCGATCGTCGCGTCCAATTTCAGCACAATGTCATAGCCGTGCGCGCGGACACCGGCAATCGCCCCGGTGATGCGGTCCGACTCGGACACCGTGTCATTGATCGCGTGTCCCAATTCCCGCAGAAGATTTTTCAGGTGATCGTCGAGTTGCAAGGCTGGCTCTCCCCTACTTCTCACGTCATTCTAGGCCTACGTTTTCTTGGATACAAGGGACCTTCAAGATGTTGTCTCCAATCTGTTCACAGTACTTTCGTCCTGTACTTTCGTACGGTTTCCACGCCAGGAGCGTTCTCGGCATATTTTGCGCTAAACTGCTCTCATGTCTACGGCAGCACCCGCGGCAGCGGCCGCGCCGCAGCGGCAAGGAAGTTTCAGCCGCTTCTGGCGAACGCTCAAGCAGCTTTTTCATGAGCTGACGGGGGCGATCTTCGCCATACTCGCGTTTGCCTGGCTAAACGCCGCTTTTCGCGCCTGGACGCGCGACGTCGCCCACTGGCTCATCGCCATGGCCCTGGTCGTCGCCGCTCTTTTCGCGTTTTTCGCCGTGACGTCGTTCCGCCGCGCGCGCAAATTGTAGAGTCTATTCGGGGGTTTAGCGTAGCGCCGGGCTTGAGCCCGGCATCTTTTAGGCGGGATCGCCTGGCAGTAGAGAATTCGAGATCTCTATGTCCGACACAAAGACCAAATCCGCCGAGCGCAAAGCCCGCTTCACCACCATCTCCGGCCTTCCCGTTGAGCGCCTCTACGCTCAAGAAAGTCTCCCTAACTGGGACCCCGAAGACGCCCTCGGCTATCCCGGCGAATTTCCCTACACCCGCGGCATCTACCCCACGATGTACCGCGGCCGCTTCTGGACCATGCGTCAGTACGCCGGCTTCGGCACCGCCGTCGAATCCAACCAGCGGTATCGCTATCTCCTCAGCAAGGGCCAGGCGGGTCTCTCCGTCGCCTTCGATCTTCCCACGCAGATCGGCATGGACTCCGATCATCCTCTCGCGCAGGGCGAAGTCGGCAAAGTCGGCGTGGCCATCGATTCCCTCGAGGACATGGAAGCGCTTTTCGACGGCATCCCGCTCGAAAAAGTTTCCACCTCTATGACCATTAATGCCACCGCCGCGATTCTCCTCTGTCTCTACGTCGCCGTCGCGAAAAAACAAGGCGCTAGCCTTGCCAAACTTTCCGGCACCGTGCAGAACGACATTCTCAAGGAATACATCGCGCGCGGCACGTACATCTATCCCGTGCGTCCCGCCATGCGCATCGTCACAGACATTTTGGCGTGGTGCCGCGACTCGCTCCCCAAGTGGAACACCATCTCCATCTCCGGCTATCACATCCGTGAAGCCGGCTCGACCGCCATCCAGGAAGTCGCTTTCAGCCTCGCCGACGGCATCGCTTACGTTCAAGCCGCTCTCGATGCCGCGCTCGGCGTCGATGACTTCGCCCCTCAGCTCTCTTTTTTCTTCAACGCTCACAACGATCTGCTCGAAGAGATCGCCAAGTACCGCGCCGCCCGCCGCCTCTGGGCCCGCATCATGCGCGATCGCTTCGCCGCCCGCGATCCGCGCTCGCTCCTGCTCCGCTTCCACGTGCAGACCGCTGGCTCCTCTCTCACCGCGCAGCAGCCGGAAAACAACATCGTGCGCGTCGCCATTCAGGCGCTCGCTGCCGTTCTCGGCGGCTGCCAATCGCTGCACACCAACTCCCTCGATGAAGCTCTCGCGCTCCCCACCGAAGACGCCGCGCTCATCGCCCTCCGCACCCAGCAGATCATCGCCCACGAAACCGGCGTCACCAATACCGTCGACCCTGTCGCTGGCTCCTACGCTATCGAGCATCTCACCAACGAAATCGAAAGAGGTGCCGTCGCCTACATCGAAAAAATCGACGCCATGGGTGGAATGTTGCGCGCCATCGAATCCGGCTTCGTCCAAGGAGAGATCCAGAAAGCGGCTTACGAATTCCAGCGCGCCATCGAGAAGAAAGAACAAATCGTCGTCGGCGTCAACGACTTCATTGCCGAAGAAGAGCGCAGTATCCCCACTCTCCGCATCGACGCCGAAATCGAGCGCTCGCAAGTTGCCCGTCTCAACGCCCTCCGGGCCAAGCGGGATTCCGCCCGCGCTAAGTCCGCTATCGCCGAGCTCCAGCGCCGCGCCGCCTCTACCGAAAATCTCCTCCCCGCGATTCTTGCTGCCGTCGAGAGTTACGCCACCGTCGGGGAAATCTCCAACGCCCTCCGCCGCGTCTTCGGCGAATACCAGGAATCCGTCGTGGTCTAGTTCACTGGCGGCGGTCTCAGACCGCGGGGTTTACACTCGAGAGAAGTCCCGCCTTCTGAAAAGGGCGGCTACAGCAACTCCTTACTCACAGCCAATAGCCCCCTCGCTCAAGCTGTATCTCGGCTCCCGCTGTAGTATCCTTCCCTTCGAATTGTCCCGATGAAGCTGATCCTCGCTTCCGCCTCCACACGCCGCGCCGAAATCCTCCGCGATGCCGGCTTCTCTTTCGTTGTACTTTCTTCCGCGGTGGACGAAACCCCCTTCCCCGGCGAATCGCCCAACGAACACGTCCAGCGCCTCGCCGAAGCAAAAGCCGAACTCGTTGCCGCGCGTGCTATCGGCCCTGCGATCGTCATCGCCGCGGACACCGTTATTGCTCTCGACGGTCTCGTCCTCGGCAAGTCCCGCTCCACGGACGATGCGCGCCACATGCTCGAAAAACTTTCTGGCCGCACCCACTCCGTCGTCACCGGCGTAGCTCTCATCCGCCTCCCCGACGCCGAGCGCCGCACTTTCGTCGAATCCACGCTCGTCCATTTCGCCGCGCTCTCCAGCGAGGAGATCAGCCGCTACCTCGCCACCGGTGAGCCGCACGACAAAGCCGGCTCCTACGCTATTCAAGGCCACGCCGGCCGCTTCATTCCCCGCGTCGAGGGCTGCTACTTCAACATCGTGGGCCTCCCCCTCTCCCGCCTCTATCACGCCCTCGTCGATCTCGGCTGGTCGGAAGATTGATATCCCCTGGCCGTTTTTTTCTTAGTCCCTATCCCAGAATTTTATTGACACTGTAATCGTCACTCTGGTAGACTGTGCTTGTTCAGCAGTGCGCCTCGCCTCTGCGAGACTCCCCCCAAAATCGCAAATCTTCTTTCTGGAGACTTCCATGTCCACCAATCGCTCCGTTGACCGCTCTGCGGTCACACGTCAAAACGACCGTTCGTCTTTGTGTTCTTTCACCTTTGCCGATGGCCGCCAATGCCGCACTCCGCGCCGAGACGGTCATCCGTACCTCTGCGCGTTCCACGCCCGCAAGGAAGCGCAAGCCCTTGCTGGCGAAGCCGCCGGCGAGGATATCGCCTATCACCTTTCCGGCAGCTATGTGTCCGCCTGCGATCTCAGCGCCGCCCTGGGACGCCTCTTCTCCGCTGTCGCCCAAGGCCAGGTGAAACCCAAAACCGCCTCCACCCTCGCCTATCTCGGCCAAACGCTCGTCCAAACCCTGCACTTCGCCCAGGACGAATACATCAACGCCTACGGCACCGATTCCTGGCGCGAAACCATCCGCACCTCTCATGAACAGTCTGCCGATCACATGTCGCCTGATCCCCCGTCGCCGCCTCCAGCCCCTTCTCCCGCGGCATCGGACGCATCTCCCGCCCCCGATAGCACCGAATTCACGTCTCACTAACATATTTAGAATCAATTTCACCCCGTTGCAAACAAAGCGCTTGCGTTTATTTTCAGCGACTTAGCTCCCCATCGCTGCCCGTCATTTCCCTTCATTCCCCAATATGGAACGCAAAATGGACGCAAAAATCGCAACGAGGGCAAATTTTGGCAAAGGGAGAGGGTGGGATTCTACTCGGCCTTCTTTCCCCATAAATAGTTTTTGTTGTAGAGTCTCAACACCATGCCAGCCGTTCAAATCCCTTTGTGGGTAACCATCGCTGCGTCCATCGCTGGGTCTTTAGGTGTGGGCACAGTCCTTGGAATTCTCGTCTCCTTTTGGCTCCAGCGGAAGACTTGGGTAAAGGACAACAAGAAACAAGAGTGGCGTGAACTCATTGATGCCCTGAGTGAAGCCCTTAGGGTCATGATGGAGCATCGCCACGAGAACTATACGGACATCCTTACGCCAGCAGAAAACGTTACGCCAGCAGAAGATGTCCGCTATCGTGAAGAAGCAATACGAAAGGGATACGTCGCCATAGGTGACCGCATCTTCATCGTCAAGAAAGTGCGAGACAGCGGACTTTTCGAACGGTGGGTTGCTTTAAGCAACGACTACGAGAAAGTGGACGCGAGTATCCCAGAGGGGCTGAATAGATTCAATAGTTTTGTCAAGCACTCCCACAAATTTCAAGACGATTTGATTCAGTTCTCCCGCGAAGATCTTGGACTAGACTAACTAAACCCTTTGAGCGGGGGGCTGAGGGTAAATCGGGCCGGAGAGAGGAGGCACCGGGATGAGACTTGAAGCTGTCCTGCTAGCAGTTATGCTGTCGTTGTCAGGGCCGGGCCTGTTTGCTCAAACTCCCCTACCACCCAAGCCTAAACCCGTCGAAGATGTTCCGCCCCCGGACATCGGTCCGGGGATACTAGCCGTTCCAACACAGCAAACTTCTGCGGCGCGAACGTGGGCGATGTTCCTCGACGAGCCATGGCCATCCGAGCAAGCACTAATCTTACTAACAGCGGCCTGCGCTACAGGACATGGCGGGGCATCAGTTTATAGCCTCGGCCCCAACGCTCAAGAAACAATAGTGTTGGAAAAAACCGTGCAAGAACTAAAGTCGGACGCTTTCTTTAAGCAACGGAAAATCGTTGTCGTTCCCATAGGCTCACCACAGATCAACGCATGGGACATAAACGGTGAAGACATACTATACGATAGACGTCAGCGGCCAACTGGCAGAGAAGCGGAACATACTTCACTTATCTGTGTGCCACAAGGAATCATCGAATTTTTCCTCGACGCACCAGAAGAGCTTGAAACTATCATCGCGCATGAAATGGGCCACGCGGTAGACGCTCAATGCTATCTAAATGCACGTCCAAAAGTGCTATTCCCTCAACAGATACAGCAAATTTGTGAAAGTCGTGCAGACGTATTCGCGCTAAACACATTCCTAGCACAAGGTAAAAACCCATACGCAATAGCAGGAGCATTTGGTCGCCTTTCTATGTACCTTGGCGACACAAGCACTGGTATACTTGCAAGACTGAGTAACTTTGCCGACGACCATCCACTCACGCCAGACCGCATACGCAATCTTAGATCGATACTAATTGAAGCCATAAGAACACATCAGCTACAGCCAGTGCCCGTCATACGCTGACCTGCGCGCCGCGCCTGGCCCTGTGGCGCGGTAAGGGCGGGCAGTTTTGAGCCAGGCTCGCCTCCAAACGGCACCGCATCGGTCCCCGATTAACTACGTTTAGAATCAACACTTGCAAAAGTGTATCAAAACAAACCACTTTAACCATCTTTAGAATCAACACTTATGCAAAACATGGGGGAGGGTCATACTGTAAACCAGTGTTGCAACGAGCATCGCTGTCCTGCCTGCTATGAGCGAAGCCGAAGGGAGCGATTGTCCGGGGCGAGGATTCGCTCTGCTCCACGAGTCACCACTCATAGAACACGGGGCACGGAGCACGGATCACCGGTCACGAGTCTCCAGTTCACGACAAAAAAGAGGCGCTCCCCTTTCGGAGAGCGCCTCTTTTTGTTCAGGGGGTGGAGGAAACTTACGGCTTCTTTGCCGAACCCTGCGTTGCCCCGTTGTGCTTCTTGTGGTGGATGTTCTTTGACGCCTGGTTCTGTTCCTTGTTGACCTGCTTCTTCTCGCTCGCCGTCAATGTGCCGCCGTTGGCCTTCCGGTCCGCGGAGACTTGCTGGTTGATGCCCTTCTGCTGGTTCTCGAGCTTCGCGGTTTCTCCAGCCGTGAGCTGTCCGCTCTTGATCCCTTGTGCGATGCGGTCCTGCTGGTTCTCGCGGCGCTGACCCACCTTGTTGTTTCCGTAGTGCGCGGTATTGGCGTTGTGCTTGTCTTTGTAAATCTGTTTCGAAAGGTTATTCTGCTGCCCGTTGATTTTGGCCTTCTCCGCAACCGTCAGCTTTCCGCCGTTCGCCGCGCGGTCCGCTTTGGTTTCGCCGTTGATCGCCGCTTCTTTCGTTTCCAGTTTCGCGGTCTCACCGGCCGTCAATTGCCCGCTCTTCACGCCATTCGCGATGCGGTCCTGCTGATTCTCTTTCCGCTTCGCGATACTAGGATCCGGCTTCTGCGCCGTTGCCGGCTTTGCCGCCGGCGCTGGCGAACTCTGCGGCTGCCCCGACGATTGCGACCCCGATTGATCTTGCGCCAGAGCCATGCTGCCCGCCATCAGCACGACGACCGGCAAGGCGCTCCACTTCAGCCATGTGAATTTCATTTCTCTCTCCTATCTTTTCTTTTTGTTTCAAATCTGGGAATCCCCTGACACCCTGGTGATACCTGATGGTGGGCGAAAAGTTCCGGCGGCGCTACTGTCCGAACGGACAGTTTTTCCGCATTAAATAAGGTTTTCCTTATCTGTTTCGACACAATTCGCGGTCGCGGAGCGCCGGCGTCGCGCCGGCGGTTGCGCTGCCCATCGCTACGATGAAGATTCGATTTTGGAGTCGCCGGACTTCCACGGTTCGAGGGGCAAGTTGCACGGGAACAAACAAAAAGGGCGGCCACAGGGGCCGCCCAATCTCTTCCAGCGCGAAAAAAATCGGCTCGCGCTCGTTACGCCTTTTTTTCTTCCGCCGGCTTCTCCGCCGAGGCGTTTGTCTGTGCCGGAGGCGTAGTCGACTGCGACTGCGAGGCGCCGTGCATGCCTTCCTTGAAACCGCGTACTCCTTCGCCCAGCCCGCGCATCAACTCGGGAATCTTGCGCCCTCCGAAAAGAATCAGCACCACGACTAAAATGATTAGCCAGTGCATTGGGAATTCCATATTGCCTCCTACCCTTACCAACCAGACTCTAACACGCCACTTAAGCCATCACCCGGGTGACTACTGGCGGGAATCTAGAGTATAACACGCTCATCGCCGGCCCGCCGCGTAACCCTTTCCCGGTCCAGGTATTCCAACAGCGGGATGGCGTATTTTCGCGTGATCCCCGTCAACTCCTTGAAAACAGGCACACTGATCCGCTCGCCATTGGCTTTCTTATACGCGAAAAGCTGTGCCCGCAGATGCGCCAGGGCATCCCGGTGAAAAATCAGCTCTGGCGTGACTCGCACTAGGCTCTTCTCGCGCAGGAGAATTTGCAGCAATTTCTCTGCGCGTTTCGATTCGACAGCGAGTTTCGCCAACACTTCCTTCACCGCTGGCACGGCCAGCCCCGCTGAAGAAAATGCCTTTTCGATTTGCTCCTTTGCCCGCGCTTCTTCCGGCTGCAGCACGATCTCCGCACCTGCCCGCCTCACCGATTCGCCTTGCAATTCAATTTGCTTCTTAACCGCTAGCTCTCCCAGCGCCGCGCGAAATGTTTCCGCATTCACCCGCCGTCCCAGGCTCGCCCGCAAGTCTTCTCGCGCAATTCCCGGCAATAGCGGATTTTCCTTGTGGAATCTTTCGACGGTAGCCGCGATTTTCCCGCTCACTTCCTCGAACGCTTTGCGCGCCACAACCATTAGCGGCTCACTCGTTACAATCTTCAGTCTTTCTGCCGTCGCCAGCCTCTGCACTGCTTCCTGAATCTCTTTTTCCAGCCAACCGGTTCGCGCCACCATTTCTTCCATCCCCAGGCCGGTTGACAGTTTCCCGGTCAGCGGAACCAGCGCCGCGCGTTCCGCCATCGCTGCGAGAATTTCATCGCCCTTGCCGTGCTCCAGCATTTCCAGAAACGCCGAGCGCCGCGTATCCCGCAGCATCGGCCGCCTCGCCAGCGGGTCCAGCACGACTCCCCCGCCAATCGTAATCACAGGCGAGAATTGCCTCACAATGAACCGGTCTCCTGGAAGCACCAGCAGGTCTTCTTGCAGCCGGAATTGCACTAGCGCGTTCTGCCCGGGAACCAACTCGCTTTGCCCGTACAACAAAATCTCCGCGATCGTCTCCGCCGTCCCGGCGTGAAAATGCACGCGTGCGCGCTGTTTCAGCTTTTTTGCCGAAGGCAACAGCGTGAGCCGCGAATCGATCCGCCGCGTCGCGCGAAATTTTCCCGGCGCCGCCAGCGCCATTCCTCGCTTCACCGCCGCATGATCAATCCCTGCCAAATTCACCGCCGTCCGCTGCCCCGCGAGCGCCCGTTCCACGTTTTTACCTCCCGATTGCACCCCGCGCACTCGCAGCCGCCCGCCTTTGGGAAATAGCTCGACCTCATCTCCCGCGCCGACGCTTCCTGAAATAAGCGTCCCCGTCACTACCGTCCCAAATCCTTTCATTGCAAACGCGCGATCGATGGGCAGTCGGAAATGTTGCCCCGCATCCTTTCCCGCAACTTGCTCGGCGACGTCATGCAGCGCCTTCTTCAATTCCGGCAAGCCTGCTCCTGTCTTCGCGCTCACTGGCACAATTGGCGCTCGCTCCAGAAACGACCCGCGCAAATACTCCTCCACCTCCAGTTTCACCAACTCCAGCATGTCGCCGTCCATCAGATCGCTTTTCGTCAGCGCCACCACTCCTCGCTTCACGCCCAGCAGCCGGCAAATATCAAAATGCTCCCGCGTTTGCGGCTTAATCGATTCATCCGCAGCAATCACCAGCAGCACCACATCGACACCGGCCGCTCCCGCAAGCATGTTGCTTACAAATCGCTCGTGCCCTGGCACATCAATAAAACCGAATCGGACCCCGTTCTCTTCCAGAAATGCGAAGCCCAGGTCGATCGTGATTCCTCTGCGTTTTTCTTCCGCCAGCCGGTCAGGATGCGTCCCCGTCAGCGCCTCGACCAGCGCTGACTTGCCGTGATCAATATGCCCCGCTGTGCCGACAATGACGCTTTTCGTGGGAAGAAACATGGCTTCTTTCGAAATCCTGCGCACTCTTACGCTGTCTGGGATGCTACTGGAGCAAAGAATCGGGGGTCAAACTGTGGAAACTATTTCGCCGCGGCAATCTCTTCCACAACTGCCTGCGCCGCCGCCCGCGGATCCGCTGCCGCAAGGATCGGCCGTCCCACCACAAGAAAATCCGCGCCCGCGCGAATCGCTTCCGCCGGCGTTGCCGTGCGCGCCTGGTCGTCTTCCTCTGGACTTGCCGTATTACCTTTCGATCGTACGCCCGGCGTCACAATCAAGAATTCCCGTCCGCACGCCTTGCGTATCTCCCGCGCTTCCTGCACTGAAGCCACCACGCCATCCACTCCGGCCTTCTTCGCCAGCCGCGCCAGCTTCACGGCGCGCGTCTTCGGTGGCCCGCCGATTCCCGCCTCGCGCATCGCTTTGTAGTCCATACTCGTCAGAATCGTCACCGCCAACAGTCGCGGCCGGTCTGATCCCATGGGAACGCCCGCACTGATTGCCTGCGCCGCCGCTTTCATCATCGCGCTGCCGCCCAGTGCATGCACGTTCACCAGCTGCACACCGGCCATTGCCGCGGAAGAGAGCACCGCCCCCGCCACCGTATTGGGAATGTCGTGGAATTTCAGATCCAGGAAAACGCCCGCGCCCAGCGCCGCCACTTCCCGCACCGCTGCGGGTCCTGCCGCCGTGAACAATTGGTTGCCGATCTTAAACATGCCCACCAGATCGGCAACTTGCTTCGCGAATTTTATGGCTGAGGATAAGGAATCAAAATCAAGTGCGACAATCAGGCTGCTGCGGGGATGGGCATCAAAGGTCACTTTTGTTTGCGACCCCGAATGCCTCGGGGTCAACGCCTCGTGGGCAGTTCCAGCAATTCGAGCCGTACTTGGCTCACGCCCGAATGGATCAAACCAATCTTTCGGGCCACACGATAGGATACATCAATTTCTCGTCCTTCTTGATAGGGACCGCGGTCATTAATGCGGACTAGTTCAAACTGCCCGTTCCGGGGGTTCACCACCCGGACCACTGACCCAAACGGCAGGTTGGGGTGGGCCGCCGTCAATGCCTCGCAGTCGAAGTGCTCCCCGTTGGCGGTCTTCTTCCCATTAAACCCTGGGCCATACCAGCTGGCGTTACCGACCCAGGTCTTGATCGGCTTCGCCGGATCGCTCAAGTGGGCCACCAGAGGTGCCTCCATCGCCGGGGCGACAAGGAACATCAGGAGTGCCCATCGCACTGCAGCCCACAGAATGAATAATGGTCGTCTCATAGTGTGTTCTTTTTGCTACTTAAATCCTAAAAAGTGTAGCATGGAAGCAGTGTTGTGTCAACCATTTTCCGCAAGAAATTTGTCCCTTATCTCATTCATTGTAATAACTTTAGCCTCTATAAGTATCTCCGAAAGACCCTCTGCAAGTCGCTCACTGGCCTTCGGGTCAGCAAAGCTGGCCGTCCCGACCTGTACTGCCGACGCGCCCAGCGCCAGGTACTCAAGCACATCTTCGACCGTCTCCACCCCTCCGAGCCCGATGATGGGTATCTTTACCGCCTTCTGCGCCTCCCAGACCAGCCGTAGAGTGATCGGCTTGATCGCCGGCCCTGAAAGACCGCCCGTCAAGTTGCCTAGCCTAGACTTTCCGGTCCTGAAGTCCACCGCCATGGCCGGATAGGTGTTAGCCACCGTAAGGGCATCTGCCCCCGCCCCCTCTGCCGCCCGCGCAATAAGTCCAATATCCGTAACAAGAGGCGAGAGCTTCACCCAGAGAGGCCGCCGGGCCGCTGCCTTCCGCGCCGCTCCCACCACCTCCGCAACCATCCCCGGGTCCCCTCCGAATTGCATCCCACCCTTTTTTACGTTCGGGCAGGAGATGTTCAACTCATACCCAGCCAACCCCTCGGCATCCTCCAGGACCCGGATCACCTCGACGTAGTCCTCCAAGGTGTACCCGAAGACATTGGCGATGACCGCCGTATCAAAACTTCTTAGTACTGGAAGCTTTTCCGCGACGAACGCCCGGACCCCGACATTTTGCAGTCCGACGGCGTTCAGCATTCCGGAGGGGGTCTCACACAGCCTGGGCGCAGGGGCGCCCTCGATGGGTTCGCGGGAGAGTCCTTTGGTAACGAAGCCGCCGAGCCGGTTCAGATTTACGAGGTGGGCAAATTCGAGGCCGTAACCGAAGGTTCCGCTCGCGGCGAGAATAGGATTCCGCAGGCGCAGCGCGCCGATTTGCACGCTCAAATTAACAGCGACTGCGGAGCTCACTTCCGCAAGAGGATAACATGAAGCTGCTGCAACGCCCCGAAAATTCACTCGCGCAAAATCAATCAGCCTGCGTTCTAAACTCCGCTCAGGGTTTCGCCATCCGCGCGCTGTCCTCCGCCTTCCTCCTTTCTGCGTGCGCTGCCGGCTTCGCCAACGCTTCCGCCAGCACGCGCCCATCGCGTGGCGCCAGTGTGACCCCGCACAATGATGCCAGCGTCGGTGCAATGTCTGCTGGCGTGACCGCGCCATGGTATTCGCCTGGCTGAATCCCGTAGCCCATCAGCAGCAGCGGCACATGCTGGTCGTAATTCCACGGTGTGCCGTGTCCCGTGCCGTAGTCGCGCGCTTTTCCTGCCGGCGTGGAATCCATCAACCAGTATGCCTTCGGTACGATGAACCAATCTCCGCTGCGTCCCGCAAAATAACTCGCCGCCAGCGCTCTTCGCAGCGGGCTCTGCGTCGCCGAACGATCCGCCAGCTCTTCGGCACGATAAACTTCCGCCACACCCGGCTGTGCCATTGCCGCTTCGACCACCGTCTTCATCGCTGCTGCATCGCCCTTCAAGCGATCGTAGACCCCCGGCGAAAAATACACATCGCTCCCCGAAATACGAGCGATGGCCGGCTTTCCATAGTTGAACGGCTCGAGCGATTTCTCCATCCGTTCGTGCAGTTCAACCAAACTCAACACGCCCGCATCCGCTCCGGTCTTTTGCATATCTTCGGGAATCGGCACTACCCCGTGGTCCGCGCTCAGCGCCACCACGTAATTTCCGGGTCCTACCTTCTTATCCAAATGTGCAAACAACTCGCCCAGGTCTTTGTCCAGCCGTACCAAGATGTCCTGGATTTCGCGGCTCCGCGGTCCATACGCATGCCCCACATAATCCACCGTTGAATAGCTCACACCAAGAAAATCGGTCCCGCCGCTCTTGCCCAGCCCCAATGCATCCACTGTCGTCTCCGCGAGTTGCGTCAGGTACGTGTCTGCAAACGGGCTCGTCTCCCACTGTTCGTAGAACGCGCCGTCGGGCTCGCTGCTCGCCGCCTTCCCGCGCAGCGGATGCGGAAACGTCAGGCCCCAACCCTCCGGCGGAACGGCGCCAAAGGCCTTCTCGTCGTATAAATACCTGCTCTCCGGCAGCGACAGCGTCCATGTTTTGCCGTAATCCGCTTTCACCGGATGTGCTTTCGCGTAATCGTCAATGAATGGCAGCGTCCCGTAGACATTCGAAGTCGTCCACGCGCCCGTCCCTGCATCGAGCCACGTCACTGCGTCGGCTTTATGTCCGGCCATGGTAATAGCCGCGCGCGCCTTCAGCGAAAATGTCACCACGCGAGTCGCGCCGCCGGTCTGAAACTTCAATTCTTCCGCAAACGCCGGCACTGCCATTCGCCACGCCGTATCTCCGCCCTTCACGCTCGCGCCCGCATATCCCGCATTTTTCGCTTTCGGGTCTGCCGTGCACGTGACCATTTTCTGCTGCTCGCGGTCCCACCATGCATTCGCGATCATCCCGTGCGTCGCCGGCAGCGCCCCCGTTGAAATCGTCGCGTGTCCCACGCACGTCTCCGTCGCCGCGTAGGGATACGCCGCGTCTCGGAACCACGCGCCTTCTTCCACCAGCCGCTTTAATCCACCCGTCCATTGCCCGAGGAACTTGTCCACATAATCTCCACGCATCTGGTCCACGACCAGCATCACCACCAATTTCGGCTTCGCCCCGGTCTCTTTGGGCCGTGCAGACGCCTTCGCGACGGGCGCCGGTTTTTGCGTTTGCGCCTGCGCCCCTGCCGTCAAACCCAGCGCCAAAAGAGCCAACAAACCGCTCATCATCTTTTTCTTCAAACGAATCTCGCGTCCCGCCATTTCCATTACTCCTTCCATCTCTCGCCGCGGAGTCTATCACGAGCGTGTGAACACTCAGTTTCAGTCTTGCCTGAAACCCGTGCTGCGCCACCCTCACCCCTGGTGTGTTGACCGCTTTGCGGTCACAAATGATACGATTACGCGACCGTGCGTATCGTTGAAAAAGCGCAGTTGATGTCCGCCCCCGAGATCGACCGCACCCTTCAGCGCTTGGCCCACGAAATCGTGGAAAAATCGGGCGGCACCAAACACCTCGCCCTTATCGGCATACGCCGCCGCGGCGTGCCCCTGGCCCAGCGCATCGCGCACGCCATGCGCGGCATCGACGGCGTTGATATTCCCGTCGGCACTCTCGACATCACTCTTTATCGCGACGACCTTTCCAAGGTCGCTCCCCATGCCGTGCTGCAGTCTTCTGATATTCCCTTCGGCGTTGACGACATGGATCTCGTCCTCGTGGACGACGTCCTCTACACCGGCCGCACCATCCGCGCCGCCATGAACGGCCTTTTCGACCTCGGCCGCCCCCGGCGCGTCTCGCTCTGTGTCCTTATCGAGCGCGGCCATCGCGAAATGCCTATCGAAGCGCAGTACATCGGCCGCAACGTGCAGACCCGCGCCACGGAAATCATCGAAGTGCGGCTCCGCGAAATCGACAGCGAAGAGCGCGTCGTGCTCGTCGACCGTGTCGAGTAGAATGGGTGTCGCGGCGAATTTCTCAAGCGTGTCATCCTAAGGCGAACCGGCGAGGTTCGCCGAAGGATTTCAACGCAAGCTGCAAGCAGTTAGTTCACGTTTTGCGTTCAACGCACCGAGTGAGGCTGTGACGCACCACTTCCGCGATCTTCTCGCCCTCGAACCGCTCTCCGCGGACGAACTCACCTTTCTTCTCGATCAAAGCAAACCGTTCCAGGAAATTCAGCGTCATCCTCTGAAAAAACTCGCCACCCTCCGCGGGAAGACCGTCGCCCTCGCCTTTTTCGAAAATTCCACGCGCACCCGCATCAGCTTCGGCACCGCCGCCTCGCGTCTGGGCGCCGACACCATGAACCTTCAGGCCGAAGCCTCCAGCTTGAAAAAGGGCGAATCCCTCCTCGATACCATCCACACTCTCGACGCCATGAAGCCCGATTGCCTCGTCCTGCGCCACGCTGCCTCCGGCTCTCCGGATTTCGTCGCTCGCCATCTCGATATTCCCGTCATCAACGCCGGCGACGGCACCCACGAGCATCCCTCCCAGGGCCTGCTCGACGCCCTCACCATCCGCGACCGTAAGGGTTCCATCGAAAATCTCAACGTCACCATTCTCGGCGACATTCAGCACAGCCGCGTCGCCCGCTCCAATATCCATCTCCTCGGAAAATTCGGCTGCCGCTTCACGCTTTGCGGCCCCGCCATGTGGGTCCCCAGCGAGCTCGAAAAAATCGGTCCGCGCTCCACTCCCATCCGCCGCGTCTTTCGAATCGAAGAAGCTCTTGAGGGCGCCGACGTCGTCCTCGCCCTGCGCGTCCAGACCGAGCGTCTCCACGAACCGGCCCTCTCCGCTGCAGATTACGTTCTCCTCTACCAGCTCAACGCCGAACGCCTTCGCCGCGCCAAGCCCGATGCCATCGTTCTTCATCCCGGCCCGATGAATCGTGGCATCGAAATCACGCCCGAGGTCGCTGATGGTCCCCAATCCTGCGTGCTTGAGCAAGTCACGAACGGCATCGCAGTGCGCATGGCTCTTCTCTATCTGTTGATTGTTGGCGTCCCCGAAGAAGGCGCACATCCCGCCGTCGCCCGCTCTGCGGGCGCCAGTGCAGAAGAGGGTCAGCAGCCCCGCAATCGGCGCTCGACCGACGTAAAGGACCCATCGCATGCTTCTCATTAAGAACGGCCGCGTCCTGGACCCTGCCACCAAAACTGACGCGTCGTTGGATATTCTGCTCGACGGCGAGAAAATCAAGGAAGTTGCGCCCGCCGGGAAAGTGGTCGGGGCACAAGGCTGGGAAGTTTTCGATGCTGCGGGTCTAATCGTTGCCCCGGGCTTCATCGACCTTCATGCGCATCTTCGCGAGCCCGGGCAGGAATCATCTGAAACCATCGAAACCGGCACGCGTGCAGCGGCTCGCGGCGGCTTCACCGCTGTTTGCTGCATGCCCAACACCAAGCCCGTCAACGACAACGCTTCCGTCACGCGCTTCATCCTCGATCGCGCCAAAGCCAGCGCCAGCGTCCGCGTCTGGCCCATCGGCGCTGCATCCCCCGGCAGCAAAGGTGAAGCCATCGCCGAAATCGCCGCCATGAAGCAAGCCGGCATCGTCGCTGTCTCCGACGATGGCAAGCCCATCGCCACCGCCAAACTCGCTCGCCAGGTCATGGACTACTGCCGTTCGCTCGATCTTCCCGTCATCGAACACGCCGAAGACGTTTCGCTCGCCGCTGGCGCCGTCATGCGCGAAGGCGTCACCTCCACACGCCTCGGCCTCAGCGGCATGCCTGCCGCCGCCGAATCCGTCTGCGTCGCCCGCGACGTTCAGCTTGCCGAACTTACCGGCGCGCGCCTCCACATCGCGCATCTGTCCGCCAAAGCCTCCCTCGAGCAAGTCCGCCGGGCCAAACAGCGCGGTCTCCGCGTCACCTGCGAAGTCACCCCGCACCACTTCACGCTCATCGACGAAGACGTCCAGTACGATTCCCGCTTCAAAATGAATCCTCCTCTCGCCGCCCGCGAAGACCGCGAAGCTCTCCTCGCTGGCCTCGCCGACGGCACTGTCGACGCCATCGCCACCGATCACGCTCCTCACGAGCCCGCGCTCAAAGATGTCGAGTTCGACCGCGCGCCTTTCGGCATCCTCGGCTTTGAGACCGCCCTCTCGCTTGCGCTCGAGCAACTCGTCTACACCAACCGCCTCTCGCTCATGCGCATGATCGAACTCTTCACCATCGGCCCCGCTCGCATCCTCGGCATCGAGCGCAAGATTGCCGCGAACCATCCCGCCGACCTCACGATTTTTTCCGTCGATCATTCCTGGACCTATAACGTCAAGGAATCCCCCAGCAAGTCCCGTAACTCTCCCTTCGACGGCCGCACCTTCAAAGGCGCGCCCATCGCCACCATCGTCGCCGGCCGCATTGTCCATAAAATGTAGCGCCGGGCGGCGCCTGTCCCGACTCGGTCGGGAGCCCGGCATCTTCGCTTTTCTTCTCCGCGTCCTCTGTGATCTCTGTGTCCTCTGTGTTGAAATCTTGATCTTTCCCTTCATCTATGGCGCGCGTCGGTCCGCGCCGTAGCACAGCAAGGTCCACGTCGTTCACGACGCAGTTTACTCGCCCCCGCTGCGCATCGTGAGCGCCATCCACGCAGCCAGAGCCGCAAGTTTCTCCTCCGCCCGCCAGGAACCTTTATGCGAGTCGCCAAGCTGCGTGATCGTGCGTTTAGCTTTGGCCTCCGTCGCGCGCAGCATGGCTGCCGCTCTCGCGTAAGCGCCTTTCTCCAAAAACACCTTGCAAGAAATGCCCTGCGCGCGAAATGTGTCTTCCAGGACCGTTCGGAACAACTGCCCTTCCAGCGCATGAGCGCGAATGTGTTCGTTATGGAGAGAAGCGGGATCCACAAGACTGCCGACAACGAGTGCCGCGCCGCGCACAGCGTAGCCCGCCTCGGTCGCTTGTTTGAGGAGGTCTGAAACAGCGCGATTAGCCGCGTCGCCTATTACTTTTCGCAGCTTCTTCACGATGGCCCCCCCTTCTTTTTCCGGGAGTACCAGCGCCGCGTGGTAGGGCTGTTTTGACTGCGGAACCTGCGGATCAGAAAGAAGCGCGGCTTGGCATCGCAACAGGCTGGGCGAAGCGGAAGGGCCCGCCAGCAGCACGGCCATTGCCCAGCCGGACTTGACGCGAAACCCCAGAGCGGCAGGCAACGGCTTCGCATTCCGTCCCAATACTTTTCCCTCTCTGCGACACTCCAGACTCGAAAAAAGATAGGACCACAGAGCCTCAGTGCGCCGCAGGCTCCGCCGCCGGGTGCATCCCATGCTGAGGCACTTCATGTACGCCACGGGCGGGCGGCTCGATCTTCTGGCGGTAGAAATGGTCGAGGGGCAGCCGGCCCTTCCCGACCGGATAGGCCTTCTCAATCGCTTTCGTCACGTACGCCTTTGCCAGCGTGGCCGCTTCCACCAGCGACCTGCCCACCGCGAGGTGCGCGGCCAGTGCTGACGCGAACGTGCAGCCCGTCCCGTGCAGTTGTTCCTCGTTCACCCGTTCACCGGGCAACGTCACCAGCTCCGTGCCATCAAAAAGAATATCCATCGGGCGTTCCATGTGACCGCCCTTCACGATCACCGCTTGCGCCCCCATCTCCACGATCTTCCGCGCCGCCGCTTCCATGTCCGCAACATCTTTGATCGTCAGGCCCGTTAAAATCTCCGCTTCCGGCACGTTCGGCGTGATGACGCTCGCGCGCTTCAGCAGTTCCGTCGCTACAAATTTAATGCCGCCCGCATCCAGCAATTCCCGGCCACTCGAGGACTTCATCACCGGATCGTGCACCACCTGTGCGAATTTGTGCGCATCCAGAAATTCCGCCACCGCCACGGCATTCCCGCGGTTACCCAGCATCCCGATCTTTACCGCCGCAATCTCGCAATCCTTTGCAAGAACATCCAGCTGCGCACGCAGCGTCGCGCTCGGTGTGTTCTGCACGTCTTCCACGCCCTGCGTGTTCTGCACCGTCAGCGAGGTAATCGCCGCCACGCCATAGCAGCCGTGCGCTGCAAAGGTCTTCAAATCCGCCGCCGTCCCCGCCCCGCACGACGGATCGAATCCCGCGATCGTCAGCAGTATCGGCGGCACATTGTGTCCATTGTTCGCCATCGTTCTTGCATCTTCCTTGTAGCGGCGGGTTTATCCCGCCACTCCTACTACAATTCGCTCGTCGCAAGCGAAAAGTGCCGGTCACATTTCTAAAAAGCCGAAACGCACCGGCATCTGTGAATGTACGCGCGCTATTTTCTCCGCGCAACAAATTTTTTGGTGACTTCGCGAATTCGTGCCAGAATCCGCTTTGCGTTCTGACCAGCCAGCCTCTTCCCTGCGATGGAAAGAAGGAGGACCAAAGAGTCAGAATCCGCTTCAAGCAACACGCGGAAGGATAGGAAGGCTGTACAATGCTTCTCGCTTTCGAGATTGAGAGAGGGAATCCCGGCTAAACCGCTCGTCAATCGCCCGGTTCACAGCACACCATGAATCAAATCCAAAAATTTCTGATTGCTGCAAGTCTCTTGCTGCAAATTCCACTTGCGCTCCCTGCTCAGCCGCGAGAACAGCCGGAGCAATCTTACAAAGTTGGCGTCATCACGCGCACTTTCGTCCCGACCGAGCCGTACCACTGGCGCGGCGCAAAGACTCATGCGCTGATCACTACCATCTGGTACCCGGCGGATCCGGTCTCCATCGAGCAGCCGCAGTGGGTTGGTTCGCCGAGTTCGCCTTTTATGAGCGCCGGAAGAGCCGCCCCAGATGCGAAGTTGGTGTCCTCACCCGCCAAGCTCCCTCTGATTCTGCTTTCCCACGGTACGGGCAGTTCCTCACCGTTGATGGCATGGCTCGGCGAGGCGCTCGCCTCCCATGGATACATCGCCGCCGCCGTGAATCATCCCGGCAACAACAGCCTCGAGGACTACACCCTTCAGGGCTTCACTCTCTGGTGGGAACGTGCCACGGATTTAAGCGCCATCCTTGATAAATTACTCGCGGATTCCACTTTCGGAAGCCGCATCGATTCCAAGCGCCTCGGTGCAGCGGGCTTTTCTCTGGGTGGCTTCACGATAATGGAAATCGCCGGCGGCTTCGGCGAACTTTCCCTGTACGCGGACTTTTGCAATTCTCCGCGGGCGGACGGCATGTGCGTCGATCCTTTGGAATTTCCGGGGCTGTTAAGCAAAGAGAAGGAGCTCGCGAAGACCGATCCTGAATTTCAGGCGGCGCTTCAGGACGCTAAAAGATCCCATCGCGATCCGCGTGTGCGAGCGGTTTTTGCGATTGCCCCGGCGTTGGGCCCGGCATTTCATCCGGACTCGCTCGAGAAAATCTCTATTCCCGTCGAAATCGCCGCGGGTGAAGATGATTCCGTCGTGCCCGTGGGAAGCAGCGCGAAATTTTTCGCCGCGCACATCAAGGAAGCAAAACTGACTTTCTTGCCTCGAGTGGGTCACTACACATTCCTGGCGACATGTGCCGATCTGGGCCGCAGGATCAGGCCCGAGCTGTGCAACGACGCCGCAGGCGTCGACCGCGATGCCATTCACGCGCAAACCGCCGCCCTGGCTCTTCGCTTCTTCGCCGCGAACCTGAAGTGAAAGCAGGGTCAGCGCGTCATGCGGTTGACTTGATCTGCTGTTGGAAATTTCTACTCAGGGGAACAAACCGCGGACGAGCGTGGCCTCGGCTACGCGTCCAACCGCGAGGATCATCGCGCCTGCGCGCGGTGGAACGTGATGCTTGCGCATGGTGTCCACCATTTCGTGGAACGCGCGAACCATGCCCTTTTGCAGCCTCGCGTTCACTTCCTCGACATCCCACATGAGCCCTTCCAGGTTCTGCACCCACTCGAAGTAGCTCACGGTCACGCCGCCGGCGTTCGCCAGGATGTCCGGCAGCACGATAACACCGCGCCGCGCCAGAATTTCATCGGCGTGCGGCGTTGTCGGACCGTTGGCCGCTTCCGCGATGATGCGCGCCTTGATGGCATCCGCGTTTTGCAGTGTGATGACGTTTTCCAGCGCCGCGGGCACCAGTATGTCGCATTTCATCGTCAGCAATTCTTCATTCGTTGTGCGTGAAGCGCCCGGCATGCCAACAACCGTGCCGGAGCGCTCTTTGTAGCGAATCGCCTTGATCGGATCGATTCCACGCGAATTCGTTACGCCCCCGCGCGTGTCGCTCAGAGCGATGATCTTCGCCTTCTTCTCCGCGAAAAGACGCGCGGCCGTCGCGCCGGCGTTGCCGAACCCCTGAATCGCTACCGTTGCGCCCCGCAGTGAAATCTTCTTCAGCTTGCACGCTTCCTCCACGACATAGAGCAGCCCGCGCGCCGTGGCCTCGCTACGCCCCTCAGATCCCCCGATGGACACAGGCTTGCCCGTTACCACCCCATGTACCGAATGGCCCACGGTCATGGAGTACGTGTCCATGATCCACGCCATGGTCTGTGCGTCGGTATAAACATCTGGCGCGGGAATGTCCTGCGCGGGACCGATGATCGGCAAAATCTCGCTGGCATAGCGGCGCGTCATCCGCTCCAGCTCTGTCTTCGACATGCGCTTCGGGTCGCAAATCACGCCACCTTTCGCGCCGCCGAAGGGCACGTTTACCACGGCCGTCTTCCACGTCATCCAAGCCGCGAGCGCCTTCACTTCATCCAGTGTCACGTTGGGATGGTAGCGGATGCCTCCTTTGCCCGGCCCTCGCGATATGTTGTGCTGCACCCGGTAGCCGGTCAGCACTTTTACTTGCCCGTTATCCATCTTCGTCGGAATGGAAACTTCCAGCACGCGCTTTGGCGTGCGCAAAATCTGCCGCAAACCGGGATCGAGCTTCAAAAATTCCGCCGCCATATCGAACTGAATCTGCGCGATGTGGAAGGGGTTCAAGTCTTCTCGCGGAGCAATGCGCGGCACCATCGGCGGAGTGCCAATCTGTCGTAACGGGGCTCCAGACTTTGCGACCGTGGCCATCGGCGTCGGTCCTTTCGTCAACTCGTTTTTTTCTGAACTCTTCGCGCTGCTTTTATTTCTTCCTGCTTATTTCACTTGGCCTGAATTCCAAAACTCACTATCCGAAATCCATCTATCCATTCGCCGCAAACTGGCGTGCGCTGCCGGTATACGCATCGCGGCAAGCCGTGGAGCAGAAGTGCACCAGCTCGCTTCCCTTCCGAAGAGGAATGGAAACCTCTTCGGCGACGTGCGTGCCGCACACCGGGTCGCGCACCAGCCGGCGTGAAGTGCCTGCGCCCGGTGGGGCGCCAAACTTGTCCGCCCCCTGCGATGGAGCGGCTGTAACGCTGCGCAGCATCCAGCCGATCGCGCGGCGCATCAGCGCCACGCTCCAGGAAACTACCAGCAGCCAAAACAGAAATCTCACCATACGGAAAAGAAAGTTCATCGACTCTTTTCAAGCGCGACCCAAATCGTTCTGTTTACAATTTACAATTAAACGCCGAGCGGTCAACGTTTTCGCCGCGACCCGCGGAGTCCCCTATCAACCCCGCAAGGTGGGGGTGAGGGGAGTTTATGCAAGGGTAAAAGCGAGAGTCAAACGAAAAGGCGTAAATTCAACTGGTTGCGCGACGGAGGGGATACGCCCGGAACTCATCTTTTCTTGTCAAATGCCACCTAAGTACCACATTTATAACGGCTTAACGCCGGAAGGGCGCCGCACGCCGCTCCCCAACCCTTTTCCCTATCCGGAGGCGGGGATCCGGTCAATGCCCATGTACGGACGCAAAACCTCTGGAATCAGGATGGAACCATTGGCCTGCTGATAGTTCTCCACCACAGCGATCCACGTGCGGCCAACCGCCAGGCCGGACCCATTCAATGTGTGCACGAAATCACTCTTTCCACCGCTCTTAGGTTTGAAGCGAATGCCCGCGCGGCGCGCTTGAAATGCTTCGCAGTTCGAACAAGAGGAAATTTCACGAAACTCGTTGCTCGATGGCAGCCACACCTCAATGTCATAGGTTTTTGCGGAAGCAAAGCCCATGTCGCCCGTGCACAGCAGCACGGTCCGGTAGTGCAGCCCGAGCTTTTGCAAAATAACCTCTGCATTGCGTACTAATGACTCGTGCTCTTCATAACTTTTTTCCGGATGCGTAAATTTGAAGAGCTCGACTTTCTGAAATTGATGCTGGCGAAGGATCCCGCGCGTGTCTTTTCCCGCGGCGCCCGCTTCGGAGCGGAAGCAGGCAGTCCAGGCCGTGACATGGATGGGAAGTTTGTCCTCAGGAAGGGTTTCGTCGCGATAAAGATTGTGCAGCTCGACTTCGGATGTCGGCGTAAGCCAGAAGTCAGTGTCCTCGATTTTGAAGAGATCAGCGGCAAATTTCGGCAACTGCCCCGCGCCCATCAGCGACGCGGTGTTGACAAGAAATGGCGGAAGAATTTCCGTGTAGCCGTGCTCGCGCGTGTGGACGTCGAGGAAAAAATTTGCAAGCGCGCGTTCGAGCCGCGCTCCCCAGCCTTTGTAAACCGCAAATCTTGCGCCAGTGATCTTCGTGGCCGCAGGGAGATCGAGAATGCCCGCGCGCTCACCGACTTCCCAATGCGGCTTCGGCTGAAAATTAAATTTTGCCGGTGCGCCCCAGCGGCGGACTTCGACATTTTCCGTGACAAAATGTCCGACGGGTACGCTTGAATGCGGTAGATTCGGAATCGTAAGGAGCAGTTCACGCTGCTTCGCGTCCAGTTCTGCGATGCGCTCGTCGGATTGCTTGATGCGCCCGGAGACCTGCTTCATCTCGGCGATCAACGCGTCGGCGTTCTGCTTTTCTTTCTTGAGGCGGGCGATCTCTTCGCTGGCCTTGTTGCGCTGCGCTTTTTCTTGTTCCGTTGCGGTAATGAGCTCCCGGCGCTCGCGATCGAGCGCGCGGAAGGCATCGAGGTCGAGTTCGATACCACGCTTCTTCGCCATCTCGGCGAAAACATCCAAGTGTTCACGGAAGTAGTTGAGGTCATGCATGGCGGGGAAAGAATAGCGTACTCCGGACAGGGAATGTAGGTGCTTGACATGTCTACATGGAAAAAAACAAAAGGCAGAGGCAAGAGTCACTGATGATCCCGCACACACTCGCGATGCCCGTGTAGGCCAAGGCCCACCGCTACGAGGGCTGTGCGTTGTAAATAGAGCATGTGTGGAGAGCGAACTCTTGCCCTTTCTTATCCAGCAGTGCAAACTGGTAAAAGTTGTGGCCCTTTAGGCTCTTATTACCCCCCTTCCCTTAGACGCTTCTAGCGGTGTGCCTGGCTGAAAGCGTTGTCTCAACATGCTCGACGATCGTAAGAAATTCGGTCTCGCTTCTGTTGCGTCCGTTCCTGCGGAGCGCCGCAGACATCCGCGCTTTCCGTGGACCGCCGCGGCAGAGGTCGTAGATAACCAGTCTGGCGCGCGGATCAATGGACGCACGTCCGATGTGGGCCAAGGGGGCTGTTATGTGGACGCGCTCAATCCGCTCCCCGTAGGGTCAGTGGTAAAGATTCGCCTCACCAAGGACGAACAATCTTTTGTGGCCCAGGCAAAGGTCGCGTACGCGATGACCGGCCTCGGCATGGGCCTGATGTTCACATCGGCTGAGCCGGAGCAGATGTGGATACTCGAGAGATGGCTTGCTGAGCTTGGTGGAACCTCGGCGCCTGAGCCCGAGGTGCGAGAGCAAGCAGATCGGAAAGCCCTGGAAAAGAATTCGAGAAACGAGCAATACTACGTCCTGAACGAGCTGATCATTTCGCTGATGAGAAAGGGTGTGCTGACCGACGCGGAAGGAAAGGCCATGCTCGAGAAGCTTCTTCGCTAGCGGTTTCGCAGTGCCCGGCTCTTCCCCCTTGTCATTTTGCCTAACGTCGAGACGCGCAAAGCCGCACATTCCTGTGGGAAGATAGGCTGGACGGCTTATGACTAGGGGCGGACAATGAAATTCTGGCGAACTATCACTTTTCCTGCAGTGATTCTCATTTTCATCTGCGGTGCTCTCCTCATGTGGCCGCGCATGGCCATGACGCAACAGCAGCAAGCCCAACAATCGCCGAACATCGAGGAATACCAGCCCAAATCCACGCTCGTCGTGAAGGAACATAAGATCGAGCGCGCGAAATTTCCGTTCATTGACATCCACAGCCATCATTGGAATCCCACACCAGGGCATGTGGATGAACTCATCAAGGGGATGGATTCGATCAACCTGCGGGTATTGGTGAATCTCAGCGGCGGCACGGGCGAGCAACTTCGGCAAACGGTGGCGGCCATGAAGGGACGCTACCCGGATCGATTCGTCGTATTCGCAAATATGAGTTTCGACGATCTGAATATTTCGGGATTCGGCAAACGCCAGGCCCAACGGCTCGAACAGGATGTCAAGAACGGCGCGCAGGGCCTGAAAATCTTCAAGAATTTCGGAATGGACCTGAAGTACGCGAACGGCGAACGCGTCCACGTGGACGATGCGGAATTCGATCCCGTCTTTGAAAAATGCGCCGAGCTGAAAATTCCCGTGCTGATTCACGTGGCGGAGCCCTCGGCGTTTTTCGATCCCTGGGACAAATACAACGAGCGCTGGCTGGAGCTGAAAGAGTTTCCCCAACGGGCGCGGCCGCCGGCGAAGTATCCTCCGTTTGAAACGCTGATGGCGGAACGCAATCACCTGTTTGCGAAACACCCGAGGACGAATTTCATCGCGGCGCATCTCGGGTTTCACGGCAACGATCTCGAGCGGCTTGGAAAACTGTTCGATGCCTACCCGAACGTGGATGTGGACATCGCCGCAGTGCTTGCGGAACTGGGCCGGCAGCCGTACTCCGCGCACGATTTTTTGATGAAGTATCAGGACCGGGTCTTGATGGGCAAAGACATCTACGAAGTGAACGAATACAAATGGTATTTCCGGGCTCTGGAAACGCGGGACGAGGATTTCGAGTATTACCGGAAGCGCCATGCGTTCTGGCGGATTTACGGTTTTCAGATGCCGGATGACGTGCTGAAGAAGATTTACTACAAGAATGCGCTGAAGCTGGTGCCTGGGATTGACGCGAAGGCGTTTCCGGACTAGACGCGGCGAATTTTCTGGTGAACAAACCAGGACCACCCCCCCTCCCCCCTGTTTTTGAACATCTGTGACAAATAAAGGAGTTAGTGCGCAAAAGTGCGCAAGTCTTGCGCTAGGGCTAGGTGGGAGAAGAGGCAGTCGAGGAAAGTATGGCGAGGGGGGTACACCCCCGTTGCGATAGAAAGAGTGCGGAAGCGATTGAAAAGAAAAGGGTTGTGTGAGCGCCGTCAGCGAAAAGAGTGCGGAAGCGATTGGAAGTAAAGGAGTTGAATGGAGTAGAGGAGCTAAAGGGCGATGCCTGGGGGTAGTCCTCGCGGGGATCGGCGGGGCTGTGGCTCATACTTCATGAGGTATATTACCAGATAGGTACTGCCTCTGTCAAGAGATTAATTGGAAGTGGCTGATGGAGAAGGGGATAGAGCGCGACTGTTTGAACGGGCGGCGGTTTCTGGTGGACGTTTGGGATGATTACTTCTAGAGGTCGGCGACGATTTGAGAGAATTGGTCGAGGGCGGCTTCGAGGTCCTCGGCGATTTCGGCGGCGATCACGTCGGGATCGGGGAGATTGGCGGAGTCTTCGAGGCTATCGTCGTTGAGCCAGAAGATGTCGGGTCGACTATGTCGCGTTTGGTCAGGTCTTCTTAGGGGAAGGAATTGAAGGGGTCGGTCCATCTGCTTCACCCAGCCGCCGATTAATCACGCCGCTAGGAATTTGGCTAGGCTTGCGACTAGGTTCTTAGGGCGCTTAGTGCAGCACTCCCAAACGGTGAAGACCTCCCAATCCGCCCTTGCTAGGGCGCGTCGATTCCTTTTGTCCCTCTCGCGATTGTTGTCGCGCTTGTCCCGCCAGAATCGCCAGTTTGCAGCGGGCTTTACCCTACCATAGCGGCAACGGTGCACGTGCCAGAAGCATCCGTGCACGAAGATAGCCTTCTTGCGGCGAGGAAGGACAATGTCCGGTTTGCCCGGCAGGTCTGACCTGTGTACTTCGTAGCGAACGCGCATCGTGTCCAGCATAGAGCGGACAGCGATTTCGGGGCGGGTATTCTTGCCCTTGATCGCCGCCATGCACCTGCTTCGCTGTTCGGCCGTGAGTACGTCCATGATCTACGCCAGCCGCCGCCTGACTAAATCGACGAACTGTTCCACTTGGAGAAGCCGCATGTCGGAGTTCCGCGGGTATTGCTTGTGGAACTCGGCTGGCACTATTAGCTGAACTCCATCCTCTTTCATGTCGTTCAGTTGCTTCCTTGAGATGCCTTGCTGCATGGTCAGGATGTGCTTGTTCTTGATTCGCTTCGCCTCGTTCAAGACCTGACGCCAGCGGTCTTTGCAGGTGGTCTTGACGCCCACCATGAACAGCTTGTTGGTCGGATAACGGTTGTCCTAATAAGCCTCGAGGCTTGGGATGATGATGTCCGGCTTGCCGTCAACTTCGTGCGGGCGGATTACGTGCGGAATCGCCGCTCGCCTAAGCAGGAAGTCGAAATGGTTTTCGAGCGAGCGTCCAGCTCTCGACTTCCTTCTATTCATGATACTCGACGCGGTCGCCAGAAAGTCGTCCACGTCCTTGAACACCCGGACGATTTCGTTCTGGCAAATCTGGCGCTCGGCGAGGCGATACAGCTTGTATTCTGCATCGACGCACCGAACCAGCGTTTTGTCGGCGGAGAGTTGATCGACTCGGGCATGACACTCCCCCACACCGTAGGCGCGCCAGAAATTAGCCTAGCGCGTAAGCGCTGGGTACGTGGTGTATAAGGAAGTCTAGCGCCGGAGGTGCGATACATGTCCCACACATACGCTCAAAACGTGATTCATGTTGTGTTCAGCACCAAAGATCGGCGCAAAGCTATCTCGGGAGAGTTTCAGGCGCGAATGTGGGCCTACGCGGCAGGTATTTGCAAGAAGCTCGGAATTCTTGTTCATGCCGTGGGCGGAATGGAAGATCACGTTCATTTCCTTATCCAACTTCCACCGGCCTTGGCATTGGCCAAAGCAGTTCTCGCCATCAAATCGAATTCTTCACGATGGGCGAACGAGGAAGGTCACGCGTTTGCATGGCAGCAAGGTTACGCGGCGTTTAGCGTGAGTAGTTCCATTGTTCCTGTGGTCGTTCGATACATACGAAATCAGGAAGCGCATCACAGAAAGATGAGCTTTGATGCGGAATTTCTCGCTTTGTTGAAAAAACACGACATGGAATTTGATCCGAATTTCGTTTTTGGTTAGGTGCCGCGCCTACGGCGCTGGGGATTCTCTTTGCTACCGTTCCCAGCCCTTACGGGCTGGGCTAACGTCTGGCGCGCCTACGGCGCTTGTCTAGAATGAGAAGGTTCGATTTCAGCAGGACGGCTGAAGAGGCTTTGCGCTTCAACACATGTAACAGATCCCTACGGTGCGGGATACCAAGCGGTGCATCTGCTAATCAGATACTTGCTGGGGTAACCTGTTGTGAGGATCAAATGTCATCCAGCCGCGCTTCGCTACCCTCTTGACCTCTGCTATGAACTGGCTAATTGATCGTGAGTGGCTATCGTTTGGGACTTCGAGGGTTATCCCAGCCACGTCAAATTCGTGGAAACAGTGATCATCTGAGGTTGCGTCTCCTTCGGTGGAGAAAAAAGCCTCGGGCAGGCGGACTTGATGTGCAATGAATAGGCCGTCTTGTAAAAAGGCATCTCTGAGCGCTTTCGTTATGGCCTCAAGTACCAGCCTGTCGGGATTGGAGAAGACCACCTCAGCCCATTTCTTGTAGTTACCGGCGTCGCGGTAGAAATAGTTGAATTTGACATTGTCCATCTACTTGAACTCCAGTCCGGGTCAAGACCCGAGGAATATTTTTTCGTTGTGATAGCGGAGGAAATCTACGTGGGGAGCGAAGCGGCGCGGAAGAGAAATAGAAACATTTTCGTACATTCGGAAGAATCCTCGGGCACGGGGCCGTACAACGCGTGGCTCGACCCCATCGTCGTCAGTGAATGGCAGAAGATGGCCTACTACGAAGTCGAGAAACTCGCGGAACAAGGCGTTCCCGGCGTTTGGACACACGGTTTCTACGACGGCTGGGCGC
>DASZZI010000069.1:0-1510 GCA_035544995.1 Candidatus Acidiferrum sp.
GGTTCAGCTGGCAAGAGGAGGTCGGCCCTGAGTTTCCACTGAACGGCCGATATGAACGTTGTACACGGCGATGGACTGACGACCAAGGACGCACCAAGGACGCACCCGCATGGAGAAGATTGCCAGCCACTGCTGTCCGGCTAAAACAGAGTGTGCCGGCAGTAAGTGACGGGCCGGCAATGAGTTGAGTCTGTTTCGAGCTTGCCGCGATTTGAACATCGGAGCGGCTGGTTTGGGCAGACAATGGCCCATGAATCAGGGCCGCACCATCTTTTCGCAATTGATCAGCTTCCTTCCCGACCGGGAGTTTCGCCGTTGCGTCGAGCGTTATCAGGGCGACATCCGGCTGCGCGGATTTTCCTGCTGGGATCAGTATCTGGCCATGGCTTTCGCGCAACTGACCTATCGAGAAAGTTTGCGCGACATCGAGGCTTGTCTGCGTTCGATGCAGGGCAAGCTGTACCACCTGGGATTGCGCGGCAAGGTGGCGCGCTCGACCCTGGCCGACGCGAACGAATCGCATGATTGGAGGATCTTCGCCAATTTCGCGCAGGTGTTGATTGGCATCGCCCGGCCGCTGCACGCCCGCGATCCGATTGGCGTCGATCTGGAGCAGAGCCTGTATGCTCTGGATTCAACCACCATCGATCTGTGCCTGTCGCTGTTTCCGTGGGCGAAGTTTCGCCGGCGCAAGGCCGCCGTCAAGATGCACACCCTGCTGGATCTGCACGGCAATATTCCCACGTTTATCCGTGTCACCAGCGGTGATGTGCATGATGTGAACATTCTGGACGAGATCATGCCGGAGGCGGGCGCCTTCTACGTGATGGACCGGGGCTACATCGATTTTCAGAGGCTCTTCGTCTTTACGCTCAGCTCGGCCTTTTTTGTCGTGCGCACCAAGTCGAATGTGCTTCTGCAACGACGTTACTCGCATCGGGTGGACAAGAGCACGGGCGTGCGCTCGGATCAGACCGTCATTCTGACATCCTTCGAATCAGCCTCGGTGTACCCCGATGCCCTGCGGCGCGTGAGTTATTTCGACGCGGAGACCAACAAGCGGCTGAAGTTCCTGACCAACAACTTTGTGCTCCCCGCACTTACCATCGCGCAAATCTACAAGTGCCGCTGGCAGGTCGAACTGTTCTTCAAATGGATCAAGCAGCACCTGCGCATCAAGGCCTTCTATGGGACCAGCGAGAATGCGGTGAAGACCCAGATCTGGATCGCGGTGTCGGTCTACGTGCTGGTGGCGATCGTACGCAAGCGGCTGGGACTGGAGGCCAGTCTTTACCAAACCCTACAGATTCTGAGCGTCACGCTTTTCGAGAAAACGCCCATTTTATGCGCCCTTCAGGCCCTCGATGCGGATGCCTATTTCGCCGAAAACGTCAACCAACTGATTCTCTTCGACCTTTAGCCGGACAGTAGTGACAGAAGATAATTAGCTATTTGTCGGCCAAGGCTTGAATTCTGATTCCGACTTCAGATGCGCTTCGACTTTCGCTTT
>DASZZI010000070.1:0-132060 GCA_035544995.1 Candidatus Acidiferrum sp.
CCAATTTCCGTACGCGTGGAGGGAGATTGGGTGCGCACGCAGCTCTATTCGCAATCGCAGAACAACTTCCAGCTTGTCACGGGCGTAGTTTTCCACTTCTAGATCGCGCCACGCGTAACCACGCGCCGCAAGCGAAATTCTCCGCAGCAAGCAAAACAAGAGAAGAGTCTGGGCTTCCCGCTTGACGTTTCCACCCTCCCGCCCCAAACTTTAAGACTTTCTCCGCCTCGGGCTACGGACAGGGAAGACCCACGTGCCAGAAGAAAAAGGACTCCTCATCGTTTACACCGGGCCAGGCAAGGGCAAGACGACCTGTGCGCTCGGGACCGCCTTTCGCGCCGTCGGCCAGGGACTGCGCGTGCTCATGGTGCAGTTCATCAAGGGCTCATGGCACTACGGCGAGCTGGACGCCGCGAAAATGCTGGGAGACGACAAATTCGAAATCCGTCCGATGGGGCGCGGCTTCGTGAAGATCGGCGGTGCGGAAACCGATCCGGAAGACGTCAAGATGGCTTTCGAGTGCTGGAAAGCAGGCCGCGACGCTATTTACAGCGGCAAGTACGATCTCGTAGTTCTGGACGAGATCAACTACGTCATCAGCTACAAAATGCTCGATGCCGACGAGGTCGTCGAGGCCCTGAGAAATCGGCCGGAACGTGTGCATGTTATCTGTACCGGCCGCAACGCGCACCCGAAGTTAACGGAGCTGGCCGATCTCGTCACCGAAATGCGCGAGGTGAAACACCCCTACACCAAGGGTATACTGGCCCAACGGGGAATTGATTACTGAGAGAAACTGTGAGCCCTGATGGATGACCTCATTGCTCTCATCGAAAAATTGAAGGCTGGTCGCAGATTTTCCGCTCTCGATGAAGCAGCGACCAAGCAAGGCATAGTTCTGCCTCTGCTCTCTAAACTCGGCTGGGATTGTTTCGACGTTGATGAGGTTTCGCCGGAGTACGCCGTCGCCGGAAGAAGGGTCGACTTCGCTCTCCGGATTGGAAACAAGAACAAAGCTTTCCTCGAAGTCAAGAAACCGAGTGAGGATCTGGACAAGCATCAAGAGCAATTGCTGGACTACTCATTCAAGGAAGGCGTCAAACTCGCCATCCTTAGCAACGGTTTAAGTTGGTGGTTTTATCTGCCGCTCAATGAAGGTAGCTGGGAGCAGAGGAAATTCTACACGGTAGACCTTGAGGAGCAGCCTGCTAAGGACATTGCCTTGAGGTTCTTGGATTTCTTGTCCAGAAGTGCCGTTGAGAACGGCAAGGCCCTGGATAACGCGGAGACAGTCTACAAGAGCCAGCGAAAGACAAAGGTGATTCGAGAAGCTTTGCCCTTAGCATTCCATAAGTTGCTCGCTGAGTCGAATGATGCAGTGATAGAAATTCTCAGTGAAATCACAGAGAAGATGTGTGGATACAAACCTGACGCGGAAATTGTTGCTGAGTTCCTCAGAGATTCCGGGGGAAGACCAGAGTCTCCGAGACCGAGTCTGGAAAGTTCTCATCAAGTTCGATCGCAATCCAATAGGCCAAATGTCCAAGCAGCTTTGAAAGCTTATACCGGAACGACCATCGACAACTTTAGCTTTAGGGGCAAAGGGTATCCTGTGAAGAGTTGGATCGAGCTACTGCTCAACTTGTGTCAGCTTCTTTTGACGATTCACGGACGCGACTTCGAAAGATGTCTAACGCTCGAAGGGCGAAAGCGACCCTATTTCAGCCGGAACTCGGACGTGTTGAGATTGCCGAAGAAGATCGCCGATTCGGATGTCTATGTGGAAACAAACCTGAGCGCCAATTCGATCGTAAAGCTCTGCCTTGATCTGATCGCCCTATTCGGTTATCAGGATTCCGATCTTGTGCTTCACTATGGATAAACTCTGAATTCATATGGCCTGGTTTAAGCGCGATAAAAAATCGATTGAACAGACGACGCCGCCCGAAGAGCGCCGCGTGCGTACCGAAGGGCTGTGGATGAAGTGCGAGTCCTGCCGCACCATCGTTTTCCGCAAAGACCTGGAGGCGAATCTCCACGTCTGTCCGAAGTGCCAGTTTCATTTCAAAATGAGCGCCAAGCAGCGGCTCGAGATGCTGCTCGACGGACGCTATACCGAACACGACGCCGGCATGACGTCCACCGACCCGCTCAAATTCGTCGACACCAAGCCCTATGCGGTGCGCATCAAGGAGGCCAAGAAAAAACTCGGCATGAGCGACGCCATCATTACGGCGGAGGGCCAGCTTAGCGGCCGGCCCGTGGTGTGCTGCGCCATGGAGTTCGGCTTTATCGGCGGCTCCATGGGAGCGGTGGTCGGCGAGAAAGTGACACGCGCCATCGAGCTGGCCATCGAAACGCTTCAGCCGCTCATCGTCGTCTCCTGCTCTGGCGGAGCGCGGATGATGGAAGGCACCATCAGCCTCATGCAGCTTGCCAAGGTTTCCGCGGCTCTCGCAAAACTCGACGATGCCAGGCTGCCATACATTTCTTTGCTGACCGATCCCACCACTGGCGGCGTCACTGCCAGCTTTGCCATGCTGGGTGACCTCAATATCGCCGAACCCGGCGCGCTCATCGGCTTTGCCGGCCCGCGCGTGATCGAGCAGACCATCCGGCAAAAGCTCCCCGAAGGCTTCCAGCGCTCGGAATTCCTCCTCGAACATGGCTTTCTCGATGCTGTGGTCCCACGCAAGAACCTTAAGTCCTTCATCGCCAACTCCTTCGATTTACTGATGAGCTGAGATGAACTACGAAGCCGCGGTTCATTATCTGCTTGCGCTCGGCAGGGAATTGGCCGCGCCAACGCAGGCTGCCGCGGCGAAATTCGACCTCGAAAACATCACGGTCCTGGCCGAGCGCCTCGGCCGGCCGGAGCGCGCTTACCCCAGCGCGCACATCGCCGGCACAAACGGCAAGGGCTCGACCGCCGCGTTCCTCGAATCCATCCTTCGCTACGCCGGTTTTCGAACTGGCCTGAACACTTCCCCGCACCTTGAAAGAATCAACGAACGCATGCGGATAAATGGCGAGGAGATCAGCGACGAAGCGTTCGCCAAGACTCTAACGCGCAACCTTGCGCTCATCGAAGAGCTGCTTGCGGAAGGCCAGCTCCGCGCACATCCGACCTACTTCGAATGTGTTACCGCGATGGCTTTCGAATATTTCGCGCGGTCGCGCGTCGATTTCGGCGTTTTCGAAGTCGGTCTGGGCGGGCGCCTCGATGCCACCAACATTCTTTCCCCCGTCGTCTCGCTCATAACCCGCATCGATTTCGACCATGAAAATTTCCTCGGCCATTCCCTGAAACAAATCGCTGGGGAAAAAGCCGGCATCCTCAAGCCCGCCGTGCCTCTCGTTCTGGCCGAACAGCACCTCGAGGCACGCGAAGTAGTTCTTGTCCGCGCGAAAGAACTCGCCTGCCCGGTCATCGAGACGAATGCTGCCTACAGTGTGGATCGAGAATCTTTCGTAAACGGCTTCATCCGCGCGCGGATCACGGAAATCGCCACGGGCTGGTCAGTCGAGATTGCTCCGCGCTTGCCTGGCCGTTTCCAATTGCAAAACGCCCTCAGCGCCGTGGCGTCCGCGCGCCTGCTTGGCGAGCGAGGTTTTCGAATTACGGATGAATCCATCGCTCAGGGCATCGCCGCCACCGAGTGGCCTGGCCGCCTCGAAAAACTCCAGTCGCATCCTGATGTCTATTTGGACGGCGCACACAATCCCTCCGCCGCGCGTGAACTTGCTGCTTTCTGGGAACAGAACTTTGCTGGCCGCAAGATTTGGCTGCTTTACGGCTCGCTTCGTGACAAAGCCGTCGACGAATTCGCCGGCGCGCTATTTCCCCTGGCTGCCGAAGTTATTTTTACGGAGCCGCGAACCTCGCGCGCCATCTCCGCCGCGCACCTGGCCGAAATCGCAGGCTACCATGCGGTGCACGCCACCGTGATTGTTGATGCTGGAGACGCGCTCGAATATGCGCTGACACAAGCTGCGTCCGAGGATGTCATTTTCATTACCGGTTCGCTCTATCTCGTCGGCCAGCTTCGGCAGTATTGGAGACACCGCGCACAGGTCGCAGCGCGTTGAAAAACATCGTAGAATAGCCGTGTCCGGTTTGCCGTAATAGTTCGTGGCGACCACCGAGACTCGTCCCCGCACGGAACCGACGAAGACAGGAATTTCTTAACTTTCTGAATGGATGACCATGGACCAAAAAAGAGCGAAGGAAACTCATAACGTGAACAAACACCGTACCCCGAATAAGGGACCTCTCGTAGGGATCATCATGGGCTCGAAATCCGATTGGGAAACAATGGAACACTCCGCCAGGACGTTGGAAGAGCTTGACGTGCCGCACGAGGTGCGCGTACTTTCCGCTCACCGCACGCCCGACCATCTTTTTGAATATGCCAGCACCGCCGAAGAGCGAGGTCTCGAAGTGATCATCGCGGCAGCGGGCGGCGCCGCGCATCTCGCTGGCGTCACGGCCGCGAAAACGATTCTTCCGGTTCTAGGAGTACCCATGGAGTCGGCCTCGCTAAAAGGACTCGATTCGCTCCTCTCCACCGTGCAGATGCCCGGCGGCATTCCTGTCGGAACGCTCGCTATCGGCAAGCCGGGGGCGATCAACGCTGCGCTCTTTGCTACGGCCATTCTCGGAACGAAACATCACCAATTCCGCGAGGCCATCCGCAAGTACCGCGCCGCCCACGCAGAAAAAGTATTGGCCGGGTCCGATCTCGGCAGGGGCGCCAGCACTTCAGCGAAGGCCGCCAAGTCCTAGATGACGGCGCGCTGTTCCCCGTAACAGACTAAAAAAGAAGAAGTTAGCAGTATCTGGGCGGAGTGTGCCGGGCCCTACGCCGACGGGCCTTAAGGGTCCCGGTTGCCGCACCCCTGCCCGGATGTTAGGATTCAGCGTTCCATGAACCCCCGCGTGACTCAAGACGAGAAGGCCAAGCGGCCTCGTGTCGGCATCCCCTGGCGCACCTCCCAGGAAGAATCCGCCATCAATTTGCCCAAAATCGAGAGCTACGACGACGCCGTCATTAAGGCTGGCGGCGAAGCGGTCCGCCTTCCTCTAAGGGACCCAGCCGAATTGCAACGCCTTCTTCCATCGTTGGACGCGTTCGTCCTCCCAGGGAGCCCTTCCGACGTCGAGCCCGCCGAATACGGCGCTGAAAACCGCGGTCTATCGGAACCTGCTGACCTACCACGAGAAGAAACTGATCGCGCTATCCTGAAGCACGCATTTTCAGAGAAAAAACCAGTCCTAGCGATCTGCTATGGCTGCCAGATGCTGAATGTCTACCAGGGCGGAAGTTTAATCCAGGACATTCAGACCGAACCTAAGAATACGGATAAGAAGCTCGAACGGCATCGTAAGAAGGACGAGCCGCCCAGTTCGACCGATCCTATTCATGGGGCGACGTTCGAGCCCGGCAGCCGCTTGGCGGGTATTGCAGGGAGCGTGCAAGCCGACATTAACAGTTCGCATCATCAGGCAATCGATAAGCCCGGGCGGAATCTGCGTATCACCGCGCACGCGACGGACGGTGTTATCGAAGGGGTCGAGTGGACCAGCGATTCGAACTGGGTCGTCGGTGTTCAATGGCATCCGGAGCGTATGGTTGGCGATTCGTTTTCCGAGCGCCTGTTCAGCGACTTCCTCGCCGCGGCCCGCAGCGCGCGCGGTTCGGTCGCGCAAAAAGTTTGAGCTTCCGCTTTTCGAATTTCGATCTTCGCAATTCGATGGTCAGCTCTCGGGGGAATCATGATCTCACTTGCAGGCAAGGCGGCACTCATCACCGGCGGTTCACGCGGCATTGGCGCGGCGGCCGTCAAGCTCTTCGCGCAGGCCGGCGCCGATGTAATTTTCAACTACAACAAGGCAAAGGACGCCGCGCTGCAAATCGAGCAGGAAGCCCACAAGCACGGCACCCGCGTGGAAGCCTTCAAAGCCGACGTCAGCCGCCATGCCGAGAACAAAAAGCTCGTGGATCAGTGCATCGCGCGTCTCGGGCGACTCGACATTGTCGTCGCCAACGCCGGTGTGTGGAACCTCGAAGATCTTCCCATCGAAAAAATGACCGAGAAGCAGTGGGACGACATGATACGCATCAACTTGAAGAGCGTCTACTCGATCATCCACTTTGCCGTGCCGCACATGATCAAACAGAAGTCCGGAAAGATCATTCCCATCAGCTCGACCGCCGGCCAGCGCGGCGAATCCTTCCACACGCACTACGGCGCCTCGAAGGGCGGAATCATCAGCCTCGTCAAAGGCCTTGCGACGGAGCTTGCGCGCCACAACATCCTCGTAAACTGCGTTGCTCCCGGTTGGGTCGCGACCGATATGTCCAATCCCGTTCTGAAAACCAAGGCTGGCCAGAAAATGGCTGCTTCGGTCATCCCGCTCGGACGCGCGGCCACTGCTGAAGAAATCGCCGGTCCGATCTTGTTCGTCGCCTCCGACTTGGCCAACTTCATGACTGGGGAAATCATCAATGTGAACGGAGGTTCCGTCTTGTGCGGGTAAAGCCAGCCGTTTTCGCGGCATTCCTTCCGTCGTTCGTACTGTTGTTCATGGTATTGCCGCGCGGCGCCGCGCAAAATCCGGACACCTTGCTGCCGGAGCAAAGCGCCGCCAAAGCCAAACAAATCCTCCAGCAGCTGATCGATGCCCTGGGTGGCGCGAGATATCTGCATGTACGCGAAAGCGATTGCGAAGGGCGTCTCGCGCGGTTCGGGCACAATGGCGAACTCACCGGCTACACTAATTTCAAGGATTATTGGGGCTACCCGGACAAGAATCGCACCGACTATTCGAAAAAAGGCGTGATCATCAATCTCTATAATGGCGACCAGGGCTGGACGCTGGATCGCGGCGGAGTCTCGGAGCTGCCCGCGCCGGCGGTCGTCGATTTTCAGGAGCTGGTAAAAAAAGACATCAACAATCTCCTTCGCTTTCGCATTAAGGAACCGGACATGATCGTCCGCTATGGCGGACAAGATATCGTCGACCTCAAGACGGTCGATTGGGTTGAAATTACCGACCCGGAACTACGCACGTTTCGCCTTGCCGTCGACCGCTCGTCGCATTTCTTCGTCCGCACCATGATCATCACCGAGGATCAGACTACCCGCGAACGGAGCGTGGAGACCAGCATTTATTCGAATTTCCAGCCAATCGAGGGAGTCCAAACGCCGCTGCAGATCACCAGCGATCGCGACGGCCGCCGCATCAGCCAGGTCTTTTTCACGTCTTGTAAGTTCAACCCAGGTTTAGGCGACGATTTCTTCACCAAAGCCGCGCTCGAAAAGCGCTTCTCCGAAGTCGGCAGTAAAAAGTACAAAGAAGAGAAAAAGAAGGAAAAGGTACAATAGAAAGACAACAACTGACACGCCCTTTCCCTCACCATTTGCTTATCTCCATCTTTGCCACTGCCATGAATATCCCCTTTTGCTAGACTGACGGTTTCGTGATGAATCTCACCTCGCGCCAGCAGCACGCGCTGCAGTCCATTTGCGACGCTTTCGCGCCTGCCGCTGATGGCTGGCCATCAGCCTCAGAATTGGGCGTTCCGGCCGCGATTACCAATGCGCTCGATTTCAATCCGCGCTCGGGCGATCGCGCGCAACTCCTCCAGCTCCTCGATCTTTGGGATTCGCATCTGCACGGTCTCTTTACCATCGGCCTTTTAGCGCGTTTCTCGTCGCTTCCATCCGCGGCACGGGTTCGCATGCTGCTCTCGTGGGCGGATAGCGGCCTGGGGCGCCGCCGCGCGGCGTTTCAAGCGTTGCGCAAGGCGGTCAGTTTTCTCTACGTCATGTTGCCAGGGGCAGACGGTGCACGAAGCCCGGTGTGGGAGAGGTTTGGTTATCCCGGCCCGCTCGGCGTGCAGAAACCCTCTTCACCGCGCCCGCTGACTGTCACCGTCCCGCAACGCGACACAGACTTGTCCTGCGAAATTTGCATCATCGGCTCGGGCGCCGGCGGAGGGGCCGCCACCGCCGTGCTTGCCGCGGCCGGCAAGGACGTTATCGTCCTCGAAGCCGGCAGCTACTATGACGACGCCGACTTCGACGGCGCCGAGCTTGGCGGTTTTCAGCGCCTTTACGCTGAGGGCGGTTTTGCCGCCACCGCCGATCACAGCGTCGGCCTTCTGGCCGGCGAATGCTTCGGCGGCGGTACGATCATTAACTACTGCACCTCTTTTCAAACGCCGGACGATGTCCGCGCAGAGTGGGCATCGGCGGGCGTGCGGTGGATCACCAGCGACGAATACACAGGCAGCCTCGACGCCGTTTGCTCGCGCTTGTCCGTCAATCTGGACCACAACCGCGTCTCCGCACGCGAACAGATTCTGGAGCGCGGCCTGCGCGCGCTGGGTTGGCACGCGGCTGCCATGCCGCGCAACGTCATCGGCTGCGAACAGGGCAAGATTTGCGGTTATTGCGGCTATGGATGCGCCATCGGCGCGAAGCAATCTTCCACCAAGACTTGGCTCGCCGATGCCCAAGCCGCAGGTGCACGTTTTTTCGTCGATACGCGTGCACAACGCATTCGAATCGAAGCTGGCGCCGCAGCGGGCGTAGAAGCCCTGTCGCGCAGCGGTCATCGCGTCTCCATTCGCTGCAAGGCAGTCGTGGTCGCGTGCGGTGCAATCCATACGCCCGCCCTCTTGCTCCGCTCCGGTCTCCGCAACGAGCACATCGGCCGGCATCTTCTCTTGCATCCCGTTTCGAATGTTTGCGGCGTCTTCGACGAAGAGATTCGTCCGTGGGAAGGCACGATGCAGGCGATCTACTCCGATGAGCATCACTTCCTCACAGGCAATTACGGCGTGAAGTACGAAACTACAGCGCTGCAGCCGGTCATCGCCGTTGCTGTATTGCCCTGGCGCGACCCTCGGCACTATCGATCCCTATTGGCGAAGCTTTCGAACACCGTGGGCATCGGTGTTCTTCTCCGCGATCGCGATGGCGGCCGCGTGACCATCGACAGCGAAGGCAATCCTGTTTCCCACTATGCACTTTCAAGTTTCGACCGCGCCCATCTCCGCCACGGCTTCATCGGCGCTGCACGCATCCTCGAAGCAGCCGGCGCCCGCCTGATTTTTTCACCCCATGCGAAGTGGTGCGCCTACGAACCCGCTCGTTCCGGAAAGGCTAGCGGATCGCTCGATTCGTTCACGCTGGCCATGGACTCCGCCGGCTGGGATTCCGGCCGCCTCGCGCTCTTTTCGTTTCACATTATGGGTACCGCGCGTCTCGGCGGCTCGCCCAATACCTCCGCTACCAATCCCGAGGGAGAAACCTGGGAAGTGCGCAATCTCTACGTGATGGATGGCTCGTCGTTCCCGTCCGCTTCCGGCGTCAATCCCATGATCTCCATCGAAGCCATCGCCCACCGCAACGCCTCAGCGCTGGCTGCTCGCGTGCCCGGCTGATGATCTCAGGTGTCCCAGAAACCTCAACCCGCAAAGATGCGCTTGCAGGGTTTTTCTTCTCTTGAAGTTTTTTGACGACCCGCTGATTGCAGCACTGCAATCATCATTCCGGAAGGATTTATCCCAGCGTTCCTTGAAGCACCTCACGCAGCAGATCCTGCTTCTGTGAGCTTAGTTTCTTGCCCTGCTCCGTCAGGTAAAACACGTCGATGGCTTTCTGTCCTTCCGTATCGATTAGCGCTACCTCGATGTTGCACCCCAGCCGCGCCAGCGCCGACCCGATTTCATACAACAGCCCCGGCCGATCCTGGGCCACGATTTCCAGCAGCGTGCTATGGTCCGAGGATGCATCGTCGAAACTGATCCGCGTCGGCACCGCCACTTTCGGCGGCCGCGCACGGCTGGCACTCTCGCGGCCCTTCAATAACGGTTCCAGCGGCGCCTTTCCGTTCACCACGTCCGCGAGGCTCTGCCGGAACCTTTCGATTTCGCTTGGATTCAGCTCCAGTGTGCGGTGCAGGTCCACAAAGTGGAACGTGTCCAGCACGATTCCCGCGGCATTGGCAAACGCATCGGCCTTGACGATGTTCATTCCCCAGCCGGCCAGCACACCCGCGATGGTCGCAAATAATGCCGGGCGGTCCGCGGTCAGGAGCGTCAGCGAAAATGCGTGCCGCTTCGAGGTGAGCTCTGTCTGGACGGGTTCGGCGCCGAGTTTTTTGTACAGCGCGAGATGCGCCGCGATCTCCCTCGCCGAGTGCACCGCCAGATACCGCCGTGGAAAACCTTCGAGAAACCTCTCGAGTTCCGCGATGCTTGCGCCGGCAGCTTCCGCTCGCACCCGCTCCAGCATGGACTTTTCATCCGAGGCGTGCAGCCGGTCGCGATCCAGCGTCCGGCTGAAGTGGTTCGAGGTCGCGACAAAAAGTTGCCACAACATTTCCGCCTTCCACGGCGTCAGCGCCTCGGGATTTACGGCGTGGATATCCGCGTACGTAAGTAAGCACAGCCGCTGCAGGCGCTCTTGCGTTCCCACCGTTCCCGCAAACGCGGAAATCGTCCCTGCGTCAAAGATGTCCCGCCTTTGCACGGTCGCGGACATGTCCAGATGATGCTCGATCAGGAAGTGCACCTCGGCTTTTTCTTCCGGGGATAAGTGCAGCCGCTCCGCCGCTCCCTCCAGCGCTTCGAGGCTCCCGGCCACGTGATTCTCTACCGGCATACCTTTGCCCACGTCATGCAACAGCATCGCAAGAACCAGCAGTTCCCGCTGCTCGGCCGTTTTCCAAAGTTGTGTGAAGTGCGTGCCGCGCGAATCCGGCGGCTCCGCCAGCTCCTGCAAGTGTTCGATCGTCCGCAACGAGTGTTCATCCACCGTATAGCGGTGGTAATAATCGCGCACCACCAGTGAATCGATGAGCTGGAATTCCGGCAAAATCTCCGTGAGCAGCCCCAGTCGCTGCATCGGGCGCAGGGCAAATCCGGGATAATCCGCCCCGAGAATTTCCCGCAATGCCACCCACGTCACCTGCTTGTTTTTCGCGGGGAGTTCCGGGTGCGTGAGGATGTAGGCGATGCCGCGTTCCGCATCGCGGCTCACTGGCGTGCTTGTCCGCGCCGCTTCAGCAAAAAGCGAAAATGTCACGGCACGATCGGAGAGCGCCGGCAGGTCCAGCACTTCCAGCAAACCGTCGCGTATTGCGAATGTTTTGCCCGCGTCGAGCCTTGCCCCGCGGGCTGCGCTCAGTAGCCGCTGTTTCAACGATTGCGGCACTGGAGCCTTCTGTTCGAGATAACGCAGCAGTTGACGATTCAGGGTCCGCGCATGGCGGAAATAGAGCCGCATCCATTCAGCGGCACTCCGTGGGATGTCGCCGGTACGGCTGCCGCCAGTGCCATTCTCAGCGCCCAGCAACCTCTCCGACGCCGCGGTTTGCAGCTCATAGGTCAGGGTGTTGTCGTTCCGCCCATTGCTGTAATGCAGAAAACATCGAATGGCGCTCAGAAAGTCGACCGCGTTCGCCGCCAGCTCTTCCTCCGCGGCAGCCGCACCACGCAATTCCTTCTTGTCATCCACAATCCGCCTCAGCCAGGTTCCCGCTTGATAGTCGCGCAGCCCGCCGGGAGCCTCTTTTACGTTAGGCTCGAGGTGATAGATTGTGTTCCCATAGCGCGCCAGCCGCTCGTTGGTCAGTTTCTGGAGTTGCGCCAGCAGAAATGGCCGCGCCTGCTTCTCCGATCCTGGAAGAACTTTCTTGTCTAGCCGCTCGAAGAGTTCCGCGTCGCCCGCCAGGAATCGCCGGTCCAGAAGTGCGAGGTGAAATTCCGCGTTGTCTTCTTCGATCCGCCGGCACTCTTCGACCGTCCGTCCTGCCGAGCTCACGCGAAATCCCAGGTCCCACAGCGTGCGAGAGAATTCCGCGATCAAGGGCCGGGATTCCTGCTCCGCCTTATCGCCACCAAAAAGAAAAAGAATGTCCAGGTCGGAGTAAGGAAAGAGCCGCCGCCGCCCGTATCCGCCTAGCGCGATCAGGCAGAGTCCCTGCGGCGCCGCGTTGTGCACACGCAGCACATCGCCAAAAATTTGCTGGATGTTCCTGTCCGCCAGTGCGCATAGCGCGCTCAGTGTTTCTCGCGCGCTCGTACCTGTTTCAAACAGCCGCCGGATTCGATGTCGCTCGTCGTCGCACTGCGGGCCGAGCACAGACAAAGGCGTAGGAGAGCCTGGCATGTTCTTGGCGGGTCGGTTTGCCCGGATCGAAGCCGGGACGCGCAGCGGCGGGCCCTTCGCTCAGAGCGCGTTTTCCCCGCGCTCCTCATTCCGGATCCGGATGGCTTCCTCTACCCGTGATAGGAATATCTTACCGTCGCCAATCTTTCCTGTCTTCGCTGTCTTCAAAATAGTCTCCACCACGGTATTTACAACCGCGTCCGGCAGTACCATCTCCAGTTTGATTTTGGGCAGCAGGTCTACGGTGTACTCCCGCCCGCGGTAAACCTCCGTGTGTCCCTTCTGCCGCCCATGCCCGCGCACTTCGGTCACGGTCATTCCTTCGATTCCGATTTCGCGCAAGGCATCTTTCACGGATTCGAACCGCGAGGGCTGAATGATCGCTTCGAGCTTCATCATGGAGTTTCCGCTCCCGCGCCTGCCTTACGACTCCAGGTTGTATGCCTCTTCGCCATGCTGTGTAATGTCCAACCCGTCAATTTCCTGCTCTTCGCTCACGCGCAAGCCAGTGATCGCATCCACAATCTTCAGCAGAACAAATGTTCCGACGAGCGCAAACGTCCAAGAAATCAGCACGCCTGCGAGCTGGTTGCCCACCTGCCCCCAGTGGCCGTCGAGCCCGCCCACGGGCTTTCCCGCGCCGTAAATCGGGTTGATCAGCTGCTGGGCAAACACGCCCGTCAGCAGCGCGCCGACCGTTCCCCCCGCACCGTGCACGCCGAAGGCATCGAGCGCGTCATCATACCCGAAAATCGCTTTGACCTTCGTCACCATCCAGTAGCAGAGCGCGCCCGCGATGAACCCTATCGCCAGCGCCGGCATCGGCGCCACGAACCCAGCCGCTGGCGTAATCGCCACAAGCCCCGCGACCCCGCCGGAAATTGCGCCCAGCGCGCTGGGCCGGCCATTTTTGATCCATTCCGCTGCGCTCCAGCTCAGCGCCGCTGCGGCCGCCGCAAAATGTGTGGCCACAAAGGCGCTCGTCGCCAGCGGACTCGAAGCCAAGGCGCTTCCCGCGTTAAATCCAAACCATCCGACCCACAGCAAGCAAGCGCCGATAAAGCTCAACACCAGGCTATGCGGAGGCATCGGCTGCCTCGGATAACCCGTGCGCTTCCCGAGATACAGCGCGCACACCAGCGCCGATACGCCGGAAGAAATGTGCACCACCGTTCCGCCTGCAAAGTCCAGCGTCGGGAATTTTCCACCAAGCGACGCGTTTAGCAGACCGCCCTTGCCCCACACCATGTGCGCCAGCGGCGCATACACCACCAAAAACCACAGCGTCAAGAAGAGCACTGTGCCGCTGAACTTCATGCGTTCCGCCGTCGCGCCCGTAATCAGCGCTGGTGTGATGATTGCGAACATCAGCTGGTAGACCATGAACGTCAGTTGCGGAATCGTCCCTGCATAATCCGGGTTCGGCTCCGCGCCCACCCCGCGCAAGAATGCGTGTTCGAATCCGCCAATGACCGGCCCGTTGCCGCCGAAACACAGGCTGTAGCCCACCAGCGCCCAAAGCACGGTGATCAGCGCCATCAGCGCAAAGCTCTGCATCATGATCGCCAGGGTGTTCTTTCGCCGCACCAGCCCGCCGTAAAACAGCGCAAGCCCCGGTCCCGTCATCATCAACACCAAGGCCGCGCTCACCAGCATCCACGCGTTGTCCGCCGAGGACTGCGCCGCCGTCACGCGCTGATCGAGTTGCGCCAGTTTTTCATTCACGGCTCTGGAAGATTCAGGAGTCACGTTCGTCGATGGTGATCCTGTGGAAGGCGGAGTTGCGGAGGAGGGAGTCGCAGGGGAAGGAGTCGCGGGTTGTTGTGCGCTAAGCGGCGCCGCTGCGAGCACCACGGCCCCAAGCACCAGGACCATGAAGAAACTACACTTTCGTCCCATGTGCTTCATCTTAATGTCCGCTCCGCTGCGTTTGGGCTGCCCCCCACCCGGCCGGGGTCACGCGCAAAAGGTGTTCAAGGGGACTTACCACTCCGTCGCAAGGGATTATACGCGTGGGCTCTCCGCCGCATAGTTAGAAATTTGTATAGCGGCAATTCAATTTTTTGATGCCTCTATGCTTCCAATTACACTCCAAGCAGTTCGTTTCGCCGCCATTATTGCGCCTGGGCGCCGCCATCGTATAATGCTGTCCTGTTTGCGCAGAGGTGGGGCCGAATTATCTCTTCCGCTGCAAATTTCAGCAGAAGCGTTTAAGCTTGATCTCTTATGACCGACCGTCCCCCAATGGAGATCAACGTCCGCGAGTCCGACGGCATCTATGTGCTCGAAGTCCACGGCCGCCTCACCATCGGCGAGGCCAGCGAGCAGCTCACCGACGCCCTGCAGTCAACCATCGAACGCGGCGCCCGCAAGGTCATCGTCAATCTCAACGGCGTCCCGCAGATCGACAGTTCCGGCATCTCTTCGCTCGTGCGCATCTCCATCCGCCTGGCCCGCGAAAACGGCGCGCTGCATCTCGTCTGCGGCCCCGGTCGCGTCCGCGACGCCCTCACCGTCACCCGCCTCGTCGAAGCCATCCCCACCTTTGACTCCGACGCCTCCGCTCTCAAATCATTCCCCTAGAGACACACCCGTCCCCGCGATTCGAACACCGATCATTAGGATTTCTTGGTTTACGGAAAGGCCTGCTGAGAGGACTTACCCGCCCTTCTTCAATTCTGCCAGCACCAGCTTCGCCAGTTCTTTTAGCGTTTCGAACACGCCCTGCCCGGTGATCGCCACCGCCTCCAGCACCGGCTCGCCTTTTTTCCGAATCTGTTTCGTCAATTCTGCCACCGACATGGCATTCGGCAGGTCGCGCTTGTTCAATTGCAGAACGTACGGAATAGTTGCAAACGTCAGGTTGTGCTCTCTCAGGTGTTCTTGCAGGTTTTCCAGTGTTTCGAAATTCGCGTCCAGCCGCTCTTCTTGCGAGTCCGCCACGAACACCACGCCATCAGCGCCTTTCAAGATCAGCTTGCGGCTCGCTTCATAGAACACCTGTCCAGGCACGGTATAGAGATGAAAGCGCGTCTTGAATCCGCGCACCGTTCCCAAATCCAGCGGCAAAAAATCGAAGAACAGCGTCCGATCGGTCTCCGTCGCCAGCGACACCATTTTGCCTTTCTGGTTTTGTCCCGTGTGGTCGTAAATCCACTGCAGGTTGGCAGTCTTTCCTCCCAGACCGGGACCGTAATACACGAGCTTGCAGTTAATTTCGCGAGCGGGAAAATTGATGAATGGCACGTGTCGTTAATCCGGAATCGGCCCCAAACTTATAGCATACGCGGCGCAGGCAGGCCAGCCTTCGCGCCTGGTTGTGTCACCTGTCCGCCACACACCCCAGTGTCCGCGAGATTCGTCCTCCGGAGAACGACAATTTTCGCTCCTGCCGCTGCAAGGTAACGCCTGTCTCCTCCGCCGTTTCCGCGGTGTTCCCGCGGCCATGCGTTGACGAGCGCCCCAGCCTCTGCTACGATGCGACCCATGGCAAAAGCAAGAAAAGCCTCTTCGCGATCATCGAGTCCTGCCAAGGGGGGGCGTCACGCCCAGGCTAACTTACAGAGGAAAAAGCCTTTAGGGCCTCCTCCTCCCGCCCAGCGCGGCGGTGTGGAATTGGTCGATCCTCGCGTTCAGGCCCAACTCAAGCTTTATGATGAAGCTCTCGCCCTGTTTCATCAGCAGAAATTTGCCCGCTCCAAGCAGGAGCTCGAGAAAGTTCTTGAAGGGCCCAGCAGAGAGCTTGCCGATCGTGCTCGCATGCACCTGAAGATCGCCGAACAGCGTATGAAACCCAGCCACGAGGAGAACCCGCGCACTGCTGAAGATCATTATCAGCGCGGCGTCGCCATGATGAACATCGGCCGCTGGGACGACGCTCGCGAAAGCCTCCTCAAAGCGCGCAAAGCAGCGCCGAAAGCCGACCATATCCATTACGCTCTCGCCACGCTCGATTGCCTCACCGGCGAAGCCGATTCCGCCATGGCTAATCTCAAGGTCGCGATCGGGCTCCGCCCGGAGAACCGCTATCACGCGCGCAATGATGAAGACTTCGCCTTCCTTCAGGAAGATCCACGCTTCACCGAGCTCCTGTACCCGGAGAAAGACGGCACCGCCGGCTGAGTTTGCTCGACATGTTGCTTGCTGTGTCACCTGAGGCGAACCGGTGAGGTTCCCCGATCATGGGTTCCGACTCCAGTCGGAAAGGACCTCAACGTAAACTTCCATCTGGCGTTGAGTCTTCTGGAGTACTTGTTCGTTCGGAGCTTAGAATTCGAGCAGGTCGCACTATCTATATCCTGATCCCGACGTGAAAAAAAACGCCACCAAGTCAAACGCTCGAACCCGCGGTTTCCGCGTCGTCGCCCTCGGAGGCGGCACGGGTCTCTCGACACTCCTCCGCGGCCTCAAGGAACACGTCGTCCGCGGCCACGATGGGCATGCCACTGCTGAGCGGCCGATCACCGACCTCGCCGCCATCGTCACCGTCACCGATGACGGCGGCAGCTCCGGCCGCCTTCGCCGCGAGAACCGCATCCTCCCGCCCGGCGACATCCGCAACTGCATGGTCGCGCTTTCGAAGGATGAAGCCCTGCTCGGCCGCCTCTTCCAATATCGCTTCCAGGCTGGACGCGGCCTGGCCGGCCACAACTTCGGCAATCTCTTTCTCGCCGCACTCACTCACATCACCGGCGATTTCGCCGAAGCTGTCCGCGTCAGCAGCAAAGTCCTGGCCATCCGCGGCCGCATCTTTCTCTCAACCCTTTCGAACGTCCACCTCGTTGCTACACTTGAAAACGGCCGCGCCGTGCATGGCGAAACCCGCATCACCGCCAGCCGCGCTCCCATCAAGAAACTCGCGCTTTCCCCGCGCCACGTCCGACCGCTCGCGGAAGCTCTCGACGCCATTAAGCATGCCGACCTAATTCTTCTCGGCCCCGGCTCGCTCTATACCAGCATCCTCCCGAATCTGCTCATCCCCCAGATCGCGCTGGCTATGGCGCATTCGAAAGCCCCGCCCGTTTACATCGCCAATCTCATGACCCAGCCCGGCGAAACCTCCGGCTACGCACTCGCCGATCATCTCCGTGCCATCGGGCGCCACACCCAGCGCCGCGTCCTCGATTGGGTCGTCGCCAATCGCCAGCCGGTCTCCCCTGAAGTCGCCCAGCGCTACCTCGCCCAGGGCGCCGAGTCCGTGGTCATTGACCTCCCCGAATTGTATAAGCTCGGCTTCCGCGTCGTCCTCGATAACCTCCTCGAAGAGCACACCGTCATTCGCCACAATTCCCAGCGCCTCGCCCGCCGCCTCCTCGAAGAATTTCTCTCCGTGCGTTCCCGTTCCTCTCACCGCTGACACAATTCGCCGCCACTGGCGCCTGCGCTATCTGCCAACTCTTAGCGACATCGATTGGTTGCCCTTTTCCATCCACTTTCTCTCATTTCCAATCCTGCTCGCCTTCAGGCAATATACCTCCGCTAATCAGGGGGAACCATGAATCGCAACGTACTCATCGTAGGGCTTTTCTTTGCCGGTATTTCGCTCTCTCCGTTCGGCACGCACGTGCTCGCTGACGATACCCCACTCGCAGGCTTCTCGGCCGAATCTTCCCGCGCCGAACGCCAGTGGGAGGAAAAATTCCGCGCCATTCCCAAACCCGAAAATCTCCGCTCCTACATGCAGCGCCTCTCCGCGCGCCCACACAATGTCGGCACAGCGTACGACAAGGACAACGCGGAGTGGATCGCCGCCAGGTTTAAGGAATTCGGTCTCGACACGCATATCGAATCCTTCGACGTTCTCTATCCCACGCCGAAGGAACGTGCCGTCGAACTAGTTGATGGCGGGCCCAGATTTATGGCCAAGCTGCAGGAGCCCCCGGTCGCGCAGGATCCCACTTCCAACCAGCAGTCCGAACAGCTTCCCACCTACCACATTTACTCCATCGACGGCGATGTCACCGCGCCGCTTGTTTACGTCAACTACGGCATCCCCGAAGATTACGATCAGCTCGAGCGGCTCGGCGTCTCCGTTAAAGGTGCCATCGTCATTGCGCGCTACGGCCACTCCTGGCGCGGCATCAAGCCCAAGGTTGCTGCCGAGCACGGCGCGGTCGGCTGCCTCATCTACTCCGATCCGCACGAGGACGGATACGTTCAGGGCGAGACATTCCCCAATGGTCCCTATCGTCCCAAGGACGGTGTTCAACGTGGCAGCGTCGCCGACGATCCCATCTATCCTGGCGACCCGCTGACACCTGGCGTGGGCGCCACGAAAAATGCCAAGCGCCTCGACCTCAAAGATGTTCCTGTCCTCACTAAAATTCCTGTGCTGCCGCTTTCGTACGGCGACGCCCAGCCGCTCCTTGCTTCTCTCACCGGGCCCGTTGCTCCGTCCGCGTGGCGCGGTGGTCTAGCCATCACCTATCGCATCGGCCCCGGCCCCGGCAAAGTTCATCTGAAACTGAAATCCAATTGGGGTCTGAAACCCATTTACGACGTGATCGCAAAAATCCCCGGTTCCACGAATCCGGACGAGTGGGTGATTCGCGGCAATCATCACGACGCCTGGGTCAACGGCGCGGAAGATCCTCTTTCCGGAATGTCCGCGGTGCTGGAAGAAGCCCGTGCTCTCGGAGAGCTCGTCAAAGCCGGTTGGAAGCCCAAGCGCACTATCATCTATTGCGCGTGGGACGCGGAAGAGCCCGGCTTGATCGGCTCCACGGAATGGGCCGAGGAGCACGCCGATGAACTACGCGCACATGGCGTGGCCTACATCAATTCCGATTCCAACGGCCGCGGCTACTTCGAGGCCGAAGGCTCACACTCGCTCGAAAAATTCATCAACGATGTGGCGCGCGATATTCAGGATCCGGAAGCTAATGTGTCCGTCTGGAAGCGGCTTCAGCTCCGCGAAATCGGCCGCGCGCGTTCACTCGAGCAGCGCCAGGAAGCGCGCTCCCGCGCTGACCTGCGGATTGGAGCACTCGGTTCCGGCTCCGACTACGGAGCTTTTCTCCAGCACGACGGCGTCGCCGCGCTCAACATTGGTTTCGGCGGAGAAGACGGCAGCGGCATCTATCACTCCATCTACGATGACTTCTATTGGTACACCCACTTCAGCGACACGGATTTTGTTTACGGACGCGCGCTCGCGCAAGCGGGCGGAAGCGCCGTCATGCGCCTCGCCGACGCCGATCTTCTTCCGCTGGAGTTCGGCAATTTCACGGATACGATGCAAATGTACGTCCGCGAATTGAAAAATCTCTCACAGAAAATGCGCGAGGACATCAGCGAGCGCAATCGCGAGATCGATGAAGGCGTTTTCCATTCGACGGACGATCCGCGCGAGAAACTTGTGCCGCCCGCCAAGGAAGCGGTACCTCCCGTCCTGAATTTCGCGCCGCTCGATAACGCCACCGACGCCCTCGCGCGCAGCGCTGCGGAATACCGCAAGGCGCTCGATGAAGCGAATGCCAACGGCGGCGCCCCGCTGGCTTCTGCCTCAATTGCCGAAGTGAACCGCCTGCTGATCGAGAGCGAGCGCAAGCTCACTACCACCGAAGGTCTGCCCGGCCGTCCGTGGTTCAAGCATCTGATCTACGCCCCAGGGCAATACACCGGCTACGAAGCCAAGACGCTGCCCGCGGTCCGCGAAGCCATTGAACAAAAACACTGGCAGCAGGCCGACGAGGCCATCGTTGTAGTTGCCCGGGTCTTGCAGGACGAGGCCGCGCTCATCTCTTCTGCAGCACAAAAACTGAGCGCTGCTCACTGATCGGTAGGCATTCCAAATTCCCGTGTATAACCTGGCCCCGTCGGCTTCCGCAATGTCGGCCAGGCCTTCTTGCGGATTTTCTCACCGCGGTCCAGCAGCGAGTTTCAGCCCGCTCGAGTGCCGTTCGGCACGGGCCGCTCGGGTACCGCCAATACGGGTGTCACCCCGTCTGCGTAGCCGATATCGAACAGCATCCCTTCGGAAATCTCTCCCGCCATCTTACGAGGCTGCAGATTGACTACAAACAGGGCCTGCACGCCTTCGATCTCCCGCGGGTTTTCCCGTTCTTTCTTGATTCCCGCAAGTATCGTGCGCGAGTGGTCGCCGAAATTTACGGTCAGCTTCATGAGTTTGTCCGAATGTGGCACTTCCTCGACACGTTCGATGTTTCCAACGCGAATATCGAGTGCCTCCAGGGCTTCGATGCCTACGACGGGCTTAATGGGAGCAGCAACAAATCCGCTCATGGCTCACCGCCTGTAATGTGCGGCGTAGCCTGGAAGCGGGATTGCCGGATCGCACTTTTCATCGCGAATTGGTGCACCTGCGACGAGTTGCAGCGGAATGATACCAGCCCAAATCGGCAGCTCGCGGTCCGGAGCGTCGTCCTCCACCGGACCGCTGCGGATTTTTGCGGAGAATTCCGTGAGCGGTAGGCGCAAGATGCTTGTGGCGTTCAGTTCCTTTTCATTGGGCTGCCGGGCATCGTTCCACCGTCCGGGGAGAATTTTCTCCGTGAAGGCGCGCAGGGCCAGGAGTTTTTCCTCCGGCGCATCCACCAGTGTCGCTTTGCCGAGCGCGACAACGGAACGGTAATTCATCGAGTGATTGAAGACCGAACGCGCGAGCACGATGCCGTCGATCAATGTCACTGTGATGCAAATGGAAAGGCCCGCGCTAACGCCACGTAACATTCTGCTGGCCGCGGAGCCGTGAAAATACACGGCATCACCAACGCGTGCGAACAACGTGGGGATAACGTAGGGCTGGCCATCTGTGGCGAAGCCGACGTGGCACACAAGGCCCTCGTCGAGAATTTTGTAGATGGTTTCACGGTCGTAGGCGCCGCGATGTGGTTCGCGCACTACCCTCGTGCGCTCGGTTGGCGTGATGGATTCGGACACGATACACCTCGTTGGGAAACGCGGCGCGGAGTTGATAGCCGGCGCCACATCGGCATGAGTGAGGAACAACCACAATCATGATACCACGGCGCACCGGACACGGATGATATTGTGGCGTGTTGTGGAGAAGAAGCGACCGCCAATTTGGTTTGCTCCGAAATGAGGCCACTTCAACACAGCCACTCACTGTGAGAAACTAACCGTCCGGAGAAACCGGCCGCTTCGTCGTCGCACGTAAAAAATGGGCACACCAGCTTTGCACGAATCCGCAGGCAAACCGCTCGATAGCGCGTGGGTGCGGGCGCAGTTTCCGTCGCTCCAATTGCAGGTAAATGGGCAGACAGCCGCTTTTCTGGATGGCCCGGCGGGCACGCAGGTGCCGAGGCAAGTGATGGACGCGATTCAAGATTACTTATTGAACGCGAATGCGAATACGTGCGGAGCGTTTGTGACCAGTCGCCGCAACGACGCGACGATCGCCTCCGCGCGGGCGGCGATGGCGGATTTTTTCCATTGCGAGAAGGACGAGGTCGTTTTCGGACAGAACATGACGACGATCACATTCGCGCTGGCACGAGCGATCGGGCGCGAGCTGAAGCTGGGTGATGAAATCGTGGTGACGACGCTCGACCACGATGCCAACGTGGCGCCGTGGCGTGCCCTGGAAGAAAAAGGCGTGGTGATCCGGCAGGTGGACATTCGCGAAGCGGATTGCACGCTGGATCTCGACGACCTGAAGAGAAAAATTACCCCAAAGACAAAGCTGGTGGCGGTGGGCTATGCGTCGAACGCGGTCGGCACAATCAATCCGGTCGCCGAAATTACGAGGCTGGCGCACGACGCTGGCGCCCTGATGTTTATCGACGCTGTCCACTATGCACCGCACGGGCCGATTGACGTGCGCGCGCTTGATTGTGATTTTCTGGTGTGCTCGGCCTACAAATTTTTCGGGCCTCACATGGGGACGCTCTACGGAAAGCGCGAGCAACTGCTGCGTTTCAAGCCGTACAAAGTACGCCCGGCGTCGGATCTTTTGCCTGATCGGTGGGAAACCGGCACACAGGTGCAGGAACTGATCGCGGGGATCGGGGCTGCGGTGAATTACCTCGCTGAGCTGGGTCGGCAGTGCGATCCGAGCGTAAGAGATCGGCGCAGCGCGCTGCTGGTGGCGTACCGCGCAACGATGCAACACGAAAGAGTATTAGTAACGAAGCTGATCGAAGGCCTGTTGGCGATTCCCGGCTTGAAATTTTTCGGGATCACCGACCCGAAGCGATTTGCCGAGCGGTGCTCGACCGTTTCCGTGCGCATCGGAAACCACAACCCAACCGGGATCGCGAAATTCCTCGGAGATCGCGGCATTTTCACCTGGGACGGAAATTACTACGCGCTGAACCTGACAGAACGCCTCGGCGTGGAACAAAGTGGCGGACTCCTGCGCATCGGCCTCGTGCATTACAACACGGCAGAGGAAGTGGATCGGTTGCTGGTGGCATTGCGCGAATTCAGTGCCTAGCAGTTGGAACAGACATTCCTATCTGTCCCTGAAATGAACAGGGGATTTGGACGGACAAGCAAGAATGTCCGTCCCATCTGGAAATCATGATCAAACGACCGAAACCGATTGTGCTGACCGTTCTGGATGGATGGGGATATCGCGCGGAGACGAAAGGAAACGCGATTGCCCTGGCTCGCAAGCCAACGTATGACGAACTGCTGAACAAATTTCCGAACACGCTGATCCACACCTCCGGACCCTACGTCGGTTTGCCGGAAGGACAGATGGGCAACAGCGAAGTAGGCCACATGAACATGGGGGCGGGGCGTATCGTGCACATGGACATCACGCGGATCGACCTGCTCATCGCGAACAAGCAACTGCAAAATGTACCTCTCTTTCAGCAGGCGATGGAGCGCGGGCGGCAGCGGCATCTGCATCTTCTTGGACTGCTGAGCGATGGCGGTGTGCACTCGCACATCCAGCATCTCTTCGCCCTTCTGGAAATGGCCAAACAACAAAAAGTTGAAAAAGTTTTTGTACATTGTTTCATGGATGGGCGCGACACCCCGCCGAACAGCGGGCGCGACTATGTGCGGCAGTTGCAGCAGAAAATGCGCGAGCTGGCAGTGGGGGAGATTGCGACGCTGGTGGGGCGCTACTACGCGATGGACCGCGACAACCGCTGGGAGCGCGTGGAACTGGCATATCGCGCGCTGGTTCACGGAGAAGCGGAAACCCGCACGGAAGATCCCGTCGCGGCTTTGCAGAGTAGTTACGAGCGAGGTGTCACGGACGAGTTCGTGAAACCGATCGTGGTGACGGAGGGAAGCGGAGCATCGTCCACCCCGGTAGGTTTGATCCGCGATGACGATGCGGTGATTTTCTACAATTTCCGCGCGGACCGCGCGCGGCAGATGACCTACGCGCTGGCGGCGCCGGACTTCGACAAGTTTGTCGATATGAAGCGGCCGAAGAATTTGTTCTACGTCGCGATGACGCAGTATGAAAAGACCTGGCCGTGGCTGAAGTACGTAATCGCACCGGAAAAGCTCGAGCATATTCTTGCGCAGGTCTTCACGGAGCTGCAGTACAAGAATTTGCGATGCGCGGAGACGGAAAAGTACGCGCACGTCACGTATTTTTTCAACGGCGGCGTGGAGAAACCATTCGGCGGCGAAGAGCGCATCCTGGTGCCCTCGCCGAAAGTGGCGACGTACGACTTGATGCCGGAAATGTCTGCGGAAGGAATTACGGACACGGTGGTGAAGGCGATCGAGAAGGGCGGCTTCGACGCCATCATCATGAATTACGCGAACGCGGACATGGTTGGCCATTCCGGAAAGCTGGAAGCGGCGATCAAGGCCGTGGAAGCCGTGGACGCGGGACTCGCGCGAATTTACCAGGCGATGAAGGCCCGACCGGGTCGGGCCGCCTGGATTATTACCGCGGACCACGGCAACGCCGAGACGATGATCGATCCAGTGACGGGCGGACCTCACACTTACCACACGACGAATCCAGTCCCGTTTGTTCTGGTAACGGAAAACGATCGCTTGCGTCTGAAACCTGGTGGCTCGCTGCGCGATATCGCGCCTACCATGCTCAGCGTACTGGGCCAGCCCCAACCCGACGATATGACCGGCAAAGACCTGCGCATCCTGCCTTGAGCTGACCATGAAGCGCGCAACACCTGCGGAAACAAAACTCGTCATTTGTGTGTGGCACCCGTTCACGGAGTGGCGGCCCAAGCCGATGATGGCAGAGGCCATCCGGCGGCGCTGGCCGGAAATGCGCATCTTGCATCTGCCGGACTATGACCATCTGCCCGAGGAGTTGCCGGACACGGACATTTTTGTGGGCTACTCGCTGCGGGCAAAGCAACTCAAGGACGCAAAGAAACTGAAATGGATTCATTCGACCGCGGCGGGCGTGGCGCAATTGATGTATCCGGAACTGCGAGATTCAGGAATTCTGGTGACGAATCCGAGTGGAATTTTTTCCGTGCCCATGGCCGAGCACACCATGGGCCTGCTGCTGGCGCTGGCGCGAAATTTTCCGGACTCGGTGCGGCAACAAAGTCAATCTCGTTGGTCGCAGCAGGATTTGTGGGATAAACCGCAGCACCTCACGGAATTGAATGGTCAAATTCTGCTGATCGTGGGCTACGGGTCGATCGGGCGAGAACTCGGTCGGCGGGCACGGGCTTTCGACATGCGCGTGTGGGGCGTGACGCGCTCGGGGGAAGGCGAACGCACGCATGCGGAGCGAATTGTGCCGGCGTCGCGGCTCGATGAGGTCTTGCCGGAGGCGGATTATGTCGTGATCGCCGCGCCGGAGACGGAGGAAACGAAGCATTTGATTGGCGCGGCGCAGATCGCGCGAATGAAACGCGGCGCCCGATTAATCAATGTGGCGCGCGGTTCGCTCTTGGACGAAGCCGCGCTTGTGCGCGCTCTCGAGGCCGGCGTATTAGGTGGCGCGGCGCTGGACGTGGCAGAGACGGAGCCGTTGCCAGCAGAGAGTCCGCTCTGGAAGGCGCCTAATTTATTGATCACCCCGCACACCAGCGCGGTCAGTGATCGCTTGTGGGGAAGAGAGACGGCACTGCTTGTGGATTTGCTGGAGCGGTGGTTTGACGGGCGCGAGATGTCTAACCAAGTGGATTTTGCAAGAGGCTATTAACACGAATCTCTCACAAACAGGAATTCTTTGCCTTCCCCATCGACTCACCCGGCTGTCCTCCTGAGGCCCCGACTCCTGTCGCGGCCGATCGCCGATTCCGGCTCCCGCCGGAAAGGATTTCAACCTACCCTCTCTGCCTGAAGTGTGCATTGACCTCAGTTCCCTGCTGGGGCCTGATAGCCTTCACGGGCGTAGACGACGTACTTCTGTTTTTTGCCCTTCTGGTCGAGGACGGTGAGGAGCCCGCCGTCTGGCGCGACCAACTCCACTTTTAGTTTTCGATATTTGCCGTCGCGAGCGCGATTCGTGGGCGAGTAGGAGATGCTGTACTGGTTGCGCAGAAAAGCCGCCACATCATGAAAGATGCCGGGAATTTCCCCGTCAAACTGAGGAAACCATGCGAAGCCGCCAGTCATTTGCGCGAACGTCCTCAACTGGTTTTCGCCTTGCAGGAAATTCAAATGCGAGCCCATCGCTCCGTGCGAATCGAGAAAATTGGTATAGGGTTTGTCCAGGCCGACGGCGAAGATGCTGACATCGCTCTGGCGGAGCTGCTTGATGGTTTGGTCGAGAGTGTGCTTGGAAAAGGTATCGATCCCGGTGGCGAGCACTAAAATGGATTTCTTTCCTTTGACGTCTTTGAGGCGGTCAACCGTATCCAGTATCGCGTCGAAGACGTTGGATTCGCTGAAACCCGGAAAATAGAGATGGTAAAGCGCGTTGCGAACTTCGTCTTTGTTCTGGGTAAAATCGGCTTCGACGCGCGATCTCATGTCGAACGTGACAAGGGCGACCCAGTCCTTCTGTTGAAGATTGGGGAAGAAAGCGTCCGCCCAATACTTGGCTTGATAGGCAAACCATTGGTAATAACCGCGGCTGCTGAATTCCATGAGCATGACGATGGTGAGGGGGGCGTCGGTGGGTCCAAAGTTGGTGATGGTTTGCGGCTGGCCATCTTCGATGATCCGAAAATTATCCCTTTTAAGCCCGGTGATGAGGTCGCCGTGCTGCGTAGTGGCCACGACGTCGAGGGTGACGATGGGGACTTCGACGGAGATGGAGACGCCTCCTTGCTGTGGCTCCTGTTGGGAGGTCACCGGAGGCGGCTGCACGGGAGGCTGCGAACTCGGCTGCTGACCTGCGGGCGCTTGCGCCAGAGCGCGCTGCTCGGCCAGTAACAAAGTCAGCGTGCACGCGAGTAACGTTAGCAAAATTCGGAAATGAATCGCCTTCATGATTGCCCCCCGAGTTTGTACGATACGTTTGCTCAACGGTTGATGCGGCAACAATCTGCCCCGCAAATGACACTCCGCCTTTGCGGCCGCCAGCGGAGCGGTGAAGTTTACGCAACGCCCGGCCGTAGACGCGGCTGGGTGCCTGCACCTGCATGTTAGTATGAAGCGCATTCGAAGCAAAACGTTTGCTGCGGCGAAAATGGATTGGATGAGCAGAGGAATATTGGGACGGAGGGAGGCTTCGTGAACTGGAAGCGGATGATGCAGGTGTTGGTATGCGGGGTAGCATTGATTTTCGCGGCAACTTGGCCGCTTATGGCGCAGTTGCCGCCGGCGACCGCGCCAGGCCTGCCTGTGCCCGCGAATACACCAAAAGCCGCGGAAACGCCGTCACTTGCGAATGACGCGATAGGCTGGCTGGCGGATTTGGTCCGCATCAACACCACCAATCCGCCGGGGAACGAAGAGGCGGCGGCGAAGTATGTTGCGGCGATTTTGGAGAAAGAAGGAATCACGCCGGAACTTCTGGGAATTGCGCCGGGACGGAGCGCGGTCGTGGCTCGGGTGCGGAGCACGGCAATGGCGGATCCCTCAAGGGCGCTGCTGCTCGTGGCGCACATGGACGTTGTGGGCGTGGACCGCGGCAAGTGGACGGTGGATCCTTTCGGGGCTGTCATGAAAGATGGCTATCTGTATGGCCGCGGTGCCATGGATGACAAGGGAATGCTGGCCGCGAATCTAGCGGCGTTCATCGCGTTGAAGCGCTCGACCGTACACCTGAACCGTGACGTGATTTTCCTCGCCACGGCGGACGAAGAGCAGGGCGGAGACGCGAGCATCAAGATCCTGATCGCCAAGTATTGGGATAAGTTTGCCGCAGGATATGCGTTGAATGAGGGTGGAGAAGTTTTTTTGAAAAACGGAAAAGTGCAGTATGTGGCGGTGCAGGCAAGCGAAAAGGTTGCCGTAAATGTGGCGGTAATCGCTAGCGGTACGTCGGGGCATGCGTCGAGGCCGACAAAGGACAACGCAGTGGTGCATCTGGCGGCGGCGGTGGCCAAGATCGGAACGTATTCCGCGCCGGTGCACTTCACGACGATTGTGCGCCGCTATTTTGAGGGACTCGCGCCCCTCGAAGACGATGAAACTGGGAAATGGATGCGCTCGCTGGACGCCCCCGACCGCGGCGAGCATGCGCAGCGTGTGATTTCCGATGCCAACCCGCTGTGGAATTCAATGATGCGGGATTCCATTGCCCCCACCATGCTCTCGGCGGGTGTGCGGGTGAACGTCATCCCCGCGGAAGCTCGGGCCAACTTGAATATTCGGCTGCTGCCGGGGAACGCGATCGATGCGCTGCTCTCGGATTTGAAGAAACTCGTGAATGATCCGCAGATTCGCTTTGAGGTGCAGCCCGATGCCGGACTGGCGGCGCCGCCGTCGTCGCTGGAATCCGATTTTTATGCGACGATTACCAGAGTAGCAGCGCAGGAATTTAGCGGCGCACCGGTGCTGCCCTTTCAGTCGACCGGAGCGACGGATTCGGCGCAGTTGCGGCTGCACGACGTGCAGGCGTACGGGCTGATGCCGGCTCCCTTGGCGGAAGAAGATTTTCGGCGCATGCAGGGCGATGATGAGCGAATGCCGCTGGCGTCGTTTGCGAAAGGCGTGGATGTGCTCACGAAGATTGTCACGGAGTTTGCTTCCTCGAAGTAAGCATAAAAAAAGTGTGGCGAACCAGAGAAGACTGCTTCAATTGACAGTCCTTATAAAATAAACAGGCCACGGACAGGAATGTCTGTCGCACCAGGGAATCATGGCTTTCCGTCACTCAAAAATTGTCTGCACCATTGGACCGGCATGCCGCTCGCCGCGCCTCCTCGAACGTCTCCTGTGCGCCGGGATGGACGTGGCGCGTCTGAATTTTTCGCACGGCACTCACGATGAGCATGCCCAAACCATCGTGCAATTGCGCGCGGCTTCCCGGGAACTGAAAAAAACGATCGCGATTCTTGCCGACTTGCAGGGGCCAAAAATTCGCACCGGGGCTCTGGCGGGGGGAGGACCGGTGCTGCTGCTTGCGGGGCATAAATTCGTAATCACCACGGCGCGGGTGCTGGGCGACTCCACCCGGGTGAGTACGATATTTCGACCGCTCCCGAGAGAGGTGCACCGCGGGGACCGGATACTGCTTTCGGATGGACTCATCGAGCTGCGAGTGGAACGCGTGCGCGGCGGGGAAGTGATCTGCGAAGTCGTAAACGGCGGAGCACTGGGCGAGCACAAAGGGATCAATTTGCCGGGCGTGGAGCTGCGCGTCCCCGCGGTGACACAAAAGGACCGCGAAGATTTGGCATTTGCGCTGAAGCAGGGAGCGGACTATATCGCCGTAAGCTTTGTGCGCCGGCCGGAGGATGTCTTGGTGGCGAAGTCATTGATCCGGCGCTGGGGAAAAGATACACCCGTCATTGCGAAACTGGAAAAGCCGGAAGCCATCGAAAATCTGGATGGCATCCTGCGCGTCGCGGACGGCGTGATGGTGGCGCGCGGCGACTTGGGAGTGGAGATGAGCCCGGAGCGGGTTCCCGTGGTGCAGAAGACCATCATCGCGCGCGCGCGAGAATTTCGCCGGCCGGTCATCACGGCGACGCAGATGCTCGAATCGATGACCGAAAATCCGCGGCCGACGCGCGCGGAGGCTTCCGATGTGGCGAACGCGATTTTTGACGGCTCGGACGCGGTGATGCTTTCTGCGGAAACGGCGTCAGGAAAATATCCGGTCGAGGCCGTGAGCATGATGGCGCGGATCATCGAGGAAGCGGAAACGAGCATTACGGAATTCCCGCGGCCGGCGCCGCAAGAGCAATTGAAGGTGGCGGAAACCGTGGCGGAGCTGGTGTGCCACGCATCGCGCGAGCTGCACTTGAAGTTGATCGCGGTGTTCACGCACAGCGGATTCACGGCGCGGTTGGTGTCGCGCTACCGCCCGCTGGTGCCCATCATCGCGTTTTCGCCGGAAGCGGAGACGCGGCGAAGGATGGCGCTCATCTGGGGCGTGATGCCAAAGGATATCGAAGATACGCGCAAGATCGACAACTTGGCGGCCGTGTCGGAGAAACATTTGCTGAAGGAGCGGCTGGTACGCAAGGGCGACGTGATCGGCATCGTCGCTGGCACCCCGATGGGAATTCGGGGAACCACAAATTTCATGAAATTTCATGTGATCGCGGGAGAAGCGTGATGCAGTCAGCGGGCTCGGCGCCCCAGAGTGATTCGACGCTCACACTCGAGAGTATACGCAGCGCGCGCGAATTACTTCGCAGCATTGTGCCGGTTAGCCGGATGGTTGCGGCGGATTCACTTTCCGCGGCGAGCGGCGCGCGCGTTTTTCTAAAACTCGAATCCGAAGGGCCGATGGGTTCGTTCAAAGTGCGCGGGGCGTACCTTGCGATGCTGCGTCGCAAACAAAAAGGCGCGCTACGGGGTGTCGTCACGAGCAGCACGGGAAATCACGGCGCTGCAGTGGCGTACGCGGCGAGACGGCTCGGCGTTCCCGCGCGCGTGTATCTCCCGGAGAATCCGAATCCCGTCAAACGCGCGCGGATCGCGCAGCAGGGCGCGGAGATCGTCGAATCAGGCGCGTTTCTGGAAGCTGAACGCGAACTTGCGGAGCGTTTCGCGCGGGAATCCGGCTGGTTCAATCTTGTGGATGGCGTCGAAACGGAAATGCTTCCGGGGACGGCGACAATCGGTTGCGAGATCGTCGAGCAAGTCCCCAATGTGGATGTGATCATTATTCCCGTTGGAGACAGCACGCTGATTCGCGGCGTGGCGTTTGCGGTGAAACAATTGCGGCCTGGAGTGAAGATCATCGGTGTGCAAGCGGAGCGCGCACCCGCCTATGCGTTATCGTTCCGAGAAAGGCGCGCTGTTTCCACTGCGTCGAGCGATACGATTGCCGATGGCCTGGCGGTGCGTCACGCTTCCGAAGAGAATGTTCGCGAGATTTCCGCGCGCGTAGATGATTTCACCGTCGTGAGCGAGGAAGAGATGCTCGCGGCAGTGCGGAAATTGATTCTGGACGAGCACGTGGTCGCGGAGCCGGCCGGCGCGGCGGCGACAGCGGCGCTGCTCAAAGCCGACGGCGCGTTTGCAGGTAAAACCGTCGTGCTGCTGGTGACCGGCGCGAATATTCCGGAGGAAGTTTTGCTGCGGGCGCTGCAGTCGTCTTGAGTGCAGCAAATCCTTGCTTAATTTCCAGACTTTCCGAAAAAAACTTTTAATTCACCCAGCTGTCGGGGCGGGAAGGCGGTTCGCCCTTCTGCTTTTTCATGAACACTTCAAAGCGCTTGCGGTTGCGCTGAAGTCTCCAGTCCGTGACGCTATTGCGCACGTTGTACAGGAAAGAGCCGCGCCGCAGATAAAGATAGCCAACGAGCATGCCGCCCAAGTGACAGACGTGGGCAACTCCATCGCCTCCTGTGCCCAACGTGGCAAAGAATTCGATCGCGCCCATCACCGCGACGTAGGGACGCATGGGGATAGTCACCGGCAGAGGAATCAGCCAGATGCGGCGGTCAGGGAATAGAACTGCGTTGGCGATAAGAATGCCGAAAATCGCCCCGGAAGCCCCGATCGTAGGAATGTCCGAAGGCGGCCTGCCAAAAAAAACAGGAATCGTCTTAACCAAGACTTCGATCAGGCCCGCGCCAACGCCACACAGAAAGAAATAGTTCAGAAACCTGCGCTTCCCCCACACCTGTTCAAGCTCGCGCCCGAACATCCAGAGCATGAGCATGTTGATCAGCAGGTGGAACAAACCGCCGTGAAGAAAGATGTAGGTGAACGGTTGCCAGATGCGCATCAGCGGTACCACTGCTGAGGGGATTAGAGCGAACCACTTCAGGAGCCAGAGTGTGATGTAGGGAGGGGCAAGAATCTGGATCAGCGTCTGAACAAGGAATACGCCAGTGCAGATGAGGACGAGAAGCTTTACGCCGGGCGTGATGAAGCCACGCCAGTCGAAATTGTAGCGGCGTCCGCCGAACGTCGTGCGCATAGATGCAGTGTACGGCGGCGGAAAGCGCTCGTCAAAGAGTGGCTTGTGGTCCTCCTGTTGATTTCGCGCTGGATTTTTGTCGGCGATGGTGCGCTCCTTAATTCAGTTTCTTACGCGCGAAATAGAACAGCGAAGCCGCGAGAAGAGCAAACATGAAAATCCCAAAGAGACTGCTCTGTGAGAGCGCGGGGCCAAAAATCTTCGGACCAAAAGCGAAGAGATCGGGGCGCCAGGGAAGCCGCAGGAGCGACGAAACCCAATGCGGCGTGTGAGTGGAGACTTCCGGATCCTGCAAGAGATTGATGATGATGCCGAGCAAACCGAAAACGCCGCCCGCGGCGATCAACCCGCTGGAATAAAGCGCTCCGGGGCTGGCCTCGCTGTCGGTTTTGGCTTCCTTGGAGCTTGCTTCGATGGCCCAGCGGACAAGACCTCCAGCGAACATCGCGGCGGTGGTGGCGATGGAAATATACATGCCCGTGGCAAACGCCAGAGAACGCACGCCGAGAATTTCGACGGCAATCACTAACGTGACGCCCATCAATACCAGACGCCAGGGCAAGCGCTGATTGAGAATGCCATTGATGACCGTAGCCATGAGGCGCGCTTGCGGGGCGGGGGCCTTGTCGCTGCCGATGCCTTGCGCCCACTGGAATTCGATTTGTCTGGTGCCGGGGTCGTAAAGGTATTCGCCATCGGGGATTTCGTGAGAGCCCAGGGAATTGATGAGCGCGTAGCTTTTCCCTTGATACGTGAACGTGTCTCTTTCGACTTTGACGCCGGAAGGTAAGGCTTGGAGTGTGACCGGGATTTGGGTGGGCAAATATTTCTCCAGGCCTTTGTTCATCAGGTTTAGCGTTGCGCCGATGGCGATGGTCGAAACGGTGACACCGATGAGCAGCCCCATCTGCTGCCAGAACGGCGTCGCACCGACGAGGTAGCCGGTTTTCAGATCCTGCGAGGTGGCTCCGGCGATGGCCGCTGCAGTGCAAACCACCCCGCCGATCATCAGCGCCAGCACCGCATAGTTCGGTGCGGTCCAGCCCGCCACGAAAAAAATCGCGCAGGTGGCCATTAGCGTGGCGATGCTCATTCCGCTGACGGGATTGGACGAATTTCCGAGCAGCCCGCTGATGCGGCCGGCGACGGTGACAAAGAGAAATCCGAAGACCACGACGAACACGCCCGCAAGAAGATTTTGATACCACTGAGTCGCAGCGCCCTGCATCGGATGAAACGTCAACAACACCCACATCATCGCGATGATCAGGATGGACCCGACAATCACCCAGCGCATGGGCACGTCGCGGTCGATTCTGCTGGACGCGCTGAACTGGCCCGCGCCCTCCCCGCGGACGTCTTTGAGCCCGGCGCGCAGGGCGGAAATAATTGTCGGCAGCGTGCGCAGCAGAGTGATCAATCCCGCCGCGGCCACTGCGCCCGCGCCCATCGGCCGGATGTAACTCCGCCAGATGTCGTCCGGCGTCATTTGCGGAATGGGAATGGTGGAGGGATAGATCGGCGTGTTGCCGGCAAGCTGCCCGTAAAACTTGATGGCGGGCATCATGACCAGCCACGAGATAATGCCGCCGGCAAACAAGATGCCGGAGACCTTGGGACCGATGATGTAGCCGACGCCGAGATATTCCGAAGTGATGTTCGCGCGAAAGCTTGCGCCGGGGAACCAGGTTGGGCGGGCCTCGGGCTGTTCGGTCCAAGCGAGGACCGTTTTCATCAGGAAGGTGTAAATCCCGCCGAGACCCAGCCCCCAGAAAACGCGGCCGGCGAACGAACCACCGCGCTCGCCGGCAACCAGCACGTCGGCGCAGGCAGTACCCTCGGGAAACGCGAGGTTGCCGTGCTCCTTGACGATCAACTGGCGCCGCAGCGGCACCATGAAGAGCACGCCGAGCCAGCCACCGAGAAGAGCGAGCGGGAAAATGCGCCAGAAGGTGAATTCCGAGCCGAAGCCCAAAAAGATCAACGCCGGAATTGTGAACATGACACCGGCGGCGAGAGATTCTCCAGCCGAGCCGGTGGTCTGCACGATATTGTTTTCGAGGATGGTGGAGCGTCCGAACGCGCGCAGGATGCTGATGGAAAGCACAGAGATGGGAATGGAGGCGGAAACGGTTAGGCCGGCGCGGAGGCCGACATAGACCGTGACCGCGCCGAAGAGCAAGCCGAAGAGCGCACCGAGAATTACGGCGCGAAGAGTGAATTCCTTGAGCGTTTCGTCCGCAGAGATGTAGGTGTGAAATTCTCCCGGGGGCGCCGTGGAACTCCATGGACGATCGCTCACTGAATCCTCCCCATTGTTGGAATCGGATGCTGGCCGTGTGCGGGGGGATTATGCCGTATGCGCGCTTGGCGGAGAAGCGAATCGTGTGCCTGCTTGACCATGGCACCCCTCCCCCCTCATTTTTGTAAGTGCGGATTCTAAAGAGATTACAGGCGCAATTTTCGCAAGTGCGGATTCCAAAGGATTTATAAGTCCATTGTTTCCCGCACTTCCGGAGGGCCTTCGCAAGTGTTGATTCCAAAAGATTTATTTGGGTAGATTCCGAGATTGTAAGTCTATTGTTTCCCGCACTTCCGGAGAGTTCCTGCAAGTGCGGATTGTAAAAGAGTTGCGGGAGGGAGACCGGGGATCTGCGGATTTTACAGGGCTTAATACCCCGACCGGGTGGGGCCAAGCGCGGAACGCTAATGACACAGAGTTCGCGGAGAGGAGAAGAGGGCGCAATGTATTGCGCCCCTACAAGGGAAACGAGGTCGGAGATGGAGAGCATGGGGTGCTCAGGGTAAGCGGGGAGGGTTGGTCGAAAATCGGGAGGGATTGGAAGAGTCCAAGACGTTGCTGACGAGTTGACGCCAGGCGTCGGTGCTACGGGCGTTGATGATCTCGTCCTGCACAATGGGGACGGACTGGAGGAGAAGCTGGCCGACGAAGGCGAGAGTGGCGGCGTTGCGGGGTGGAAGGCGGTCCTCAGCGATGGCGGCGAAGAGTTTTCCGAGGACATGATTGACGTCGGCAGCGGTGAGGAATTCGCCCGAGGGGGATTTGGAAAGTAGAGGGCCGAGTGTTTCGGATTGGAGGAGGTGGCGTTCGGCGCGGGCGTGGAAGACACAGAAAGTGGCGTGATCCTCGCGGCGCAGCATGCGGCACTTGCGTCCGTCGGCGAACTGAAATTGGCAGAGATGCGAATGATCGGGAGTGGAGCGTTTTTTGGTCATGGGAGTTCCTTTGTGGAAGCAATGAAGCAAGGAAGTAAAGATGTAAGGAAAAGCGAGCGAGAATCTGATTCGACCCTTTCCGACCCGGTCGGAACCTTCCCGGCAGAATCGAAAAAGGGCAGTCGGGGCTCAGGGTTAGTATACACGCGAAAGAATAGCAGGAAGTAGTCTGCTTGTCAATTCATTTATTCGATATCATTCGAATGAGCTGTGGAAAAGAGTTCGAACGGCTGCACCTCAAAAGCCGAAGGAGTGAACCATTCAAATTCATCGTTAATGCATTAGGGGGGTGGCCACTCGCCAAAAGCGAGTTAGAATGACGCGAAATCTAAAGACCCCACACGTAAAGACGAGGTGTGAGGCACCGGGCCGAAGAAAATGCTTGGATAGCCGGTCTCTAGCACGCACACAAAATTCGAAACGTCGAGGATTCTGGATGTTTGCTCTCGGTAGGAGTCGTGATCCAGATCGTACACGATGGTGTCTGAATCGAGAGGTGACTCCCTCGCCCGGTTTTGCAATCCATATCTTCTTTTCGCCTCTTCTTCTCACTCTCCTTATAGTGTTTTCAAGCCTCCGTGCCAGCGGTCAGTCTGCCGCGCCTCATTCGCCGGGGCAAAAAGAGAAACCTGGCGAATCCTCGGGCTCGCCGTCACCACAACAACTCTATAAGCGTCTCTCGCCCTCCGTTTTTGTAGTTGAAACTCTTGATACCAGCGGCTCAGTGGTAGCGAAGGGCAGCGCTGTAGCCATCACCTCGGGTGAGGTCGTGACCAACAGGCACGTCATCGAGGAAGGCGTTTCATGGCGTCTGCGGCGCGGTTCCCAAACGTGGCCTTCCATCATCACTCACCTCGACCCGGACCACGACCTCTGCCAGTTGAAGGCCAAAGGTCTCGCCACTCGACCTGTGCTAGTTCGCTCTTCGACCACTCTTGCAGTGGGTGAACGCGTTTTCGCCATTGGCGCACCAGAGGGCCTTGAACTTACGATGTCCGAGGGACTCGTTTCGGGACTGCGCGAATACGAAAATGCTCATTTGATTCAGACCTCCGCTCCCATTTCACCTGGTTCGAGTGGCGGTGGACTTTTTGATGCCCAGGGGCGGTTGGTTGGAATAACAACTTTTTTCTTCAAGGAAGGGCAGAATCTTAACTTCGCTTTGCCGGGCGAATGGGTTCAGGCGCTCGCGAAACAAGCGGTCTCATCAAATCAGAAAGGCAGGGCCGATACTCCCGCATTTCAGGCATTGCTTCTGATGCAGATCGGCTTCAAAGCGTTTGGCGACGGCGATTATAAAAGGGCCTCAGACGCTTATCACGAAGCGCTGCGTTTACAGCCTAATCTTGCCGACGCTTGGTATTGGCTGGGTGCCATCGCCGAGTTGCAGCCCATCAAGCTCATTTCCGAAGGCAAAGAACCAAACTGGCCAGAAGCCTACGAACAAGCTCTCGAAGCTTATACGAAAGCCCTGGAACTCAGGCCAGATTTCGCTGGGGCCTGGTCTGCTCTGGGGAATGCGTATTCTGGCTTGGGGCGAAAAGCCGAGGGGGTCCACGCAGAGCAAGAAGCGGTCAGGCTGAATCCAAGGTTGGGACTGGCATGGGCTGAACTAGGGATGCTGTATCACGATTTGGGTGAGAATCAGAAAGCTCTCAAGGCATACCAGCAAGCGCTTGTTGTCGAGCCAGACAATACAACAGCGTTGGTTATGCTGGGGGTACTATACAAGGACTTGCATCAGTACGACGAAATGGTGAACAGCCTTGAGAAGGCCGTGCAGTTGGACCCGAGTATGCCTGGAGCCTGGTTCAGCCTCGGTGAGGCTTACGCCGCGCAAAACAACCGGAAAAAAGTCATAGAGGTGTATGAGCGTCTGAAAACTCTGCGGCCCGACCTGGCCGACGAGTTCTTTCGGAAATTCGTCCTACCTTAAACTCAGGACAAACTGGGCGCACGAGCGACGCATGAGCCAATATGAATCGTTTCTGAGATTGGACTTGACTGACCCAGGGGACAAGGAACTCGCCGATTATGGCGCAAGGATTCTTAGGCTGCTCCAGTCCCCAGACGCCCAGAAAAGTCATTTCCTCGTGGCGACGCTCGATGACTTTCTCGGTGTCTTATACGCGCTCATTTTTGCGAAACATAACAATTTTGAAGAAAGGAGTGGGCCAATTGAAGTTCCAGCGGTGGTCAAGCGAGCTGAAAATGTTGCTGAGGGCACAGTGAGAACGTCCGGCAAATGGTTGGCTGGGTTTTACTTCAACAGCGCCCTCTTTCGGATTGCAGCGGCGTATCATCGCGGATTGAAGGTTGTTTCGCGAAACGAAACTTGTCGCTTGTACAAAGCTGACCTTCTTAAGATCGTGGAGCCTGAATTTCCCAAGTGGCAGCATACGAATCTCGACAATGTGTACGATGAAGTGAACGATCTTAAACATGAGGCCGAAGGATTGTTTAATTCACGAAACATTAGCCGAGAGGAAGCAAGAGCGGCCGTTGCCGAACTGCTTGGATTGTTCGAGCTTTGGACCAACGCGCAAGGACACTAGCGAGTATTAGCCCGGTTATAGGCATTCACTGACAATGAATGGAGGGGCGCGGCTCATGTCGGAGCTGAAGCTCCGACCCCTACGAATGACCTGGTCGGCTTACCTCGCGACATCTCGTCGACTACGCCAGGCGGACAGGGACCAGACGGCGTCGGAGTGGCCGAAAAGGAAAGCGGCGAAGCACAGCGCGAAGACGGAATGGCTGAGGCTGGCGCCGAAGTATTGCCAGAAGGGGGCGGCGGAGCCGGGGTAGTCGGAAGAGAAGAGCAGCGTGAGCATGAAGATCAGCCCGCAGAGGCTGGCGGGGCGCACGAGAAGGCCGAGGACAAGCGCGAGACCGATAGCGAGTTCGCCATAGGCGACGAGAAAAGCGATGGGCGTGGCGTGCGTCAGAACAAAGCCGCGAAGTATCGGCGCCATGAAGGGATACGCGCCGCCTTCGGCGAGGAATTTGCTGATCCAGAATTGAAACCCGCCGTGCAGCGTGAACTGCGTGCCGAAGACTTTGTATTCGCCAAAATTGAGGAAGAAGAGGCCGACGCCGATGCGGAGCGCGGCAAGGACGCGGGAGTTGCGAGTTTCGGTGGCGATGGGTGAGGGCATGGAGCCTCCATTCTGGTTTGGAGCAACGCAATAAAGATAACGCAGAGACGCCGAGTTCGCAGAGAAAACGCAGAGAAGCGGAGGATGACGGCCGGAGGCCGGCGCTACAACCCCCTAACACCGGCCCGGAGACGGGGCTGACGATTTGCCGAGACTGGGCGCAACCCGCCGCGGCGGGCGCTCCTACAAAAGAGAAAAAATGGCGGCGTGAACCAGCCGCTTCAAGAGAGGTTAGGAGAGGCGCTGGCGGATGCGATCGCTGAGCGCTTTGCCGTCGACGGTTTTTCCTTCGAGAGCGGCTCTCGCGGCTTTGACGACGGCGCCCATTTGTTTGATGGAATTTGCGCCGGTGCCGGCGATGGCTTTGGCGATGGCGGCGTCCATCTCGGCGTCGCTTGCGCCGGCGGGAAGATACGTTTCGATGATGGCGAGTTCTTTCTTTTCCTTGTCGGCGAGGTCCTGGCGGCCGCCTTTGGTGAATTGCTCGATCGATTCCTTGCGCTGCTTGAGGAGAGTTTGCAGGAGCTGGATGGATTCGGCTTCGTCGAGTTTGCGAATTTTTTCGGTTTCTTTGTAGGTGATGGCGGATTTGACCATGCGGAGGACGCTGAGGCGCAGCTCGTCCTTGGCGCGCATGGCGTCAGTCAGATCTTTTTGAATTTTTTCCGCGAGACTCATGAGTGATTCCTCGATGGTTAAATATAGCAGACGAACACACTAGGAAAGAGAAGAGAAAAAATTAACGCAGAGGGCACTGAGATCGGAACACAGAGGTCACGGAGACTTCAGCAGACCGATTTGACAGTGGGTGAGTGGCCCGCTAACTTGGTTTTCTTACGCGGCGCGGGGAAATCCCGCGAGAGGCACGAGGGCGCATGAAAGTTATCGTAGCGGACAAGATCAGCGAGCACGGGGTGGAGCTGCTGAAGCAGGCGGGATGGAACGTCGTTTTGACGACGAAGGAGACGCTGAACGCCGAGATTGCAGATGCAGATGCGTTGATCGTGCGGAGCGCGACACACGTAACACTGGAATTACTGGAAAAGGCGCAGAAGTTGCGCGTAGTGGGACGCGCGGGCGTCGGCGTGGACAACATCGACCTGCCGGAGGCGACGAAGCGCGGCGTGCTGGTGATGAGCACCCCGGGCGGGAACGCGGTGAGCGTGGCGGAGCACACGTTTGCGCTGCTGCTGGCGCTGGCGCGGCAGGTGCCGCAGCTGGACAAAGCCATCCATGAGGGGCGCTGGGAGAAATCGAGCACGGCAGGAACGGAAGTGCGCGGGAAAACGCTGGGGCTGATCGGGCTCGGGCGGATTGGGAGCGAAGTGGCGGTACGCGCGGAAGCGTTCGACATGCGCGTGCTGGCTTATGACCCGTACATCAGCGAAGCAGCGGCGCGCGAAATGTCGGTGGAATTGGTGCCGCTGCAGAAATTGCTGGCGGAGAGCGACTTCGTCTCGTTGCATACGGCACTGAGTCCCGCGACGGAGAACCTGATTAATGCCGCGACAATAGAGAAAATGAAAAAGGGCGCGTGGCTGGTGAATGCGGCGCGCGGCGAATTGATTGACGAGGCCGCGCTCGCGGAAGCGCTGAAGAGCGGGAAACTGGCGGGCGCAGCGTTGGACGTTTTTGCCGAGGAGCCGCCGAAGAACTCGCCGCTGGTGAGGCTGGCGAACGTGATCGCGACGCCGCATGTGGCGGGGTCAACGGCGGAAGCGCAGGAAGAAGTGGGCACGCAGATCGCGGTGCAAGTGCGGGATTATCTGGCGGAAGGGGTGATTCGCAACGCGGTGAATCTGCCAGCGCTTTCGGCGGACCAATACCGGCGCGTGCGGCCGTACTTGGTGCTGGCGGAGCGGCTGGGATCGCTGGTGTCGCAGGCGGCGGCGTCGCGCCCGGCGCGGATTCGCATTCGATATGCAGGAGAGTTGGCGGAATTGGGTACCCACCTGCTGCGCAGCGCGGTGCTGACGGGCGTGCTGAACGCGGTGCTCGATGAAAAGGTGAACGTGGTGAACGCGCCGTCGGTGGCGGCCGCGCGAGGGCTTACCGTGGAAGAAGAGACGCGGCGGCGGGAACACGGCTTCCCGAACACGCTGGAAGTGGCGACGCTGCCGGAGTTGACGGCTTCGCAGTCACTATTGTCCAAGGCAGGCTCGGCGGCAGCGTTCACGGCGGAAGGAACTGTGCTACACGACGGCTCGCCGCGCGTGTTGCAGGTGGACGGCATCTCGCTGGAGGCGCAGCTGGAGGGGACGATTCTTTATCTGCGCAACCGCGACGAGCCAGGGGTGATCGGACAGGTGGGGATGACGCTGGGCAAACACGGAGTGAACATCGCAACCTTTGCGCTGGGGAGGCGCGAAGCGGCGCGCGGCGCGGAGGCGGTGTCGCTGGTACGGCTGGATGGCGAAGTGTCGGCGTCGATCCTGGGGCCGATTCGCCAGATAGCAGCGATTACCGAGGCGAAGCTCCTTCACTTTGGGAACGATTAGGCAGTTTCAGTACTTAGTTTCTACCAAAAATTCTAAATCCATTAAAACGAAATAACATTGCTTGACAATCCAGGGCGGCCTGTCCTAAAAGTTATATCAAAGTATCGCTAAAAGAGGGGTGGGACAGGTTGGCCGCAGAAAAATTTTTATTTGTCCGCGGTTGCTTTAGCCTAAAGGACTGGCAGCTTAGTGTATGCCTCTGTGCTTTTCTCCTGCGAGTGGATTCAACATTCATCTTGGTGCGCGAAAGGAGCATTCGATGAGGTCGTCATCCATAAAGCTCAATATATTGGTCTGTCTGGCCGCGATGGTCATGCTGTTGACGGGAAGTCCGGCATGGCCGCAAAGCGCAGGTTTTAACGGGACGGTACTTGATGAGAGCGGCGCGAGTGTGGCCGGAGCGAAGGTGACTGTCACCAATGAGGCCACAGGCGCAGCGCGCTCGGCAACGACGGAAGCGGATGGGAAATACGTCTTCAACCAATTAACGCCCGGTAAGTACAAGGTGGAAGTCAAGGCCCCGGGATTCAAGACCTCTGTGCGTGAACACGTCGAGATTCTGGTGGGCATCACAAGTACGCTGGATATCCGCCTCGCCGTGGGAACGATCACCGAGACGGTGATTGTCAACGAGCAGGTCGCGCCACTCAACACCTCGGACGCGAGCATCGGGAGGCCGATTTCAGGAAGCGAACTGGCCGCCCTGCCCACGTTGGACATGAACCCTGCGGGGCTCTTGGGCCTGCAAACGGGCGTGGCCTACATTCCAAGTCCGGGCGATCACCCGGGCGGTTACGGCGGAACCTCGGAACAGGATGGCCGAAGCGGGGCCGTCAATGGCGCACGGAGCGATCAGAGCAACGTCACGCTCGATGGGATTGACGTAAACGATCCGGAAAAAGGATACGCTTTTACCAGCGTCCTACGCATTCCTCAGGACGCTCTGGAAGAGTTTCGCACCACGACAACGAGTTACGATGCGGATTCCGGCGGGCGCTCTTCTTCGGCGCAGGTTCAGTTGGTGACGAAGAGTGGAACAAACAATCTCCATGGGTCCCTGTACTACGCCCATCGAAATGAAGCGTTCAATGCCAACGATTTTTTCTTGAATCGGTCGGGTCTCAAACAGCCGAAATTCCGGCATCACCTCTATGGGGGCTCTGTCGGAGGCCCGGTGATCAAAAACCGCGTTTTTTTGTTCGGCGATTTTGAGAGATTGCAGGAGTCGCTGTTTAGTTCGGCCGAGCGCAGCGTTCCCTCGGTAGCGTTTAAGGATGGCGTCCTTTTCTACAAATGCCGAAACTTTGACCCGACAACAGATTCGTCACAGTTTGCATCGAATCCGGCCTGCGCCCCGCCAGCGGGGGGCTTCGCACAGGGCGTGAGCGGCACCAGTTACGGAATGAATTCCAAAAACCAGCCTTGCCGAGCAGGCTCGCCGGGCTGCGGTCCCATTCCTCAGGGTTTCTACGCGCTGAGCCCGGCACAGATTGCCGCCATCGACCCGCTGCATATCGGACCCAACCTTGCCCTCCTCTCTTATTGGTCTACGTTTCCCGATCCGAATTCGAGCGGCAGCTTTGACGGGACGAACATTCTGGGATTCCGCTTTGGCGCTCCGGTCAACAACCTCTTTAACACCGCGGTTGTTCGCGCCGATGTCCACTTGGATCGTGCGGACAAACATACCATTTTTTGGCGCGGCACCCTGATGCACGATACGGTCAATGTCGAACCCCAATTCCCGGGGCAACCGCCCAAGCAGACACTCCTCAACAACAACAAGGGTTTTTCGGTGGGCTACACGGCTGTCTTGTCCCAGCGGCTGGTCAATAACTTCCACTATGGCCTTACCCGCATCAGCGACAAGACGGGAGGCATCCGGAACCAGGAGTTCGTTTGGACTCGCTTCATCGATGACCTGAAGGGGTTTGTGGACGCCAGCACGGAAATTTTCACCAAGAGCAACGGACGAATCCTGCCGCAGCACCATTTCAGCGACGATGTGAGCTGGACCAAGGGCGTGCATACCTTTAGCTTCGGCGGGGAATTCCGCAGGACCCGGAACAGCACCTTTGCGAACGTTAACTCCTTCCCTACATTCACGATCAACCCGTCCTGGCTGCCGACTGGTGGCTCGAACATCAACCCAGGAGATCCTTCTTGCCTTCAGGCGGGATGTTTTGCCGTGCCGCTGAATGGCGGCGGTGGTTCTACTTTCAAAGACGGTCTCACCGAGATGTATGGTCCCATCAGCTTCCTCGAGGCGCACTATAACTTTGACAAGACCGGAGCCACACTACCTGAAGGCCAACCGGTTCGACGGAATGTTGGCGTGAATGAGTATGAACTTTATGCTCAGGACAAATGGCGTTTGAAGCCTTCTTTCACGCTCACGGCAGGTGTACGGTGGTACCTGAGTTCGCCACCCTGGGAGACGAACGGAAATCAAGTTACTCCTACACCAAGCTTTCATGACTGGTTCAACTGCCGCGCTCAAGCAATGAACGCGGGCAATCCCACCAGCGACTGTGGGTTGATCAAGACCGACCTGGGCGGGGCCGCGAACGGCAAGCCTGGCTACTACGGCTACGACTACAAGGATTTTTCGCCACGCCTCGCTTTTGCCTGGGCTCCGCGCTTCAAAAACGGCCTATTCGGAAGCGTCCTCGGTGACGGAAAGACGTCCATCCGCGGCGGTTACTCCCTTGTTTATGACCGCATTGGGAATGGAATCGCCTCGAGCTTCAACGACGTTGGTTCCTTCGGGATGTCCACAACCATCGACAGCTTCTTCGGCGGCTGCGGTATTGGCACCGAGGGTACCGCGGCACAAGGCCAACGCCCCTGCGTGCGGTTCTCCGGCGTAGGCGATACGGCCGCGGCAAAGGCCCAAAGCCTGGTGCCTTCTCCCGGGGCTAGTTTTCCCGCCACACCACCTTCAGGGTTGCTTACGATCAGCCAGGGGCTCGATGACAAGATCAAAAGCCCCTACGCGCACACCCTCGACCTTGCCGTCGCCCGGGAGTTGAAAGGTGGCATGACACTTGAGGTCGCGTATGTGGGCCGGTTGGCGCACCGGCTGACTTTGATTCGCGATTACGGCATGCCTGCTGACCTCAGGGATCCGAAATCGGGAGTCAGAGGATTTAAGGCAGCGCAGATGCTCGAAGGCTATGCCGCAAAGAACGCCAACGTGCCTTTCCAGGGGCTGCTTACCATTTCCCCGTCGGCGGTGTCCTCTTTCTGGGAGGACGTCTTCCCGGGCTTCGGTCCTTCAGGCCCCGATGCAGGATGCCTGGTCTTCAACGCTTTTGGCCTTACAACCAATGCGAACAGTTCGGCCGTGGCGGCCGGGAAGCAGCCGTGTGGATACTCAGCGACGCAGGTCGCCTACGACTACATGATGTTTTATCATGGGACGGCTGGAAGCCCCGGGTTCGGCACCAGTACCTTCTGGCAGGACGTAGATTACTTTGCTACTCCAGCCACTCCAGCCTGCCTGAATCGTGCTGGTACTTGCCCCAACACGTTCTTCCCGGCCCAGTTCGTCAACTTGAATACATGGACGACGACCGGCTATTCTTTCTATCATGCGATGCAAGTGAGCTTGCGAAAAAACGTCAGCCATGGCGTTTCCTTCACCCTCAATTACACTTATTCGCATTCGCTGGATACCTCTTCTACTCCGGAGCGGCAGGACATCATCGGCGGCGCCGGCTTTGGCGGCTACACCGGAGTTACGATTAATGCCTGGGACATCCGCAAGGAATACTCCAATTCTGATTTCGATATCCGCCATCAATTCAATGGCTACTGGGTTGCAGAGCTGCCCTTCGGCCGTGGCAAGACGTTGGGCCACGGCGTTTCCAGTTGGCTGGATGAGATCATCGGAGGGTGGCAACTCTCCGGAATTGTCCATGTCAATAGCGGCGTCCCCGCCAACATCGTCAATGGGCGCACCTGGCCCACGAGCTGGGACCTGCAGGGCAACGCCACGTGTGCGCCCGCGGGTGCGTATCCGCTCGGATTGGACGTTGGTCCGTGCCCTGGCACACAAAGCGCTCATGGTGCGGTACACGGAAGCGGAAGCAGCGCAAGCCAGCCCGTGCCCAACCTCTTTGCCAACCCGGACCAGGCGATCCAGCGTTTCCGATTCACGGCTACCGGTGACCGCGGTCAGCGCAACATCATCCGCGCCGACAAGTACGAAAGCCTGGACGCGGGGCTCGCCAAGACTTTTAAGTTGCCCCGAGAGGGAATGAATCTTAGTCTTCACTGGGACGTCTTTAATGTCTTAAACTCTGTTTACTTCGACGCGGGCGGATTGAACGCCAGCCCGCAGCATCCAGGTACGTTTGGAGACTACACCCAAGTTCTCGGCCGGCCGCGGCAGATGCAACTCTCCGCACGATTCCAGTTCTGAGCGGTCTACTCACGTTAACTGCTGCCGGGACGCTTAAGCGTCCCGGCAGCTTTTTTTCGCGCGAACCTTCTTGGCTTCCTGCCGGGCCTAGCCGCGAATCCCGAGCTATGTTAATCTGTGGACTCTGCTCAGCACTTCTGCATATGACTGAGCGTGTCGGTCGGGGCGTGGCTCAGCCTGGCTAGAGCGCCTGGTTCGGGACCAGGAGGTCGATGGTTCAAATCCATTCGCCCCGACCACTTCCCATCCCCATCAAGACAAAGTTTCCCAGCCAAGGTACGGCCAGCATTGTTCATTCGGTCATGAAGTAGAAAAGCTAGCTCTTCGGCGCGAGCGAAGCAGCTTGTATATGGAGCGCTTCCGCAAGGATCGCGTCGCGATTGCCTCGAACGGAGGCGGCTTCGCGGCCCAGGTGAAGTTCACTTTCGGCGCGAGCCTTGGCGACGGCAGAGAGTTCCGTTCCCGGCGTCGTGCTCAACAGGCCTTCTGCGCGAAGGAATCAAGCAAAAACAAAACGTTCGGGCTTACCCTGGCGCTGGAGGAACTGGCCGTAGTTGACCCAGTCGGACGCGGCGCTTCGCGGGTCGGAGAGCGAAGCATCGAGCGTCAGAGAGCGCTGGTAGGATTGCGCGGCTGCGGCAGCGTTACCCTGTTTTTCTTGCAAGTCGGCGAGATGAACGAATGCCAGGCTTTCGATAGTTTTTTCGCCAGATTTTTCCGCAAACTGGATAGCTGCCTGATAGCCCTGCATGGCTTCCGCGACGTGATTTACGGCAGCGTCCGCGTCGGCGACTTTCACGAGCACAGCGAGTACGACGGAAGTCTCGTTTCGATGGTCGTTCTGATGTGCCGCGACGATTTTCAGATAGGCACGGTAGTGGCGCGCGGCGGCCTGGGCTTCACCGCCCTGGTCAAGGAACTGTGCGAGATAAAGCTGCGCGTTGGATTGCTGCGGGTCGATGTCGACGGCGCGCCGCCAGCTATCGAGCGCTTCGTCTTCGTGACCCTGCCGATGTGCCAGCAGGCCATAGTTCACCAGCGCATTGGCATCGCGCGGGAATCGCCCAAGAATCTTCTGGTACAGAAAGTAAGCTTCGGCGTCGCGCCCGGCCTCGATCAAGCCGCGGCCATAAGCTTCTTGCAACGATAAATCTCCGGGATTCAAGGAAGCCGCGCGCTGCAGAGCCGCGACCGCGGCATCGTGCTGCCCGGAAAGCGCCTCTGCCTTGGCTATGCTTGTTTGTATTGCGCTGTCATTAGGATTGAGATGTGCCGCGCGCTGAAGTGACGCGAGGCTCGTGTCCTGGCTGGACCAGAAAAAATGCAATTGGTCGACCGCGCCCCAGGCGAAGAGGATAGCAGCGGCGCTAATTCGAAGAGCCCGAGCGGCAAAATTTTTCCCCGCCAGCCAGCGAGCCGCGGCAATGAAATTGTTTTGTGAATCTGCGGGCGTTGCTACCGTTTTTTCGCGCCTATTCAGAAGAAGAGCGGCGATCCGCGAATCGCGCAGCTTCCAGAGCGCCCCATCTAGGATGAAGTGGTGGATATTGACCAGCGCAGTGAAGGTAAGAAAGCTGGCGACAAAGTCTGCGTGAAAAACCCGGCTGACGATCCACGGGCCGGGAATGAAAAGCGCAATTCCACCGGCGACGAGAGTCACGAGATAGCGTGAAAATTTCCACTGCGTATCACCGGCGGCGCGAGCTTCGCGGGCCTGGTAATAGCTGGTGATCCAGAGATATTGCGTGGAATGCAGCACGGCGAGAATGCCGCTGCTGTAGCGCGTCTGCGGAATTTCCCGGCCGCTTGCCAATTCGATCAGCGCGGGCAGAAGAAACCACAGGAATTGCGTCACCGCGAGCGTGAACGGAGCGACGATGGCTCGGAGGCTGCTGCGGCGTGCCAGGGAAACAAGAGCCCACCCGCTAGAGGCGACAAAGAACAGAGTAAGGATGGCCCGAGCAGGCAGAGTGAATTTTGCCGGAAGGCCAAGTGAGAGGACCAGCGCATCACCGGAGGCGCCGGTATGAAAGCTGAGCATCAGCAGTACATAAGATGCAAGGAAAGATAGATGAAGCGCGCGGCGTTCAGCTGAAGTTGGCGAAATGCCGGCGCGGCGCGCGAACATCATGAGCAAGCCGAAGTTTTGTCCCGTGTAATGCCACGGGCTCCAGCAGATGTACAGCGTGAAGATCCAGGGGAGCAGCGGGTACCACAGGTGCGCGAGAACGCCGGCGAGAGCGAGAAGCAACGCGACATGCACGGTAAAGATGCGGTATTTCGCGAACTCCGAATGCGTGTGATAGGCACGATAGACCGTGGCCATGAAGTGGGGATAGTTGAAAAGCAGCGCGAGGAAATAGAACGCGAAGACCCAAGCGCGGGAATACGATTGTGCCGCGTAAAATGCCAGCAGCAAAAGCGGCGCGGACCAGGCTCCGCAGCCGACTATAAGATCGAGCCACGGGCGATAAATCCATGGACTCGGCAAAGTTTGGAGAACAGGTGTGCTGACTGGGGAACGAGTCTCGAGCGCGGTGCTCATACGAGAGAAGTGCGATCCGTGAGATTGCTCTTGCGTAGCATGATCGGGCGGCGATTACAGAATATCGTGAGACGCCCCCCCGCTGCCGTCCTCTATGTTCGGATGTGGAAACGATAAACCCTGGGCGAAAGGAACAGCCCGGATTGGAGCCTGAAGCTTGGCGCATTGCCAATTGATGCGCGTCAAGCGCAGTGTCAGATCGCAAGAGCGCGGAGCAGCAAGCCGGCAAGCGTGCCGCCAAGGAGCGGCCCGACAACGGGAATCGGCGCGTAACTCCAGTCGGAACTTCCTTTGCCTGCGACAGGAAGAATGGCGTGGGCGATACGCGGGCCGAGGTCGCGTGCGGGATTGATGGCGTATCCAGTGGTGCCGCCGAGCGAAAGGCCAATCCCCCACACAAGGCTTCCCACAAGATATGCGCCGAGACCCGCAGCGGGCCCGGTCGCGGAAACGCTTTTCGAGAATATCGCCCCGACTACGAAGACGAGCACGAAAGTAGCGATGACTTCGCTCAGAAGATTTGGAATAAGGCTGCGGATCGCAGGTGCTGTACTAAAGCAGCCAAGTTTCGCAGAGGCATCTGACGTTTCTTTCCAGTGCGGCAGGTAGTGTAGCCAGACGAGCGCGGCACCGAGGATGCCGCCGAGGAATTGCGCCACCAGGTAAGGAGCCACTCTCGCAAAATCCCCAGAGCGCACGGCGAAACCCAGCGTCACTGCGGGATTCAGGTGCGCATCGCTGCTCCCGCAGGCGATGGCGGTGAAGACACCTGCCATTACGGCAAGCGCCCATCCCGCCGTGATGACCAGCCAGCCGCTACCTTCGGCTTTCGAACGCTTGAGCAGTACGCCGGCGACAACACCATTCCCGAGAAGTACAAGCATCGTCGTGCCGAGGAATTCACCGAGGATGGGCGACGTCATGCAAGGCCTCCTCCATCAGGATTCGATCCAATCGAATGATCGCGTGACGGCTTTTTTCCACTGCCGGTAGAGTACTTCGCGTTGCGCCTCTGCGAGGTGCGGCCTCCAAGTATGGTCGACGGCCCAATTGGCCCGCAGCTCATCGAGGCCGCCAAAGAAATTCACGGCCAGCCCCGCGGCATAAGCCGCCCCAAGAGCCGTCGTTTCCTGAATTACCGGACGTACGACTTCGCGATTCAGAATGTCGGCCTGAAATTGCATGAGTAGGTCGTTCTTGACCATCCCGCCATCGACGCGCAGCGTTGCCAGCGAAATCTGCGAATCCTTTTCCATGGCTTCGACTACTTCGCGAGTTTGAAATGCAGTTGCTTCGAGAACCGCGCGGGCCACGTGGCCCTTATTTGCATAGCGCGTTAGACCGGTTACAACGCCGCGCGCGTTTTCCTTCCAATAGGGCGCGTAGAGCCCGGAGAATGCAGGAACGAAGTAAACACCGCCGTTGTCATTGACGGTACGCGCGAGCGATTCGATATCGGCGCTCTTCTCGATCATGCCGAGGTTGTCGCGCAGCCATTGCACCAGCGCGCCCGCAATGGCGACGCCGCCTTCGAGCGCATACCGCGCCGGCTCGTTACCGAATTTGTAAGCGACCGTAGTAAGTAAGCCAAAATTCGAAGGCACGAGGCGTTCGCCCGTGTTCATCAGAAGAAAACATCCCGTGCCATACGTATTTTTCACTTCGCCAGGATGGAAGCACGCTTGGCCTACAAGCGCCGCCTGCTGGTCGCCGAGAATGCCGGCAACAGGTACGCCGGAGATGGCCGACAGCGTCGCAGTGCCATAGACTTCGCTGCTCGAGCGCACTTCCGGAAGCATAGCGCGGGGAATCTCGAAGGAAGCGAGCAGCTCAGCATCCCAATCGAGCGTTTTCAAATTGAGCAGCTGTGTGCGGCTGGCGTTGGTCACGTCCGTGACGTAAACGCCTCGCTTCGGCCCGCCCGTGAGATTCCACACGAGAAAGGTATCGATATTGCCGAAGAGTAGCTCGCCCGCGGCAGCCTTCTCTCTCGCGCCCGGAACATTTTGCAAAATCCAGCGCAGCTTCAAACTGCTGAAGTACGTGCTTAGCGGCAGGCCCGTCTGTGCGCGAAAGCGATCCTGTCCGCCGCTGCGCGCGAATCGGGCGACATCCTCGGCCACGCGCGTATCTTGCCAGACGATCGCGTTGGCGACGGGCTTGCCAGTGGCGCGCTCCCAGACAACCGTGGTCTCGCGCTGGTTGGTGATCCCAATCGCCGCGAGGTCCGTTGGCCGAAGGCCGCGCTGCGCGAGCGCCTCGCCAATGACTTCTTGCGTGCGGCGCAGAATTTCCAGCGCGTCGTGCTCGACCCAGCCAGGCTTGGGAAAAATTTGTTCGTGCTCTTTTTGCGCGACCGCGACGACGCGCGCCGCTTTGTCAAAAATCATGAACCGCGTGCTGGTCGTTCCCTGATCGATTGCCCCGACGTAGCTCTTCACCGTTTTGTCCCTTGCCGAGTCCCAGAGCGTTTAGAAACCCATTGATCTTACTCGTATAGGCGGCTGCCGCATCTCTTTCTTCACGGACAGACCAACCCAGCTCGCAACACGGTCAAGATATATACGATTTCAACCTTGGCTGCATCAAAGTATAAGGGATGAAGAAAGGAGGTCACTTTGATGAAGAGACGATTTTCGTTCAGCCGGGGGTTGCTGCACTTTGGTGCCGCCGTCGCTATGTTGGGATTAATGGCTTCAAGCCTTGACGCGGCGGGGCCGAACGCAGTCACCATGACGGTTACGGCGGTTGGAAAAAAGAATGCCGCCCCGCCTAGCGTTGCGAAAGAAGATGTCCAGTTGTATAGGGGCAAGGAACGCCTGCAGGTGGCGGACTGGAAGCGCGGCGAAACGCTCTATCTGGCATTATTGATCGACGATTCTCTAGACAGCAGTGTCGCCAGTCAGTTTAGTGACCTAAAGGCATTTATCATGGCCCAACCGAACATGACTTCCATTGCCGTGTTTTATGGGCGCAATGGCGTGGCCATGCTGGCACAGGATTTCAGTAATGACCACACGCTCGCCGCAGAGGCATTGCGCATTCCGTTCGGCGGGCTAGGCGCGTTTTCCAGCCCATATCTTGCGTTATTGGATCTGATGAAGCGGTGGCCAGCCTCGGGAGACCGCCGATCGATCCTCTTGATCTCGTCAGGCATCGATTATTTCCGTGGAAATTGGGGTCTGATGAGTCCCGACCTCGAGTCCACCATCGAGCGCGCGCAAAAGGAGAATATCAACATCTGGACGATCTATTCTCCGGATGCGGGACACCGGGGCAGCGGTTCCTTCCGCGTCTCGTCCGCGCAAGCAAATCTCAGCCAGCTCTCCGATGAAACAGGTGCAGAGTCTTATTATCTTGGATTTGGCGTTCCCGTTACCTTCAAGCCTTACCTTGACGAAATCCAGCTACACCTGAACAACCAGTATTTGTTGACCTTCGAGAGCAGCGGCGGGAAGAAGGGCCGCTTCGAGCGCATGCGTGTCACCACGGAGCTTCCCAACGTGGAGTTCCTGACGCCTTCGGGAGTGTTTCTCCCTGCTTCGGAATAACGCCAACGAACACAATCTGAGCAACACAAAAAGGTCCGGTCAACGGGCCCGCGCTTTTATTTGCAAGGATCAGTCGTCCGAGCGGGCGGCCGAAACGGCGCGAGTGGAATCGCGGATGACCAGCTCAGGATTCATCTTGTGCCGCGCGATGTTCCACTCCCGTTTCTCAAGGCCTGCGTTGATTCCTTCCATGATGATGTTGACCGCAAGCCCACCCATGGCCTCCAGCGGCTGGCGCACCGTCGTCAGCGAGGGCGCCGCAAGAGAAGAGAGCGCCACGTCGTCGAAGCCGGTGACAGAACATTGCTCGGGCACTTTCACCCCTGCCTTCGCCAGTGCGCGCGCTGCTCCCAGGGCCGTGAGGTCGTCGAACGCCATCAGGGCCGTGAAGGGCTTCTTCCGGTGCAGCAATTCTTCCGTCATACGAAAACCGCCGTCGAAACTGGAGTTGGGATCGAAGGATTCCGGGAGCTGCAGCACCAATCCCGCATCGATTTTGAGGCCAGCGCCATGCGCAAACTTCCGGATACCGCGCCATCGCGGCGCGCTGTCGATCAACATTTTCGGACCGCGGATGAATGCAATCTTGCGATGCCCCAACTGGTAGAGATGTTCGAGGGCCAGCCTCGCGCCGCCTTCGTTATCCACCATCACGGAGCTTGCCTTGTCGCCGGGCAGCTCCCAGCCGATGGTAGTCGCAGGAATGTTGCTCTTTCCCAAATCGGCGAGAAGATGGATGTCAACGAACAGCCAATTGGCGACGACGATCAATGCTTCCACGTGGCGCTCCAGCAACATTTCGAGGTAGCGCTCGAAACGGTTTCGCTGGTTGTGCGCATCGGCGAATATCGCGAGGTATCCCGCCTGGTAGAGCGCATTCTCAATGCCGCGCAAGATCGGCGTGCAATACGGGTCCATAATGTCGAAGAACATCAAGCCGACGCTGTGGGTTCGCTTGCTGCGCAGAAAGCGCGCCATGACATTCGGGCGGTAGCCGAGTTTTCTGGCGGTTTCCTCAATGCGTTTTTTTGTGGCCGCGGCAATGTAACGAGCCAGTGGCGCGTTATTGAGGACAATGGAGACTGTCGCAGGCGAGAATCCACTCGCCTGCGCGACGTCCCGCATCGTGATCGTGAGATTTTTCTCGTTCGCCCGCTTCAATTGGACACGCCTTCGCGGCCATCATCATCCAGTGAAGGCGATGCAAATTGCAACCGGGGAGTGTGCTTCCAGGCGTTTATTCCGCGGGGACTTCGAAAGAGAGCGGCTCGCGGAAGCCGCGTGTCTTCCAAACGCCGAACGCGATGTCTAGAAACGAACCGCTGAGCTATTCCTCGGGTACGTCGAAGGACATTTGCCTGCGGAACCAAGATGTCTTCCATGCTCCGTATGCGATACCAACGCCCAGCCAAATGGTGCCCGCGATTTTTGCGGGCGGACTGAGATTCCACCAGATAAACGCACAGATCACGAATCCCAACACTGGCACCAGCAGGTTCCCGATCTTTTTTTCGTCCGCCCGCACGAAGTAGCGCACGAAGGACGCGGCATTCACCCCCATGAATGCTATGAAAGCCCCGAAGTTAAGGAGTTCCGCCCCGCGTTCATAGGTAATCAAGAAGGCGCCGATGAGCGCGACGCTCCCGATCAAGATCACATTATTCGCCGGAATCTGGCGTTTCGCCTGAATCTTGCCGAAGAATCCTTTAGGAAGCGCATCATTCCGCCCCATTCCATATAGCAAACGCGCAGCCGCGAATTGCGAGCCCATCCCGGAACCAACATTTGCGATCAGAACCGTAAAATTCAGAAGATGGAAGAGGAAGAATCCGCCGATCTGTCGTGCTACCAGGGGAAACGCGGATTCCACCAATTCCTGTGGGAACGGTTTGGAGCCCCACACAAGCTGTGCCGCATATACTTCCAGCGAAGACAGCACGCCCGTGATCACGCAGACGAGCACCGTTGCCAACAGGATGTTCCGCCGTGGATTCTCCACCTCTTCCGAAAGTGTCGAGATGCCATCAAAGCCGATATAGGTTAGAACTGCGATGGAAGTCCCTCGGAACACCCCTCCAAAGCTGAAAGTTTGGGGATTATAGAAGGGCTGTGTAAAAAATCCAATGCCGTATACATGCAACCCCCAAACAAATCGGATGACGAACACGAAAAAGATGATCACCACAATGGTCATTCCGGCCGCCAATACGTCATTGATGCGGGCCGAAGTCTTTACACCCCGCAGGTTAAGTACCGTGAAGAAACCCGCATAGAAAATGGCCAAAGTCCAATACGGCATTCCCGGCAGGATGTTTTGTGTAAGTTTGCTGCAGATGACCGTGCAAATCAGCGGATTGAGGATGTAGTCCATCACCATGGCCCAGCCGGTTAGATACCCGAGCCCCGGGTGGATTTCTTGTCCCACATACGTGTATGCCGAACCCGCGCTCGGATACGCCCGGGCCATCTTTCCATAGCTGATCGCAGTCAGTAACATCGCCACCATGGCGATCAGAATCGTGGTGACCACGTGTCCGCTAGCTTTATTGCTGATCACGCCATAGATGCCCATAGGGGCAATGGGCTGGATGATCACAATTCCAATGATGATCAGGTTCCAAAGGGTCAGCGTACGCCGCAGGTGCGGCACGGAGGTCGTCGTAGCGCTGGCTTCGAGGCTCAAGCACCTCTCCTTTTCACGGCTCCGCTGCCATTTGGATCCAGTGTTACGACACGACTGAGATTTTTCGGTGCATCGGGATTGAGGCCCTTGCGCAAACCTACCGCCGCGCCGAGGAGTTGTGCCGGAATCGCCGTGGGCGCCAGGCGTGCAAATTCGGGCTCATCCATTCGGAGCTCAATCAGCAGATCGCTCGCGCGCTCCAGTGCTTCTGTCGCGCGATTCGTAACCACAAATGTCGCCGCGCCAAGTTCTTTCATCTCCGAAACCAGCAGAGTTTCTTCCTCGGCGGCCGCTTCGGAAAGCAGAAACGTGATCAACGTGTTGCGGCTCGCAATCGACCGAGGTCCATGACGAAACTCCAGTGTGTGGTAAACCTGCGCATACGAAGAAGACATCTCCGTGATTTTTAGACCCGCCTCCTGGGCCATCCAGTAGTGCGCGCCCTGGCCTAGGAAGATGAAATCTGCGAACCGCCGCTTCTCGCCAAAGTCTTGAATCTTACCAGCATTCGCCGCGAGCCATGGCTGAACTTGTTCTGGCAGTCTGTCGAGCGCAGAAACGAGTTCCAGGTCTCCGGCAAATTTCGCTCCCAGCCGCTCGAATGCGATAAGCATGGAGGTGAATGACCGAGTCATCACCGTGCTTTTTTCATTCGCCCAAGTGAGTTTGAGCGTACGCGCGCAGAGCTTCTCTAGCGGGCTCTCCGCATTGCAGGTCACTCCCAGCGTCAGAATCGAGCGATCCGCCGCCAAAAGTTTTGCGGCGCGCAGAACTTCGGTTGTTTCTCCCGAGCGCGAGACCAGCACTACCTGCTGCGCACCCGTTCGACGGAGCGTTTCGTCCGGAGCGAACAGGAATTCAGAGGCGGGAACCGCCGAGCAAGGCACTTGCAACTGTCTTGTCCACAGTGTGGCGACGAGCTGAGAGAGGTAATAGCTCGATCCACAAGCAAGAAATAGCCAGGGGCTGCCCGGGAAGAAAACTTTGGACACCAACTCCAGCATTCCCTGTTGTTCGAGTTGTCTAGCGGTTTCCCGCCACGTCGCTGGTTGCGACAAAATTTCGCTCAGCGTGTGCTCAGCGGGAGTCGGCGCGGAATCGAGCGCCTTGCGCACCGCGCGCAATTTTTTTCCGGCCACTTTTCGCAGGCTCGTCTTCACGGTCATTCCATTGAATCGTTTTAATCATGGCATTTTGCTGGAAACCATGCCATTGCGCAAGATCAAAATGGAAGCGTCCTCGGCGACCCGCTGCCTGCACCTGTCCTTTCGGGCAGGGGAAAAACTTCCACAGGCCCCGTACTTTTTCGCCCAATCTTTTCCCGTTTTGGCTGCAACGCTCCCCGGCACTCCGTAGTCTAACTATATAGGCGCCCGGCCCGATTCCAGGGCGTGTACCATGGGCGACAAACCTAGCATCAACGGCCAAAATCGCACGACGCTTGTCCTGTCGCATGTCGCAGGATTTCTTGCCATCCTTTTTGTCGCAATGTGGTTGCGGCGCTCTCCTTTGTATCCGGACGCCGTTCTCCAGGGCTATCTGCAAGTCATCACCGCTCTGCTCGCATTTGTTTTCGCCGCCGTGACCCTCGTTCGCTTTCAAGGAACACAGGACCGTATCTCCCTGATTCTCGGCGCGGGTTTTCTTCTCTCCGGCTCGGTCTTGGCCGCCTCCAGCGTTCTCTTTTTGGAGTTTTTGCAGGACAAGCCGGTCCACCTGCTCTGGGCGCCCGTTGCTTTGTGGTTCAGCCGCATGGTGCTCGCTCTTTTGCTGGTCGTCGCGCTGCTCGTCGAACATTTTCTGCCGCGTTCCCGGCATCCACATCTTGAAATAGGCGGCGCTCTCCTCACCGTCCTCGGCCTGACGTATTTGATTACCGCTGCGTTGCGCCGCTTGCCCCCGGAAGTGTCCCCGCATCCCGGCGCTGTCATTCCTAGTCCGCAGCAGCTCTTGCCGGCCGCAATTTTTCTCCTTGCTCTGATCTGGTATCGCCGCAGGCTGCAGTTGGAAGACTCCGCATTCGATCGTGCGATTTACGGTGCTGCTTGGCTCAATCTCGCGGCTCAGCTCGCTGCCTGCCAGTCCGAACGGCTGCTCGATGCGCCCTTTATGCTTGCGCAAGGACTCACCGTGCTCAGCTACACGATTGCCCTCGGCGGTGCGCTGCTGGAGAACGAACGCTTATTTGAACAGGTGCGCCATCTCGCGGTAAGTGATCCTCTCACTGGCCTGGCGAATTATCGCCGGCTGCTCGATGTGCTGGAGAGCGAGACCGAGCGTACCAACCGCAACGGCAAGCCGTTCGCGGTATTGTTGCTGGACCTCGACGGCCTGAAAAAAATCAACGATACCTACGGCCACCTGGTCGGGAGCCGCGCACTTTGCCGCATGGCTGAATTCCTGCGCATACATTGCCGCGCCATCGACACTGCCGCCCGTTACGGTGGTGATGAATTCGCTCTCGTCCTTCCGGAGACGCGCGAGGACGAAGCCAAGCGCGTCGCCGGCCGTATTCGCGACGTAATGGCCGGAGATCAGGAAAAACCTCTGCTATCGGCCAGTATCGGTGTCGCTGTTTGCCGGGGCGATGGCGAGCGGATCGAAAAGTTGCTCTCCGAAGCCGACCAACATCTCTACGCCGAGAAAGCTCGGCGGGGGAAACGCGCTTCGGCTGGGCCCCTTCCCCGCCGTCGTTCTTCGAAAACGTAACCTGCTCGCTAGTACACCGCGCGGTTCTGGGCCGTGTCCTTGGTGGCCAGAGAGAAACGCGGCTCAGGCGTGTTGCCGTCCAGAATTTGGCCCGCGACGTACTCGCCGACCGCGGGCCCGTGTTTGAACCCGTGGCCGGAGCCGCCTCCGGCGAACCATACATTTTTCATTTCCGGATGGCGGTCGATAAGAAAATCACCGCTCGACGTGTTTTCGTACTGGCACACGCGCGTCTCGACGATCGGCGCATCCCGCAAAGCAGGGAAGCGGCGCGCAACATATTTTCGAGCGGCTGCCGTCATTTCCGGAGTGACCATGCGCGACTGCGTGTCGGGATCAACTCGCTCGCCATGATGGTCGAATGCAATCTTCAGCCCGCGGCTCTCTAGATCGGGCATCCCGTACACCAAGTCATGCTGAAAGAGCCAGGTCGGCAGCGCCGGCGGCGCAAAACGCGAGTCGCCTCCTGGTATGCCAAAGAAAAAGACCTCCTGCCTGCTCGGGAAGATGCGTGTTCCGAGGACATCCGGAAAAAGTTTGCCTAGCCACGCGCCACATGCGAAGACAAACTGCCCCGCGACGATCTGCTCTCCCGTGCTTGTCGAAATCGAATTAAGGAGTCCCGATCCACGGGGCGTGGCGATCTGCGCGAGCCGATATTCCGCGCCGCATTTCACAGCATCTTCGACAATCGCTGGCACGGCGCGCCGCGCCATCAGTACACCGCTCTTAGGCTCCAGGATGCCGGCAGTCACGCCATCGAAACCAATTTGTGGATACTTCTTTTTGAGCGCGGCGCGATCCATCTCTTCGAAGGGGACTTCGCAGCGTTTAAGCGTAAAAATCGCCTGCCGCAGACGTAAGTCCTCTTCGCCGGCGAGCCAAAGGACCCCCGTTTCCTGAAAGAGCGTCCGCTGTTCCGCGCCGAAAAACTCTTTCCACTGCAGGAGCGAGCGCATCGACCATCGCGTATACAGCTCGTCCGCGCCATACCCCATTCGAATGATCCGCGATTCGCCCCCAGAGCTGGCCCGCGAGTGCGCCGGCCCGTAGGCATCGAGCAAAACGACGCGCTGTCCGCGCCGCGTGAGGTGCCATGCCGTCCACGCGCCAAAGACGCCAGCGCCGATCACCGCAACGTCGTATCGTTTCGGATTGTTCATCGCCTCTCAATCACCGGAGCAGCATCCTATCCTATCGCCTGCCCGGACGAAAAACCCTTCCGTCCAGCGCACCATCGCTGTACTATTCCTCGGTTTCCGTCGTTCTCGCGGAGGAATTTGTGAAAGCGTCTCGCCAGTCGGTTGTGTTTATCCTCGTCGCATGTATCGCGCCCATTCTGAGCTCAACACTTGTCAATGCCCAGCAAACAGACCGCTCCGTTAACACGAATCCGATCGATCCAAAAACCTTTGGCGGCATGAAGTGGCGCCTGATCGGACCGTTCCGGGGAGGCCGCGTCCTGGCCGTAACCGGTGTGCCGAGCCAGCCCAACACCTATTATTTCGGCGCGGTGGCCGGCGGTGTTTGGAAGACGACGGATGGAGGCGTTTCCTGGGATCCCCTCTTCGACAAGCAATCTACCTCTTCCATCGGCAGCATCGCCGTCGCGGATTCCGACCCCAATGTGATCTATGCCGGAACGGGCGAAGCTTGCATTCGCGGCAACATTTCCTTCGGTGACGGCGTGTATAAATCCACCGATGCCGGAAAGACCTGGACAAATATTGGCCTGAAAGACACGCGCCACATCGGCAAGGTGATCGTGCACCCCACGAACCCGGACGTTGCCTTCGTCGCGGCACTGGGTCACGCGTACGGTCCGAACATCGAACGCGGCATCTTTCGCACGCGTGATGGCGGCAAGACTTGGGAGAAAGTTTTGTATCTCGACGACCATACCGGCGGCATTGACATCGTGTTTGACCCTAACAATCCGCACGTACTGTTCGCGGCGATGTGGGAGGGCTACCGCACGCCGTGGACGCTCAATAGCGGCGGAGAGAAAGACGGTCTAAATCGTTCGAATGACGACGGCACGACCTGGAAGCGCATCGAAGGCAACGGCATGCCCGAAGGCCCGCTGGGTCGCATCGGCGTGGGAGTCTCCGGCGCGGATTCGAACGTGGTCTATGCGTTGATCGAAGCGAAAAAGGGCGGCCTCTATCGCAGCGACGATGGCGGAACAAACTGGTCCTTGGTAAACGATGACCACCGCTTCCGCCAGCGCGCCTGGTATTTCACGCACGTGTGGGCCGATCCGAAAAACGCCGGGGCCGTGTACATCGCCAACACCGGCCTCTTCCGTTCGACGGATGGCGGCAAGTCCTTCGAACGCATCAACGCGCCGCACGGCGATCATCATGGATTGTGGATCGATCCGAATAATCCTCAGCGCATGATCAACGGCAATGATGGCGGCGCGACAATTTCAATCGATGGCGGGAAAAACTGGTCAACGCAAATGAACCAGCCAACCGCGCAGTTCTACCACGTCACCGCAGACAATGACTTTCCCTACCGCGTCTACGGCACGCAGCAAGACAACTCCTCCGTCGGCATTGCCACGGCCAGTGATCACGGTTACATCGACCGCTCCGATTGGGATGCTGTCGGCGGTGGTGAAAGCGGGTACGTCGCCGTCGACCCGCGCGACTCACACGTCGTGTATGCGGGCTCCTACTTCGGCTACATCTCGCGGCTCGACCGCCGAACGAATCAGGTGCAGAACATCCAGCAGTGGCCGCTCGATCCCGACGGATACAACGCCGCGGCTCAAAAATACCGCTACACGTGGACGATGCCGATCGTCATCTCGCCCAACGATCCGAACGTGCTCTATCACTGCGCGCAGGTGTTGTTTCGCTCGACCGATGGCGGACATTCCTGGCAAACCATCAGCCCGGACCTGACCCGCAATGACAAATCGAAGCAGCAGGATTCCGGCGGTCCAATCACCAGAGATCAGGCCAGCATCGAATTTTACGATCTCATCTTCACCGTCGCGGAATCGCCCAAGCAAAAAGGCCAGATCTGGGTAGGCACCGACGACGGCCTGATCCAACTCACCCGCGACGACGGCAAGACATGGGCCAATGTTACCCCGAAAGGATTGCCGGAGTGGGCCATGGTGAGCCTGATCGAGGCCTCGCCGTTTGATGCCGGCACTGCCTATGCTGCGGTAGACGCGCACAAACTCGACAATTTCAAACCGTATATTTTCAAAACCACCGACTTCGGCAAGACCTGGACTCAGATCACCACTGGACTTCCCGATGGCTCCTATGTTCACGCCGTGCGCGAAGATCCCAAGCGGAAAGGCTTGCTCTTTGCCGGGACCGAAACCGGCATTTGGGTTTCCTTCGATGATGGCGCGCACTGGCAAACATTGCAGCTCGAACTGCCAACGACACCGATCCATGACCTGATCGTTCACGACAACGATCTGGTCGTCGCGACGCACGGTCGCGCGTTCTGGGTGCTTGACGACATCGGACCGCTGCGCCAGGCAAGCGCATCGATCACTGCCGAGGACGCCCACCTTTTCACGCCCTCAACACCAACCCGCACGCGCATGGGGCACACCACCCGTCGGCGCTACGCCATTGGCGAGAATCCGCCCGATGGCGCCACGCTCTACTACTACCTGAAGTCCGAACCCAAAGAACCAGCCAAGCTCGAGGTGCTGGACGTGCAAGGCGGCGTGCTCCGTTCCTTCACCAGCGTCGAGAAAAAACCGGAGGGCCCGCCCGATGAAGGCGAGCGTGATGAACCTGCCGAGCATATTCCCGCGAAGGCAGGTCTGAACCTCTTCACTTGGGATTTGCGCTACGAATCGCCAAAGAAAATTCCCGGCGCGATTTACGACGAAGGCAATCCAACCGGGCCTCTCGTTCTCCCGGGGAAATATCAAGTGCAACTCACGGTGGCGGGGAAGACATACACCGCGCCCGTGGAAGTCAAGATGGACCCACGCGTGAAAACCTCGGCCGAGGACCTGCGCAAGCAATTCGACTTGATGCTGAAATTGCGCGACCGCCAGGACGAAATGAACAAAACAATCCTCGCGATTCGCGATCTGCGCAGCCAGCTCCAGGCGCTCGAGAAGCGGCTCGAGCCTCTTGGGGACCAAGTGAAATCCTTTGTTTCCCTGTCAGCCGACCTGCGCAAGAAAGCCAGCGCGATCGAAGAAGAGTTAATCCAGGTGAATTCAAAAGCCAGCGAGGACGAACTAAACTACCCGACGAAGCTCAACAGCAAAATCGGTTATTTGCAAGCGGCGATCGACAGCGCCGACGTGGCGCCCACGGAAGGCGAAATCGCTGTGTTCGCAGAACTCGATCGGCAACTCGAAGCGCAGCTCGTTCAATGGCGAGAGGTAAACACGAAAGATGTGCCCGCACTGAACGAAGCGATGCGGAAGGGCGGCATTCCACTGGTCGGCCGTATCTTTTTTGGCGGCTCACTCGGTTTGACGCCGGGACGTTAACGGCGGAACGCGTCTTCGAGCGGCTTGGTCCAATGCGAGAGGTGATTGAGTGATTCGGTGTCCGTCGGGTCGAGGTGCAGCGGTGTGACGGATACGGCCCCTGAAAAAATCGCCGCGTAATCGGTATCCGGCTCAACGTCTTTGTTGATCCGTTGTTCGAACAACCAGAAATAAGTCCGCCCGCGCGGATCTTTGCCTTCACTCAATTGGTTGCGCGTGATTTTCTTCGATTGGCGCGTGAATTTTACGCTACCGTCCCACGGCTCCGGCACGTTCACATTGAGCAGAACTTGATCGGGCAGGCCCTCGCGCAGAATTAATTCCGCCGCGGAACGCGCTACCCGTGCGGCAGAATCAAATTTCGCGCCATTCTTCTTGGAACAAAGCGAAATCGCCAGCGCGGGAATGTGATGCAGCGCTGCTTCGCGCGCCGCGCCCACCGTTCCTGAGTAGTATGCGTTTTCTCCAAGATTCGCGCCGAAATTAATCCCGGATATAACCATATCCGGCCGCTCCGGCAGCAACTTGTGCAGCGCGACGATCACCGCGTCTGCTGGCGTGCCGTCCACTGCCCATTGCCGCTCGGCTACCGGGTGGCACACGATCGGCTGGCGCAGCGTCAATGATTGCGCCGCGCCACTCTGTTCGCGGCTGGGGGCTACGATGCTGACGGTCGCGAATCCCTCCAGCGCAGCAGCGAGCGCGCGGAGACCCTCGGCTTGAATTCCATCATCGTTGGTCAGAAGAATATGCGGCATGGATCGAATATTTTCTTGCGAAATCACACAACCAGTGCACGCGCATTCTGACCGGCGGGATTGCAGCGGCAGTCTTTGCGATTCCGGAAGAAGAAATGGTCGGGACGACTGGATTTGAACCAGCGACCTCACGCACCCCAAGCGTGCGCGCTACCAGGCTGCGCTACGTCCCGACCGCATCACAACGATATCACCGCCGTTCGAGCAGCGTCAAGAAAGCGCGCAGCGAATCGCGCAGATTGAGCAGCATCTTACGGCTCAGAAGCTGCGCCGGGCCTTCCGCCGCTCCACCGGAAGATAGTGCGGCCGCGCCGTCGGATTCGCCCGGGTCATTGTGGTCCCGCAGGTGGCGGCGGGCGCCGGCAATGGTGAAGCCCTCGTCATATAGAAGGCGTTTGATCCGGAAGACCATATCGACGTCCTGCTGGCGGTAGAGGCGGTGGCCACTCGCGCTCTTCACCGGCTCCAGCATCGGAAATTCAGTCTCCCAATAACGCAGGACGAAAGGTTTCAGGCCCGTCAGACGGCTGACTTCGCCGATGCGATAGAGCCCTTGCTCAATGGCGGTTTGCGTGGCAGTTGCGTTACCCGGCATGTTGCCGTCCTGTCGAGAGGGGGACGCGGCTATCGTAACAGTTTCCAAAGGAATCCTGTAGAGGCCTGCACCGTAGAGCGCGGAAGAGGCGATCATTCGTCGCTGCCCCGGGATTTCTTATCGCGTTTGCGGAGGCGCTGGATGAAGCGCACCGGCGTGCCGGTGAACTGGAACTTCGCGCGAAGCTGATTTTCGAGAAAACGCTCATAGCTGAAGTGCAGCGGCGTCTTCTGGTTGGTGAACATGAGGAACGTGGGCGGCGAGATCTTTGCCTGCGTGATGTAGTAGATGCGCACGGGGCGCGCCTTGGGCGTGCTGCCGCGCTGAAGGTCGACCTCCTCTTTGAGCCAGCGATTCAGCTCGGGCGTGGGGATGCGCCTGCGCCGCGCATCCGCGACTTGATTGATCAGCGGATAGAGCCTCTCCGCGCGCTCGCCGGTTTTCGCGGAAAGAAAAACGATCGGCGCATAGCTCAGGAATTTCAACTTTGCGCGGATCATTTTTTCGTAGTCGTAGAGCAGCCTGCCGGGAGCAAAGTCTTCCCGCCTATGTTTTTCGCCGGGCGCTCGCTTCGATTTGCCCTTGGCCGTGGCGGCATCGCGCGCGGCCGCTTCCCGCGCAGCTTCGACCGCAAGGTCCCACTTGTTGATGACAATAACGACGGAGCGGCCGGACTCCTCCGCATAGCTGGCGATCTGCGCGTCGCCCTGAGTGACGCCTTGCGCGCCGTCGACGATCAGCAGCGCTACGTCGGCGCGCTCCAGGCCGCGGCGCGCCATCACGACGCTCAGCTTTTCCGCCACCAGCGTGGTTTTACCCTTGCGGCGGATTCCAGCGGTGTCCACGAAGCGGTAGGTGCGGGCGTCGCGTGTCACTTCCGTGTCCACGTTGTCCATGGTGGTGCCCGGGATGGGCGAAACGATAGAGCGCTCTTCGCCGACCATGCGGTTCAGCATCGTCGATTTGCCCACGTTGGGCCGGCCGATGATGGCGACCTCGATGAGGTCGGGCCGTTTTTCTTCTTCTTCTGATTCCACGACGCTGACTTGTGCGAGCGCGGCGTCGAGCAGATCGTCCACACCGGTGCCGTGCTCTGCTGCGATCGGAAAAACGGGCACGCCGAGCTCATGAAACGCCGCAGCATTTGCTTCTTGCTTAGGGGAATCGACTTTGTTTGCCGCGATGACGAACGGCTTGCCGGTGCTGCGCAGGAGCCGCGCCAGCTCTTGATCCAGCGGCGTGATGCCCGCGTGGGTATCCACGACGAGAACGAGCAGCGCGGCTTTGTCGATGGCCAGACGCGCCTGGCGCAGAATTTCCTGGGGGATGACGGCCCTGTCGTCGGGGAGGAGGCCGCCGGTGTCGACAATCTCGATGGCGCGGCCGCGCCACTCCGCTTTGCCGTAGATGCGGTCGCGGGTGATGCCGGGCTCGTTGGTCACGATGGAACGGCGCGTACCGGTCAAGCGGTTGAAGAGCGTGGACTTACCCACGTTGGGGCGCCCGACGATGACAAGGGAGGGGAGAAGTTCTGCCATAAGTTCCTGGGCCGGGCGCACAATGAGCGCTGCGGCGTGTTGCGCAATCTTCCAATGTAGCGCATTCGAGGTGTGGCTGGAAGCTGCGTGCTCGTGAGGGAAGGGAAAAGCGGCAGCAGAGCTGGCGCGCTCCAAAGGGTTTCTAGTTAACAATAACACCCCCCACCCCCTATGTTTTTCATAAGTGTTCATTCTGAACGATTTAAAGTTCTTTAGAATGAACACTTTTATAAGTGTTGATTCTAAATGGGTTACTCCCAGACGCTCTCCGACGTGGCCCCCGAGCGACTCGGGGCAGGCGGGGCAGGCAGGACCGGTCAGTGAATGGAGACCAGGAGACAGTGAAAAGCGTTGAGACGACGGAGTCTTTCCAGAGAGCTCACAGAGACGTCGAGGAGAATCAGAAAGACGGTGGTGGAGCTGGGCAAACACGGGAAAGAATAGCAGAAAGTACCCTGCGTGTCAATTACTTTGATGGTACCGTTCGAATGGTATGTGGTAGATTGTCCGAAAGGAAGAGCAGGCAAGACAGAGTCAACACCCGCACCCTTGAAAACCCACAAGGGATGCGGCACCCAAACTTCGTCTCAGCGCGTAACGGCTGCGCCGCCCGCGTTCACGAGAACCGCCGCTGTTCGTTGACTTGCGTGGGAAGACGACCTACCATCTGGTGCAACAGCGCTTCCCGTGAGGGCGAACTCATTCGGTGAGTGTCGAAGAGAACTTCCATGATCGGGCAGATCATTTCGCATTACCGCGTCGTCGAAAAGCTCGGCGACGGAGGCATGGGTGTGGTTTGGGCGGCCGACGATACGCGGCTGGCCCGCCGTGTCGCGCTGAAATTTTTGCCCGACGAGCTCGAACGGGATGCTGTGGCGCTCGAGCGGTTGAAGCGCGAAGCGCAGGCCGCCTCTTCTCTGAACCATCCGCGTATCTGCACGATCCATGACATTGACTCCGACCATGGGCGGCACTTCATCGTCATGGAGTTCCTCGATGGCCAGACGCTCAAGCATCGCATCCTGAAATCGGCCTTCCAAATTTCCGAGATGGTGGAGCTCGCCACTCAGATTGCCGACGCGCTCGAAGCTGCCCATGCGCAGGGGATCATGCACCGCGACATCAAGCCGGCCAACATTTTCATCACCGAGCGCGGCCTGGTCAAGGTGCTGGATTTTGGTCTGGCCAAATTCACGCGCACCGGCCGGTTACGCGCGGCCAACGCACAGCACTCCGCGGGCGCGCTGGCTAGCTCCACCGAAGAAGTTCTGACCGGCTCGGGGGTAGCCGTGGGCACGATGCCCTACATGTCACCCGAGCAGGTCCGTGGCGACGATCTCGATGCGCGCACGGACTTGTTCAGTTTCGGAGCCGTGTTATATGAGATGGCCACCCGACGCATGGCGTTTCAAGGAAACACGCCGGACAACATCACGGATAAGATTCTGAACAGAGAGCCTGTCAATCCCTCGCAGATCAATCCGGCGCTGCCTGCCGCGCTCGAGGCCATCATCCGCAAAGCCCTCGAGAAACAGCGCAGCCTGCGATATCAGACCGCCTCGGACCTGCTGGCCGATTTGCAGCGGCTGAAACGCGACATTGATTCAGGGCATCAAAAAGACTCTGATATCGTCCTGCCGATACGCCGCGCCACCAAAGCCATCGACTCACTCGCCATCCTTCCGCTGGCCAACGAGACCCACGATCCGGAGACGGACTATCTGAGCGACGGAATCACGGAGATGCTCATCAATAATCTCTCGCAGCTTCCAAAACTGCGCGTGCTGCCGCGTAGCACCGTGTTTCGCTACAAAGGCCGCGAGATGGACCCCACGGCACTGAGCCGCGAGCTCGGAGTGCGCGCCGTTCTGACCGGCCGCGTGGTGCAGCGCGGCGACACGCTGACCATCAAAGTCGAGCTGGTGGATGTGGCCCGACAGGCGCAACTGTGGGGCGGAAACTTCAGCCGCAAACTCGATGATATTTTTGCCGTGCAGGAAGAGATCGCCCGGCAGATCTCCGAACACATGCGCCTGCACCTGAGCCCGCAAGAGAAAAAGAAACTCGCCGCGCGAGACACAGGGAGCCGCGAGGCATACCAGGCCTTCTTGCGGGCTCTCTACTTCTGGAACAAATGGACACCGACGAGCTCCTGGCGGGCGCTGGAGTATTGCCGCCTAGCGATTGAAATAGACCCTGCCTATGCCCCGGCACAAGCAGTGATGGCGGACTGCTATACCTCTTTAGCAGTATTTGGTGTACTGCCTGCCAGAGAGGCGTTTCCGAAGGCGAAAGCCGCGGCGTCGAAAGCCGTCGAGATGGGACCTTCTCTTTCCGACGCACATCTGGCCCTGGGATTGATCAGCTTGTACTTCGATTGGGATTGGGATGCCGCTGAGCAGCATATGCGCCGCGCCGTCGATCTCAGTCCCCATTCGGCGCGCGCGCATTACGGGCTCAGTCTCTGGCTCTTGGTGCAGCAAAGACATCAGGAGGCCATTCAGGAAGCGGATTACGCCCTGGAGCTGGATCCGCTCTCGCTGCCCATGAATTTCAACGTGGGATACCTCAACTACTTTGCTGGAAATAACGACCGGGCCATCGCGCAGTTTGAGAAAATTTTGGAGATGGATCCATCGTTCGTGCAGGCCAGCTTGATTCTGTGTCCCGCGTATCTGCGCAAAGGATTGCTGCCCGAGGCGCTCGCCACGGTCGAAAAGGCTCTCCCGCAGTCTAGGAATTGGTCCAGTCTGCGCGCCATGCTGGCCGTCGTACATGCCGGATCCGGGAGAGCAAGCCAGGCGCTGGAAATCCTGGAAGAACTGAAAAAAGAGGGAGCATCGGTCCCGCTGCTGTCGTATTGGGCGGCGATTATCTTCAACGTGCTGCAGGACAAGGAACAGACGCTCGATTGGCTGGAAAAGGCCTGCGAAGAGCGCATCGGCTTGCTCGCTCTTCTCAAAGTCGCGTCAGGATTCCGCAACCTGAGTCAGGAACCGCGCTACCAGGCAATCCTAAAGCGCATCGGCATGCCTTAATCATCGTCAGCTGTACCCTGCGTCCGTAGTAGCGTTTGAGCTTCGTCGGCATGGGAAATCGCCCCGCGTGCAAAGCCGGCACGTGGGGCACCCGGCTAATCCGAAAGCCAGATCTTTTTTACCTCATTGCCTGTCCAAGCGAAGACGATCGCCCACGACTCTAAACTGCAAAAAACGATAACCGGATTCGTCGCTCGAATCGGCTCCTTTCCGTAGAGCTCCTCATACTTGCCGGGACCTTCGCGCCAGACCACCGGCGTCCCATCCGTCGTCTCCAACGAGCGAGTCTCCCAGCCATCGGCGACTTGGCGCGCTACAACGAGTTCCGCTTTCCGCTTCGGGTTCTCTCCCGCGATCAAGACAACAGCCCACGTCGGCTTTCCATCGCCGTAGAAGTTGACTTTCACCAGACCAGGACATCGAGTACCGTGGTCCTTTTGAAACAGTTTTCTCTTGTATTCACTTAGATCGTCCAAAGTGACGACTCTCGTACTAGGATATTTTTTTGAAACTTCGTCACGCAGGCCGGGCGGAAAATGGCACCGGTCATTGGGTGGTGCTGCGACAACCACCTGAATGAAAGCAAACAGGTAGAAACTCACTGCGCAGGTAATCAAAGAATTCAGTCGCATACCGGTCAAGACGCGTTGTAATTGTACGGCGCCACCCCCAATGAGGATAGTCGATTGCCAAAGAAGGTTGCGACACCCGCCCAGAGCGAGGGCGGGGTATTGTATACACGGCAAAGGGGGTGAAGATGAAACTGCTATTTCAGGTCGTGGGTGCGATCGGAGTGCTATTTGCCGCGCAGGCGCAAGGACCAGCGCGGCCGAAAGTGCCGGAAAACTTGCGAGCGCCAGCAGGTGAGGAAGTGATTCTGGCAGCGCAGGCGACGGGAGTGCAAATCTATGTGTGCCAAGCGGGAGCGGAGGAGAAGTTTTCCTGGGTGCTGAAGGCGCCAGAAGCGGAACTTGCCGACGCGACAGGGAAGAAAATTGTGCATCACTTTGCCGGACCAACCTGGAAGCACGTTGACGGAAGCGAAGTGAAAGGCAAAGTGATCGCCAAGCAAGACGCGCCGAAGCCGGACGCGATCCCGTGGCTGCTGCTGGCGGCGGCAAGTCACACCGGAGAAGGGATCTTCCGGCGCGTCACGAGCATCCAGCGAATCCACACCCAGGGTGGCCTGCCACCGAAAGCGAATACTTGCGATGCCTCCGCGAACGGCAAGGAATCGAAGAGCGCTTATTCGGCGGACTACTACTTTTACGCGCCAGCGCGGTAGCCATGGCCTCAACTTTCGCTTGGCTCCGGTGGCGGGCCACCTCGCCTGATCCAGTTCTGGCTGCGGTATGCATACGGAAGCTGAACTCTGAGGTTGAAGAGCGCGCACGGGGCGTATTAATGCGCGCCCGAGGTTACCCGATGAACCGCAGGTTGTCTTCGACGCTCTTTTTCTCGCTGATGCTCTTTTGCGCTCTCCCGCTTGGAGCACAGGGCAAACGCAAAGTCATCATTGACCAGGACTGCGCAGGACCAGGCGGCACCGACATGCAATCTGTCCTCGCACTGATCAATTCGCCTGAGACCGACGTCTTGGGCATCACGGTCCTTACCGGCGACGCCTGGCGCGACGAAGAAGTGCAGCACACCCTGCGACTTCTCGAAATCATTGGCCGCACCGACATTCCTGTTGTTCCCGGCGCCGTCTTTCCGCTGGTCAACAGCAAGGAATACATTGCACGCTGGGAGACCCTCTACGGAAAGGTCGTCTATCAGGGCGCGTGGAACCACGCGAAAGGGCATGCAGTGCACGGTCCCTGGGAAATCCCGCCGATGCCCGAGGGAACACCCGCAACGAAAGCCGCCAGCGAAGATGCCGCGCATTTCATGATTCGCATGGTTCACCGATACCCGCATGAGGTGACGATCTACGCGGCCGGACCCATGACCGACCTCGCGCTGGCGATTGCGCTTGATCCGCACTTCGCGGAGCTCACCAAAGAACTGATCGTCATGGCCGGCAGCATTAATCCCAACACGGACGACCCCGAATTCAGTCTTACGCCGCGGCGCGAATTCAATTTCTGGATGGATCCAGAAGCTTCGCACGCGGTGCTCCGCGCGCATTGGCCGCGCGTCGTTCTAACAACCGTGGATATTTCCGTGAAGACCCGCATGGAGAAAACCTTGATCGCGCAAGTTGCGAAGAGCACGACACCTGCGGCTCAATATGTCGCCAAGTATGCTGGAGCGAATTATCTTTGGGACGAATTGGCTGCGGTCGCGTGGCTCGATCCAAACATTATTACAAAATGGGAGAAACTTTATATTGACGTCGAGGTTGACCACGGGGCTTCTTATGGCAATACACTGTCCTGGGCTCCCGGCCAACAGCCCGGGATGGGCGAGCCACTTGTCGAGGTGCAGAAAGACCTGGACAAAGATAAGTTTTACAGGATGTACGTCGATTTGTTGACGCGACCGACGCCCGGTGCGCGCGGCGCTGTGCCGGCAGGGAATTAGCGCAAAGACGCAGGGATATTTTCGACGGCGGAGTCGATTGAGGATCGAATCGAGGAGAATCATGCCGCAACCCAGCCAAGTCGTCGGAATCGGGAGCTGCACCATCGATTATTTCGCGATCGTTCCGCGATTGCTGGGAGCCGATGAAAAGATCAATGCCAATCGCCTGGAGATTCACGCCGGCGGCGTAACTGGCAACAATCTCACGCAGGTCGCGCGGCTCGGGGCGAGCGCCGGCTGGCTCGGGTTGATCGGCGACGACGAAAGCGGCCGATTGATCACCAAGGCTTTCGAAGAAGATGGACTCGATATCTCCGGCATCGAGGTCGTTAAGGGTGAGCAATCGTCGCTTACGTGGATTCCAGTCGACGCGCAAGGCGAGCGCTGCATCTACATGTTTCCGAACGTCAACGGAAAACTTTCCGCGGAACAGGTTCGCACGCGTTTCGCGCCGCAAATCCGGAAGGCCAAACATTTTCATACCGAGGCCTCGCAGCTCCCGCTGCCGCCGGTCAGGGAGGGGATGCACATCGCGCGCGAAGCAGGGGTTCGTGTCATTTTCGACCTGGACGTCGCGCCGAGCTACTTTGCACAAGCCAAACTCGGCACCGAGAAAGACCTGATTGCAGCCTTGCAACTCGTTGACGTTCTCAAACCGTGTAAAGCCGCCGCTCGCGAGATCGCCGGCGAAACCGATTACGAAAAAATTGCCGTCAAACTGCTGGCGCTTGGGCCAAAGGTTGTCGCGGTTACCATGGGTGCGGAAGGCTCTCTGATCGCCAGCGCAGGAAGTATGGCTCACGTTCCTGCCTTCAAAGTAAACGTCGTGGATAGCACTGGCGCCGGTGATGCATTCATGGGTGGCCTTTCTTACGGCCTGCTGCAGGGCTGGGAACACCAGCGAGTGGGATTGTTCGCCAACGCGTGCGCCGCTCTCTGTTGCACGAAAGTCGGTGCACGAGCCATGGGCAAACACAGCGAAGTCGTCGCTCTCATCAAGGCGCAGCGTCCCGCGGAAGCGTCTGGGTTCTAGCGATTATTTTGGCGGGCAGGCGGACTGAACCGGGACTCTTTTTGCCGACCGCCCCGGCAAGGCCGGGATCTTCGACTTCGCGGTCGCACCTGACCAGGAGGCGCACAGATGTTTGTTCCGCACAGTTTCGCCCTCGCTCTTGTGATGATGATAGCCAGCGCGGTCTGCTGGGGTTCCTGGGCCAACACTTACAAAGGCGTCAAGAATTACCGATTTGAACTTTTTTATTGGGACTACGCCGTCGGCATTTTTTTCATATCACTTGTTCTTGCGTTCACGCTGGGTAGCACACCGCACGATTCTTCGAGCTTTTTGAATAATGCCCGCGGGGCGGACGGCTCCAATATCATCTCCACTTTGCTTGGAGGCGCGGTCTTCAATCTGGCGAATCTTCTCCTGCTTGCCGCTATCGACATGGCGGGCTTGGCGATCGCATTCCCAGTTTCTATCGGTATCGCGCTCGTCGTTGGCGTAGTTGCCAGTTATATTCTGCAACCCAAAGGCGATGCGGGCATGCTGGCCGCCGGAGTGACTTGCGCGGTGATCGCGGTGGTCCTGGACGGCAAAGCGTACGGCAGCTTGTCCAGCGTGAATCGCTCCGTTTCGAAGAAGAGCATCATCACCTGCATCGTGTCGGGTTTCCTGATGGGCAACTGGGCTCCGTTCGTGACCCGCGCGATGACGCAAGGAAAAACGCTCGGCCCGTATAGTGTCAGCGTGTTCTTCACGCTCGGCGCGCTGCTTTCTTGTTTCCTCTGGAATATTTATTTCATGAAGAAACCTCTTGTGGGTGAGCCGGTCCAATTTGGAGACTTCTTTCGGGGTCCCACGGCCGGTCATCTGCTCGGACTTCTGGGCGGGTGCATCTGGGGAATCGGCACGGTCTTTAATCTTGTGGCCGCAAATTTCACGGGCGTGGCGATCTCCTACGCGATTGGCCAGTCCGCGCCGATGGTCGCTGCTTTGTGGGGCGTCCTCGTTTGGAAGGAATTCCAGGGCGCCAACCGGCGGGCCAAGACGTATCTCGCCTTGATGTTTCTCTTCTATCTTTTTGCCATTCTCCTCGTCGCTCGTGCCAATACCGCGAGTTGACCGGCGCGCTAGAAATAAATTCGAACCATGAAATGCCAAGAATCTTACGTTGATTGCTTGACGGCGCTGCGCGCGCGCGGTTACTGTAATTGTAATTATTGGTGCCAATTTGTATCCATCGGCGCATGTCGGGCAAGCGCCGGGAGAGCCTGACTGGGGGAACGAATGAAATCGAACTATGTGAAGTGTGACCGCAAAGCGGTCAGCGGGGGGAAGTCTGCTTTGATGACGAAAAGTATCCGCGGGCTGCTCGCGTTCGTGTTTGGGAGCGTGGCGGTATTACTGCTTTTCTGCGGCAGCCTAGGGAAGGCGCAAACTTTCCGAGGAACGATACTCGGCACAGTGACGGATTCGTCCGGACTGGCTGTGGCCGACGCTACGGTAACGGTGAAGAACATAGACACGGGCTTGGTGCGCGCCACACAAACCAGTGCGGACGGCAGCTATACGGTGACGGAGCTGCCCATCGGAACCTACACGGTAACGATCTCGCAGGCCGGCTTTCAGACCTCAGTGACCAGCGACGTTGCGGTGAACGTGGGTGGGGAGCGCCGAGTGGATGTAGCGCTCAAACCAGGACAGGTCTCGGAGCGAGTCGAAGTTTCGGGCGCGGAGCTGCCACAGGTTGAGACCACGACAAACGAATTGGGAGGAGTGCTGACAAGCCAAACCGTCCAGAACATTCCGGTGAACGGCCGTGACTACACGAAACTGATTTATCTGAACCCTGGAGTGGCTGGATCTCCCGACCAAATTTCCGATTCTCCTGGCTCCTTCGGTGAGTTCAGCATGAACGGCGCGCGTGGGCGCTCGAACAACTACCTGCTCGACGGTACGGATATGAATGATGGCTATCGCAACGATCCGGCGATCAACGAAGCTGGCGTTTTTGGTACACCGTCGACCATACTGCCGATTGACGCTGTGGCCGAAGTGCGCGTCATTTCCAACTTTGAGCCGGAGTATGGGCGGAACGCGGGTGCGGTTGTCAACATCGTGACCAAGAGCGGGACCAACGCCTTTCATGGGACGGCAGCCGAGTATTTCCGCAATGATGCGCTGGACGCGCGAAATTATTTCAATCCCGTAGGCCAGCCCAAGGCCCCGTTCCACAATAATCAGTACGGCGGCTCACTGGGCGGGCCGATTGTTAGAGACCAAACATTCTTTTATCTGGATTATGAAGGCCAGCAAGAGCCGGTAGGAGTGGTGACTCTGGCTTGCGTGCCGGTAGGCACTGCGGCAGACGGGTCCCTCAGCCCGAGCCAGTCGTCTAACGCCGTAATTCAGGCTCTGCTGGCAAAGCATCCCTGGCCAGCGCCGAATATCAGTTCGGCCGTGACCAGCGGCAAGTGTCCTAACGCCTCAGTGGTCTCTCCTTCCTTTAACCGGTTGAGCAGCATGATCGCCAAGATCGACCACAGCTTCAATGCGAACAACCTTCTTACCGGGCGGTACTTTTTCGGGGACAGCGTTCAATCCTTCCCGCTGGCGCTGACGGCCACGGGCGGACAGTTGCCCGGCTTCAACACCTACACGCCGACGCGAGTACAGTTGGTGTCACTTTCTTATGTACGTACATTCGGATCAAACAAAGTGAATGAACTACGCTATGGCTGGAACCGCTTCGCAGAAGGGTTTTTTCCAGCGGACCAGAGTTTCCACCCCAGTTCGATCGGACTAAATACTGGCGCGGGTCCCGCCGACGCGGGTCTGCCCATCATCTTGGTGAGTGGGGTGGCCCAGCTCGGCGCGACCAGCAGCCTTCCGCGTCACCGCTTTGATAGCAACAGCCAGGTGATCGACAATTTCTCCTGGAAGATCAACAAGCATGATGTGAAGTTCGGTGTGGACTACCACCGTACCAGCATTCAGCAGTATTTCGATAAGTACTTCCGGGGGAGACTGAAGTTCGCCAGCCTGCCCGGCTTTCTTGCAGGCTCCGTGAGCAGCGGTTTCCAATACTTCGGGGACTCAACTCGTCACACCTTTGAGAACAACTTCGGTTTTTACCTCCAGGACAGCTACCGGATCACGCCACGATTGACGTTGAACTACGGGCTGCGCTGGGACTACTTCGGCGTAGTCCGCGAGAAAAAGAACCTGCTTAGCAACATTACCAGCGTCTCCCCGTTGGCCGGCTCGGGCACGTTCACATTAACGCGAGTGGGGCAGCCCGGCTTGAGCAGTTTGTACAATCCGGACAAAAAGGATTTCGCACCCCGCGTCAGTCTTGCGTGGGACGTAACTGGGAAGGGTAAGACCGTGGTCCGCGCCGGGTACGGTCTATTCTTCGACTCCTTCTCGCAGGACATGGTCCTGGGCCACCTGCCTTACGCGCCCTTCTTTGATCCGGGGCCGGCGTACAACAACATCGGACCCGCAGCAATTCTCTCGACTAGCGCAGTTGGCGGGACCATCGTCTCCGGTAGTCCTGTGTATGCGCCCACAACGACTTGCAGTTTTGAGTGCGATGTTTTCGGTTTCGACCGCAACATCAAGACACCGTACATGGATAACTACAACCTGAACATCGAGCAGCAGCTTTGGAGCAAAGTGGTGCTGCAAGTGGGCTATGTCGGATCCCAGGGGCATCGCTTGTGGCGCTTCTTCGATATCAGCCAGCCCAGCACCGCGGCGATCAACGCCGCCGACGTGGCTTGCAACTGCATCACCGACTTCAGCAGTGCGGCGCGCCCGCTGGCGAGCAACCCGTACAGCGCGTTTTACGTGCTGCGGGAGAACTCCAGCGGAAAGTCAAACTACAACTCCTTGCAGGCGAGCTTCCGGGTCAACGGCTGGCACGGGGTCACATCCATCGTGAACTACGTATGGTCGAAGTCCTTGGATAATTCGAGCGATGGCGAAGATTTCGAGCCCAACGCGGCGCAGCCCAACGACAGCACGCAGCCGAATCTGGAATATGGGCCTTCGAACTTCAACTTGCCCCACCGCTTCACCTGGATTTTCGGATACGACCTGCCGCACATGAACGGTGGCATGCAGAAGCTCAGAAATGGCTGGGGAATGAACAGCTCGGTGACGCTGCAGAGCGGTCAACCGTTCCAACTCAACTACAACTTCCAGGACGATTTCAGCGGAAGCGGCAACGCTTTTGACCGGCCGGACGTGGTTGGACCGATCGTGTACCATCCTAACGATCCTTCGAATTACATTGATCTGAGCGCCTTCGCGATCCCATGTACGATCACGGCGTTGGCACAGGCGGCGCCTACGGGCACGGCTTTCGATTGCGCAATCGGTTCCCGGCATTTTGGAAACCTCGGCCGCGACGCTCTGCGCGGGCCGACCTTCAAACAGTGGGACTTGGCGATCTATAAGAACACCGCGATCACTGAGCGGGTGAATATGCAGCTCCGCGCCGAATTCTTCAATGTGCTGAATCACCCGAACTTTGCGAATCCGTTCCTGCCGGCATTCATTGCCGATCCCGGGATCAACGGCTTTGGGGTCAGCGGGAGCCGTGAAGTGGGCCGGGGTGGCTATCCGATCTCAGCGACCGGGGACGTAGGCATAGGCAACCCGTTCCTAGGCGGAGGCGGGCCGCGCGGGATTCAGCTCGCTGCCAAGTTTAGCTTCTAACTACCATCTAGGCAACATTTAGCCAATAGAGGCCCGGCGAAATAGCCGGGCCTCTCTATTTTCCGGGTGCGTAAGCCCCGAATTGTGACCAGTTCGCGGAACCTAGCCAATTGGTGATTTCTGGTAGAGTGCTGGCAAAGGGAGAGGTTGCCCCAGATATTGCCAGGACAGGGTATCTGCCCCCGGTTGTTACATTTGTGTAAGTTTTTGGAGCTTTGCCGCGTATAAGCCTATGGAAGCGCTGAGACCAGGCCGAATGAGCGCCCCGGGTAAAACCGAGCCGACAGAAGCGATCTCCCGGGCCAAGGCCGGAGATGCCGAGGCCTGGGGGGAGCTTTATCGGGAGTACGCTCCGGCGATTTTCCGGTTTTGCCGAAGGGCGCTGCCAACCCGCGAAGATGCGGAAGACGCCACCATGGAAGTTTTCATGAAGGTGCGGGATAAGCTGGGCCAATACGACCAGAGCCGGTCGTTTACGGCATGGTTGTATAGGGTGTCGGCAAACCATTGCTGGGACATGCTGCGGCGGCGGAAGATCCGGCAGGACAAAGAGACCGAGGACCTCGACAATGTGCCCCTGGAGCACCCGGACCCGAGCCAGCTCGACCGGCTGATCGAGCAACGCACCAGCGAAGAGGTGCGCAAGGCGCTTGACAAGCTAGGAGCGCGGGCGCGGATGGCGCTGGTGATGCGCTACTACTCGGACATGAGTTACGACGAAATTGCGGATGCGCTGGGCGTGCGGCGGGCTTTTGTAGGGGTGGTGCTGCTGCGCGCGCGGCATGAACTGCGGCATGCGCTCGAGGGCACGAGCGCGCTGGCCGCGGGAAGGGCTTCTTGAGCGAGACGAAAGGACAGCGGATGAACCACCTCGATGAAATGACGTGCCTGCTGTACCTGGAGCGGCAGCTCGACCGCGCGCGGGCGCAGGAAGTTTCCGCACACACGCAGGATTGCGCCGCTTGCCGCACGCTGCTGCGCGCGCTGGAGCGAGAATCACGGCTGCTTACGCGCGCGATGCTCGAAGAAGAGGAAGCGCTACCGGCGCGGCTGGCGGAATTTCAGGAGCGCGCGAAGCGTTCGCTGCAATGGATTTGGGCGGTTGCATTTGGCCTGGCGGCAACGGGCGCTTACGCCCTCTATACCGGCTACATCGAACCCTGGCAACAGCAACTGGATCAGGCGGGATTTGGCGGCACGAATCTGTTGAGCCTGCTGGTTTTTCAGGGCGCTTTTTGGAAAGGATGGCAATCCATGGCCACATTGCTCGAAGTAATTGCGCTGCTCACACTGGCGGGAGTTGGCGCGGCGTTTTTCCGCCGGCGCCTACGGCGGGGCTCGGCGCTCGCGCTGGTGTTGGCGGGTTTTTGCGTGCTACTGGGTGTGATGCTGGCGCTGCCGACGGCAGCTTCGGCAACGGAATTCCGCAGGGGCCAAAGCGTAACCGTGGCGAAAGACGAGACAGTCAAGAGCGACTTGTTTATTTCAGGCACGGGTGCGCGCATTGACGGCACAGTGGACGGAGACGTCTTTTTCTTTGGGCAAAGAATGGAGGTCAACGGACACGTAACAGGAGATGTCATCGCGTTTGGGCAGGCGGTTCAGATTAGAGGCCAAGTGGACGGGAACGTCCGATTCTTTGGAAACAATGTGACCGTGAGCGGGAGTGTGGGAAAGAACATGATGGTGTTCAACGATTTCGCGAATGTCGAAAGTGGAGGAAGGGTGGGCGGAAGCCTGACAGCATTCGCAGGAAGCGTCGGACTGGACGGGCGTGTAGGACGCGATCTTCTCCTTTTTGTCGGTCAAGCTAACATTTCGGGGGCGGTCGGCGGCGGAATCCGAGCAAAAGGCGATTCGATGACGATCAACTCCACGGCGGAGATTAACGGTCCCGTGCACTTTGAAGGGCACAAGGCTCCGGTTGTTTCTGCGCAGGCAAAGCTGGCCTCGCCGGTGGAGTTCAAGAAACTAGAGCGAAAGCCGAAGTATCTTAACAGGGACTATTATATTTGGCGCGTCATTTGGACGGCGGCGTTGATTCTGTTTGGATTGGTCCTGTTAATGTTGCTCCCGAAACTTGGAAGGGAGGCCATAAGCGCCGCGGAGCAGTTCGGAGCGCCCATCGGGCTGGGGGTGTTGATTTTTTTCGGGGTGCCGATCGCGGCCATCATCGCATGCATTACGGTTGTCGGCATACCGTTGGGAATTTTGGCTGTAGGGATTTGGTTTTTGATGCTTTGCTGCGCTGAGCTCGTGGTTGGTGCGGTGGTTGGCAATTGGATCCTGGGCCGGGGGCGGAGCAATTGGGAAATCATCGGGAGGATGGCGTTGGGGTTCGTGCTCGTGCGAATTGTCTACACGTTTTTGGCTCAAGTACATGTGCTGGCGTTGCTGGGGGCGTTGGGGATCTGGATGTGGGGAATGGGCGCGGTTTCGCTGGCGCTTTATCGGAGATTCCAGCCGGTGATTGCGCCGGGTATGCCCTCCCCGCCGCCGCTGCCGCCGAATACAACGGTTGGCGGCGTACAGCCTGCATGATTTTGTTAGGATCAGAATTCGAGTAAGAAAACAGAAAGGGCCGCTCCGGAGAATTGGAGCGGCCCTTTCTGTTTGCGGAGGCGGGAATTCTTTACGCGTGACCTCGACCCGGGTCGGGGTCGACGCTTAATGCTTGCGAACTTTCGCAGCGAAGAAAGGCGAAGTCAAAAAGTTCGGAATAAACAGGGCGCGGATGGAAACCGTATCTCCCACGTTTAGTCCGGTGATATCAGTCACGCCATCAAACCGCGTTTGTCCGGAGGAGATTTGCACGGGGGCATTCACAAAGCCCCCCAAGCCTGCAATGAAGGGCGGCAGTGTTGCTGCATTGACACTGAAAAAGGGGCTGGCGGGAGCGATAGATACTTTTGCCGTCACCTGTGAGAAGCGCAATACGACCGAGCTTGAATTGACGAGAATGGTGGAACCTGTTCCCGCGGTCGGGTTTGTCACATGCATCCTCACCGTTTGTCCTGGAAAAACATTTGAAAGCGTGGCGAAAGGTATGGAGGCGAGCGAAGCGGTGATCGCGCTCAAACCCTTCGTGTCCACGGTGAAGGGTAAAGCGTTCGTGATTGTCACCTGGACCAAATTTCCGGGTGCTGCAGCGGTCAGCACAGGATTCCCGCTCACGACGGTCTTGTTCGATAAAACGAGCAAGATCTGCTGAGCACCCTGGTTTACGGAGAAGACCGTGCCTTCGACTTCATCCACGGAGACCTTGTCCAGGAGGTCGGCCTCAAGAAGTGTCATGGTGCCATCCAGGTTGAGGGACGCGTCGATGCTGACAGTTTTGTTGGCGCCCAGGCAGGTGAGGTTTTGCGCGTTGCAGACGTTCGGGTCAATGTTGAAGGTGGTGCTCGAATTGGCGATGGCCGTGATGTTGCCGCGGGTGTCGGAATGGACCGTAACACTGGTTCCGCTGACAGCGGTTATGACGCCGGTGAAGTCTTCGACCAGATCCAGTGCGCCGGTGGGAGTACCTGTCCGGGGCAGGGTAGTGGCTGTGAGCACGTTGGCCTGTGTGAAATCTACAGAGACGGCGCCGTTGGTAGTGGTGATGGCATTGTTCAGATTGAAGTCGAGCGATAGACCCGTTTGTTGGTTAGGGGTTAGAGTGAGCGGGAATGGAGCGGTCGAGAGTGTAATCGTTCCCGAGGCGGCCGGCCGGAACTCGCACGGCGTGACCGCGCTGACCGGGCAAGCCGTAGTCGCACCCGTGAGTGCGCCGGTAGTTTGGTTGATGAGGACAATGTCCGGGGCGCTGAATGCGACGGTCGCGCTGGTGTAATTGGCGCTGGGTACAGTTGAGGTACCGAGAAAAGCTGAATCGCTTTGCAAGTGAGTGAGTTCGATGATTGGGGAGCTGGGGTTTAAAGTCAGATTGACCGGCTTTCCAGCGGAGGGAGTGAACGAAACGCCGGTTACGGTCACTTTGAAAGACACGATCGAAGTGCCGGCCAGTAGGGTGTCCCTCATGGTGAGACTCAACGTAGTGTTGCCACCACCTCCGACGCCACCTGACTTTGACTGGCCGCTGCAAGAAGCCAGTGAGATGGTCGCCACTAAGAGCAGAGAAATAAGGACATTGTTGCGAAGCATCGGGCACCCCACGTCAAGTTAGAATGCGAGCGCTCCCCATTGTGAGCGCCTAGACTCCCCATAGAGACTCTAACGCCCGAAAAAGGCGCGGGGGAGTGCAAAACAGCGATGATTGCCCAACTGCTTACCGCCCTGGATGGAAAGCTTGACCTGGACCGATCGGCCTACTCCGGGTCACCTAATTGAATCAGCGGGATATGCTATCGTTTGAGCGAGCAATCGGGCAGAGGTTAACACTGATCTGCCATGCAGACACTCGAACAGACAAGGTGAATTCTTGGCCAAGCGCTTGGCGAAATCGGGCGTCGATCCATCAGAGGCAAAGATGAAACGCAGCGTAGCTCGCCTGGATGGCGATTATGCCTCCATTGAGGAGAATCCCAGCGTGGAGAGACAAGCCGTCGTCAATGGAGAAGAAGCGCTCCCCCATGCCGACAGCCCAGAAAAACCAACGATGCGGGACGTTTTTGGGCCAGGGGGATTCCTCGAAAAATGCATGTACGGCGGCTACGAGCACCGACCCGCGCAGCTCGAGATGGCGGAGATGGTGCACGACGCCTTCGAAACGCATCACCACGTCATCGTCGAGGCGGGCACGGGAACGGGGAAAACTCTGGCGTATCTGCTGCCGGCGATCAGCAGCGGGCGGCGAGTGGTTATTTCGACGGCGACGAAATCGTTGCAAGAGCAGCTTTACCAAAAGGATGTGCCGTTTCTGCAGAAGTACTTTGCGCCGGATCTCAAGGTTGCGGTGATGAAGGGGCGCTCGAATTTTCTGTGCCGGGCGAAACTGCATCAGCTGGCCGACAAGCCGATACTGAAGGGCATGGAGGAGGTGGACGCATTTCGGCAGATTCGCGATTGGTCGAAGCTGACCGAGACCGGCGATCGCACGGAGCTGACTTTTCTGCCCGATGATTCCGAACTGTGGACGCGGCTCGACGCGCGCCGGGATACTTGCACGGGACAGAAATGTTCAGAGTTCAACCAATGCTTCGTCACCGCGATGCACCAGCGGGCGAAAGAAGCCGACCTGATCATCGTAAATCACCACTTGTTTTTTGCGGATCTGGCGCTCAAGCAGGACGATTTCGGCAGCATCCTGCCGGAGTATTCGGCGGTGGTGTTCGACGAAGCGCATGAGATCGAGGACGTGGCCAGCGACTATTTCGGGCGGCAGATTTCGAACTTTCGGTTCGAAGAGCTGGCGCGCGACGCTGATCAGATGCTGCGGATGCTGCGTCTGGGGACGCCTTCACTGTTGCGGCGCACGCAGCGAATTCGCGAGCGCAGCCGAGTCTTTTTTGAAACGTTTCCGCCACGTGATGGGCGTTTCTCGTTCGCGCGGAATGAGCGCGAGGCTTTTCTCGAGCAGAATCGCGAGGCCTATGATTCGCTGGCGACAGCGCTGAAGGGGCTCGAAACGGAATTTGCCGCGCTGGCGCAGAAACCGGAAGAATTGCTGAGGCTGGCGCGGCGAAGTTTCGAATTGCGGCAAGAGATGACATTTCTCTTCGAATCGAACGAGCGGAATTTTGTCTATTGGTACGAGCGGCGGAATAAAGGGGTTTTCCTTGCGGCTACGCCGATCGACGTGAGCCAGATTCTGCGCGAGCGGTTATTCGAACAGTTTGACACCGCGATATTGACCTCGGCGACGTTGACGGTGGGCGGACGCTTCGAATTCATCCGCCAGAGGCTGGGCCTGGATCACACGAAAGAACGAGCCCTGCCGCAGGAGTTTAACTTTGCCGAGCAGGCGTTGCTCTATCTGCCGCGCGCGATGCCCGATGTTCGCAACCCGGCGTTCTCCTCCAAGGCGGCGGATGAAATTGTGCGACTCCTGGAGCTAAGCAAGGGCCGGGCCTTCTGCCTCTTTACGAGCTACTCGCAGATGAACGATTTATTCGAACGCGTGCGCACGCGGGTGGAGTTTCCGCTGCTGCTGCAAGGGACCGCGCCGCGTTCGGCGCTGTTGGAGCGGTTTAAGAACACGCCCGGCGCTGTGCTGTTCGCAACCGCGAGCTTCTGGCAGGGTGTTGACGTGCCCGGTGAGCAGCTTTCCTGCGTCATCGTGGACCGGCTGCCGTTTGCGGTGCCGAGCGACCCAATCGTGGCGGCGCGGGTGCGCGCCTTGCAGGAGGACGGCCGCAATCCCTTTGCCGAGTATCAGGTGCCGGAGGCGGTGCTGTCGCTGAAGCAGGGCTTTGGGCGGCTGATTCGGACGAAGACCGACCAGGGTGTGCTGGCGCTGCTGGATACCCGCATTCAACGGATGCCCTATGGTAAAATTTTCCTGGAGTCTCTGCCGAGATACGGAATGACGCACGAGTTGACGGACGTGGCCCGGTTTCTCCAGGGGAGAGGTGGCCGAACAGCGGCCAACGCCGCAAGCCCCGCCTGAGTTGGACACGTCCAGGGCAATTCCTTGACAAGAGTGTCTGTTTTCGCTCGGTGGGGAAGAGCTATTTCGGAGAAATATGTTTCAAGTCAGTGTTGAAGAGACTTTTTCCGCGGGTCATGCGCTGCGCGGATACAAAGGCAAATGCGAGAACCCGCACGGGCATAATTACCGCGTGCGCGTGACGCTCGAAGGGCCGCAGCTCGATTCGATCGGGTTGCTGGTCGATTTCACACATTTGAAGCAGGTGATTCGGGAAATTATGGGCAGGCTCGATCACCAGTTTATGAACGACCTCGAGCCGTTCAACAACGTGAACCCATCGGCGGAAAACGTGGCGAAGTACTTTTATGACGAGGTGACGCGGCAGTTGAAAGATTTGCCGCCGGGCGCGCGCATTACGGATGTAGTTTTGTGGGAGACGGATACGAGCAGGGCGCAATACCGGCCGGGAGCCTGAAACGGTACGGATGCGGGTGACGCTATGAACCGGGCCTTCTTCATCATTCTAATTCCATCGCTGCTGGTCGCAGCGGGTTATATTGTCGTACTGCGAGCGATGGGATTTGCGCCTGGCTATCCAAGGTTGATCCTTGCGCTGGCGCTATTTTTTGGGGCGATCTACTGGTTGGCGCGGAAGACGGCGCGACAAGCGGATTCCAGCCGGCAGTAAACTATAAGAGTCAGGGCCGCCGCACTCCAAAGCCATGTTCATCACGGAAATATTCAAATCGATTCAGGGAGAAGGCACGCGAGCGGGTCTGCCGTGCATTTTTGTGCGGTTGACGGGCTGCAATCTGCGCTGTACGTGGTGCGATACGGCGTACGCGTTTCATGGCGGAAAGAAGATGGGCGTCGAGGAAGTGGTTTCGCGTGTGGATGAGCTTGCGGGCCGCGCTGAAAGCGCCCAAGGCTCACAGATTAAAGCGCCGTTGGTGGAATTGACAGGCGGAGAGCCACTTTTGCAGGAGGAAGTCTACCCGCTGACGGAAAAGCTGCTCGCTGCGGGGTATACCGTGATGTTAGAGACGAGCGGGGAGCGATACATCGGACGATTGCCGCGCGAGGTAATCAAGATTGTTGATGTGAAGTGTCCCGACTCCGGTGAGCCTGATACATTCGACATGAGCAATCTCGACGCGCTTTCTGTGGAGGATGAAGTGAAGTTTGTACTGTCCACGCGGCGCGACTATGAGTTTGCGCGTGACTTCACGGCGCAGCACCGCCTTTCGGGGCGCGCGAAGCAGGTCTTGTTTTCACCAGTGTTCGAGGACCCGCAGGGAAAATGGCCCGGTCTTGAGCCACGCATGCTTGTAGAGTGGATCCTGGCGGACGGATTGCCGGTGCGGCTGGGATTGCAGCTGCATAAGTTTATCTGGGACCCGGCGACGAAGGGCGTTTAGGAAGACAGGCATCTCTGGCCTTCCCGGAGAAGAAATAGAAGAAGACAGGCCGGAATGCCTGTCCCACCAAGGCGAAGAGAAGAATGATTGACGTACGCAAAGCAGTGGTGCTGTTGAGCGGGGGGATGGACTCTTGCGTCAGCGCGGCGATCGCGCGGGAACGGCACGGCGCGGGGAATATCGCGCTGCTCCATGCGGGATACGGCCAGCGCACCGCGCGGCGCGAGCGCCGCGCGTTTGACGACATCGCCGATTTCTACGGTGTGCGCGAGCGGCTGGTGGTGCAACTCGATCACTTTCGCGCGATTGGCGGCTCGGCGCTTACGGATACAGAGATTGCGGTGCCGGAAAACGAGCTGGGTGCAACAGGACCGCACGGCAGGTCCATTCCAGTGACGTATGTACCCTTCCGCAACGCACATTTTCTATCGGTCGCAGTGAGCTGGGGAGAAGCGATTGGTGCGGGAGCGATTTACATCGGCGCGGTCGCGGAAGACAGCTCGGGGTACCCCGATTGCAGGCCGGAATACTACCGCGTGTTCCAGGAGCTGGTACGCGCGGGGACGCGGCCGGAGACGCAGATCGAAATTGTGACGCCGGTGATCACGTCGAGAAAGAGAGAGATAATCCAGAGAGGCATCGAGCTGGGGGCGCCGCTGCATCTAACCTGGTCGTGCTACCAGAGCGAAGACGCAGCCTGCGGCGCGTGCGATAGTTGTTTGCTGCGGTTGCGAGCATTCGCGGAAGCCGGTGTGCCGGACCCCATCCCCTACCGGCAGGGCGTTGCGGCACAGCGCTGAGCTTGGAATCCGGCCCAGATTAGAGATAATAGAGCGGAGAAAGTCCGGACATGCCGGGAAGGGGCTTCCCGTGGCAATCGAGAGAGTGACCGTAAAGCGGTCAACAGGAGAATAGAGCATGAAGCAATTTGCGATGACTCCGACGAAGCCGGCGTCACTGAAAATGATGTCGTGGGCGTTCGCTGTTGTCTTGATGGCCGCGCTGTTTTGCGTGGGCGCGCCGCGCGCCGCGGCGCAGAACGAAGGCTCGATCAGCGGACAGATCATGGACGTGACGGGCAAGCCCTGGACTGAAATCGGTATCCAAGCGGTAAGCGACCAGGGCGCCAAGTCCGATGCTAAGACGGATAAGGATGGAAAATATTCCATCCGCAATCTGCGATCCGGAGTTTATACCGTTTTCGTGCAGCTACCCGCGCCGAACAAAGCGTACGAAGTGCAGTGCCGCGTGCAAGGCGGGAACGACGTCAAGGTCGACGTCAACTTCAAAGACGTGGTGGCCAAGCAAGGCGCCGAGGCTCAGGAACAGATCAAGAAGCAGGAAGAGGAGAAGCAGAAGTTTCAGAACATGAAGGGGCACTTCGATACGGGCGTGGCTTTGCTGGATCAAGTGAAACAAGCGAAGAGCGATTTGGCGAAGGCCCCGGAAGACCAGCGTGAAACGCTCAAGCAACAGGTCGCGAATCTTTCCGGTAAGGCAGTCACGGAATTAGAAGGTGCCAAGGCGGCGGCACCCGAAAAAGATCCTAACCTCCATCTCATTTACGCCAGGCTTGCCGACGCCTACGATGCCGCGGGCAGGAGCGACGAGGCGATTGCCGCATACAAGCAGGCCCTCGAGCAGAAGCCAGTGGCAGCCTACTACAATAACTTGGGAGGAATCGAGGGGCGCGCCGGAAAGATTGATGAGGCAACGGCCGCGTATCAGAAGAGCGCAGAACTTGATCCCACCAATGCCGCGCAGGCGTGGCGCAATTTTGGAATCACGCTGTACAACGCCAGCCGATTGAAAGATGCGGTCGAGCCGCTGAAGAAGTCCATCGCGCTGGACCCGAAAAGCGCGCAGGCGTGGTACTTGCTGGGAGCAGCGCTGGTTGGCACGATGGAGACCAAGAAGGTCGGTGACAAGCTGGAGTTCGTCATTCAACCCGGAACAGTCGAAGCTTACCAGAAGGCGCTGGAGCTCGATCCGAATGGCCAGTACGGCGTACAAGCCAAGCAGGGGCTGGATGCGCTCCAGCAAATTGCTCCGGGCATCGACATGAAGGTCAACACGAAGAAAAAGAAGTCCTAAGCCGTTCGGTGCGCAGCATCTTCGGGTCTGGTTCCGCAATGCGGGCCGACCCTTTCTTTTTGCGCAATGCACAAAATCGGCTCCTGCGTCCGGCAGGTTTCTGGGACAAACATTCGCTTCAAGCCGACCGCTTGTTCCATCGAGTGCACCACGGTGAGTTAGTCAGGGAGACTCCACTGCCGGATATATCTCCATTCGAAACAGGCGGGCTTGCAGCGGAATGGTTGGTGCTGCTCGAATGCGCTTCGCCTAACTGTGATCGGCAACGACTCTCCGACTTGCTGCGAAGAAAACCGGACTGGTCCAAATTGCTGCCCCTCGCTGAAGAACACGGTGTGCTGGGGCTGCTGGCCAAAAGACTCCGCCGCAGCGAAGAAGCCAGTGTGCCGGAGGAAGTGCGGAAGAGGCTGCACGAGAAGCAGCGTGTGCTGCTTCTTTTTACGCTGGGACTGACCGCGGAGTTGTTTCGCCTGCTTGAGAGTTTCTCTATGGCAGGTATGCAGGCGCTGGTGGTGAAGGGTCCAGTGCTGTCCGCGAGAACTTATGGCGATGCCGGAGTGCGGCAATATGAGGATGTGGATCTCTTGGTGCGCCAGCGCGACGTCTTGCGCTTTACGGAATTGATGACCAGCGAGGGTTATGAGCCGAAAATTCCTCTCAGTACAATCGCGGCAGGGAAAATCCCGGGAGAATATCTTTTCAGATGGCCACACACGAACCGGAGGGTAGAGCTGCACACGGAACAAACACTCCGCTATTTTCCGCGGCCACTTCCGGTGGAGAAATTCTTCGAACGGAAGACTCGCGTATCGTTCGACGCGCACGCCGTCCCCGCGCTCTCTGCTGAAGATGAGCTGCTGCTGAATTGTATCCACGGCGCAAAGCATTTCTGGGAGCGGCTGATGTGGGTCGCGGACGTCGCGGCGCTGGTGTCCCGGCAAGCGGACCTCGATTGGGACCGGGCGTTTTTGACGGCACGCGAAGTCGGCGCGGAGAGAATGCTGTCGCTAGGATTGCTGCTAGCGGCAGAAGCACTCCAGGTAAAGTTGCCGAGGGAAGTTGAGAAAGTGATTCGATCGGACCGCGGAGCAGCTCGAATAGCCGCCGAGATCGCAGTGCGGTTGCCTTCGGCAGGTTCTGCGCCGCGGGCACTCCTCGGGCGAGCTTTGTTTCGGATTCGGATGCGAGGCGGACTCTTGCCGGGAGTGGCCTACCTGATGAGATTAACGCTTTCTCCCACCGAGGAAGATTGGGTGAAGGACGGCGTAGAAAAGAGGCCGGGGCTGTTCGACGCTTTGCGGCGGCCTCAGCGGCTGGTGCGGAAGTACTGGCGCAGCGGCCGAGAATAGGGCTCCTCGCGGGCTATTCGGACTGGGTCCAGCAGATGTCCGCAAATGGAAAGAGGCCCGAGCGCCAGGCTCGGGCCTCTTTCGGGAAGTATTCCGTCAGATATTGGTTCGATGCGTAACCAGGCGCTTCGCTTTCGGTGCGGGCGCCGGCAGTTCGACAGTTAAGTTCATCTCGCTCCTGTTGCGCAGGATGCCGAGTTTCACCGTCTTGTCATCGTGCTTCGCCGCCAGCTTTGCATGAAGATCGCCGACCGAGCGAATGCGTTCATCGTTGATCTTCGTGATGACGTCACCTGCCTTCAAGCCGGCCTTCTCCGCCGGTGAGCCGGGATTCACCTCGCGAACGAGCACGCCTTCACCATCCGGCGCGCCGAAAAAGGCGCCGAGCTGTCCGTTTAGGTCTTCGGCATCAATTCCCAGCCGCGGACGCATTCCCGGGAACAACATTCCGCCCCAATCCATTTGAGGAATATTCGGAATCTCGATCGTGTCAGGAATTTCCGGGATGCGGAAAGCAAACGTCCCGGGCGCTGCTTTCATCCACGCGCTGTGGCGATCTTCGGCTTTGCCGAGCGTAACGTTGAGGGTTTGCGCGCGGCCATCACGCCAAAGGGTGAGTTGCACGGAGCGCCCCGTGGGAATTTCGTGAATCATCCGGCGAAACTGCATTGCGCCTTCGACGCGCTGGCCGTTGATTTCAGTAACAACATCATTTTCCTTAAGGCCAGCTTTGGCCGCCGGGCTATCGGGAACGACGCGTCCGAGAACCACGCCACGCTCCCCGGGCAGCTTCAGATCCTTTGCTTTGTCGGAGGTGACTTCGTGGGCCTCGACACCAAGCCAGCTCCCCCCTTCGTCCCCTGGTCGATAGACCGAAACGTCGTCTGTTTGGAGTGCAGGCAGGTCTTCCACTTTCTGTTGTAGCGAGGAGATTGCACAGCTTCCGTGGTGTTGCGTTGTTGCTGATGTTGTCGCCGAGGGGCTGGGCAGCGCGGCAAGCACAAGGCCGAACGCCGCAAGTCCCCCGGCAAGAATCAGAATGCGATATTTCATAGTCGTCCCTCCCTCTCTTTGGATTAGACGCAGGTGGCGTTAAACCGTCGACCGCAGGGCGACCACTCGAATTCCGCCATTCACGGTATGCAGCCGGATCGGCGCGCCGCCGTTGCCGAGCCGGCCGTGCATTTCGCGGGGGCGCAGCGAGCCTTCCATGGTCACGGGCAACTCGGATAGGAAGTTCCCGTTCAGACAGCGGGTTTCCAAATCGGCCTGAATGTCCGCGGGCACGGCCAGGAGGATGGAACCATTGGTTGTCTCCGCGGTCGAGCCGTTGTTGTCCTGAACGCGAACCAACTCGAGGTGCACGTTGCCGTTGGTCGTGCGGGCGTGCACATTTCCGCCCCCTTCGTACACTTCAATATTGCCATTTACCGCGTGCAAGTCCTCAACGGCGTCGACGCCGGCGATTCGCAGCGTGCCATTAACGGTTCCGATATGCTCGATGCGGGCGCCGTGGGGCACGTGCACGGTATATTCGACGGCTACTTCCACCCCCTCGTTTTGCGGATAGTGCGTGGCCACGGAGATTGCATCGGGCTTGGCGTCAACTTCGATGGAGACCCGCTCGAGGTCGGACTCTTTCTGTTTCGCGCTCTTCACCGCGCGGATCTCGACCGAATCGCGGTCCCAGCCTTGCACTTCGACGGCACCATTGACGTTCTGAAGCTCGAAGGAACCTCCGGGCTGCAGCGGATAAGATTGGTTGAATTCTTTGCTGATGGCGAAGCAAGGAACGGTCCAAGCCGCCGCCAGAATGAGGGCGAACAATCCAAGCGATCGAAAAACCGGGCGAAGCATAACGTTCTACCTCCTTCGAAGACGTCTCAACAACCAGAACAGAGGACCTGAACGAAATTTCTGCGCGCTTGCGCCGTTGCACCGGTCGATCAGTGCAACTGAAAGTTAAACGTCACGGTCGAGATGACGTCGATCTGCTTACCGTCCATCCAAACGGGCTTGGCACGCCACCTTTTGACCGCGTCCATCGCGGCATCGGCGAGAACGGGCGCGCCTTCCAGCAACTTTTGCACTTCCACACGGCCGCCTTTGGTCACGCGGACCTGTAATTTGACAATGCCCTCCACACCGGCGCGACGCGCGAGCTCGGGATAGGACGGCTTGGGGCAATAAACGAGACGTTTCTGAAACTCACCCGCATCCTCGCGGAGACCGCCCAGCAGTGCAATTTCGAGCTTGTCCATCCAGCTTTCGAGCCAGTCGCCTTTTTCCCCGGAATCAGCAGCTGCAGTTTCCGTTCGAACAGATTCCTTGTTCGCCACCGTAAAGACTTGCGGCATTTCGCTGAGGCGCTGCGTCAGCCGTTCTCTTTCTTCGCGGATGAGCGATTCGCGCAAGGCGATCTCGGAATCGAGGAATTGCAGGCGGATCTTTCCAGCGATGGTGCGTAGCTTAAGCAGTGGGCCGCCGCCGTTCAGCGCGCCCACAGCGCGCCAGGGAGTTCCGTTGGGGCTGGCCGGCGAGTCGAAAGTCAGACTGAGAGCGGGATCCGCTTCGATGCCGCGCGGGCCGCCAGATTCGGCGACGGCTTCGATATTGGCCGCAAGATTGCGCGGCAGGAAGACGACGATATCCCCGTCACGGGAAGAGAGTTGCGAAGCGCCCGCAAGATGCACTGCGCCGTTGTCGGAAGGCGCGTCCGGGTTAATCCACGCTGTAATCGTGCCGCCAGCAGTCGCTGCGCGAACGGAACCTGCAACTCGCGTTAGGCAAATGCTTCCGGCGCTCGATTCAACTTCCAAGGGTCCGGAGACGTAGATAACGCGAATGCCGCCGCCGCCGGTCTGCGCACGCACAGAGCCACGCACTTCGCCGAAATCGATCTGGCCCCCGCCAGTCCGCACGCTTACGACGCTTCCCGCCTTGCCGACCGTGATGTTTCCGCCATCGGTATCGAGTTCGGCGTGTCCGCCGATCTGCTCCGCGCGGATGTGGCCGCCCCCGCTGCGCAGCACGGCGTCGCCCGCGATATTTCCGGTGATGATGTGTCCACCGGCGGTGAAGGCGTTGATATCGCCGGTCACATCGAGCACTTGGATGTGGCCACCTTCTGTTTCCAGTCTCGCCACTGGGCGGCCCGCAGCGACTCCTCGCACACCGTTAGCGCCGATCTTTCCGGTATGAATATTTCCACCCTGGGTCACGAGGGTCGCGGTGCCGCCGATATCTTGCGTCTCGATGTCTCCGGCCTGAGTATTGACGTCGACGCTATAGCCGTGCGGCACAGTCACTTCGAATTGCACCCAGAACTGGGCGCCACTGGCGGCGTGGCCGGCGAGGGGCGGCAGCGCGCCGCTGATCTCCACACCTAAAGAGGTAGCTTTCGCCGCGAGCGAATAGCGTTCCAGCAGACTTTGGGCTAGCGGAGCATGCGCGTCAGTCTCGATATGTACGGTATAGCGCACGACCGGTGCGGCACCGTCCTCGAGGGGCACAATTCTCACGGAGCCAAGGTCGGCCGTGAGCCGGAGAGTGAGGCCGTCTCTAGTGTGGAGAACGCCGGTGCGATCGGCAGAACTATGCTGCGAAGGGGGCTCGCCGGGCTTCGCCGGATCAAGTGCGGAGGGATTGGCTGCTCCCGCGGAGAAGGCGGGCTCGGTATAAAACGCGGCGCCCAAAAGCGAGGCGAGTAGGCCCCAGCATGGCACGAACGCGGCGTTACGAAAAGTCCGGTGAATAGTGAAAGTGTTCATCGATCGTACAGAATTTTTTCTCCTGCAGCGGACACGAACTATTGCAGTTCGTGAGGCCCGATCTGCCGCAGAGCCGCTGCGCTGCGCAGCCGAACATGCCGGTTCGGGTCGTGCCGCTGCAAATCCTCGAGGGATTGGACGACGCGCGCTACTGACGGATCAGGGGGAATAGAATCTTCCCCGAGCGCGGATGGAGTTTCCGAAACAGCGATTGAGTTATTTTCCATGATGCGTACCAGCAGATTGACGGCTTCGACGCGCACGCCCGGATTAGCGTCGTGATCGAGCGCTTCGAGCAGCGCTTCTCGGACTGCTCCGTCGCCCGCCGAATCACGGAGCGATTCAATCGCCTTCATGCGCACGGCGGGGTTACGGTCCTTGCGAACCGCGGCAAGCAGGGCGTGGCGCACTCCCGAATCGCTGGTGCGCGATTTCAGCGCTTCCAGGCAATCAAGGCGCACGCCGGGATCAAACCGCTCACCGTTTTCGAGGACATAGGTGAGTACGCGACGCACATCGGTGTCGTCCAGGTTCCCGGAAAGAATCAGCGGTTGTTCGGCGCGGAGCTGAAGCTGAACGGTTCCGGGAGCAGAATCCTGTCCGGGCGCAAAATTGATGCCCGCTACAGACATCTTGGAAAGCTGATCGTCGGTAATCTGCGGCTTGGCGAGGATATTGACTATCTGGCCTAGGGAGTTGCCGCCGTCGCGGGAGGGAATCCATTGGAGGACTTGCGCGCCGAGCACCACGCCAAACAATACCAGCGCCGCCGCACTCCAAGCGGGGCGCAGCGCCATCCAGCGGCGCACCCAGCCGAACGGCATCCAGTGTTCGCGCACCGGGGGGGCCGACAGGTCGTCGAGCAATTCGGCAAGCTCGCTGCGGCATTGCGAGAGCAGGATTCCGGACGGATCGAACTGTTGGGAGGGTTGCAACGCGTCCGAAAACGCCGTATTGAGGGCCTTCTCTTCCGCAAGCTGCGCGGCGCAAGCGGAGCAAGCAGCCAGGTGTGCTTCGATCGCGGATCGCTCGGCCGCGCCGACTTCATCGCAGGCGTAGAAAACCAGAAGTGGCGCGATGTCTGAGCAGCGCGTGTTCTTATCGTGAGCGCTCACCGCAGGCCTCCCAATTGACTCCGGAGTTTACGGGTGGCGCGGAACAAAGAATTTTTCACAGTCTCTTCCGTGGTGCCGAGCGCTTCGCCGATGGCGCGCAGCTTCAGGCCTTGATAATGCTTCATTTCGAAAACAATCCTCTCGCGCGGGGAAAGCCGTTCCATCGCTGCTGTGATCCGCGCTTGAATTTCTTTTCCGACGAGCCGGCGTTCGGGATCGAGCGTGGGACGATGTTCGCGCTGGCGTTCGAAGAAATCGGTGATGCCTTCGTCGTGGCGAGCGCCGCTGACCTCCGGCGCCTGGTCTTCGGGACGCGCCTGGCGGCGGCGCAACTGATCGAGGCAAACGTTAGTTACGATGCGGTAGAGCCAGGTGTAGAAGCTGCACTCGAAGCGAAAGCGATGCAGATTGCGGTACACCTTGAGGAAGGCTTCCTGATAAACGTCGCGGGCATCTTCCGGCCGCTTCATCAGCTTAAGAGCAAGCCGCAGAACGTCGCGGTCGTAGCGACGCACCAGTTGCTCGAACGCAGCGCGGCTACCCGCCTGCGCCTCTGCCACAAGGGCCCGTTCGTCAAGTTGGGACAAGGAAGTCACCGTAGCCAGGGCGGCTTCTGGAGTGCCCACCCGGCCCGATTCATCGGCAAACGACAAAGCCCATCTTGGAAGCGGCATCTTTCGCCTTTTCTTCGCGTGAAGCCGTGTTGCCGCATATCCAGCAACACTTTAGCTGAGAAGCATGCTATTTAGCTTAACACGGAGCCCCACGTGACCACCCAATTTGGACGTAGCCCGACTGTCTAGGTGAGCAGCCACTTCCTGCCATAGTAACGCGGGCATGGGGCCATTTGTTTCCGATTCGCGTTGGCCGGCAGGAGATGCCTGTGGTGACAGCAAGGGATAGCGTCCCCGTATTTAGGTGTCACTGGTGGTACGCATTCGCCAGGCCGAGAGCGGCCAAGCCAGGAGCAGCAATAGAGCCAGCAACACCGCGTAGCCGTTGGCGCGGTAGAAGGCATCGGGCTGGCGCAATAATTCGGATACTCCGGCCAGTAGAGAAGTTCCGGCGAGGACCAGAAAGCAGCCGAGGATGTTGAAGCGCATGATTCGGCGTATGCCAAAAATCATGACGGCGAGCAGGATGGCCTTCGCCAGGAATTGCTTGGCTAAATCGGCTGGGTTGCCCCAATCGCCGCCGGTCAGGGAGAGCGCTCCAAGAAGCAAAAGCGAAAATCGCAGCCAGCGGGGACGAAGTTGGGCGGCGATAAAGGAAGCGAGCAGAGCGACTATACCTGTGTAATACAGGCTGCGAAGCAGAGTATCTCCGAGGATCGAAGCAGCCGGCAGAATGGCGTCGAAGTTTTGGTCAAAGGAGACTTCCGCTGCGCGGTGAAGCGTCGGCCAGTATGCCGAAGCGACCTCGAGAAGACGTCTCAGCGCAAGCAGTGCAGCTCCACCTCCCAGACCGATCCAGAACCCGTCGCGATAGTACGCAGGCGGCATGCTTGTCCAGTGGGGAATGCGTTCATCGCCGAATGCGCGGCTGGCGTAGTACCACGCGGTACCGAAGAGGAGTGCCAAGCCACTGAAATAAAGTGCTGCGCCGAGAATGAAGCCAACACCGATCCCGCCAAGCAGGGTTTTGTAAGGGATCACGGTATTGTAGAAACTCAGGAAATTGGGGATCCGATTACCCAGGAAGAACACCAAGATGTACGCCAGGAGTCCCCAGATCGACCAAGAGCCCAAACGCTTCCACGGGATAGATCGAACAGCCTCAGAACGAAGATTCTTGAGAAAAAGGATAAGCGCAGCGAGCCCCAATCCCGAGTAGAACAATATGTGGAAGGCGTAGCCCAGGATCACGCGTGGGAGGGTCAGCTCCTCCTGCTTGCGGCGCCAGTCGTCGGGTATCTTGATATAGGTGCGGTAATTGGCGACCTCCTCGCCCAGGATGGAAAGATCGAGGCGCGCATATGCATGTCCCTTCGAGTTAGGCGCTGAATCCGTAGTGGAATCGAGCGGAACATTTTGCTGCCAGGTCAGCGAGTGATCGGTCCGATGAGGGCGTTTGTCGGAATTGGCTTCGACCAGTCTCCACTGGTTCAAGTCGATCTTCTTTTCCACTCGCAGAAATTTTTCGGCGCGTGCCTGAGCTTCTTCTTTCGTAAGCGAAGAGCCGGGCGCGGCTTCCGCGAGCGTATGGTGGATGGAATGGAGAGACCCGTCCGTCTTGAGTATGACCGCGTACTCTTCCGGCTGGCTATCGCGGAAGTATCGCACGCGCCAGAGCACGCCGGGCACCTGCGTCGCGTAAATTTCATTCAAGCGGGCGATTCCACCCCCCTGCCGGAGAAATTCATTGGCCACAGGATCGGTTGTGTTTGCTAGTACTGCGGCATGGTGATAGGAAGCCGGATCGAGACCTCGCCGGCGAAGAATTTCGTCGGCGCGCGCCCGCGCCGTCCTGGCATCGACCGATAGCTTCAAGTAATCGCCGAGCGCTGGTTGTTTCAGGCGCCAGGCGAGTGCGCCGCCCACGATGAAACAGACAACGAGAAAGCCAATCGTGCCTGTTGTGAGCCCATCGTAGCGCCGGGCCGTGGCCGCCGCCTTCGAGGAAGACTCAGCGCCGGCAAGAGAGATATCCGGAACGGGCTCCGCGCGGTTGAGCAAATCCTCACCCGCCTCGAATCCGCCGCGCGCCAGATAAGAAATGGCGGAAAACGCCAGCGGAGCGAGCGCCGCTGCAGCGACGATCACTCCGGAGATTTTGAAATAGAGGCTGTTCGAACGCACTAGAAGCAAGCCCACGAGCGAAGCATCCACGGTGTAGTGCCAGATGAGCGTCGCAAGGATGCCCCAGCGGAGCATCACAATTCCGGCGACGATGCCGATGAGACCCACTTCGATGCCTCGTATGTACGGGGGCTCGTTGGGATAGGCGGAATGGAGAAAGCTCCACGCGAAGGCGGGCAAAATCACCGCGACGATGCGTGAGCGTGTCACCCGTTGCAGAAAGGGAATCGCGAAGAGCCGGAAAAGAAACTCTTCGCTCGTGGAGGCAAGCAGACCGATTGCCACGCCGGCGATCCACGGGAACGCCGTGTTGATGGAATTTTCGTAGTTCAGTTCCTGGGGAGCCCACGCGCCGAAATGACTGGCGATCATGTAGAACGCCACGATGAAACCGATGTGCGCAGAGGCCATCGATAGACCAACCACGGCGGAAGAAAAAAACTCTTTCGAGCGCAACCCGCGGGGGGTGAAGACCTCACCGAGCCGCAAGCGGCCCGGCTGCGAGGCGCGGTAGAGCGGCTCGGCGCCGGGAAGAATAAGTGATATGGTCAGCGCGGAACCCAGGCCAAAAAGCACGGCCTTGGCGATCTGTTCGAAGATGAAAGTTCCGTAGGAGGAGTTGGTGTTGTAGCTCGCGCGCGCCAGCGGCCATTCGTTGAGTTGCATGAAGAACAGCAGCACGGCCACCACGATGCCTAGCTTGATCGCTCCGCCCCAGCTTGTTTGACCCCGGCGTGTCAAGGAAATTCCGAACCAAAGCGCAGCCCCGATCAGGAGTGCATAGGGTAGGATGGCAACCTCGTTGTAAAAAATGTTTGTGGATCGGAGCTGCTGGTAGCTGCGTTCCCAGGCTTCCGGCACTTGCAGAAATACCTGTCCGCTGCCGACGCGGTCGCCCTGGAGCGCGGCCTGAAGGCGGTAGGGAGCGTCCTTGGCGCGGAAGCCGTGCTTCTCCCAGGTGAACGACCAATCGAGACGGTTTGGCCGTTTATTGGAATTCACTTCTTCCGGTAGGAAGTCCCAAATGCGCAGATCAATTCCGAGTTTGCCGCTGAGGAAATTCTGCGCCGCGGTTTGCGCAGCCGTTCGATCGAGCGTCGCGCCCGCGCGTGACTCTTCCACCTTGTGGTTGTAACCGGCAATCTCTCCCGCGGGGCTGACGCGGACGTGAAATTCCTCTTCCTGCTGTGGCTTGAACAAGCGCACGTCCCAGTACCAGATGTTGAGTTCCGACGACATCATCCGGTTGGCTTGTTGCAGGCCGAGTTCGCGTTCGAGGTAGGTTTTGGCGTTGTCGTCCACATCAAAAATAATGGCCGACTGATAGCTGCTGACATCCTCTCCAAGGCCGCCCACAAATCGCTGGGCGCGCGAGAGTGCTTCATCGCGCGAGACGCGGAAGTCCACCGATGCTTCGGGGAAAGCTCGGAAAAAATAGCGGTGAGCGAATAGCGCCCCTGCGATGCCCAGCATCACCCACATCAGCAGCGCACGTTTCTCGGAACCCCCGAGACGCTCTCCGGACACTTGAGCCTCCTGGTTACGCGCGGCCGAGAAGCGGCCGATGATCGCGGACCTCTCGACAGCCTCACTCTATCGATACGTATGCTGCTGGCGCAAGTTTCGCCATGTCAATGTGTTTCCTCACGCGTGTCGAGCAGGCAGCGCTGCCGGGGATGATATAAAGAAGGTGCGTTGGTTGATGTGCGGGCATGCATACCAGCTTAACGCTCTCGGATTTCTCTTTCTAATGGCACTCAGTCTCACAACGGAAGTACGCATGATCAAGGGCGTCGGCCCGCAGCGCGCCGAGCTTCTGGCGAGGCGCGGGATCTACACCCTCGAAGATCTGCTCACCTACTTGCCGTTCCGGTATGAGGACCGCATCCACTTTTCAAACATTCGGGACATCCAGCCGAACGGCACGTACACCATTCGCGCGCGTGTCATGAGCGGCCAGGCCGTGCGCAGTATGAGAGGCCGCGACGCCATCTATCACCTGCTTGTTCAGGACGAAACCGGCTCGCTTGCCTGCAAGTTTTTTCACGGCGGCTACCTGCAAGACCGGCTCAAGCCCGGGCAATTGCTGATTTTGCATGGCAAGGCCGAGATCGATAAGTTGCGCCCGGCCCGGTTGGAGATGGTCAATCCACAGATCGAGGTGTTTCGCAGCGAAGAAATGGACTCGACCGAGGTCGGCAGGATCGTGCCGATCTACGAGGCAATCGGAACATTCGGATCGCGTGCAATTCGCCGTGCGATGTATGCGGCTGTGCAGCTTCTCGATCCGAAGATGCCGGAGGTACTGCCGCAGGAGCTGCGTGCGCGGCTCGGCTATCCTTCGCGTCGTGACGCGCTCATCCACACGCACTTTCCCCCGTCCGGGGAGCCGCTGGATGCGCTGAACACATTTCGTTCTCCGGCGCAGCAGCGGCTCATCTTCGAAGAGTTTTTTTTGTACCAGTTGAGCCTGGCGCTGGAGCGCAGGGCCACACGCAAGGAAAACGCCATCGCCTTCCGCGTGCGCGAAGACCATGTGCGAGAGGCGCTGAAACGCATCTTGCCGTTTAAGCCTACGGCAGCGCAGAAACGCGTGCTCGCGGAGATCGCCACGGACCTTGAAAAGCCTGCGCCAATGAACCGCTTGCTGCAAGGTGACGTCGGAAGCGGAAAAACCATCATCGCCCTGCAGGCCGCGGTTATCGCGATGGAGAATGGCTGCCAGTCTGCGTTGATGGCGCCGACGGAAATTCTTGCCGTGCAGCACTACCTGTCCGCGCGGCGCATTCTGGCGCCTGGACGCTATCGCGTCGAGCTGCTCATCAGCGGGCTCAAGTTTTCGCAAAAAGCTACAGCACTGGAACGCATTCGATCCGGAGAAGCGCAACTCGTCATCGGCACTCACGCCTTGATCGAAGACAATGTGGAATTTGCGCGGCTGGGCTTCGTGGCCATCGACGAGCAGCACCGCTTCGGCGTCTTGCAGCGGAAGCGGCTGATGGACAAAGCCGCCTCACAGGGTCACGCGCCGCACGTTCTCGTTCTTACCGCAACGCCGATTCCGCGCACGCTATCTCTTACCCTGTACGGTGACCTGGACGTTTCCCTGCTCGATGAGCTGCCGCCGGGACGCACGCCCATTGTGACGCGCATAACCACGGAGCCGCATCTCCCCGGAGTCTGGGAATTTCTCCGCCTCGAGGTTCAAGCCGGACATCAGGCCTACATCGTTTATCCCGTTATTGAGGAATCGAAGCTCGAACTGAAAGCAGCGATGGAGGAATATCAGCGGCTCTCGAAAGAGGTGTTTCCGAAGTTGAAACTCGGCCTGCTGCACGGGCGGCTCTCGAGTGACGAGAAAGAAGACGTCATGCAGCGTTTTCGAAAAAACGAAGTACAGATAATGGTCGCGACCACGGTTGTTGAAGTCGGCGTGGACGTGCCGAACGCGACCGTGATGGTTATCGAGCACGCCGAGCGCTTTGGTCTATCGCAACTGCACCAGCTTCGCGGGCGGATTGGGCGGGGAGCAGACAAATCTCACTGCATTTTGGTCGCGCCCGTGCGCATGACAGATGAAGCGGGAGCGCGGCTCGAAACGATGGTACGCACAGCCAATGGATTCGAAATCGCCGAGACCGACCTGCAGCTCCGCGGCCCGGGCGAATTCTTCGGTACGCGTCAATCCGGGGACCTCGGCTTCCACGTTGCCAATCCACTGCGTGACCGCGAGTTGCTCGAAAAAGCGCGGCGCGAAGCATTCTCGCTTGAGGAGGACCCGGCTCGAGTGTCCGCGCTGCAAGAGATGCTGCGCGCTCTGCCGGCAGAATGGCAGCGGCGCTACCATCTCGCAAAAATCGGTTGAGCGAATTCAAGAGTTCACATGCGCGTCATTGCCGGAACCTATCGCAGCCGGATCCTGAAAAGCCTCAAAGGCCTCGCGCTGCGTCCCACAAGCGACCGTTTGCGCGAAACACTTTTCAATATACTGGGTACGGCAGTCGCGGGGGCGCGATTTGTTGATGTTTTTGCGGGTACGGGCGCGGTGGGCATCGAAGCACTCAGCCGCGGCGCTGCGGAAGTGGTGTTCATCGAAAACCATCTGCCCGCCGTCGCGCTGATTCGGAAAAACCTGGAATCGCTCGGTGTGCGTTCCGGTGCGATCGTGCTTGGCACTAACGCCCTGCGCGGGCTGGGGGCGCTAGCTGCCAAGGAGAAAGGCGCTGGTTCAACATTTGATTTTGTTTTTCTCGACCCGCCTTACGCGGCGGCTGAAGAATACGCGCGCGTGTTGCGCGTTCTTGGATCGGCTTCTTTCCTTGCGCCCGGCAGCGTCATCATCGCGGAACACCACAAAAAGTTTGACCTTCCTGCTCACGCCGGATCGCTCACCCGCTTTCGCGTTCTGAAGCAGGGCGATGCTGCGCTCAGTTTCTACCGCCTTGGCCCCGCCGACGCTGAAGAAAGCAATTCCACAGCTTCGCCAGTTCCTTCTTGATGCTTTCGCGTTCTTTTTCGTCGGTGGTGATGCTCAGGCGATCGGCCTATACTTCGAGGCGGGGTTGAGCACACGATGGTCGAGGACCAAAAGTCGGAAGTCAAACAAGATGAGAGTTGGTCAGTGACGGCCAATCGGGACTCCCTAACGAGGGAACCTGCCCGCGCCGCCCTGATGTTGCGACTTGGCGCCGCAGTCAACTTAATCCGAGCCACTCAGCGGTGGACTCTTTACTGCAAAGACGTTCCAGGACCAGTTGGTCAGCGGGACCTGATATGTAGCTTCTTGGTGGCAGCCGCCTACCTGAAGGAGGCGATAGATGGCCTCCTGAAGCCGCATTATCGGGAGATAGTGCAACTGGCTCGAGAAGACGGGGCACCAGAAGAGGCCATCATGGACCTAGGCCAATTGATGTCAACGAAACCTCAAAACTTGTACGCCAGACTTCTGGTGAATGCGAGAAATAAACTCGTGTTCCACTGGACGGACGAGGCATTCAGACATTGGGCGGAGCACCACCCCGATCAGGCCGTACTATGGGCCCGCGGCACAGGTGACACAGACGGCGAGGTTGCTTTCACCTCCTCTCAAACCGCCATCCTGGACTCATTGATTCCGGGTGTGGGCGATGAAGAGATTCGCAGTCGCGTTGAGGAAACTGCAGGGGCGAGCGGTTTGCTGGTCGGGATATTCCAGCGGGCCATTCATGGTTACCTTACGGGTTATATAAAAGATGACGCTCAAGACGGGGAATCGTCATAGATTCTTCGACTCTCTAGCGAGGTGCGGTTCGCCACAGGCGGGGGGAAGGAAGATGAAGGAACGTTACGTTGCTCTCCTCGATGTTCTTGGTTTCTCGGCCCTGGTCGACGGGGATTTTACGGGCGAAAAGATTCGCCGCTACCTCGATTGCCTTCAGGGCGCGTCGCTCGAAAGGAATGTCGACTACGTCGTTTTCTCAGACAGCATCGTACTAAGTGCGAAGGGGGACAGCCCTGAGCCTCTTGTGGCTGTCGCGGGCACATGCTCCCGCCTGCTTGTGGACATGCTTAACGAGCGTATTCCGCTCCGGGGGGCCATCGCCTTTGGTGGCTTTGTCAGGAAGTTCTTTGGGGAGAGCGTTTTCGTGGCAGGTCCGGCAGTGATTGAGGCCTATCGGTTTGAACAGCAGCAAAACTGGATAGGCGTGATGCTTGCGCCGTCAGCCGTGGCTCAGGTTCCCGACTTAAGCGATCGATGCCGCCTACCGGGTGACGGGGTTGCGATGACTTTCAAGGATATCGAGGCAAGGTATCCCTGGCCTGCCTTCATCCAGCGTTGTACGAGCATACCGTTCCACGAGTCGAGCCCGTTTGAGCCGTCGGCTTTTGACGGCTTTGCTGTGGTGCCGACGAAGGGGGTCCTGGAGGCTGCCGAGATTAGGGACAGCATCGCGAACGCCATGGACCGTCTAGCATGGCTCCGTACTATTGCTCCGACGCCTGCGGCACAGAGGAAGTACCAGCTAACAAGCAACTGGCTCCATGCGATCCGGGGTCGGTGGCATGACATCGCTTACGAAAAGGAACGGGCGGCGATGGGATGAGATTGGTCGTCGGCGCGTGGTAGAATACGGGCATGGACTTTACCGGCAAGACTTCAATGGAAGCCGCGAATCGTCTTTGGTCTTTCGTAAAACAGGCCGCCGAGAAATCGGGCACGCCGCTAGAGTTCGATGTTGGTGGTACACCCGCTCTCATTCATGAACTGACTGCGCGAGCGTCTGGGGCGTCCGGCTCCTCGTTTTATATCCAGATTGGTTTCGAAGATGAGCCATTTGCAGAGACGCAGCGCAGGATGAATCCACATAAGTCCGCATTCGGTCACGGTCGCATTACGAAGCGCGGAGCCAGCATCATGCTGGAACTTCGACGCGAGACGGACGGTATCTACCGCTGGTATGGAGTACCAGTCGAACTTACAGAACAAGTGAAGAGGGTAGTTCCCTCAATCGGCCCGTTTGTGCTGACCGAGGAATACGTGGCGGACGGATTTCGGGCGTTGTCGGAAACAGCCGCCTAACGGCGAAGGGAGAGCGCTATGTATACCTCTGTGCCCAGAATTTGGACTTCCATGCCGTGGCAGGAAATTGCGGGGTATCATCCTCGGAACGTGAGGGAATTTCAGACGGAAGATTGTGAGGTCGTCGAAGGGTTACTGGTTGACGATGGTCCCAAGCCGCCTCTTGCTCCACGGAAAGAAACAAAACCTTTTCGCTTCTACATTCCTCGCGGTGCAAATTTCGACTGTCTTGCTTACCGCGTGTGGACAATGGTGAACGCAAATCAGAATCTCATGGGCGTTCCACTCACTCCGTGAGTTCCCCTTGGCCGGGCGCCCATACGCCGACGGCTTTTACCCCAACCCTGTCGGGCCGTTTGGGGTTTTTGACTTCTCGGTCGCCTGCCCGGCGGGTGGCACAGCCTAAATGAGCGTGCCGGGTGCCCTTCGCTCTTATCGATGGCCGCCCACCGGGAAAAGCCACGCCCCATCACTTACTGATGTTATGAGTCAAGCATCCGGTTAATCCGCCGACCGCAGACGCCAGAGTTGCCCATCATCATTGCCGATATAAATGAAGCCATCCGGACTTTGGGCTACCAATCGGACGCGGCCAGCCTGGCGGTTCATAAGCCGCTCCTCCACAACCACGCGCCCATCTTGCACCACTAACCGGTTAAGATGGTGCCCAGCCATGGCCCCAATGAAGAGGCTGCCGCGCCACTGCGGAAACTTCGTCCCTGTGTACACGATCATCCCGCTGGGAGCAATGGCCGGGGTCCAGACCCAAATCGGCTGCTCCATTCCTTCTTGCGCGGTGATGCCCTTGCCGATAGGGCCTCCGGAATATTGCCATCCGTAGGAGATCACCGGCCAGCCGTAGTTGGCGCCGCGACGAATGATATTCAGCTCGTCCCCGCCGAGAGGACCGTGCTCGTTCTCCCACAGTTCTCCGGTTTCGGGGTGCACCACCAGTCCTTGCGGGTTGCGATGTCCGTAGCTCCAAATCTCGGGTCGTGCGTCCTTCGCTCCGACGAAGGGATTGTCGGGCGGAACCGTGCCGTCTTCGCGTAGGCGAAGGATTTTGCCGGCGTGATTGCTAAGCTCCTGCGCCCGGTCTTGATGATGGCGCTCGCCAACGGTGAGGAACAAGTAGCCGCCGAGAAAAGCCATGCGTCCACCGTAATGGAAGCGATCTTCGGAGTAAGCGTCTGCGGTGAAGATCCGTTGCCGATCGACTAACTTGTTTTCACGCAGGTGGTAGCGATCCACTACCGTGGTGCTGCGCTCGCGCGGGCCTTCGGAGTAACTGAGGTAGATCCAACCATTCTTCACATAATCGGGATGCAGCGCGATATCGTGATATCCGGCATCCTCGCCGGTCAAAGCCGCAGGGCGGTTGGCGTCGTGAACGCCGGTCTCGTTTCCGATCAGCGCTTCGGGACCGCCTTCTAACGGAGTCACTGTGCCGGACTTGACGTCCAGCAAATCGACACCCTTCTGCCGCTCGACCAGGAGTGCTCGACCGTCCGGCAAGAAAACCATGGCCGACGGCTGCTTCAAACCGGTGGCAACAACTTCTGTCTGGAAGCGGACCCGTTGGCTTTCAAAAACTTGCTGTGCGCTCGCGCTTCGCGTCAACAGGGAGACAGCACACAGGAGAGTCCCCGCTATGAGTTGTTGCGTAGCCATGTTTCTCCTCGCATCGACCGATTGCAAAGCCCGTGGAGGTGTGGTGATTTTGTAGACGCGTTAAATTGTGAATGGTGAGCCAGGGCGGGCGGGTGGCGCATCCTTTGCGGTTTTTCAAAGGGTGCGGCTTTTGGCTTCTCGATCATCGCGTTCCAGCCCCCAGAGTTGCCATTCACCCCTCAATTCTCCCCGTTCCCTGCTTATTACTTAACCTATCCGTACTGGCATGCTATCCTCTCCTGTGTTTGCCAAGCACGAGCCCCGACCCGTTTCCCAAGCTGCGCCCTCTCGCCTCGTCTTTTTCACCATTCCCGTCATTCAACCCCTTTCTTTACAAGCGATTACGTACTCTTTCACGCAATGGGCGCACAACAACCCTTTTGTAATCAATACGTTCCGGACTCTTTCTATCGCAATGGGGGGTGTATACCCCCTGTCTAGTTCCCACTCTTCCGCTGAGAGTGCGCTCCGCGAGCGCAAAAAGAGCGCACGAATTGCGCGTTTTTGCGCAATAACTCCTTTCCTTGCCACACTTCCGTTTTTCATGGGGGGAGGGGGGAGGGGCCCATGCTTTCCCAATTCGGTATTCTACGCCCCAAGACTTCCACGCGGCTTGCGCGCCATGTCGGGCATGCCCGGCGCTTTGTTTTTAATGCCCTGGGAGCTCTTCGTGAAAAAGTATGAGCAGGAGTGGGTATCGCTTTGCGTCTCCTCCCGGCGCGGTATAATTGGCGCGCACATGGAATTCCATCGAATCCAGAATGCCATCGACCTCTTCCCGCCCGCCCCACCACCGGCGCCGCCTGAGGCGCCTCGCGACCTGCCTCGCCAGCCGGAGCCAAAACTCGCGATAGCCTGGGGAGACTTCCATCCGGGTTTGGCGAGCAGCCTCGGCGTTCTCCTTAGGGGTCCTTTTGCTGCGAAGAGATTGATACAGGGCACTTTTTTCAGCGATAGCTGGGTGGAAGGGCGCGTGCCAATGCGCGCTGTGGCCGCGGCCGCGCTGTGGCACCTCGCTTTCATGGTGGTGCCATTTCCGCAGTTTTCTGCAGGCCACAGAAACCCAGCGTTTGAAAACACCGAACTAACATGGTCCGGGCCGATCGATGATTTGCCGCTTCTGGAGATCCCTCGCGCGAAACCCAAACCCAGTCCGCGCGCCGTTCCGGGAAAGCCGCTCCCGGCGCGAGGTGCCGATGCGTTTCATCCTAGGCAACGCATTTTTACGGACCCCGTGCATCCGACTCATCCGCGACAAACGTTAATTAATCCTGCGGCGCCGCCCGAGCCGCCGAAGATTCTTCCGAATTTGCCGAATATGGTTCAGTTACAACGTATCGCTGGTCCCGCGCGGCCCCGCTTACAGATCAGCGAGGAGACCCTGAAAAAATTGCATCCGAAGGAACGCCGTACAGTCGCGGTCACCTCTGCTCCGTTGCCTGATATTCCGAATGCCGAGCAGCGCCCCGCGGAAATCAGCCTCGCGGTGCAGCAGAAGGCACCTGAGCGGCCGAAAATGGAATTGAATACCGGCTCCACGCCGCGCGTTGCACAGCGCGCACAAACTGGCGATGCCGGGCCCGCTCCCGACGTTGGTATAACACAGCTAAGCACCGTCAACGGCAGTTCCGCGACCCTGATTGCGCTTTCGGCGACGCCTGCACCGCCTGCCGCGCCCCCGCCGCTACCACAGGGTAATCTGGCGGCGCGTGTTTCTATTTCACCCGAAGGCAAGAGCGTCGGAGCGCCGGGAGAGGCAAGCGCGGGTGGCGCCGGTAACAATTCGATTGGCGTGAGCATCAGCGGCGGGAATCCGCGCGGAAGCAGCGGCGTTTCGGGTATAGGCGGCACTCCGAAGATAAGCGCACCCGCGCCGCGCTTACTGGTGACTAGACCAGAACCCAACGCGGGGAATGATGATCCGCTCGAGAGAACCGGGCCGCCGAATTTTGCTGCGTTGCCCGCGGGGGCGAAGCCGGAGCAGATTTTCGCATCCAAGCGCGTTTACACGCTGAACGTGAACATGCCGAATCTGAACAGCGCGACGGGAAGCTGGATCCTGAATTTCTCGGAGCTGCGTTCGAGCCCCGATGCTCCTCGCGTGATTTCCAGCGGTTTGTCCGGGCCTGTGCCGCTGAAAAAAATCGATCCGAAGTATCCGCCCACGCTGATCAGCGAGCATGTTGAAGGCGAGGTCATTCTTTACGCGATCCTTCGCAGCGACGGCTCGGTGGACAGTATTCAGCTGGTGCGTGGAATCGACGAGCAGCTCGATGCCAATGCCATGAATGCGCTAAGCCAGTGGAAATTCCGTCCTGCGTCGAAGCAAGGCGCGCCGGTCGAACTGGAAGCGATCGTGCACATTCCGTTCCACGCTCCCGCGGAACGATAGAAATTTTCTTGCGCGGGAAGCGGGAAAATTACGAACGGCCTTCCGCGAGCTTCACGAGTGTGTACAGCGCATGATTGACCGGAGTGGGCACTCCGAGTTCGGTGCCGCGGCGCGAGACGTAGCCATTCAGTGAATCGATCTCCGTGCGTTTGCCGCGACTCAGGTCTTGCGCCGTGGAGGAGAGCGCTTCGGCCATTTGCGTGGTGATCTTAAACGCGCCGGCCAACGCGGCCTTTGGGTCTTCCAATCCCGGCGGTTGAATATTCGCGGCGCGCGCGACGGCCAGCACTTCGTACACAACGGTTTCGACGACTTTGCGCGCATCGTCGCTTGCGGCGATCTGGCCGTATTTCACCTTGCCGAGCGCCGAGACGGCATTCAGCGCGCAGTTCCAGATGAGTTTGGTCCAAAGTTCACCTGAGATGTTTTCCGAGATGCGGCAGGGCACGCCAGCGCGCTCGAACAGGCTTGCGACACGCTCGGTCTTCGCGTTACGAGGGCCGAAGACGAGATCGCCTCCGCCGACGTGTTTCACGCGGCCGGGCTGCGGCACGGAAGCGGCGACGTAAACGACGGCTGGCAGCGCTTCGGTCCCCGCGGCGGCACGAATCTGTTCTACGTTATCGACACCGTTCTGAAAACTGACGACGAGTGCCCCGGATGCGAGCAGTGGGGCAATGGCCCGCGCTGTTGCCGCATTGTCGGTCGTCTTCACGCAGAAAAGAACGATCTCCGCTGCACGGATGCCGCTCAAGTCCGTTACCGCTTCGACGCGCACGCTTTCCTGAAAGTGGAGCGTATCCAGGAACAAGCCGTCCTTCTTCACTGCCTCGACGAACGCCGGCCGGCCAATCATCACCACTGGCGCGCCCGCGCGGGCGAGCATGCCGCCGAAGTAACCGCCGACGGCGCCTGCTCCAACAACGGCGATTTTCGGCCAAGCGTTTTGCGGCGTCACGTAGTGATCACCGAGATGAGCTTGTCAATGTCGCGTTCCGTGTTGTAGACATGAGGCGATACGCGAATGTTACCTTCGCGAAGGCTGACGATAACATTCTCTTTGTGCAGCTGCTGATAAAGAGCGGCCGTCTTTTCCGGCGTCCGCGCCGCAAAGCAACCGTAGGGCCCGCGACATGCCGCATCGAGCGGGCTCGTGGGGATGCAGCGGTCCTTCGGCAACCGCTCGTACATCAGGTCAATTAACTTGCAGTTGTGGGCGGCGACGGTCTCCGGGCCGAGTCGCAGAACAAAATCGAGCGACACATCCATCGCCGCGAGGTTGAGGTAGCTGCTAGTTTCGGCAGCGTCCCAACGGCGCGACCCGGCGGCAGGCTTCGGGTCGGTGAAGGACAAAGATGCAAAATTGTCGACCCCTTCGGCCGCCATCCAGTAAAAGGGTCCCGGCCGCATGTTGGCGACGTGTTCGCTTTTCGCCCAGAAGAATCCAGTGCCGTAGGGGCTAAGCAGCCACTTGTACCCCGCGCAGACGAGAAAATCTGCGCCGAGCTGCGAAACGTCCAAAGGAAGCCCGCCGCAAGATTGGCTGACGTCCAGCACGAGCAGCGCGCCCTGCGCGTGGCACGCAACTGCGACACGTGCGGCGTCCAGCATCGCAGCGTCGTCGAAACGCACCAGGCTCGTCGAGACGAGCCTGGTCTGGGGCGTGATCGCGGCGATGAAATCGTCCGCGCTGATGAAGCGTTCCTGGGGCGAAATGATCTTCAGCTTCACCCCCTCGCGCGCTTCCAAGGGTTTCCAGGTCGTGTACTGCAAGGGGAATTCGCCCACGGCTGTCAGGATCTCATCGCCCGGCTTCCACGTGAGTCCATACGCAACGGCAGACATGCCCGTACTCGCACCTGTCGTGAGAGCGATTTCTTCGGGTTTTCCTCCGATTAGCCGCGCCAGGGATGCGCGAATGCGGTTTGGTACCTGGAAGTACGCGGCGTCGGGCATGCGGTGCGGAAACTTCTTCCATTCGAGCGCAGCCTGCACGGCGCGCAAGGATACCTTCGGCATCGGTGCGTTGCCCGCTGCGTTAAGATACGCTGCGTCTTCGAATTCAAACCATTCCTGCCGCCAATCGGCAGGGAAGGAAGTTGTTGCCGTTGCCATGGAGTTCTCCTTCGAAGAGTCTGTAAAAACTTAGAATCGTGGAAGCTTGCGTGGATGCAACATCCAATTTGGGGCGTAAAAGAGCGCACTAGAAATGGCCGCGAAGTTCGCGGAAAGCGGGGAGGATCACGAGCTTTCCCGAGCCCGCCAGGACTGGCTCGTGTTCCAGATGCCAGGTGTGCTCGTGGGGGATGTAGACGGCGTTCAAACCGATCTTCATCGCTGGATTGATGTCGCTGCGCGGACTGTTGCCGATCATCCAGCCATGCGACTTTACGATCTTGTGCTTGTGGACGAGGCCGCCGTAAGTCTCCGGGTTTTTCTCCGCCACGATTTCAATGAATTCGAAGAAACCCTGGAGCCCGGAGCGCTCTACTTTCGCGGCCTGTTCGGCAGGCTCGCCCTTCGTAAAAAGAATCAGGCGGTGCCGTTCGGTCAGATAGGCAAGCGTTTCCGGCACGCCATCGAGGATCTTCGGCGGCGTGCGCTCGAGCTCCATGACGCGCTGATGGATCAGCGCGAGCGTTTCCCTCTTGGCCATCTGATCCGAAAGCTTGAGGTAGGTCTCTTCGAGGGAGCGGCCGAAGCTGCGCACTCCATAGCCGTATTGGCGGATATTCTTGCGTTCGGTCTCGTTCAGGATGTGACGGATGTAGGCGCGGGCGTAGCCGGAGGATTCCACGATGCTGATGAAATCTTCGATCAGCTTTTCGAAGAAAACATTGTTTTCCCAGAGCGTGTCGTCCGCGTCGATCAACAGCGTGTGGCGTCGCATGGAGATCCCCGTGCCCTGCTCCTTCGCGCAGTGCGCTTAGTCCAAATGGCAGTTTACCAGCCGGAGGGCATCTTCGGCGATGGCTGTGGCCGCGCCAGCGCCAGCAAGTCGCGAACGAGCTGTTCCACACATCCGAATACCGTACACGCCCACGGCGACGAGGATAACTATCGCTTCTGTGGCAAGCCCCAAAGGCTTCCGCGCCGCGGAGCGATCAGCCATCGCCGTCACGGACTGCGACGTACGCTCCATGTGGTATTGCCGCGCCTCAAGATGTTTTACGGTGTCCTGCTGCGAGTTTTTCCAGGATGCCGCGCGCGACTTTTTGCAACTCGCCAAATCGTGTCAGGTAGTCCTGAAAATCGTGATTGAGCGCCTGCGCGTCCTGCGGGCCAAGCTGCATGCGCAAGATCATGTCGCGCAGTTTCACGGGATGTGGCAACAATGCGTCTTCCTGTAGCTCTTCGAGCGCGGTCCTGGCATCGTAGTGATACATGAGCTCCCCCGGCGGAAGAAATTCAACAATTTCATTGTACTCGCGCGCTAGCAATGAGCGAGCTATAGCCAAGCTAATACATGCAGGAGAGAGTCAAGCGGCGGGCGCCGCACCGGGCAGAAATTCGTAGCGCTCGATCCTTGCGGCGATTCCCCTGCGGCCGTCCGGGTCCAAATCGACCCGCACAATCGTGCCGCGGCAGCGGATGTCGACTCCCCCGGCCTGGGTCACTTGTTGCGGCAGAGTGATCACGAACTCAATTTCGCCGCCGATTTCGAAATTGGCATCAGCTACAAAATAGAGGCCGCGATAACTTACGTCGCGCGTATGCGCCTGAAGTTCGGATCCCTGCGCCGCACGCGGCAGGACGCGCAACGGCAGGGTCATAGTGAATCGCCGCGCTTCGCGGCGGTCGGCTCCGTCACTCATGTCACCCCCGGCTGGCTGGAATCTGACGAACGCTAACATCGGAGAAGGAAAACTGCAACGCGAATTTGTGGAATTCTTGTCCTAGTACGAGGTCTTGGCTACTTGGGTAACTCCGGCATATACTTGGAGTTAGACTGCCTGCTTGCGAGCAGTATGGTTTGAGAAATGCCTAGCCGCGAGCATCGCCGCGTGCGGCTCCACCTCCCGGTAAGAGTTCGCTGGACTACGCCCTTCAGTCAGAGAAGCGAGACTTGCGAATCGTTGAACGTCTCTCGCGGTGGTCTGCTCCTCTCCTGCCGGGAATCTCACGCTCCGGGCATCGCGCTGTGGATCACGTTCCCTTACGATGCGTCGACACCCCAGGGACAGCCGGAAATTCCCGCGCGTGTGGTTCGCTGCGAGCCCGGCGCAGCTGCGGGAATGACTCTGCTCGTTGCTCTACAATTCGAAAAGACGAGACATGCGGCTTCCAATGGCAACGGAAATTGTCCGGATCTCGAACGCCGCGCCAGCCCCCGCCGCAGCCTGGCGATGCCAGTTCATGTGCGTCCGGAACGCATCCCCTGGTTCGAAGAAGCCATGACGCTTGATGTTTCCCCTGGGGGGCTTCGTTTTGTGAGTAGCCGCGAGTATGCGCTCAGTGATCGTCTCCTAGTGTCCTTTGATCCACATGCATCAGCTCCGTGGCAAGGCGGAGCGGAAATCCGGGCGCGAATAGTGCGGGTCGAGCCGTTGCCGGAAAGCAGCGCTCTCGCCGTCACCGTGGAACGCTTGCCTTGATCGATCCTGCTCATCCCATGTCCGATTTTTCTCGCGCTTCAGCTACACTCATAACTTCAGAATTCTGCTTCCATGGCCCCTACTCATCAATCGCGAACCTTTTTTCTCGATGGCCCGGCAGGGCGCCTCGAAGCCATCCTCTGGCGCCCCGCGAATAGCAAAAGACCGCCGCTTGCCGCCCTCGTCAGCCACCCCCATCCGCTCTTCGGCGGAACGATGCACAATAAAGTGGTCTATCAGGCTGCAAAATCGCTGGACGAATTTGGCATGCCGGTCCTGCGATTCAATTTCCGAGGCGCGGGGATGAGTGCGGGCGCCTTTGATCACGGCCGCGGTGAGCAAGGCGATGTTAGGGCAGCGCTCGATTTTCTAGCCGATGAATTTCCCGGCGCGCCCGTGCTGCTCGCCGGATTCAGTTTTGGCTCGTGGGTGAGTCTGGGGGTCGGCTGCGAAGATGTTCGCGTCGCCGAGTTGATCGGCATCGGCGTACCGGTAAACGACTCGGATTTTGCTTACCTGTCGGGCTGCAGCAAACCAAAATTATTTGTACAGGGAAGCAAAGATAAATTCGGATCGCTGGAGAGGCTTGAGATGCTCGTCGTTTCGCTGCCGGGAGAAAACCGGCTGACGGCCGTGAAAGACGCTGACCATTTCTTCACCGGGAAGCTCAACCAGCTAGGCGGCGCCATCACAAATTGGCTCACGGAGCGTCATCCGCAGGCCCACGAGTAGACTCGACGGAACCCTGATCTTAGGCGCTCTCGCCGCGGGAGAAGAGCTTGCTGAATTCCTCCACCGTCGCAGGCGGCACGCCCACTAGCCGCGCGTTTGCTCGCACATGCTCGACGCGTGACATCCCGACCAGCGCGGTGGTAATTCCCGGCGATGATCGCACAAACTGTAGCGCGCGTTCCGCGTCATTCGCGAGCCCCAGCGCTTCGCCCACAAACGCCGGCAGATTCCGTGCAACTTGTCCTTGCAGCAGCGAGGCGCTGGCGATTAGCGTGATGTCCAGCGCGCTCGCTGCTTCCATGGCCGTTCGATCGCGTTCTCCCAGCGATTGATTGCCCAGTGTCAGCGCCTCCGTCATCCCTAGGTTGAAGGGAAGCTGCACGAAGCGAAAGCGATGCCCCTCTCCGGCAATGTCCTTCGCGATCTGCGCGAATTCGCCGAGTTGCATTGCATCGCGGGCGCTGGCCTCCTGGCGGAATCCATTCCACGTGGCCATGCCATAGAACTGAATCTTTCCCGCAGCCGCAGCAGATTCTAGGTAGATGAAGGCATCCCGCACGCGTTCCAGGAAATCCGGCCGCAAAACTTCGCCCAATTGTGTCTCCGGATTGTGAAGATAGTAGACGTCGACGCAGTCCACGCCAAGATTACGCAAACTCCGCCCGAGCTGGTCCTCGAGATACCGTGGCGTCATGCAGTGACTGCCGGCCACGATGTCCTCAGCGCTCAACACGCCCGGCTGGAGATATTCCCGGAAAAAATACTCGTTCGGATCGGCAGGCATTGACCCATCCGGCGTCAAATAACCGCCCTTCGTACAGAGGATCAGCTCTTCGCGCGAAATTCCTTTCGCGGCGAGTTGCTGGATAGCCGCACCGATGCTGCGCTCGCTCCGCTGGAAGCGATAGTTGATTGCTGTGTCAATGACGTTGATTCCGCCCTCGGCTGCCGCAACCAATGCCGCAGTGTAGCTCTCGTCGGTTTTCGCGTCCGGCTGGCCCAGGTACGTGCCGATGCCCAACGATGAAAGCGTCAGCCCGCGCGCCTCGCGGAAATGCCCCTCGGCGGCTTTGGCGGCAAACCGCTTTGCGTACTGGCGGGTGGACGCCGGCGTGGCGTGCGCTGTCATAGTCGCGTGATCCGTCCTTGGCGTTCAAAAAGCGCGATGCGGAAGTATAGCAGGGCTGCTCATCCGGCTGTCGCTTTGCGCGCTAGCAGGGATACGCCGCGTGCAGAGATTTCTTGCACCTCCTGCCTGGTTTGCGAACCACCTTAACTCTTGGGCGACGGCTCTGGCGGCGCAAGCAGCCGCGAGCATGCGCGCAGAATGCGCCGGTAGGGCCAGTCTTTTTCGTGAAAGAAAATCTCGCCCTCACGCGGGTTGCTGTAATACCAGCGGGCCACGAGCCACAGGTGTTCTCCCAAATCATCCCTCCCCGTCATTTCGTGCGGAGCGAGAAATCTCTTTCTATCTTGCCTGGAAGGTTCTTCGAGATAATCTCGAAATATTTGTTCCGCCGAGCGCGGCTGGCTGGCAATTTCGGCGAATCGCAGGAAAAACGGCTCCGCCAGCCTTCCTCCATGGACCGCATAGACGCCGATGGTCTGTTGCTCGGCGGCGCGTTGCAGGATAACTGCGTTCACGTCCTGAATCCGCCGCGCCAGCTCCGGGGAGCTTCGCAGCACATCATTCAGCTTTTCGATTTTCTTGTGCACTGCAGATGCCCGCTCGAAGTCGAGCTCTCCGCTGGCCTGCTCGCGCTCCTGTTCAATCGTTGAACGCAGTGAGCCGCCGCTTGTGTCCAGAAACTTCACCAGTTGCCGCACTTCCGCGTCGTACTCTTCTTTTGTGCAGCCAGCAAAACACGGCGCCATGCACATCTTCATCTCTGAATACAGACAGCCCGGGTACGAAGGGTCGCGGCGGATTTTGATCTGGCAGCGCCGTACCTTGAAAAAATCTAGCGCGCGCTCGGCAAACGCTTCTGCCGAACGCCGCGACGCGAACGGGCCGTAGTACGCGCCCGACGTCGGAGCGCCATTCTCATCCACGGGAATCCGGCGGGTCACATAGCAACGCGGATAGGCATTTCGCAGACTCACTTTCAACACGGCTGGCGGGCGCAGCCTCATCATGTCCCTGTAGCGTTTTGGGAAAATCTGTTTTGCGTGCTGATAGTACGTGAGTGACTGTTCGAATGCCGAGCCCGTCATTCGATACCGCACGCCGCGCGCAAAGTCGCGCAAATTCAGCCGCTTGCTCGCCGGATCAACGGGACCCAGCAGCCGTTGCAGCCGCCTCCGCAAATCCTGTGTACGAATCAGGAACGGCTCCGCCTTTTCTTCAAGTGGTTCGATCAGACACACCGCAGGCCGCGCCGGCAGCGCGGGTAAGAACTCCTCCGCGCGGGCAGGATCAAACTCGAGTCCACAGTCCAGTTCCAGCACGCCGTCAGGATACTACGGGCCGCCTAAGACTTCAGGACCCAGGAAGAAATCACCAGGCGTTGGATTTCGCTTGTGCCCTCGTAAATTTCGGTGATGCGTGCGTCGCGATAAGCGCGCTCGACCGGGTACTCGTGGCTGTAGCCGTAGCCACCGTGCACCTGAATCGCTTTGTGCGTCACGCGCGTGGCCATCTCGCTCGCGAAGAGCTTCGCGATGGCCGCGTCCATGCTGAATCGCGCTCCGGTGTCCTGCTTCCAAGCTGCCTTGCGTACAAGCAACCTCGCCGCATCGATCTCCGTGGACATATCGGCGAGCATGAACTGAATCGCCTGGAACTGCGAAATCGGCTGGCCGAAGGCCATGCGCTGTTGCGAATACGCGAGCGCGGCTTCGAACGCACCCTGCGCGATTCCTGTGGCTTGTGCCGCGATGCCGATCCGTCCGCTGTCGAGAGTCGAAAGCGCCACCTTGTAGCCTTCGCCTTCGTTGCCGATGCGATTCGCCGCCGGCACTTCGCAATCGGTGAACACCAGCTCACAGCACGCCGTTGCGTTGATGCCCAGCTTCTTTTCTTCTTTGCCTGCTTTGAAGCCCGGCGTGCCTTTCTCGACCACCAACGCGCTGATGCCTTTCTCACCTTTCGCCGGCTCGGTATTCACATAGACGATCGCCGCATCTGCGGCGCCACCGTTCGTGATCCAAGCCTTGGTTCCATTGATGACGTACTTCTCGCCTTTTTTCACCGCCTTGGTCTGCAGGGCCGCGGCGTTCGAGCCCGCCTGCGGCTCGGTCAAGGCGTAACATCCGATCTTTTCCCCACGCGTATACGGCAGGAGAAATCTCTTTTTTTGCTCTTCCGTCCCATACCGGTGAATCGGGTCGCAATAAAGCGAGTTCTGCACGGAGAGAATCACGCCGGTCGAAGCGCAACAGCGCGAAATTTCTTCAATCACGATGGCGTACGCTACATGGTCGAAGCCCGCGCCACCCTCTGTTTCAGGAAATGCTACGCCGGTCAAGCCTAGCTCCGCCGCCTTCTGGAAGAGCTCGCGAGGAAAGTGACCCGTCTCGTCGAGCTCCTTGGCGAGCGGCTTTACTTCCGATTCCGCGAACTCTCGCACACTCCTCTGCAATAGTTTCTGTTCTTCCGTCAGCTCAAGGTTCAAAGTTGTTTTCTCCGTGCACAAACCTGACAGGCGTTCGTATTCTGTATTTTACGTCCCCGTCCGCACCTGCAGTTCAGAGGAGGGTTTTGCGAAGCCGGTCGTACGTGGTTTGCAAATCTTCCGGATGGACGCGGGTCTCAGCAGTCACGGTCATAAAGTTCGAATCGCCGATCCAGCGAGGCAGGGCATGAAGGTGCAGGTGTCCCGTCACTCCCGCTCCTGCGGCGCGCCCCAGATTCATACCGAGGTTCATTCCGTCCGGTTTGTAGGTCGCGCGGAAAGCCGCCTCGACGCGTTGCGCGAGCTGCATCATCTCTTTCAGTGCCTCTGCCGCGCACAAGTTCAATTCGGCCACATGGGCGTATGGCACGATCATGACGTGTCCCGATGTATAAGGGTATCTGTTTAAGATGACGAACGCTTTCGCGCCACGATGGACGATCAGCGTCTCGGCGTCATTGTTTCTCGCCACCGCGTCGCAGAAAATGCATTCCGGCTGATTACCACTGTTGACTTGCGCCATGTACTGGAAGCGCCAGGGAGTCCAGATATAGTCCATTGCGTCGGGTGCCTCGCGGCAAAAACCTGCGCACAGCATAGCGCAAAAATAATGCGCGAGTGTCACCGGCTTTGGCCTGTGTTTTTCTTTTGTAGCGCCAGCCTCTCGCTGGCGGTTTTATCTTTCCAGCACAAAAACGCCGGCAAGATGCCGGCGTTACACAGTAAAGACGAAGGAATTTGGGCGTTTGGATCCTAGGAATGCGGCGCGTTGCTGGAGGCAGCCCCGGCGGATGCCTGCGCCTCGGCGCTATTCACAAAGTCCTTCAGCTCTTTGCTGGGCTTGAAGAAGGGGATCTTTTTCGCCGGCACTTCGACTTTCGCGCCGGTCTTTGGGTTGCGCCCCACGCGTCCTCGACGCTGCCGCGTCCGGAAGCTACCGAAGCCGCGAATCTCGATCTTTTCGCCTTTCTGCAGCGATTGGATGATGCTCTCAAAAATGGTCTCGACAATCGTTTCCGACTCCTTGCGGGGGAGCTCGGTCACGCGCAATACTTCTTCGATGAGGTCGGCTTTCGTCAATGTCGGTTGCTTGGTCATTTTCCCCATGCCTCGGTTCGCCGCCGGAGTACCAGCAGCCGTAGCTTTTTGCAGCGAAACAGCTTAGAGGGGCGCCGTCCGCCTGTTTGCCCCCCTTCCTATCATTAAAATGACCTTCAGGTAAACGAAATTCCGCCGGCGGTCCCCGATGGGCAGGCTACTGCCGGTCCCATCCCCAAGGAGCAGACTAACGCGCCGAAAGCTTGGACTGAATCGCGTCGCCGATCGTCGCCGTCGACGATGACTTCGACGTCGTGCGGTACTGCTCGATCTCGCGGCGTTCTATCTGCTTCGCCGCTGCGCGATAGCTCAAGCCGATCCGCCGTGTCTCCGGGCTGATCTTGATGATCTTGAAATCGTATTCCTTGCCCGGCTCGAGCGGCCCGGCGCTCTTAAGCGGTCCGGTCGTCGTGCGGTGCATGGGTGTGTGGCCCTCATCGCGCCGCTTGCGGTCCTCGATTTCCGTGTTGTGGCAGAGGCCTTCGATGTTCTCGCCCAACTCGACGAACGCACCGAACATGGCGATCCGCGAGACCTTGCCCCTCACGATCTGCCCGACCTTGTGCTGCTTGAACCAGTCGCCCCAGATGTCGTTTACCTGCTTGATGCCCAGCGAAACGCGGCGATTCTCCGGATCAATTTTCAGCACCTTCGCCGTCACCGGTTCGCCCTTCTTGAACACCTCGTGCGGATTCTTCACGCGGCCGGTCCAGCTCACGTCACCGACGTGCACGAGCCCGTCGAAGCCGTCCTCGATTTCGACGAACGCGCCGAACTCCGCGATGTTGCGTACCTTCCCGGTAACCACCGTGCCGACAGGATACTTCTCCGCCGTTTGCATCCATGGATCCGGCAGCGCCTGCTTTATGCCCAGTGAAACGCGGCGGTCGCTCGGCTTGATGTCCAGCACTACGACGTCAACTTCATCGCCCACCTTTACGACCTTCGAGGGGTGCGTGGCCTTTTTCGCCCAGCTCATCTCCGTCACGTGGACCAGGCCTTCGATGCCTTGCTCCAACTCGACGAACGCACCGTAATCCACAACGCCGACGACTTTGCCCTTGTACTTGCCGCCGGCGGGATACTTTTCCGCTGCGTTGACCCACGGGTCAGGGATCAATTGCTTCATCCCCAGCGATACGCGCTGCTTTTCCTTATCGAACTTGAGAATGATGACATCCAGCCCTTGCTCCGGTTTCACCACATCGGAGGGATGCTTCACGCGGCCCCAACTCAGGTCCGTCAAGTGCAGCAGCCCGTCAATTCCTCCCAGATCGACGAAGGCGCCGTACTCGGTCACGTTTTTCACGTGTCCGTGCACGATCTGGCCTTCGCTCAGCGTCTCCATCAGCGCAGCGCGCTTGGCGTGCTGTTCTTCTTCGAGCAATGCGCGGCGGCTCACCACCACGTTACCGCGGCGGCGGTTCAGCTTCGTGACGCGCACTTGCACGTCGGTGCCGGCCAGATTGTCCAGGTTCTGCGTGGGCCGCAGGTCATACTGCGAGCCCGGCAAGAACGCGCGCACGCCGATATCCACGACGAGGCCGCCCTTGATACGGTCCACAACTTTACCTGTAATCGTTTCCTTCGCCTTATAGGCCGCATCAATCCTTTCCCACGTGCGCCGGCGCAGCGCCTTCTGGTAAGAAAGAATGACGTAGCCGTCTTTGTGCTCGCCCGTGCGCTGCACTTCGATGGTGGCGTTCGGCTCCGGGCGCGGAATGTCGGTCTCGGTGAATTCCGCGGCGGGAATCAGTCCTTCGGACTTTTGTCCGAGGTCGACCACTACGCCTTGTTCCGTGTACGCGACAACCTTGACCTCGATAATCTCGTTCTGCGAAGCAGCTTCCTGCTGCTCGCTGTACTGCTCCATCAACTTGCTCATCTCCTCGGAGCCGGCGGCTTCCTCGGCCGTTGCCGCAGCTTCGGCATCAACGGTGACGGCAGCGCCGTGTCCCTCCGCCCCGGCCGCCGTCCCCGCGGCCTTCTCCATGGCGGACTCGGTCTGTGCTGTCGGAGCTTCGTGCGTCTCTTCTGAAACCGCACTAACAGGCACGGCGGTCTCCGTCGCGTTCGCTTCCGCGGAATTCTCTGCCGCACTTGCGTCCGCAGAATTTACTTCGGTAGGTGCGTTAGTTTGAGCAGGTTCAGAATCAGGCGCAGGAACGGCGGCTGCCGCCGATGCAAGGTTGTCGTGGTCAGAAAACATGGTTGAGTGCCTCCGGGATGAGAATCCCTGTTTTGTCGAAAAAGATTCCTTGCGGATTCCCTTATGGGTTTTATGCAAGGAGGTTGACCGCTAGGCGGCCACTTGGGACACAGATGCTGCGGGCGTCAGAAACGCTGCAACGTCAAAATGATACGCGCCGCCTTTGCCCCCTGTCAATGAACCGCCAGAGCAGTCTTTATGACCGAGCGCGGCCTGCCTGGCGCACTTCGCGGCGAAAATCCGGTGCGAACACTTCCACCGTGCGGCACATTTCAAAAAGCCGCGAGCGCATTCGTGCTCCGATGCGATCCGCCAGCGTGTCTTCGCGCACTGTGACGCGCTGGCCACCCGGCAGCTTCGGCGCAGGCTCAGCGCTAGCAGCTTCATCCAAGTAATTTGTGGTCAAGATCGTGGCTCGGCGCTCGTTGTATCGCGCATTCAACACCAAACCAATAATGTCCAAAACCCAGGCCGAGGGTTTGCTCGCGCCGAGATCGTCAAGCACAAGAATCTCAACCGTACGGATCGGCTCAAGAATCCCCATTTCCGTAGATTCACTCGCCGGGTTGTAGCTTGCCTGTATCTCTTTCAGCAGTTCACGGTAGTCGCAGAAGAGTCCCCCGTGCCCACGCTGAATCAAATCCTTCAGAGCTGCCACGGCAAGATGCGTCTTTCCGACGCCCGTCGGACCCATCAAGAGCAAGCCCTTTTCCGCTGTGCCCGGATAGTCCCGCGCAAATCCCTGCGCGAGCAGTTTCGCTTCCTTCAGCGATTGCGCATGTTGCGCCGTCCAGGTCTTTCCATCAATGAGGTCGGTAACGTAGCTCTCAAAATCGCAGTGCTCGTATCGCTTTGGAATCCGCGCACGTTCCACCACCCGCGCGGCGCGCTCATTCATCCCGCAGTCGCATGCCACGGCCACGCTTCCCTCCACGCTGCCCGGCCGCGGCACAAGCTTCCAACCGGTACCTCTGCAAAGTGGGCAATTCTCAAGCGCCATCGTGTAGCGCAGGGCCGAGTCCTCTCAGCCCTGCGGCTTTTCTCCGTGCCCACAGCATACGGTCGCATCTCGTTCACGGCAAGTTGTCTGCTCTGGGAATCCTGTGAAAGGCGGTGGTAGCACAGGCTTCCCTTTGTGCGAGTGGACAGGCATTCTTGTCTGTCCTTTTTTCTCAGCCTGACTGAGGATTATAAGGGTACGCACAGGAATGTGTGTCCCGCTAAGAAGTTCGTGCCACTCGTGGCGTGGCCCGCACAATCGCGTGCCGTGACGCTCTCTCATCCGTGCGCGACGCCACCCGCGAGAGCTCCTGTTGTACGACCTGAGCGAACTCTCCCATCTGCCGCTCCATCTCGATCATCTTTTCACGCATATTCAGGATGATTTCGATTCCCGCGAGGTTCACTCCCATGTCCCGCGCAAGCGTGAGGATCACATCCAGGCGCTCGAGGTCGGAGTCGGTATACAGGCGCGTGTTTCCCTGCGACCGCGACGGCTTCAGCAGTCCTACGCGTTCATAAAGCCGCAGCGTCTGCGGGTGCAGCTTATACAGCTCCGCCACGGCGCTGATCATGTAGCCCGCTCTGGCCCGTTTTTTTCCTCGTGGCGACATCTGTCTTCTCGGTGGCACCGCCACTCCTGGCTGTGCATTTCCGCAATTCCCAAACAAAATCCGCACAGACGAAACCGCCTGTGTTACACGCCAGCCTTGCTGAACAAATCCTTCCGGGGATCCTCTGGCGCGATGGCCTCCAGCTCCTTCATCAATTTTCGTACGCGCTCATCGGTCGGCTGCGGCACAACCACCTGAATCTCCACGTACTGATCACCGCGCGCGCCGTTCCGTGCGCTGGTCACGCCCTTCTCGCGCAGCCGCAGCGTCTTTCCACTATGCGTCCCTGGTGGAATGCGCACGATCGCGCGTCCCGGCGAGGGACGCCCCTCGGACGAAGTCCCATCGATCGTCGGCACTTCGATCTTCGCGCCTAGCGTCGCTTCGCTCACCGTCACCGGCACCTTCGTATACAAATCATTTCCGCGGCGTTCGAAAAATGGGTGCGGCTTGACCTCGACCCGCAGGTATAAATCGCCGGCCGGCGCGCCCATTGTCCCCGCGTTGCCTTTCCCTGGCACGCGCACGCGCCCGCCGTTCGCCACGCCCGGCGGAATGCGCACATCAATCGTCTCTGTCCGCCGCATGCGTCCCTCACCGCCGCAGGCCTTGCACGCTGTCCGCAGCTTGCCCGTTCCGCCGCACCGCGTGCAGGGCACATTGAAGCGCATCTTGCCAGCGGCCTGTTGAATTGTTCCCGTGCCAGCGCAGGCCGTGCACGTTTGCGGCGAACCCAACGCGCCGGTGCCGTGGCAGGTCTCACACGAATCTAGCCGCGTGATCGAAAGTTTTTTCACCGCGCCGCGAACCGCATCCCAAAAATCGATTTCAATCTGGTATTCGAGGTCGTTGCCGGCTTCTTGCTCCGGTTCCATCTCGGCGCCGCGTCCGCCACGGAAAAACTGGCTGAAGAGATCGCGAAAGCTTCCCCCGCCGCTTGCGGCGCCCGATCCACCGCCAAAATCGAAACCGCCAAAATCAAAGTTGACATCGGGGTGGCTGCTGTCGGCTCCCGCCCCACCGGGCCCACCCGGCGGGATATTGTCGCTATAGAAGCCGTACTGGTCGTACATCTGCCGCTTCTTCGAATCGGACAGGACGTCGTAGGCTTCCTGCAGCTGCTTGAACTTTTCTTCTGCGGATTTGTCGCCGGGATTCAGGTCCGGATGATATTTCCGGGCGAGTTTGCGGAATGCGGTACGAATATCCTTCGCACTCGCCCTGCGTGATACTCCCAACAGCTCGTAGTAATCCTGTTTCGTTGTCGCCGGCATCGATGCTCTGGTGAAAAGACTGTAGGGGCACGATAGTTCGTGCCCCTACGGTTCATGCGTTAATTCGGCCGCTTGTTCTCGTCCACGTCCACGTACTCAGCGTCAATCACATCGCTGGGCTTGCCGCCCTGCGCTCCGCTCGCGCCAGCGCCAGGACCAGCCGACGACCCGCTCCCGCCGGCACCCGCACCTGCTGCACCAGCCTGTTCAGCGCCACCCGCCCCCTGATTCGTCTTGTAGAGCACTTCGGCGACCTTGTGCAGCGCGCGCTCGATGTTTTCGGTCGCCGAGCGCAGCCGCGCCGTTCCGCCTTCGGTCATGGCCTTTTTCGCGTCCTCGATTGCTTCTTCAGCCGCCTTGAGATCAGCTTCCGCAATCTTCTCCCGGTTCTCGCGGACCATCTTCTCGGCCTGGTACACGATGCCGTCAAGCCGGTTACGCGCTTCGACCTCCTCCATCCGCCGCCGGTCGTCTTCCGAATGCGACTCGGCTTCGGTCCGCATCTTCTCTGCCTCTTCCTTGGTCAGGCCGCTCGATGCGGTAATGGTGATCTTCTGCTCCTTGTTCGTGGCCTTGTCTTTCGCGCTCACGTTCAAGATGCCGTTCGCATCAATATCGAACGTCACTTCGACCTGCGGCACCCCGCGCGGAGCCGGCGGAATTCCATCCAGTTTAAACGTTCCAAGTGAGCGGTTGTCTTTCGCGAACTTGCGCTCGCCCTGCAGGACGTGAATCTCCACGCCCGGCTGGTTGTCAGAGGCGGTCGAATACGTCTCCACCTTGCGCGTCGGAATCGTCGTATTGCGCGGGATCTGCACGGTCATCACGCCGCCGAGTGTCTCGACGCCCAACGAAAGCGGCGTCACGTCCAGCAGCAGGATGTCTTTAACTTCGCCGCCGAGCACCGCGCCTTGAATGGCCGCACCTACAGCAACGACTTCGTCAGGGTTCACGCCCTTATGGAGTTCCTTCCCGCCAAAGAACGTGCGCACCAGCTCCTGCACCTTCGGGATGCGTGTCGAGCCTCCCACCAGCACCACTTCCTGGATATCGTTTGGCGTCAACTTGGCGTCTTCGAGTGCCTGCTTCACCGGCTTCATGGACCGCTCGAGCAGGTCGTTCATCAATTGTTCCAGCCGCATCCGCGTCAGCTTCTGCTGCATGTGGATTGGCCCACTCGCACCCGCGGTGATGAACGGCAGATTGATCTCCGTCTCCATCATCTGCGAAAGTTCGATCTTGGCCTTTTCCGCCGCTTCCTTCAGGCGTTGCAGCGCCATGCGGTCTTTGCTCAGGTCGATGTTGTTCTCTTTCTTGAACTCATCGATGAGCCAGTCCACGATCCGGTGGTCGACGTCGTCGCCGCCCAAGTGGGTGTCACCGTTGGTAGACTTCACGTGCACGACCATGTCCCCGACTTCCAGGACAGAGATATCGAACGTGCCACCGCCGAGGTCGTACACGGCGATTGTTTCTTCGTTCTTCTTGTCGAGGCCGTATGCTAGCGCCGCCGCCGTTGGCTCGTTGATGATGCGCACGACTTCCATACCGGCTATCTCTCCCGCCTGTTTGGTGGCCTGACGCTGCGCATCGTTGAAGTACGCGGGCACGGTAATTACCGCCTTTGAAACCTTCTCACCGAGAAAATCTTCCGCCGCAGCCTTCAGTTTGCTCAGGATCATTGCGGAAATCTCTGGCGGACTATAGATCTTGTCCCCAATCTGTATGCGCGCGTCGTCGTGGTCGCCCTTCACGACTTTGTAAGGGATGCGCTTCATTTCTTCGCCTACCTCGTCAAACCGCCGGCCCATGAAGCGCTTGATCGAATACACCGTGTTTTCGGGATTCGTCACCGCCTGCCGTTTCGCTACCTGTCCTACCAAACGCTCGCCCGTCTTTGTGATCGCCACGACCGACGGGGTCGTGCGAGCGCCTTCCTGGTTGGGGATCACCACCGGTTCGCCGCCTTGCATGACGGCAACCACGGAGTTTGTCGTCCCCAGGTCAATTCCAATAATCTTGGTCATTGCTCCTACTCCTCCCTGAACCCAACTATGTCACTGACATCGCTTCGCTCAAGCGGACTCGGCCCTAAGTTAGGTCCTTTTCGTCCTGTTCGTCCTGTTGGCTTCAGCTCAAAGCAAAGTATACAAGTTGAGTGTGTGTTTGTCAAGTTACCTCGCTTGTTATATAAATCTTTTATTTTCAATAGGTTATGGTTGCCAACCTATTCCATCGCCCCACTTCCACGCCCGCCCGGTCCAACACAAACTCCCGGTCCCCATTCGCATCTCACTGTGTATGGTCTGGATACGGCCACGCTTCCCCGGCGAGAGGCGAGGCTCATATTTCCCCGATTTCGCGGTAGAATTGTCTCTATTGCTTCAAGTAGAGGCTCGCTGAATTGACTATTAGGGAGGACCGAGTGATTCGTCAGCGAATTCTTGTACTAACTTTTGCCGGGACTCTGTTCGGCCTCTGTTGCATACTGCTGGCGCATGCAGGGATGCCGCAGTCCGCAGGAGCCATCTCCGACATTGATCCTCACACGGCGTTCGGTTCAAAGACCGCGCCGGTCGTTATGGAAGTTTTTAGTGATTTCCAATGTCCCGCCTGCAAGACCCTCTACACCGGCACCAATCGTCAGCTCATGGACAATTACGTGAGCACCGGCAAGGTTTATTTGATCCATCGCGATTTTCCCCTGCCCATGCATGCTCATTCGCGCATCGCCGCCCGCTACGGTCGAGCCGCAGCCCAGATCGGCAAGTTTGAACCAGTCGAGCAGGTCCTCTTTCAGAATCAGGAAAAATGGGAGCAGAGCGGCGACGTGGATGGCACGGTTGCCAGTGTCCTCTCCGCCGCCGACATGGCCAAGGTCCGTGCGCTCGTGAAGGGCGGCACGTTGGAAGCCGGAATTGATAAGGACTATGCCCTCGGCCAGGCTTACCACGTCAATCAGACGCCCACTTCTATCATTCACAGTAGGGGGCAGACCTTTCCGGTCGTCGGGGTCGTCAGCTACGACATCCTTCACAATTTTTTGGACCAACTCCTGAGCCAAAAGTAATCGCGCACTTACAGCCAAAATGCAACCGTGATTTCATGATGCAATCCAGCCCATTTAATCTCCGTCGCGCTCTCATCCTGATCGGCCGGTTCGTCCTCGGTGGAATCTTCCTCTACGCCGGCTACGCGAAAATCTTCCTGCCCAACATGAATCCTCATCCTCCAATCAAGATCGCATTGTCTCTCTTCGCCATGCAGGTGGATTCCTACCAAATGCTCCCGCCCTGGGCGGTGAATTTTGTGGCGCACACGCTGCCTTTCGCCGAAATTGCTCTTGGCTTGCTCCTCTTGATCGGCTGGCAACTCCGCATCTGGGGTACGCTGACCAGCCTGATCATTCTCGGATTCTTTGCAGCGGTCGTGCGCAGCTATGCGCTAGGTCTGCAGATCAACTGCGGCTGCTTTGCCAACCCCGAGCCACTCACCATCAGTACCGTTTTCCGCGACGGCCTTCTCGCCGCATTAGCGCTCGTCATGACTGTCTTCGCTTTCATCGAGGCGCGCAAACCCCACTCCTGGTCCGCCCCGGAAAAGGCTTGACGGTTTAATCCCTCATTCCGGGGAGCGACGAAGTCGCGACGAGGAATCTCTTGTTTTTCAGCTGTCAACTCTCAACCGTCGACTGTAAACTCGTTCCATCGATGAAAACACTCTCCGAGTACCTCGACCTCGCCGCGCAAACCCATGGCCACCTCTGCGCCGGGCAAGTCCTCGGCGTGCGCCTGGCCATGCTCGGCCTGCGCGAGCTTGGCATCGATGACCCCATCGCGGAGCGCAAGCGCATTGTCACCTATGTAGAAATCGACCGCTGCGTCACCGATGCCGTCGCGCTCGTTGCCAACTGCCGCCTCGGCAAGCGCGCCCTGAAATTCCGCGACTGGGGCAAAGTCGCGGCCACGTTCGTAGATCTGAAATCCGGCCGCGCCGTGCGCATCGCCGCCAAAGAATCTTCCAAGCAAGCCGCCCGCGACAAGTTTCCCGAGCTCGAGAAAGAAGCTGGCCAGCAAAAGGCCTACGCTGCACTCTCCGACGACATTCTTTTTGACAAACAATGGGTGAAGGTCATAGTCCCGCCCGAAGATCTGCCCGGCTTCAAAGGTCCCCGCGTCATCTGCGCCCAATGCGGCGAAGGCATCAACTTCAAGCGCGAAGTCGTCGTGGACGGGCGCACCCTCTGCCGCTCCTGCGCCGGCGAACGGTATTACCAACTGCTGGACTGAACTTCAACGCATGGTTGTGACACGGCTTTTTGCAGCGCGAACTGGAGGTTGCGCTTCGCCAATTTGCGGCTGTTTTGACTATGTCTTCCGAACGATTACGAGTGCAATGATGGCGACGACCGCGACCACGAAAAACATCAACGCGATTCCCTGGAGCGTTTCGACGAATGTACGATAGAGCTCCAAGGCCCAAAATTCCTGGGTAAGCGCCGCTCTTAGATCCGCTTTATTGTAAGCAGGTGCAGCAATGTATTCTTCAAGGGGACGAACTCTGGTGCCTGCGGAGATGCCAACCACGACGGTAGCGAACCTAAGATATTTCGACAAGGTGGCGCTAATTCTATCTTCGACGAAACGATGCAAAATACCGTCAATCGGCTTCGCAAAAAGCCACGCCACAGTAGCGGACATCGCAAGGGCCAGAACGAACGATGCAACGAGAAGCACGACAAACATCGCGCATGACTCCTTTTCTAGGGTCTGCCGAGTAAGTCCATAGGCCAAACAAGAATTGTTCAAATAGATTACTTATACCACCTCTTAATTTCCTCAAAGTTCCTAAGGCTCAACGTTTCCTTTTGTCATCATCGTCGAGGTTGCGCACTCCCCTGACCTGGATTTCTGCGATAAAATCGCTATTCGATGCTAAGTCTCCCCCCGATCACGCTGCGTCTGCGCGGCTGGAAACTGATTGACCGTGTCGCGCTCGCGTTTCTTCTGCTTTGCTCCATTACCTTGGGTGCCGCGGGCGGCCTCCTCTTCGTTTACGCCAGCGACCTTCCCGAAATTCGGGCCCTCGAAACCTATCGCCCCGATGTCGTCACGGAAATCTACGCCGATGACGGTCAACTCGTCGGCAGTTTTGCCCTTCAACGCCGCATTCTGATGACCTACGAGCAGTGTCCCAAAGTGCTCTACAACGCCGTTCTGGCCATCGAGGACCAGCATTTCGAAGACCACTGGGGAATTGATTTCCCGCGCGTGGCCGGCGCGGCCTACCGCAACATCATCAAGCGCCGTCGCGCCGAAGGCGCCAGCACCATCACTATGCAGCTTGCCGGGAATCTTTTCCTGGACCGCAGCGATCGCAGCTTCCGCCGCAAGATGCAGGAGATTCTCCTCGCCCTGCAGATCGAGCGCCGCTATACCAAACCGCAAATCTTTACGATGTATGGAAACCAGGTGTATCTCGCTCACGGCAATTACGGCTTCGCCGCCGCCGCGCAATTTTATTTCGGCAAGCCGGTCACCGATCTCAAACTCCAGGAGGCCGCGCTTCTTGCCGGCATGGTGAATGGCCCCAAATTTTCTCCCATCCTTAATCCGGAGGCCGCGCTCTCCCGCCGCAATCTAGTGCTCCATCGCATGGCGGAAGAAGGTAAGATCACGCCTGCCGAGGAGCAAACCGCGAGGAAGTCGCCGCTCGGCCTCCACCTTCAATTTCCGCGCAATGACCTCGCGCCCTATTTCTTCGAAGAGATTCGCAAATATCTCGAAGGCACCTACGGCACCGAAGCGGTCCACGAGCGCGGCTTGCGCGTCTACACCACTCTAAACATCAAGATGCAACGCGCCGCCAATCAAGCTCTCCGCGACGGCCTTCACAGCTACGAACGCCGCCACGGCTGGCGCGGCGCCCTGCCCAACATTATTCGCGACAATCTCGGCAAGCTTGACACCTACGAAGACGACGATTGGCGGCACACGATTGAGAAGGGAAGTTACGTCACCGGCCTGATTCTCGCCGCCGACGACAAGAGCGCCACCGTCAAGATCGGCTCCTACCGTGCGATTCTTTCCTCGTCGGACTTCGCCTGGATCGGTCGCAAGAAACCCACCGAGCTTCTTAAAGTCGGCGACCTTGCGCAATTCTCCATTCAAGAGCTGCGCGACAACACCGTCCGCGTTCAGCTCGAACAACAGCCCGCGCCGCAAGCCGCCATCGTCGCCATCGACAATTCCACCGGCGAAATCAAAGCCATGGTCGGCGGCTATAGTTTTGAAGATTCAAAATTCAATCGTGCCACCCAGGCCTTTCGCCAGGTTGGCAGCTCGTTCAAGATTTACGTCTACGCCGACGCCGTCGAAAAAGGCGCCTCTCCCTTCGATACTGTCGTCGACGCGCCGTTCACCACCGTCAGCGGCGGCCAGCCCTATTCCCCGCACAATTACGATGAAAAATTCGAGGGCACCATCACGCTCCGGCGCGCGCTGGCCGGCTCGCGCAACGTCCCGGCCGTAAAATTGGCGGAAAAGGTGGGGATCTCCACCGTCGTCGACATGACGCGCCGCTTCGGCATCACCACGCCGCTGCCTCCCTATCTCCCGCTTGCGCTCGGCGCGGCGGACATGAGGCTGATTGAGCACGTCTCCGCATTCACCGTTTTCCCCAACGACGGCATCCGCATCGACTCGCACATGATCCGCCGCGTCACCAGCTACGACGGAGCGCTCCTCGAAGAAGCTCATCCGGAAGTCCACGACGTCGTTTCGCCCGACGTCGCCCGCACCATGACCGCCATGCTCGAGGAAGTAATCCAGTTCGGTACTGGCATTCAAGCTCGCTCGCTCGGCCGGCCCGCCGCCGGCAAAACGGGTACCACTCAGGATTACACCGACGCCTGGTTCATCGGCTTCACGCCGCAGCTCACTGCTGGCGTATGGGTGGGTTACGATGACAAGCAGATTTCGCTCGGCAAGAAAGAAACCGGCGCCCGCGCCGCACTTCCCATTTGGCTGGATTTCATGAAGGCTGCGCTCGAGGGGCAGCCCGCTCTCGACTTCGCCAACGTTGTTCCGCTTGAGCAGCAGGCGGGCGAGCATCACATCAACGTAGACACTCCGGATACCGCCCCCACCGAAGACGAGCCCGCCGAGCCCAAAGAGAAACCACCGACGGCGCTCCCGCCAGCAAGAACCACGCCCGCGAATGCAATCGGCGTTTCTCCGAGCCACTGAGTGCCAGGCCCCATTTGAACCGAGCGATTCACATCTCGGGTTTGGCGTTGGATGGAACACCGGCCAGGACTCCACCTGGCCCAAGCCGGCTCACTCAGGTGGGCAGGCTTCTTTTCGCTTTGCGGAAAGGGTCCCATCCGCCCGGCACGAGCTTGCGTTCTTGGCCATTCTTATCCGTTCGGAGGATAGCTCGCTCCCGCGTAATCTCACCAATGCTTGTTAACGCCAGACCCCGGAAAGATCGCGGGATGCTCTTAACCTTTCTTCGTGGCACCACAAAGAGCATTTCATAATCGTCGCCCCCGTCTAAGGCCAGATGCAACCTATCGAATCCCTGAGTGCGCTTATTCCCGGACGCAGAAACTTTGGGTAGTTTCGCTTCTTCAATCCGAGCACCTACTCCACTCGCCGCGCACAGTCGGGGCAAATCACTCGACAGCCCATCCGACAGGTCCATCATCGCGGTCGCTAGGCCTTTTTCTGCCAACCACCGGCCAAGCTCCAGCCGCGGCTCGGGATAAAGATGCTTCTTCAGCGCGGGATCTTTCCTTCCAGCAATGGTTTCGCCACGACGCAAGAGTCGCAACCCCAGCTCTGCCTCGCCCAGCCGCCCGCTCACAAAAATCACGTCTCCGGGCTTCGCCCCCGACCGCAAAACAGCTCTCCCCTCTCGCACCTCACCGACTACCGTGACGTTGATTAAAATCTCTTCGCGCCGCGTCGTGTCGCCGCCTGCTAGGAGGCAGCGGAACCTCCGTGCAGCTCGCCGCAGGCCGCTTAGAAATTCGTCGAGCCAGCGGCCGGCGTGCGTTTGCGGCAGGGCAAGGCTCAAGAGGAAGCAGCGTGGCTGGCCGCCCATGGCCGCGATGTCGCTCACGGCGCGGGCCAGGCATTTCCACCCCACCGCATCCGCCGGATGCTTGTCTCTTAAGAAATGCGTGCCTTCCAAGAACCAGTCGCATGTCAATATCGTTTGGTAGCCGCTCCTTGGCGCGAAGAGCGCTGCATCGTCTCCCAATCCTAGTTTGAGTGTGTTGCGGTTGCCGGCTTGCTTCTCCGCAAAGCCCCGCTCAATTCGTTGTACCAAAGAGTTTTCGTCCTGGTTCCCTCGAAACATGGGGTTCCTTCATGCGATGCGGGCGTCAGTATATCTCGGGAACCTCGATTCGCCTCTCTCTACGGCTCGCAACAGCCTTCCACCTGTCCCTTCGGACAGGGAACGGGTTTGCACAGCCTGACCTTCGAAGTACCAAATTCAGGGTTGACGCGGCTACCCTACAAAAACTAGTATGACCACAGCCGTAAGTCTCTGCCCGGGGTCCAGTCTTGTCTTGGTACACGAGGCGGCTCTCTCAAGCGGGCGACAGGGATGAAAACCCGCGTAAGGCAAACTCGAAGGCCTGAGTGTCCTAATCAGTGATCAAGGGAAAGAACTATACATTCTTTATCGCGTCGACTCCGGGGAAACTCCGGAAGGCAATCGTGCCGGCCTATGTCCTCCATGGCATCGCCGCGCTGGCCCTCATCGGCAGCATCACCGTCGTCGTGGCGGTAGGCTCGTACTCGCGCATGCTCTGGAAGGTAGGCAACTACAACGCCCTACGCCACCAGGAGCAGACCCTTAGGAAGCAGTATCAGCAGCTCCAAAGCACCGTGAACGACACCAACCAGCGCCTCGATTCCCTACAATCGCTTGCCACTGAAGTGGCCATGACCTACGGGGTCCTTCGTTATCATCCCGCAGCCTTTGACCTGACCGACAACCCGGCTACTCCCGAGGACGCTTTTGACCGCTCTATCGAGCAGTACACGTTCTTGAAAAGAAACGCCGCAGCCATTGCCGTCTACAGCGGCGGCCTGCGCCTCATTCCCGTGACGAGCTTTGCGGACTCGACCTATACGCCATCCATCTGGCCCGTGCTCGGCCATATCACGGATAGCTTTGGCGAGCGCCTCGATCCCTTCAGCGGGGAAGGCGCGTTCCATACAGGCGTTGACGTCGCTTCCGACTACGGCGCACCCGTTCACGCCACCGCGGACGGCGTCGTAACGATTGGGGAAAACCGCGCCGGCTACGGACGCCTCGTCGTGGTAGACCATGGCTTCGGCATCACCACCTGGTACGCACATCTTTCCGCCTTTGCCACCATGGCGGGCTCACGCATCAAGCGGGGCCAGGTCGTTGGCTACACGGGAATCAGCGGGCGCTCTACAGGTCCTCACGTGCACTATGAAGTCCGCATGAACAATGCACCCATCAACCCCTGGCGGTACATGAAGTCCCACACTTCCGGCGATTGATCGCCTCTTAATCTTCGTCTGTGCAGAGCCGCCCTAGATGGCGGCATCTTTTTTTGCCAACCATCCCTACTTCTTGTGAAGCGCACCCCTCTTGGGGGCAGCGTCGGCCGTTGGAGCCGGAGGAGCAAGGGGCGCTGTCGTTCGAGCCGCTTCCAGAAATTTCGGCGTCACTTCAAACACCAACCGTACTGTCTTCGTTTCACCACGATCGATCCGCGATACATCCGCGCCCTTGACCAAGTCGAGATACGCTTCGCGCACCGCGGGATCGAGCTGCTTTCGCGTTTTCGAATCGTTCAACCCCGCTTGTGCCAGCACCAGCACTCCGTTCAGCAAGTCCGACAGTTGTCGTGCCGTAGCGTCCCCCGTGCATTCGCCTTCCGTGACTACTTGCAGACGGGCGCCATCTGGCTTTCCGGCCAGTGTGATCCATTGCAGCTCGTCGAGCAGCGCCGAAAGCTGTGGTGAGCGCAGTCCGCTGGGCGCCTGTGCCACCAGCGCGTTGCCCGCTCCGGCCTCCTGCCGGATGACAGCGAAAACCGGCGAACCCGCCAGCCGTTCGAAGCGCTTCCGCCAATCCGCCGCATCTGCGCCTTTTTGATTTCCCGCTAGAATCTTGGCCAGATCGCTCTCGTCCGTCAGCGCGATCCGGTCATTTCGCAAGAACGCGAAAGATACCTTGCGTGGACCTCCATTCAACGGAATCAAGAAAATTTCACGGCCGTCTAGACTGAGCCGCGTTCCAGATTGCAAAGCGTAAGCCGCAATTTTCTTTCTGTCGAATCGCCCATCGGCCACTGCGAAAAAGGAAGCCTCTGGTCCGTGCTTGAGCACGGCGAGGGACACTCGGTCCAAGTCGCGCTCGTAGTTGAATCCCGTCGCCTGCAGAAACTGCGCGTAGTCCGCATCTGCCTGCGGTTTTGGCGCCCACGCGTGCAGCGCCGAAAAAAATGGCGCTCCGCGGAGTTCTCCCAGATCAACAAAGAGCATCGCGCTCGCGTCGCTCGGTATCAGTGCGAGCGCGTCATCGCGCAATACTGCATTTCGTCCGCCCCAACGCTGATATCCGTAAAAAGCAACCGCCGCTAGAAGTAGTAGGACCGTTACCAGCCCTATCCACCCGCGAACTTTCATACTCTTTGCACCTTCGCACCCCACCGGATCTTTCCTCGATGCGCGATTCTGCCACTCTACGCCCGCCTCGAGATATTGAAGTCAACCGGCCGCAGAGACGTTTCTATCCCCACCGCTCAGGCTTTCGCTCCGTGCACTCGGCGCAGCTTGACGTTCATGCTAAGCTATAGACTGAAAATGGGATAGGGGTCATCAGAGAAGCGAAACACTGCCCAGGTTTTCCACAGACCTGGCTATTGACGTGCTACGACCCCGAACTCCCCCTTGCAATTTCTTTGCCCTCTCTGCTATTCTTACTTGGTTTGAGCAGCGCTGGCGTAGCTCAGCTGGTAGAGCATCTGATTTGTAATCAGAGGGTCGGGGGTTCAATTCCCTCCGCCAGCTCCACCAGGAATTTTGCGGGGGGAGTGAGGCGGAGCGAATCCTCGCAGTCAAAAATAAGGGGCTGGTGTCTTTTGACACGAGTCCTTTTTGTGTTTTCGCTTGTGGCGGAGACAGTGCTTTGGAAACTGCTTTCGGGACACGTAGTTAGCCTCCCAGGAGTTTCCCCGGGATGCGCTTGGTGCGTCACGAATGATTTCGCGGGATACGGTTTTTGTGTCCCGGATGAATTTTCGGGACGGGTGGGTGAGTGGCTAAAACCAGCAGACTGTAAATCTGCCGCTCCTTGCGGGCTACGGAGGTTCGAATCCTCCCCCGTCCACCAGCCTCTCGTTGTTCGCAGGAAACCGCAGGGCAATCGCATGAGCGTTGATCCCGGCCTGGCCGGGATCACAACTAGCGATTTTCGAGAGCGGTCCGTTTCCTGGTCGCCAAACGAAAATGGTGCCGCCAAGGAAAAGTGTGCCGCGAAAGACGAATTGTTGACTGCTTCGGAGTCATGCGTAATTCGGAGGGGAACGGGTTCGGCCTGGGTAGCTCAGTTGGTAGAGCGCGTCCTTGGTAAGGACGAGGTCACCGGTTCAATCCCGGTCCCAGGCTCCATCTTGCCCTGAGTTCGCGGAGGGCGAACGAAGGTGATTTTTCAGTGCGGGGTACGATTTGGTGCAGAAGGGCGGGGGTAACTCAACGGTAGAGTCTCACTCTTCCAAGGTGATGGTTGCGGGTTCAAATCCCGTCCCCCGCTCCAGCTTGCACTGAGTTCGCGAAGCGAACGAATGTGTTTACTCTTCGAGTTGACCCGGCCGGCTCGAAGTGAATTCTGAAGTAGTGAGAGCACGGCAGATCTGACGCAGAGGGTGAAGGAAATGGCGAAGGAGAAATTCGAGCGCAATAAGCCGCACGTAAACATTGGGACAATCGGGCACATCGATCACGGCAAGACGACGTTGACGGCGGCGATCACCAAGGTGCTATCGAAGCATAACCCCAAGGTGCAGTTCCGGGCGTTCGATTCGATCGACAACGCGCCGGAAGAGCGCGAGCGGGGCATCACCATTGCGGTGTCGCACGTGGAGTATGAGACGGCGAACCGCCATTACGCGCACATGGACTGCCCGGGACAT
>DASZZI010000071.1:0-27941 GCA_035544995.1 Candidatus Acidiferrum sp.
GTCCTGATAAGTCGGCAAACCGGAGATGTGGTCCGTCTTGTCGTCTTGGCGATTGTGTCCGAGTGACGGCGCACTCGGAAATAATCCACTTGGACGATAAACGCGCTTATCGTACAAGTGAAATCGCTGGCCTCGGCACATGTCCGGTAACCCGACTATACATCCAAGTGAAATAGGACCATCAGAGCTAAGGGTGACTTCCCACAACGGGACTTCACGGGCGCTTGGCTGGTGACAAGGAGATTTATCAGCTCCTATCGACCAAGCCCGGAGTTCGAGCCCCTCCGGGCGCGCCAGAACCATTTCTTCTTGACCACCCTCCAAGTCTTAGGTATGTTTCCGTCCTGCAGAATTCCAGGTCCGACTCAATCCACCAGAATGGAGGAGATACCATGAGCACGAGAATTGCTGCCATTTGGCTGCTTGCTGTTTTCGGGTTCTTTGTAACGGCGACTAGTCGCAGGAGTTGGACTGCGCAGCCAGCGGCCCAGGAACCAGCCCCGGCGAAAGCCTCTCCCGCCGAAGGATACAACGTTCACGTACTCGCACCCCATCTGGTAGACGGCAAACAGATGGGGCCGTACCACCACTACTGCAAGGTGATCGCGCCAGACCCGCAGATGCAGTGCCTGATTTACGACTCGACCGAACCCAATGCCAACTTGGTGCAGGTGGAGTGGATTTATGCCAAGAAGCTAACGCGGACTCAGGTGCCGCTGCAGGAATGGAACAAAGACTGGCATGACCACAAGATTGAGATCGCAGGCGGAAGGGTGCAGGTACTTGACTTGCCGCCGGATAAGGCCAAGGAGGTCGCCGACCTTGTCGCCACCACCGACGGAATGATCTATCACTTCTATTTTGGCAGCACGTTGCCCACCGGCAAAATGAGTATCGCCCAGGCGGTTGGGCATAAGCCGATGACATCGGCGGAATACAAAAATTACGAATGGAAGTAATTAGGTTGCCAGTCCCTACTGCTGTGGTTCGCGCCGTCCTGGACCTGAATTGTTTGCGCAAAAGCGTGGACGCTGCCCAATGCCGCGTAGGTAGTGATCACTCTTCGGAGCAGCCCACCTGGACCGGTGGAGCCGTAGTCGTCGGTTTCCTTAGACATCCCGAAATTATCGTACGAGTACAGATGCTTGCAGATCGGACCGGATGAGCCGAGTTGGCCAAGATCAATGGGTTCGGACCTGTGACACGTCACGCAGTTTTTGCAAGGCTTCGCGAATTGGAGTCGCAAAACTGTTCTTTCGTCAATTTGCCCCATGAGCATCCGTCAACCCAGTTTCTGAAAGGCACCGAAAACGACGATCTTAGGGATTCGCGGTTTGTCGATGTGCGCACAGATAGGCGTCCGCGCGAAGCGCAGGTTCCGCTATTATTTGACCTATCGATGCATCGAATCGAAAAATTGAGTTTGCGCAGGCCCATTGAATCCCGTAGTTTTCCTCGTATGAGTTCTTACAGCCAGAGGAGTGGTAACAAGTGTTGCTGTATGTGTTGTGCCCCAGTGTCCTCTGGCACGGGAGTTTAGGCGTCTAGACACACCATAGTCTAATTCGCCCTCACCAAACCCACCGCCAGAGTTGATCTGGCACGTGGGTTTTTTTCATTTTTGCACTCAAAGAATCAGGTGCAGGGAAGGCAGAATTTCAATGAACTCAGGGTGGACTGGAAAGTTGTTAGTAAGCACATGGATTTTGATGTTCCTCGGTTGTGTTTTTCAAGTGCCGCAAAGTTACGCGCAGGTTGCTGGAGGCACAATCCTCGGCACGGTGACTGATCCGAGCGGCGGCGCTGTCGTCGCTGCGGAGGTGGCCATAACTGACTTGGCTACAGGAGTTGTGCGCACGACCACAAGCAACTCGGCCGGTTCTTATGCCGCGCCCAATCTTTTGCCCGGCAAGTATGAAATTCGAGTGACGGCACAGGGGTTCTCCGTGGCCACAGTCAAAGACGTCATCCTCACTGTGGGAGCCCAGCAGGAAATAAACGTTGCACTCTTAGTTGGAAATGTTTCGGAGAAGATTCAGGTGAGCGAGTCTGCAGAGACTGTCGACTTGGCCACGTCCACCCTGAGCGCGGAAGTGGACGAGAACAGCATCCGGGAGTTGCCACTCAATGGACGAGACTGGGCGCAGTTAGCGACTCTTGAGCCGGGTGTGAATGAGGTCCGCAATCAAGCCGCCGTTGGTGGTGTGAGCACAGGCGACGTGGTGCGAGCGCTTCGCGGCTTTGGCAATCAGTTGAGCATTTCGGGTGCGCGCCCTCAGCAGAATAACTACCGGTTGGATGGCGTCAGTATCAATGACTATACGAATGGTGCTCCGGGCGGCGTGCTCGGCAGCCTTTCGGGCGTGGACGGCATCCAGGAGTTTTCCATTCTTACTACGAACTACTCCGCCGAATACGGGAAAACCTCCGGCGGAGTAATTAACGCGGTCACCCGCTCAGGCACCAATGATTTTCACGGCAGCGTGTACGAGTTCTTGAGAAACAGCGCGCTGGATGCCAGAAACTTCTTTGACGATCCTGCCCGTCCGATTCCGCCCTTCAAACGAAACCAGTTTGGGGGAACCATTGGCGGGCCGCTCGTCAAGGACAAGACTTTCTGGTTCTTCAACTATGAAGGTCTGCGGCAATCACTCACGACGACTCAGTCGGACACCGTGCCCACGCAAAACGCGCGCATCGGTGCGGATCCGGCAGTTGTGCCGTATCTGGCGTTCTGGCCTTTGCCCAATCAGCCCGTCGCCCCCACAGACGTGACAGGCACGGACAAAGTGCAAACGTTGCAGCGTGGCACCGAAAATTTCTACACGGCGCGCGTGGACCACAAATTTTCCAATACCGATAGCCTTGTCGGCACATTTGGGTACGACAATACCAGGCTCACCCAACCGGACCCGCTGAACAATGTTCTGTTTCTGGACAAAAATTCTCGCCCTTTTGGGAGTATTGAGGAAACTCACATCTTCGGCTCAAGCCTCGTGAATTCTGTGCGCTTTGGCTTCAATCGCAATCTCGCAGCCAGCACGGAAGGAGGCGCAGTTAACCCTCTCGCGGCCAATAGTTCTTTGGCTTTCGTACCGGGACACCCGGCTGGCGGAATTTCTGTTTCGGGCATAACCAACTTTCTCGGAGGGGTCGGCGCTTTCCCGAACTTCTCATTTGGCTGGAACTCGTTTCAGGCATACGATGATGCGTTCCTAACGCACGGCAAGCACTCGCTCAGATTTGGTTTGGCGGTTGAGCGCATGCAGTCAAACAATCTGCTGAACTTTAGCGATAACGGCGGATTCGTGTTTGGATCGCTGGCGAATTTCTTGACCAACACCCCGCAGTTTTTTTTCAGCACCGTGCCCTCCACGGCGACGCCGCGCGGCATTCGCGAAACTCTTTTTGGCGCTTACCTCCAGGATGATTGGAAACTACGGTCCAACCTCACATTTAATCTGGGTTTGCGCTATGAGGTTGTGACTGTTCCTACCGAGGTACAAGGCAAGCTGGCAGTGCTGCGCAATATTACCGACACGCAAGCGCACACCGGCAATCCTTACTTTAACAATCCAACGCTGCGCAACTTCGAACCTCGCATCGGAGTGGCCTGGGATCCCTTCAAGAAGGGGAAAACATCTGTTCGCGGCGGTTTCGGCTTCTATGATGTACTGCCGCTTCCCTATCAGTTCGTCATCCTTTCCTCTGCCTCCGCACCTTTTGCTGCGAACGTTTCGATCGGCGGCCCGAATTTGCCGGCGGGCACATTTCCCACGCAGGCATACAACCTGGCCATTGCGAACTATGTGCCTGGCAGCTTGGCTGGGCAGCGCGTGAGCTACATTGCTCCAAATCCTGCTCGCAGCTATGTATTGGAATGGAATCTGAACGTGCAGCAGGAAATCGCCCGTAATGTGACTGCGACTATTGCTTATGTGGGTTCTCGTGGCGTACATCTGCCCTTCCGTACGGATGACTCCAACATCGTGCTGCCCACGAAGGTGGGTAGCACGTATTTCTGGCCTGAAAACTTGGGGAGCGGCAAGGTCGTAAATACCACGGTGGGAGGAATGGACCGGCTGGTATTTGGAGCCGACTCTTACTATGACGCCTTGCAGCTCGGTACGAAAATCAATCTTTCAAAACATCTGCTGGTCCAGTCGTCATTTACTTGGGGAAAGAGCATTGATACCGGATCATCAAGCATCGCCGGCGATCAGTTTTCCAATTCGCCTTCGAGCTTGCCGTTTTGGTTCGATGCCAGGCTCCGGCGTGCCGTCTCTGATTTCAATCTGGCCAGGAACTTCGTCATCAGCGGAACGTGGGAACTCCCCAATCCTAGGCACCTTGAGGGAGCGGCTGGCTGGGCGTTCCGGGGATGGGAGTTCGGGGGAATCCTGGAGGCGAGCAGCGGCGCGCCCTTCACTGTCATCGTGGGCGGGGACCCCTTGGGCTTGAACAATGGAGACCCATGGGATTATCCCGATCGGCTTGGCGGAGCAGGATGCAGTTCACTTGTGAATCCGAGTAATCCGACCAATTACATTAAAACGCAGTGCTTCACACCTGCCAATCCCATCAACCGACTTGGAAACAATGGTCGAAATGCGCTCACCGGCCCCGGACTTCTGAATACGGACTTCTCTTTCAACAAGAACAACCGCATCCCTTGGATTCGCGAGAACGCTAATTTGCAGTTCCGGGCGGAATTGTTCAATATTTTCAATCACCCGAATTTTGCGGCGCCCAACGAAAATAATGTGGTATTCAGTCCTGCGCCGAACCCGGCGTTTAATTCCAACCTTCCAAACAGCCTTACAAATCAGCCCAATATTTATCCAGTCGTAGCTAGCGCCGGGCAGGTCGTAAGGACACAAACGAGCTTCCGGCAAATTCAATTTGGCTTGAAGCTGACGTTTTAACAGCTTATGGGGGTGAGGCCGTTACAGAACCGGATGTATTCAGCAGAAGAAAAAGAGCTGCCACACAGTTGACAAAAGAGAAAGGATAAAAGTGAAGACACTACTTAGAGTAGGTGCATTGGCCAGTATCCTCGGGACTCTTGGCTCGCCCTTTGCGTTCTCTCAAGGTAGCAACGGCGCAGGGGAAGGGAAAAATGTTGTATCAGTGTCGTTTTATAAATTGCCGCCGGGACGTCAGGATGAATGGCTGGCTCTGTATAAGAAATATCATCTCCCCATAATGAAGTATGAGAAAGAGCATGGGCAGGTGGTTAGCGAGACGATTTACACGCGAGCAGCCCATCACGTGTCTCCTTCTTGGGACATCGCGATTGTGATTGTCGCTCCGCCGCCGGGAAAGCGGCCGAAGCTAGAGAAATCGCGTGGAGAGCTGATCCGTAGTCTTTTTCTGGATTTGGACGATTATGTAAAGGGAGAGCGGCAGCGCTGGTCTTTAACCTTGGAACATTGGGATGAGCAGTGGACGGAAGTAGATATTGAGAAGAACCCGTCTCTCTACTACCCAGCGCCCAATTGACTTACCACAAGCTGCCGAGCTGAACCTCAAGGGAGTACAAACAAAATGGCGGGAGAGCTCGCAATTCTTGCGACTGCTTTTTCGCCTTTTATGATTACCGCATAGACGAACTCGGGAGACAACGTGAACAGAAAAGCGCACTTGATTTTTTGGCTGATCCCTTGTGCGAGCAGCGCACTTGCGCAGACGCCGCCTGGCCCGTTAACGCTCATTCAGACCATCGAAATGCCAAATGTTCCGCTGGGTCCTTACACGGATCACTTAACAGTAGACCTGAAAGGACACCGGTTATTTGCCACGCCGCAGGCGCATAAGAGCGTCTATGTTTTTGATCTCGATACTGGAAAGCTAATTCACGACATCACCGGATTTGAAAATCCTCATTCGGTGCTCTACCGGAGCGATCTCGATCGCATCTATGTGACCGACGGCGGCACCGGGGAACTAAAGATTTTTGACGGACAAAACTATCGGCTCACAAAAGCAATTAAGCTTCTGCTGGATGCTGACTCCATCGGCTACGATTCCGAAACGAAGCATTTGTACGTCACCAATGGTGGCGAGGGAGCGAGACTTGACTATTCCTTCCTGACGGACATCGATACCACGCGCGGCGATCGCGTTGCGGACATTAAGATTTCAACCGCGAGCCTCGAAGCCATGGCACTGGAGAATTCTGGCTCGAACATCTACATCAATTTGACTGACAAGAATGAAATCGCCGTCGTGGACCGCCGGAAAAATACTCTGGTGACTCGATGGCCGATTACCAAAGGCAAGCACAATATTGCGGTTGCACTCGATGAGACGCATCACCGACTTTTCGTCGGCTGCCGTAATACCGAAACCAGCGGTGTAATCATCGTCATGGATACACAAACGGGACAGGAACTGCAGACTCTTCCGATTGCCGGGTGGGTAGATTACATGGCCTTCGATCCCCAAACGCAACGCATCTACGCCACCTGTGGCAAGCAGCCGGACAGCACAGGTGCAATTTACGTCTATCGGCAAAGCGAATCGAATCATTTTATTCTGGAAGAAAATGTACCCACTGCGCCCAGAGGCAAAACGGGATTATTTGTTCCAGAGTTGCACCGCTTCTTCGTTGCCATTCCTCATTATGAGGATACAAACGCAAAAATTTTGGTTTTCCAGGTCAACTAAAATATCCTGCTTCGCTCCCGGGAACGGTTCCGAGCTCCCCGACGCCCCGAAGTCCGGTTCGAGGAAGTTGACTGGCGTGGTGTAGAGACCTCCACTGGGCCGAGGCTGCCCAGAAACCCCACTTCCACCCAGGTCGCAAGTGATTGATTCTGTGCCCTCTGAATTCCCCTGTTTTGGATGCCCACAAAGAGTTGTTTCTGGGCACATGTCTGGTAATCCGACTTATCAGGAGTAGCCGCCGCTGCCAGGGCATATAACTGGCGGGAAGGGGATTTCCCGACAGCTATCCTGTCAGTCCGATTTCATAGAAACCCTGACGTTGACTGCCGGGATACTTTGCCGGGGCCGCCCTGTTCCTAACTGGTGTTTTGCCCTCGTAGGGGAGCAGCGTGCTGCGCCCCATTTCAACACTACTGTTTGCGGTTCTCGGCCGTATAGTGGGCTTGCAGGTACAGAATGATTTTCTGCGTGTTGTCCTCAGGAATCCCTGCGCCGAAGGTTTTGTTCATCTTGTTCACCTCGGCTTCCCATGTCGCGGCGGGGAGGGGCGGCTGCATGGTGATGTAGCGCGGGCTGTGGCAGGTGTTGCAGTAAATCTGGACGTCCTGGAGGCCATCCCCGGGGGTGAGATGCACAGCAGGCACCGGGTACGCCGAAGCCTGGTAGTTCGAATCCGGCAAAAGTTCGATAGGCGCCGCCTGCCGCACGCTTCCGAGTTCCGCAGGAGAGTAGTAGCCTTTTTTCAATTCGGCGTAAACGACGCCCGCCGCCATCACCAAGCTGCACATCACAAGAAAAATCGCTCGGACTCTGTTTTTCATAGTGGTTCTCCCTTTAGCTTGCATTTCCCACGACGATTTCCTGCCGCTCGATCCGATTCCAGAGGTACCCTCCTGGATTCCAGACCGGCTCGTCGGGCTGCGTGTTGCTTTTTTCATCCGTCGCGCGCGCTGCCAGCGAATAACGCCCTGGCGACTTTGCGGTCCACGACGCCTCCCAGGTGCGAAAGGAGTACGCGCCATGGTCCTCTCCGAGTTTTGCCGCCATCCAGCTCTTTCCCCCGTCATCCGAAACTTCCACGCGGTTCACGCGGCCAAACCCACTGAAAGCGATACCCCGCAGCGTGACGTTCATTCCCGCAGGAATCTTCGAAGATCCATCGGGCGAGATGAGGAAAGATCGCACAGGAAGCCGCTCGATCGGCACCGTTTTTACCTTGCCTACCTTCACATCCTCGGGGGTGGTGTTCCCACGCGGCGTATCCGGCACGCGGTATCCGGTCTTCATCCAGAAATTTTCGTCCGGCGCGTTGAGAACGCGAATCCACGTCAGACATTTGGTCCAGTAGGTCGCAAAATATCCGGGAACGACCAGTCGCACCGGAAATCCATTGAGCATCGGAAGCGGCTCGCCGTTCATCAGATACGCGACGACGCATTCGTCAAGGATCGGATTGCCAAGATCGAGCGATTTGAGAAAAAGATTCGAGCCGAAACCCTCTGGCCCCTGTCCGGTCTCAAGGCCCTGAAACTGTACCAGCAAAGAGCCGCTCTTTACACCGGCTATATCGAGAAGCTCGCGCAGCCGCACTCCGGTCCACATCGCGTTCCCCATCGCGCCATTGCCCCATTGACCGCCAGGCACGCGTGGTTGCAGCCGACTGCGGCTGTTGCCTGAGCACTGATTTACCGCGGCGAGTGAAACCGGTTTGAACTTCTGCATCAGCTCGGGAAGGCTCAGCGCAAGCGGTTTGTTGACGTTCCCCTCGATCTGCAGCTTCCAGTTTTTCAGATCAACAACGTTCGGGATACCTTCGAGATGCCAGCGCACATAAAAAGCTTCGTTGGGTGTGAATGCCGTGCGGAAATAATGGCGTGGCGTTTCGAGCTGAACGGGCCGGTCCGTCAGCAGAATCAAAGGGACTTTTTGGGGCTCGGTCACATAGGGACCGACGGAATTCCAGTGCGAATTTGCCCCGGGCCCGGTGAAAGTTTCAATCGCTTTTCCCGGAGCCGGCTCCTGGGCCATCGTCACTTCCGGTCCTGGCCATCGACTGACGGCGATTCCACTACTCGCCACTCCCAAAATCTTCAGCAGACCTCGCCGAGAAAGACATCGCTCTGTCAAATTCATAGAGCACCCTCCGATTTGCGGACTATTGGCTAGAGCGGTGAGAGGTGTCAACCTACTCTTGATTAACCCTCCTGCGTCGCTGCCTTATATAAGGAAAGGAAAAAGCCCGCTACACACCGGGCCCTTCCTTATCCGGAACTTCCGATTTCAACTTCATCTTTTCGTCAGAGGATGGGCCAGCCGCCTTCTCATGTCAATCTCAGATCGCCATGGCCGAGGTTGGGTGGCAGGCGCGGAGCACTTGATCTTCAATTTTTTCGATGCGCTCCGTCACAAACTCCCTCCCGGCAAGAATTGACGCCGCACAGCGATTCCCAGCATCGGCATGACGGGAATAGCTCCCGAGAACTCGACTAACCGGCCAAATGGAAGAATCAAATCCAAGTTTGGGCCGACTTCCCGGGATCGGACAGGCGTGCAGGTTGGTCAGAAGTGATAGAGTCATCGCAACTTCTGAGACTGGAGTGCGACTGCAATGAGAACAACAATGTGCTTGCCGTGCTGTCTTCTGCTTGACTGTGCTTGGCCGCTCCAGGCACAGGAAACATCCGTCAAGAACACGGTGCTGGCCAACGAAAGAAGATTCTCGGAGTTGCAAATTCAGCGAAAGTGCGAGGAGGCAGCGCAGCTCTTGGCTGAGGACTTCCAAGGTACTGGTGGTCCGACCGACTCGAAGTCAGACTTTCTTAACGCTTGTAAGACAGGCGCGTTAATCACGACGGCCGAGAAATTCTCAAACGTCGAGTTCAGACTCCACACGCCTAACACCGCGGTGGTGGCGTATCTGGACGATGGCGTCTTTATTTTGAATAAAAAGCCCATCAACGCACGTATGTCTGTCAACAGCGTTTGGGTGAAGCATGGTTCGAAATGTCTCATGCAGACTTGCGTTATAGTTCCCTACCCTTTCATGCGCAAGCCCGAGGAACAGGGTCAGTCGCTTAAGGTGTTGATATGAAAGAAGTTTGGTAGGGGCGGTGGGGATCGAAAACAATACCGATCGGAATTTCAAGGACTTAGAAGAAATGCAGGGGAACGCTAAGGCATTGATAAGGAACAACAGGGAATGCAAAGGAATCCTTATTGGCCCCTCAAAGGCCCCTCGTTTTTCTCGGTGATGAAATTCCGTCGTTGTGTTTCTTCTCGCTGCACGAAAGTCGACATCGGCTTCGGGTCAAATTTCGCGGTGCGGATGGCAAGCCGACGACCGAACCTTCCCAAGAAACGCGAGTCAAACTGCCACGGCCTGCTGTCAGCTTGGATGGTTGGGGTCTAGCAACCATTCGAGTTTGTTGTTCCTAGCATTCAGTTTGCAATTGATTCGCGCCGGAGCCTGGGCCAACAAGTTTTGCAAGTGCCGATTGTTTCCGAGTTGCCGACCATACGTCCAAAATGTACAGGGCACGAAGGGCACTTCTTCCAGTAGACTTCGCCAGGGGAATCGCCATTGAAAGCAGCAACAGAACTGCGGCCACAAACCGATAAATTTCAACCGCCGAAACACAATTCTTTGACCCCATGACAACCGCTCACCTGGGCCATGCGGCATCTCTTTTGGACAACGCGTCATGATCCCCACCAGTGGAGGGCTGCAGCAAAACGGGCTCGACCCAAGTCATTGCTGCCTCGTCGGTTCGGTAGAGAATCGAGCGAAGCTCCGCCGCTGATGGCGGCGCTCTATCTGGAGCCGCTGGATCGACGGCTGGAGACCGCCGGTTTGACCTACGCCCGCTTCATGGACGATTGGGTGATTCTGGCCCCCACGCGATGGAGCCTCCGGCGCGCGGTTCAAATGGTCAACGAGACGCTCCGGGAACTTCGGGTGGAGCAACACCCGGACAAGACGTTCATCGGGCGGATTGAGCGGGGATTTACCTTCCTGGGATATTGGATTACGAAGCAAGGCGTGACCGGCGTCGCGCCTTCGGCATGGGAAGCATTTCGAGGACGCGTTGCCCGGCTTTATGAGCAAGATGCTCCGCAGGAGGAAATACTGCGGCGCATTGGGCAATACGTCCGGCGCTGGAAGCGGTGGGAGCTTAGTGGTGTGCGGGAAGCGGTTGTGAGCGGTGCGTTCAAGTGGCCTGTTGGAGGCCCTGGGCGATACGTTTTCGCATCACCAACACTAACCCGATCCTGATCATCATGAGGCGACCTACGCCCGGCTCGGTTGGGGCGTTCGGCGCGTGGGTGCATTTGGTTGTGGCGGGGGGAGATGGTCGTGACGCCTCATATGCTACACGGGAAACTAAAGGTCCAACACCGTTTGGGGCAGTTGTGCCAAGTGGGGAAGGGGGTGAGGCCGCCGGCGACTTGGGAAAGGTGTTCTTCTGTAAGCTCACCGGTGCCTGCGGGATTCGGAGGCAGGACCGCCAAATCCTCCGGGGTCAAGCTTTTGCGATATTCGGGATCCTTCCACGCGCGCACTATATTGGCAACGGTCATTTTCCCCTCCTCGCTCTTTCTGAATAGGTGGGCGGCGGAGCATTTCCGTCCGCCCTCGCGTGAGATTCTACTCTCTACATGTTATACGGTGTCAAGGGATATTTGGCGCGCCGTCCGTTCGTAGCTCCGTGGTTAGTTTTAGTGCGGATGACGTAACGGCGTCGGCCTCGCAACGGCCCGAATAAACTGTGGACTGTCTGACCTACAGCGCTCGGATCGAAGGAGGCCGAGATGCGAATTATAGGCGGGGATTTACCTTCCTGGGATATTGGATTACGAAGCAAGGCGTGACCGGCGTCGCGCCTTCGGCATGGGAAGCATTTCGAGGACGCGTTGCCCGGCTTTATGAGCAAGATGCTCCGCAGGAGAAAATCCGGCGGCGCATTGGGCAATACGTCCGGCACTGGAAGCGGTGGGTTCTTAGTGGTGTGCGGGAAGCGGGAGTGAGCGGTGCGATCAAGTGGCCCGATGGATGGCACTGGGGGCTTATTGATATCGATTCCCCAACAGAAACCCCCTCCCGATCAGCATGAAACTTCCCAGGCCACGCCCGAGTGAGCCTTCGGCGGGCACCGAGGGGCACGGTGGCCCGATGGCACCCTCTCGCGTCTTAGCGGGCATTCGGATCTTGGCCGGCGGGGGGTACACCCATCCGCCATGGCGTGACCGCGGCCACCGGTGGTTCTCCAGGCTCAGGCGGTGCCCGACGGCGATGTGATACCACTCAAGGGTGAGGAGGGATACATTTGCATGTATCGTCGATCCTGGTCCACCCCGCGATCATACGTCCGCCCGCGATGCGCGTAAGCTCCTCGTCCGTAAGCTCGGCGAAGCCTGCGGGGTGCGGAGGCAGGCTCGCTAATTCCTCCGGGGTCAAGGTCTTGTGATATTCCGGATCCTTCCACGCGCGCACTATATCGACGGTCATTTTCCCCTCCTCTTACTTTCCAGTTGGGGGCGGTGTCGCATTTCCGTCCTCCGTCGCGTGAGATGCTACTCTCCACATGTCATACGGTGTCAAGGGATATTTGGCGCGCCGTCCGTTTCGTAGGTCCACGTTAGTCTTAGTGCTGTATCGGAAGCGCGCATCGACGGAAGAATGAGGAGAGGAGTAGCGGGCTTTTACATGGTGTGTCAGACCTGCGCAGGCGGCGCCAGAACCAGCACCGAGGGAACTCGTTCCGGGCAGGCCAGCCGCAGCAGACCGTAGCCAATCCCGGCGAGGCCAGTCATCAACCCCGGCGACTCCAGGGAAGTCTGCGTGCCGCAGAGGCATCCTCGCTCCGCGATCCCGACCAGAGTCTCGGAGGCCAGCCGCTTCCCGGCTTCACTCCACCAGGAATCATCCACCCGCTGGGTGGCGTGAAGCAGAATATCCAAATTGCCAAGGTCGCCGTGACATAGGCAGTGGTTCGTCCCAAAGTCCGATTCGACCGTTTTGCTGAGCGCGATCCGGATCTCCTCGCGAGTCTCGCGGTCGTCCATATATTGCAGGCTGTCGATGCGCGCCAAACCGATTCCGGGCGCGCCATGGCACCAGGCGACCATGAACCGCGGGTCGGACTGATCTTCTCCCGCCCCCGTGCGGTAATCCGGCCAGTTGGCCTCCTCCGCCACGAAGGTGCTCCGCTCGTAAGCGATGGCCGATTCGGCCGCTTCGCGGAAACGCGCCTCCCGGCTCCACGCCGCGAGCTTGAGCAGCGCCCACGCGATTCCGGCGGCGCCATGGGAGAATCCGGTTAGCGGCTGGCTCGAATCGACCTCGGTTTTCCAGCCAACACCTCTGCCTTGTGGCTGCTGCTGTAGCAAAAGCCGCTCGCCGCAAAGCACTGCGGCATTCAGCAGGTGGTCGCTGGCGCTGATCCTGTTCAGAACCTCGAGCGCGGCGATCGCACCGGCCGAGCCGCCTATCACATCCAGTGCTTTATCCGCTTCGATCAAAGCCGGCACGTCGGCCGCCAGCGTTTCCGCCTCGTCAATCAGCGAGGCATCCTCCCAAAGCACCGCCAGGTGTGCCAGCGTGTAGATAATCCCTCCCAACCCCGAGAATGCGCCCAAGTTCCGGACCGGCACGCCGCCGGCTCGCCCGCGATCGAGAATCCTTCGAACCAGGGTGAGCGTCTTTCTTGCGATCCGTTCGTATGACTTGTCTCCGGTTACTGCAGCCAGATAGGCCAGAAACAAGGAACATCCCGAAAGGCCGTTGTACAACCCTAAATCCAGGGGCTGAAGCGACGTCGAACGCTCGCGGGCTCCCACGGGCGTGATTCCGATCCAACTGGCGCAGAATTCGTTTTCCAGAGCATCCCGGCAGAGCATGGCTCCAACCGCGCGCGCCAGATCGATCGCTTCCCGCTGTTCTGCCAGCCGCAGCTTGCGCGGGGCCGGGGCGTAGTCCCGTGACAGGGCGCCTTCCCCGGCGGATGCGATAGCTGTGCGGATGAAACTTTCCTGTCGCGCCAGGTCTTCTTCTCCCAACCGGTTCAGTTCTTCCCGAACCAGCGCCAAGGCCGGCTGTTCGAAGACCTCCGGGATCCGTTCGCCTTCGCTGGTCCACAGATCACGGGAATTGGGGCGGGAAGTAAACACCGGGACATCGCCGCTTTGCAGATCCCTCAGTTCCGCCGGGATGAGCCGGGTCAGGTGAGTCTGCTGCGCGGCGCCCAGCCATAGACCGTCGAGCATCTGATCCCGGTCGATGGCGTTTCTCAGCAGGTCGGGGTGCTGGCAAGCCCTGAGCAATACGGCGTAGGTGGCGGTGGGTCGCGCGATAAACCGCACCTCGTCTTCCCCGAAGCGGTCCAGTATCCCTCCGGTCGCCTGGAGCTCGTCGCGGCGCTTTTCGATCAAACGGTATACCCATCGGAACCCTGTAACAAAGGCTTCGACATACTCTCCCGCGGCGACGTCCTGGCCCTCCAGTTTCGGACGACTCTCCACCACCTCCATAAGCACCGTTTTGTTGCGGACCAGCCGCATTTCGTCCGTTCCCTCCCTCTCCCAGGATGAGGTTCTCCCTACCGGAAAATGTTGACCGCTCTTGGCGCCGAACCCGCTCATGTCGACGCCTTCGTCTGTCTCGGACCCGTAAATCCGTTGGGGAAGCAGCAGCACCGGCATGACTGATAACTGGAAAGCATTGATCGCCGGATCGTCCTTCTCCGCAACCACGGCATCATCATGAAACAGGGTTTCGAGGTCCACCGGCACGGGAAATTCCGCGGCCGCGATCAGATTCTCGAAATGCATGTCCCTGGCTCTCGTGACATAGAAGGCGGCCAGATACCCTCCGAGCCTCAGATAGAACCGCTCCACCTCGCTGCGGTTGGAACAAGGCTGGTGAGTCACAAATTCGGACCACCCGTAGCAGCCTCGGTCGATTATTTTAAGAATGCGAAACGGAGTCTCGAAGCCGGCCTGATTCACCCATTCGAGAAACTCCCCGAAATGGATGTCCACCGACTGGCTGTGTGGCTTGTACACCAGTTTGAAGCCAGTGGAGAACTCGAGAATCGCCACCGTCCGGCCGCGGCGATGAGTGTCGCCCGCTCCCGCTGCAATGGATGTAAGGCTGCCCGGCTCCGCGCCCGCAGCCAGGCTCGCCCGAATCAGATCCCAATCCTTCGACAACCTCTCCAGCAGCTCCAAACTGGAATCCACCCAGTGCACGGTTACGATGTAAAGCGAACGCAACAAGACCGGGTACTCCTGTGCGATCGACAACTGCACGTCCATCTGGCGGAGGCGGTCGCAGAAGCTGTGGAACCGCTCTTCTGGGGTTTCGCCCTTCAGCACTCCTTGCAGGCGGGCGACGTTCAACTCGAGCACCATCACCAAGTCCAGCGCCCCTTTGAGTGTCTCTAACAGGTGCGGCAGGACCAGGCGCTCCGCCGTCACCTTATCGAACGGAACACCCTCCGCCGGAAGTCGGCCCGCTCCCTCCCGAAACCGGCGCAGCCCTTCCTGAAACAGCGGGTAGGCGATCCACAGGAACCCGTTTGTTCCTTCCTCGGCGTAGCGCAAAAACTCTGGATCATCGTCAAGGGGGCGCGGCGTGAGATAGAGCCGCTCCAGCTCCCGGACCCAGTCGGGCGGTGACGCGATCAGCTCGGAGTAGACTTCCGGCGGCAGCCCGAGTATCGCCAGCAGGTCTTCCTCGGTCAGGCCGTCCAGGCGAAGCCGTTTTTCGAAGGAATCACCGGTCGGGAATGGCTTTTGCGATTTCCAGCGATCCAGGGTAGCGGCCGCGCGGCTGGTGTCCGCCTTCGATCCGATCCAGTCTTTCCCGGCTTGCCGCAGATTCGACGCCCGCTCGGCCAGCGACAGCGCGGAGTACAGATGTTCGGTCAGCCCGAATGCCGGAGCGAGATCTTCTTGTGCCATACAGCGACGTAACCTTCAGACCATCACATTTTCGCGCGTGTCCTGCGCCATGTCCAATCGAGCAGCACTCTCATGGGGCGACAGTACGCTTTCAAGATCACGCTCACAGTTCAGTATACACTGGGTTTTTGCGAAACGCGTGTTCCCCTTCCGACGTTGCCAGCCGTGAGCCCAATTGCGCCGCCGACTTCCCGGCGAACCTCTCCGACAGGGAACAACGTCCAAGCGGTCGGCGTCCACGAGAGCAGAGAAAACGAAGCGGATCCAAAACTCCACCGTACGCCGCATTGCCCCTTCACCTTGCCTCGATTTGCGGTCCGGTTTCAGTCGGGAAGGCAGTGCAGGTATCGGATGGTTCTTGATTTCTGGGGCAAATCCAGCTATCTCATAAATATTCTGCCACGTCCGAAAAGCGCGGCTTCAGGGGCTAAAGCCCCGCCCTTCTGAGCCTCGCCCTTCGGGGTCAGCCATTTTTTGAGATGGCATGGCTTCTAGGGACGGATGATATCTTCACCAACGCTCAATTGATTCGCAGCCTTTTTAGGAGCCTATCAAAACGGGTAGCCCCCAGGGAGACACTGTCCATCAGCGGCTCATCGAGTTCGTCCGGGTCCGCGTCTTCACTCCATTTACCGTATCCGAGGTAGCTAACGGTCTTGCGGAGGCGGTCGGCGAGCAGGGTGGCAACCGCTTTGTAGAAGCGCGAGGCGAAGGCGTTATCGTTGTTCAGCTTGCTCGTAAGGGTGGAGCGAGGGATGACTAAGAGGTGTGAGTCCTGTGCCGCTATTACAGAGGCTGAAGGAGGTCGAGAGTCCACAAAAGAGATTTCTCCCACAATCTCGCCCGCGAGCAAGGAAGCGATTTCCCTTTTACCGACGGCCTTGACCAAGACCGAGAGCTTTCCATCCAGCACGACATAAATGTGTTCGATCGGGCTGCCTTCATGTATCAGAACAGTACCGGAAGGCACATACTTCGTGGCTCCGTTCTTACCAAGCCATTCCACATCCCCATCGTCAAGAATGCCCATTAAATACAGCGCTTTTCTCATTAGTTCGTCCTCCTGATGCGAGCAAAGTGGTCGAGACCAGCTCAAGCGAGCTGGCGCTTGGCTAACTGCCGAAAGAGACCTTCCTGGTTGACCAGCTCGTTATAGGCGCCGCTTTGCACCACGGCGCCCTTTTCGATCACGAGAATGCGATCCGCGTTGATGATGGTGCTGAGACGATGAGCGATCACAATGCGGGTCGCCTGTAACGCATCCAAGCTGCGGCTGACAATCGACTGGGTCTGGTTATCGAGAGCGCTTGTGGCCTCATCGAACAAGAAGATGCGCGGTTTTTTGACAATCGCGCGGGCGATAAACAAACGCTGCCGCTGGCCGCCGGAGAGATTTCCACCGCCTTCGCTGATGACGGTGTGCATACCCATAGGCATTTCCCGGATGTCCTGGTCCAACCCCGCCATGCGGGCCGCTTCCCAAGCATCGTCGAGGGTGAGGGGAGCCAAGCCGATAATGTTGTTGAAGATGGTGCCGCTGGCGAGGCGAGCGTTCTGGATCACAACGCCCATCTGCTGGCGCACAGCCTGAATATCCAGCCCGGCGAGTTCCTGCCCGTCGTAGTAGATCGCGCCAGCCTCGGCCTTCTCAAAGCCGACGAGCAAGCGGAGCAAAGTGGATTTGCCGCTGCCGGTAGGTCCTACGATGGCCACGAATTGGCCCGGCTTGACGACGAAGGAAATGTCGCGAAGAACGAGAGGCATGTCCGGGCGGTAACGAAAGTTCACATGATTCATCTCGAGCGAACCGGTCAGCTCTCCCGGATGCCTTTTTGCATCGTCGACCTCCGGGAGAGTCTCAAAAATCGGAGTGGCGCGCTCGTAGAGAGGAACGATCCCGAGGACGGACTCGATGGCGGAGTTGAACTGAAGAGCCGCTGACTGGAATTGGATGAATGCAGCCAAAAACGCGAGAAAGGCACCGGTGGTAAACGCATGGAAAAGAGGTCGACCCATGAGGTGCGCACCGTAGCTGAAGAGCACAGCCAGACTGATGACGGGAAACGCGGAATTGAAGACGGTGAGGCCGTTCGACACGCTCCGAGCGCATATCGACAATTCCTTCTGCGCCGAGAACTCACGAGCCCATACGGCGAAAGCACGCGGCTCGGTGCCGGAAACTCGCAATTTCGCGATGTTGCCGATGAATTCGAGTAACATTCCCGAGATGCGGCCGCGAACGCGAAAAATCTGGCGTTGATAGCGGACTTCAAAATAAGCGCTCCCCGCCGACACGGCAAAAGCGACGAGGATCAAGCCGGTCGCAATCACGGCGAGCTGCCAACTGTAGTAGAAGAGCAGCAAGAAGCTGAAGATCGAGAACACGCCGGAAAGAATCGATGACAGGGCAGAGCCGGTCAGCGTCCGCAGAACGTATTCAATGCCCAAGCTGCGGTCAGCCAAGTCTCCCGATGTGTAGCGGCGGAAAAAAGGCACGGGCAGTCGCAGCAGTCGGTCCCAAACCGCCGCCTGAAGAGATGCGTCGAGCTTGCCTTCCAGCCGCAACGTTGCAAAGCTTCGAGTGAGAGCGAACATCGATGCCGCGAGCGCGCACATGATCAGGAAGCCGGAGATTTGCAGCAATTGAGCACGCTGTGCTCTTGGGATGACCGAGTCAAAGATGATGCCCGTCGCAATAGGGAGAACCATGCCTACCAGGCCGCCGCCAATTCCCATTAGCACAATCGTAACAAGCTCCCGCTTCGAGTCCTGCATTCCAAACGCAAGCAAATCCCAGACCGAGAGCTTCTGGTTTGGGAGCGGACGGTAGAAGGCATACGCAAAGCCGTTGAGGGTGAGCGCAACATCGGCAGTCACAGGGATTGTTTTGTGCTCGGCAGGATCGTACAGGTCGTAACCCTTGTTCGAACTCGGTAAGAGGGCTAATGGGCGGTTGTCGGTATCACGAAACGCGACCAGGGGACCGCTCGCGTCCGCCCACCATTTTCGCTTCAGAGCGACGACCCGGTAGCGCAGAGCAGAAGCCCTCGCGATGCTCGCAACGGGATCCTTCAGCTTGCCGGCGCTGTGCATCTTGGGCGGAGGGACGATTCTCACGCCGAGAGATTTTCCGACCGCTTGGCAGGCCAGCAGCGTTGGATCCGTGATGCCCGCGTCATCCGAGAGCGGCAGCTTGGCTTCGCTCTGCAGAGGGGATGCAAGCGTCGACAGAGCGCCACGAACGACCGCCGCGTCGGACTCCGCCTGGCTCAGCAGGCGCTTCCGGTCCTTATCTTCCTGGAGGCGGCGATTGAGGATGAGGCTCTGCAAAACCGCGTGGTGGAATGCTTGCAAGCCTCGCCACTGCGGGTCTGCCTTCTCCCATTCTTGCGATTCCATCGAAAAGATTCTGCTCTGAGGGTCTGGCTGCAGCCAGCCATGCCTGGAGACGGGGAAATGCGAGCGATTCCCGATGGGATCAATCTCAGGGTTATTCAGGAAGCGCGAAGCCCCTTGAACATGTTCGACCCAGAGGATGCCTTCGACCGGCATGACGGGCTTGGGCTCGTTCGTTACTTCGAGAATTGCGCCTGCTTCGAATTCGGTGAAAGATTTAGGCGGCGCGGCTGCCGAGGCGACAGCGCCGAGGCTGGAGATCCAGTCTTCGAGCAGAGTGAGAGCATCGGCGCTGATTTCCGGATCGAGTGGACGAGCCAGCGCGCGGAGACGGGTCTGGGAGAAGCACAGCAGTTGCGTACCGGGCGTCGCGGTTGCCACCATAGCGGTCTCACTCTGTTCGATGGGGCACATGCTGAAGACGGCGTGTCCCTGTTCAACGCGCAAGACATGGTGGCGGGCGCCAGCGAGCTCGACGCTTGCGGCATGTACCATGAAAAGGTCGAGCTTGCCCGATCGCACAATCCAAACCGAATCCGGCGCATGAATCGAGAAGGGGTGGTTGGGTTGTGGCTCGAGCAGCCTGCCGCCGACGTCTGGTAGCATCCAAGCCATCATCAATCCGCTTTGACCAAATCCAAGTACGGGCCTTCGACTTTACTAAGCTCTTTGTGAGTTCCACGTTGCACGACTTTTCCGCGCTGCAAAACGATGATCTCATCGCAGTCGCGAATGGTGCTGAGGCGATGGGCGGCAATTAGGCAAGTGCAGCCGCGGCGACGAAGGTTGTCGTCGATCACTTTCTCGGTGTGGGGATCCAAAGCACTGGTGGCTTCGTCGAGAATCAGGATACGCGGGTTGCGAACCAGCGCGCGCGCAATTTCCAGCCGCTGACGTTGCCCACCGCTGAAATTCCTGCCACCTTCCTCGACCGAGGAATCGTAACCGCTGGATCGCTCGGTAATATCCTCATGGATGGCTGCGTCTTTTGCGGCCTGGACGATTTCGGACTCCTCGATGGTGTTGTCCCACATGGTGAGATTCTGGCGGATGGAGCCCTCGAAAAGGAAAATGTCCTGGTCGACGATGGCGAGGGAATTATTGAGAATGCTGCGAGGGATGCTTTGGCGCGGCTTACGGTCGAACAAGATCTGGCCGGACCACAGCTCGTAAAGTCCGCTGACGAGCTTGGCAATCGTCGACTTTCCGCTTCCAGTGGCACCTACCAGAGCGACTCGCCCGCCGGGCTTGAGCTTGAGGCTAATATCTCTAATCAGAGGTTCCTCGAGACGACTGTAACCGAACGTGACGCAATCCAATTCCACCCAGCCTTCGAGGATGTGGCCGTTGTCGCCGGAAGACGCGTTTGACGGCAGGGCAGGGTCGAAAGAGATGGCGACCGGGTAGCGAAGAACGTCTTCGAGCCTCCCCAGACCGCCCTGAGCCTCCTGCAGCGTGGCACCCAGATCCACGATCTTGTTGACCGGCTCAATGAAGCTGGCCAAGAGAGACTGGAACATGATTAGCATGCCGATAGTGAGAAATCCATCAAGCACGCGCATGCCGCCGAGAGCCAAGACGCCGATGACATTGAGCGCCGCCAAGAATGGAGGGAGGGCTGACAAAAACAGTGACGACGCGCCAAACTCCTGCTCTGCGCCGACGACCTTTGCTTGCAGGCCAGACCACCGTGCGAAAAAATCCGATTCGGATCCAGTCGCCTTCAAGGTCTCGATGGTTTGCAGACCCGCCATGGCCGTGCCCAACATCTTGCCGCGCTCCTGAAGGAGCTTGCGGTTGTTGTCGGTACGCTTGCGAGCAACGTAGCGGAGGGCGAGGAGGTTAATGACGGCGATTGCAACGCTCATAGCCGTGAGCGTGGCATCGTATTCCAGCATGAGCGCGGCATAGAGGCCGATCAGGAAAGTGCTTACGATGTTGGTCGCGAGCTCTCCCGAGAGCAAAATGGCCACGCGATCGTTGATCTCAACCCGCGATCCGATTTCACCCCCGAACCGTTGCGCAAAAAACTCCATGGGAAGACGCAGGACATGCCAGAAGAAGCCGCTCGACGAAGTGAGCGACAATTTGGTTTCGAGACGCAGGAGAGAGTGTTGTTGCAGATAGGTGCAAATGGCTTTGAAACAGACGGTGATGGCCATGACGAGCAGCAGCGGCCTGAGCCACTTTGTCATTCCGTCCACGAGGACGTTGTCGATATACACGCGCGAAAATGCGGCAATGACGATATTGGGTATTACAAGCGCGAATGTGGCGAGAACGACGTAAGCGATCGCCAATCGGCTGCCGGGTAGCCGCTTCTTGAGCAGCTTTACCAGAGTCTGCTTTTCGCCACCCTTTTTGAACTCAGCCGTCTTCTCGAAAGTGAGCACGACGCCGGTGAAGGAGTGATCAAACTCCTCATCACTTACAACTCGCGGGCCACTGGCCGGGTCGTTTAGATACACCTTGCCACGATGGAAGCCTTCGACGACCAAGAAGTGATCGAAATTCCAGAAGACGACGACTGGAAGGCGCAGAGCCCGCAGTTCCTCCGGTTCCTTCTTGAAGCCTCTCGCCACCAGCCCGTACTGACGTGCGGCCTTTACGACGTTACTGGCTTTCGTGCCGTCGCGGGATACGCCACAGGCAATTCGCAACTCTTCGAGCGGGACGGTCCGGCCGAAATAGCCGAGGACGATCGCGAGCGCGGCCGCGCCGCACTCAACGGCTTCCATCTGCAGCACGGTTGGAGTTTTCACGCGAGAGGAGGGACTACGCCTCCATTTACTTAAGATGTCTGTAAGGCGGGAGGGCAGACCAGTTGTCGCCATGGTGGATTCCATTGGCGTGTTTAAGTCAAACCGAGAGCTCTCTTCAAGGAAGGAAGAACCAGAGTGATCGGCTTTTGCCAGCGAGTGACAATTTCTGCGGTGCACAACGTACCGCTGGAGAGGGTCAAGGTTGGTCCTCCAGGGGAGGACCACTGATAGCCACTGTGAGTCTTGGGATTCTTCTGCATTTCTACGTGGACCTCGGTGACCGGGCCGTCGTTTGTCAGGGCCTTCACGAGCACTTCATTTTCGAAGTTGCGCATTAACTCGGCGGGAGTGTCGGGAAAGTCCGAGACGTAAGTGACGTTTCCCTTGATGAAACCAAACTCCTCGGGTTTGGCGGTGGAAGGGGAAATCTCGACATCCATGCCGGGTTTGACGTCCTTGGCTTGCGCAGCCGGCAGGTAGAGCAAGACCTGGAGATCCTGGACGTCAGGTTGAATGCTCAGGACCGGATCGCCAGCTGCGACGGTTGCGCCGGGTGACAACTTGAGTTCGAGCACTTCGCCGCCGTAGGGGCTGACAACGCTTTCGGCGATTTCGAGTTCCTTCTTGACCGCGTTCAAGTTGCGCTCGAGATCCTGAACCTGCAACTGCTTTTCGGCGTCGCCCTGCAGAACCTTTGCGCGAGCAGAAAACTCTTCGGCATCGAGTTCTTTGATGTGCGCGTGAAGGTTGGCAATCTGGTCTTCGATGGAGGCAACGTTTTGGCGGGCCTCGATGGTTTTCTGCTTGGTGACGATTCCGTAGGAAAGCAATTCGTCCTGTGCGGCGACCTGCTCCTGTGCAAGTTTGGCCTGTTCCTCGAGGTGGGTGATTTCACGCTCCGCATTCGCGCGCTTGCGCTGGATCGCCTCGACCGCTAGATTCGCTTCGTTTTCGAGAAGAACATGCGATCGATGCGTTTCGCGCCGGGCTTGCGCCAACGATTCTTGAGCGCCCTTGAGCTTCTCCAGCATGGCGGGCTGGGCTACTTTTGCCACGATTTGCCGTGCACTGATCTTGTCCCCTACATCCACATCGAGTTGGGCCACGACACCGGAACCGGCTGCCACGACATTCAAGACACCGCCCTTGCGCACAATTACGCCTTGGCCACTGACCACCGAAGGGAGACGCCCGTTGTAACCCCAGACAAGCGCAAGGCCGAATAATCCGAAGATCGCGAATTGGGCAATCCAAGCTTTGGAGTCAGTGACCTTCAGAAGGCGGTCCAACTCGTCGGGGGACGAGAGCCGATCGAGCGATACGTCTCGAAAGATGCTGCTACTCATATCACACCAGTGCTCTGAAACGCTTGATACGTTAGGCGCTGCGGAGAAAACGGGATAACTCTAGCCGCACCGAAAACCGGTGTCAATACAACTAGAAGCCATCTAATAAATGCTCGCACGTCGCGGAAACGACAGCACTTACGAAGTGAAACTGTTGAAACTCAGCCAGATCATCACTTTCCGCCGGTTCCCGTTGTACAGGTTTTGTGGCTTTCCTGCCACAAAACCATTTATGAGATAAGTTCTAGTAATATCGTCCGCTCCAGGTCCCAAACCGCCGGGCCGCTAACTGGTGCACTAAAATGCCCGTGAGGCGGACAGGAAATCCTGAGCGCACCTCTTTCGTAACTTTCCCTCCGTCGGCATTGCACTTTTCCCGGAGCCGACTAATTGCGAGAATTCTGTAGCTCCGTTTTCTGAAAAACTGCCTTGCCTGTTAGACCCAGTGCCAGCGAATGGAAGCATGTTTCCTCCGCTCTGCCAGCCAATCCTCGAAGACCAGGTCTTCAATTCTGGCTCGTGTGCTGTCATCAAAACGGGCTGCTCTGCGTTGTAGTAATTGTCCCACCCAATATCCTTCGGCCGAGCGTTTAGGACCGAGGATCATATCCGGAGATGCGCCTGCGAATTCCGGCGGAAGTTCGCGAGCATGCTTGGTTGCCAGTTGCCCGTTTGGCGTTGGCAGTAGCGAGCCTTTTTTATGAAGCGCCATCCACAGACCCGATGGGCGTGCAACTTTGGCCATGGAAACCGCGACCGTCTTGGACGGCGCTTGCACGCGGAAGATCGTCAAGACTTCGAAGTCGTTGCGATGGGCATCGAAATAGGGCCGAACCTTGTCTGCGGTCACGCGCTTCTTTAGTTTGCGGGCGCTTACGTTGCCTGTCATGAGTTCGCGAAGCGCCGCCATTGTGAGACTCATTTCATCCAGCCATTGGCGCATGGCCACCGCGCTGTAAAGTCCGTGGCTGAGCCGAAATTCGTCTACTGCTTTCTCCGTCTCCTTATTGCTGACAGCAGGTGGAGACTCATCCATTGCCTCCTGGATCAGCAATTTATTGATCAGGTCATTCATCAAATCCGGTTTTCGATTGAGAACTGTTCTCAGGTAAATCAGCGCGGACTGGATGGAGGTATGATGTTTATTGACGGTTAGGACATAGTTGGCAGCCCAGTGATCGGAATACTGCACCGTCCAGGGAACGCCTTCGTCGGGCCGCCATGACACGGCAACAGTACCGCCATCCGGAGCTCCCAACAGGATGTCATAGTCGGCCTCGTTGGAACCCGGCGGTTGATCGACGAGAAGGTTGCAACGCACACCGCGATGGGCCTTTTGGAATCGCTTGAAACGAGCGTGCGCACTTTCAACCGAGCTCCGTTGACGGGGCAGTTCGTTGAGAAGCAAAACCACATCGCACAGTGTTTTTTGGAATGATGTATTCATAAAGGGCAGCCGTTTATGCAGTACCCTGAATCAGAAGGTCAGCGATCGCGTCACTGATCGGAAGACCGGTAAAATTCTCGATCCAGCCCCATTGGCCGTTGGGGTTTACTTCCAGAAACACATACTCGTCCTCGGGAGTCAGGATCAGGTCCATTGCCCCGAAGCAAAGCCCAAGAGTCTCCACCAAACGAACGCATAACCCTTCGATCTTCTCCGGTAGCGTGTGTACCGAGTAGTACTTCGATTCCCCAAAATCATGATAGTGGCGCCAGTCATGGCGTAGCAATCGGCTTTCCTGAGACTGGATTGCAGCAGGAAAAACCTTTGCAGCCACGACAGTGACCCTCAGTTCAAGCTTCTTGGGGACCTCCTCCTGAAATATAATCGGCGCATACCGAATCGCTTGATAGTCGGCTGCATTTCGCCGCTGCACCGGATAAGTAAATCCCATACAGTCCTCTCCATCCCTGGCGGGCCGCAACATGGCTGCATGTTTGGAAACGACTTGGCTTTCGCACTGTTCGTAAAACTCCAGGAAGCGTTTCGGGCTATTGGTCACGAGCGTCCGGGGCACCGTAAAGCCCAATTGGCCCGCAACCGCTAACTGGTGCAGTTTGTTGTAGGCCGACGACGCTCCCAATCGATGGGGCTGAGCTGGCAGACGTGCCTGGTCGCGCGGGTCGTCGACCCTATACCAAGGCTCACGATCGGCGATTGGCCGATTTGGCAGCCAAAGGCAGTCGATACACTCCCAGAGCTCTGCCAAAAAACGAGAGCAGCCTTCGGAAACCCACCACCGTTGTTCTTCTTTCACCTTTGCATCGGCGATTGGCCCGGCTGCAGCCCGGTTCCAAACTGCTTTGACCCGGCCGAGATCGACTTCCTCTTGCTTGTAATTTAAGATTCGGCGCGCAGAACCAGAGCGATCGTAGCGTATGGAGATCTCGGCAGTGGCGGGGAAGTGTTGAGGGTCAAATATAAGGTAATGCGCGCCCCGGGAATCCAATTTCTTTGTTACATAAGGCACATGGACGTCACGTTCGTCAGCAATGATCAGAATCATAACAGTTCGTATGCAGGGGCGCGGGCCCCAGGTTGGCTAACTGGAGCCTAACTTGGCGAGGAATGCGCAGCGGCAACATCCCAGCCGCTGCGCATGGGTTACCGCTTATCTATGTGTTATCCAGTGGGAGTTGGGGGTTTTCCATCGGTCGAGGCCTCAAAATTCGGCTGACTCTCTACTCCTGGCTTTCTCAGCACACCGATGCCGCCAGCGATGGGGGGGATGGTGCCACCGGCGACGTCGCCGAGGTCCTCTTCAGTTAACGAACTATCCCTAGCTTTCTTTGGTAAATCTTTGATCTCTTCCTTGGATTTGGTTTTAGGTTCTTCCGCCATATTGTCCTCCTGATTCAAAGCAAACAACATTGGTGAGCAAAGGTATACTTTCACTGTTCAGAAGTCAAGTCACAGGTCAAGTATTTTATCTTGTCCAGATTAGCTGGACGAGAAGTCCTTGATACCCGCTCCGAATCGTTTTCATCCTGCGATGGAGTTTTTGGCAGGCACAGGGGCTACTAACTGCCTAAGCCGCAATGAGAAAAGTGGCGCGCCCTAGAGGCCCGCCCCGGCGGGGAACCTCCGACCTTCTGGTTCGTAGCCGTTGCCGCACGAAGAATCAATGAGTTACATCTTGTGCTATGAAATGCTACGGACAGCTACAAGTGTCATGCAGGCGCGCGCTTACTGGCGCAAGGCCAACACTCAGTAGTACTCGGTAGGGTTTGGTGGTGGGCACAAAATTGGGCTACCAACGATCACATTCAAGTCATCAGGCAGCCAAACGGACGTAACTCATCAACTCGCGTTTCCCCAGAAAGCTCGCGAGCCTCCTTAAGACGGGGTCTGCCGGAACGTGATGGAGAACCCCCAGCGGCCTCCACCTGCCGAAACGACGACCAGAAAGTTTCCGAGAGTCAGCCGCTGGGAAGGAATCGGCGTAAACAGGATTTATCTGAATCCAACCTCTAGAACCCTTCGGCGAATGCCTGAGCATCGCAGCGCCCCCACACCAAACCTAACAAAAGAGAGAACGAGAGAGAAGGACTCTCTGCCTTCGCATCATGCCCGGCGTTACACTGACTCACCCTTTGCTTTTCGTTCGCTCCCGAAACAGCCAGGTTCAAGAAATGCACGCACACGAGTTCGCACGAATGATGAGGAGCGCCGTATTAGGCTCGCCTTGGCAATAGCGGGCGCGGAGAGGAGCAGAAGAAAGGAAACCGCATGGAAAAAAAGGAAGGCTCCTGGCGGAAAGGCCCTATTCCTCGTCCCACATCAGCTCGTCGGAGTCCGCGATCGTCTCTTCAAACGTGGGGAGGGGTTCCCCAATGTTGGTGTTTACCTCGGCCCGGATGGCAGCGTAGTTGAGAGCTCCGACTTGCGATCCCTTGGGTTGCGGCAGAAACTTTGACGGAGATGCGCGACCCGCAGCGGGACGTGTTCTACTTGGTGGGCACGCCGCGCGACAAGATACGGCAGTACGAGAAGAAGTGGCTGGAGTTGCCGTGGAGGAAAGTGCGCGAGTCGGTGGAGGTCAAGCTGTTCGCTGAGGGTGGCGAATTATATGTACTCGCCAAGAGCGAAGGACGACGGGCGAAAGAGCAGGCCATCCGGCGTCGCAAGCTGGTGCGCGTGCTTTGGAAACTACGCGACCTAGGGCGGAAATGCCCGGCGCGCGATCAACTCTTGTTGCGGATCGGAGCGGCGAAAAAGGAGGCGGGATGGGCGTTCGGCTTCGTGCGTCTACAGTTGCCGCCGGAAGGCGCAACCGTCACCCGCCAGACGTTCACCTTCGCTCTGGACAAGGAGAAGCTGAACAAGACCGAACTCCGCGACGGACATTACCTGTTGCGCTCGAACCTGGTGGGCGAAGACCCCGCCGTCCTGTGGGCACGCTATATCCAACTCACCCAGATCGAGGCGGCCTTCAAAACTTTGAAGAGCGAACTGGGGCTGCGTCCCTTCTATCATCAATTGGAGAAGCGCGTGGAAGCGCACATTTTCGTGGCGTTCTTGGCCTACGCCCTCTCCGTCACTCTGAAGCAGCGGCTCACCGCCCTGGCTCCGGGCCTCACGCCGCGAGCGGTGCTGCAGAAGCTGGTCACCCTTCAAATGCTCGACGTCTGTCTGCCCACCACCGACGGGCGTTGGCTGATCATGCCGCGCTACACCCAGCCGGAACTTGAGCAGATGCTGATGCTGCACCAACTCAATCTGCCCTTGCCTTCTCAACCGCCGCCCCGCATCAAGGCTCAGAAGGAGGCCGCACAGGCCGTGCAGCCGAGACTGAAAATGTAG